>WJBW01000001.1 GCA_009646425.1 Burkholderiales bacterium LSUCC0115
TGAGAGCAATGCGAACGATGGTTCGATCAGTACGACCATTACGATAACGCTGACGGGGGATACTTTTGCTGCTGGGGTTGTGAGCGGCAGCAAGGTCAGTGCTTCTAACGTTCCGGCTGGGTTGACTGCGAGTTTTACGAGGGTTAGCAACACTGAGGTTAGCGTCACGCTGACGGGCAATGCTGCTGCCCACGCCAATGCGCAAGACATTAGCAATCTGACGGTGACGTTTGCTGACGGGGCCTTTACAACCGAAGGTACCGCTTCGAATGTCACCAATTACTCTAAGTCTGACTTGGTCATCGACTTTGCGGATCCCCCGGGAAATAGTGGTGGTGGGGGCGACACCACGTCTCCTCGAAATATCGCTGCGGATCTTGATCCTCAGTCAGATACGGGAGATCGAGATCGTGTCACGAAGGTAATCGATCCAGATATCTCCGTCAATGCCGGAGATCTTTTGCAGGCGGATCGTACAGTTAGGCTTTTGGACTCAAAGGGCGGAGTCGTCTCTTCCAAGGGCGTTTCAGCGGACGAGATTCAATCAGGGGTTTCCAATATTTCCCCGGGTTTACTAGACGATGGCGTTTACACATTTAAGTCTCAAGTTCTAGATAAGAACGGCGTGGTCGTCGGAGAGTCACCCGTGACCATCACAATCGTGACTGATAGAGATGGTGTTGCACCATCAGTTGAGCTTGCTGCTAACGGCGGAGACTTTAACCGGGATGGTGTCAAAGATTGGGAACAAAACAACGTTGCCCAGTTACCGCTTTTGTCTCTCGAGGCTTTTTCTCAGGGGAAAGAGGCTCCGAAGGAATCATTTGGGGCGGTTATTGCTGGTTCGCTAGATCGCGGTAATCTTGGAGCGTCAGCGTCGTTGAATAGTAACGCTCAGTTGGCGGACTTGTCTGTAGAAGCCCTTCCGGAAACGCCTACCCCTGAGGGTTTCACTGCGGTGACGCCACTATTTCAATTCTCGTTGACATCCCAAGACTCCCAAGTTCTGTTGGATACTGATTCCGACAGGGAGGGGCTACAGGTTCAAGCCGTAATCGATTTGCCGACAGGTGTTAAGGCCACTAGCTACATCAAATTTAACTCCCAAACCAATGAGTGGGTCGACTTTACAAACGTCAGTTCTCTTGAGGGGACTGGTGATGGTGCCGTTCTAATCGATTCGAATCGTGACGGCTTGGTAGATCGCGTGTTACTCACCTTGACTGATGGCGGCCCTGGTGACGAGGACGGTATTGCTAACGGAGTTGTCGTCGATCCTGGGGCTTTGGCCGCATTTGATGATTTTGCGTTTTATGCAGAGCGAACAGCTTGGGGTGATACGTTCCTCAGAACGGACGCAACGGACGACATAACTGGAATTGACTTTTATGCCGCACCTGATTTTTCCGAGGGCCTACTAAAGTTAAAGGGGTACTTCAATCCGTTTACCAAAGATTATTTTTATGCCCCAGAGGGCGTCGCGACACCTTATGCATGTTTTCAAGAAATCACATCTGTCGACTTCGGCTATGTCGCCGCTGTGGGGCAAGGAGCTTTTGATTTGCATCTTTATATGAACACTCAAGGGCTAACTGAAATTTTGAGTGAAGAAGCGGCTGCTGAGAGGAATCTGACGGAGATGGGTTACAAGGATTACGGCGAAATTTTCGCCTCTACGCAGGACGTTAACATCATTACATTGGTTGGCTCCGAAGGCTATTTTTATGCGTAAGAGATTAATTACGGGCCTTTTGGCTTTTTTTGGGGTTGTTCAGTTTTCGGGTGCAATAGCCGCTCCGATAATGCTTGATCAGGAGTTCGTCTACGTTCAGGGAGCCCTCGAAGCCTCTAAGTTGTCAAATTTCCAGGGGCCCACTGTGGATTTGGGTTCTGGGATCTCTGCAACAGGGACGACGACTATTGATCGTGGAAGAGGTTGGGGTCTAGCGCTAGGCAGGCAATGGATATCAGAGGATGAGGATAGGAAGCAGGAATTTCACCGACTCGAAATCGAGTTGTTTTCCACATCGTTTAAAAGGCAGTATGTAACGTTCTTTCAGGCTATGCCGGCTTCAGGTGATCTGAGTGCGGAAGTACTGTTTCTTAATTATCTAAAGCGGGTCTCAGAGAGAGACAACTACAGATATCTGGCCGGGCTTGGGATTGGTTTGGCTAGACTTTCCGTTACTGACGGTCCCATCTTTTCTAATGAGTGTGGGTGTCCAAAAGGTGGCGATTCCACTGGGTTCGCATGGCAGGCAAAAGCGGTTGTTCAGAGGCCACTGAGTGATTCAAGTGTTCTCAATGGGTACATTTTTTACAGAAGCTTGCCAGCGATGAGTTTTGGTAATTCGCCGCAGACGCAGTATCCGCGTTTCGGGCTATACGGCATCGGTATCTCGATAGAGTTTTCTCTCTAGCAATCTTTGACCACATTGCGGGTAGTCTTGGTCTCTCTTGGTTGGGTAGTATGGTTGCCTCATAGTGCCCCCCGGGGACGTCTACCTGCGATGCCGGTTTTGCCTGTAAACAGCTGAAGTAGCTCACCAAGCTGCCTGAGATTATGAAGTCGGCTGGACACCTCTGACGCTCGCTCTTTGGTCGCCCGGGTTGATCCCCCATGGATATAGCGGGAATGATTCACACCTTTCAGGACATTCCTAGAGCGATGGGCTCCATGCATCCGACAGGCGCAGCAACCTTATGCAGCGGGATTCCGACAAGGGAGTCCGGTGCGCTTGGTGAGTACGGAGCACTGTCTCGTAGTTTCCTTCCTTATGTTAGGTAGTGGCATTACTAGTAGTCTTCATAGTAAAGGTGGTTCATTTGGAGGCTAGTCCTTGGATTGTTCTCAATACCTATGCAAGTACCACCAAGAGACCCATACATACCGGCACGATCTGTCGACATAGTTACCCTAATCACCTTGGCTTAAAGTTGGTGAGATAGACAAATCGGATTGTAGGAATAGGGGGATGGCTACCCGTCTGGCCGCCACCCCCGGTTGGGACTTAGGGGTTTGCTTTACAGCAGGCTTCTGGAATAAGGGTTGCAGTCGTCTCGTGGAAAAAATACGCAAATATCCCTGGGCCTGCGTAGCTCTCCACGTAAAACTGATCTTTCAACCAGTTAATTCGTCTCAACGAGTCTCTGGGTTGAAGAGGTCAGAGACGGTGATTTTGGCCTCGCGGGCAGCCGTTGCCTCCCTCAGCGCCTTTGCTTCCCTCTCACGCTCGTCGATCGGGTCTAGCCCCTGCCTTAAGAGCCGTCTGAGGTCGTTCGCTGCCTCTCGGGCGACGGCGAGGCTGACACTTGGGTAGGCGCCGATGTGAAGCTTGTGGGCACCTCCTAAGCGGGTATACCGAAACAGCCAAGTCTTCCTGGTGTTTGGGTTTCTGATTAGCAGGTTCAAGCCATCCCCATCCGAGAGCAACATCTCCGTCTTTGTCGAGCCGATGGGGATCCTTGCGTTACGTACAGCGAGTTCGGTTAGCTTTGCCATCATTTCCTCCGATTCACGTTTTGCCCTGGTTTGGGTACAAGATTGGGTACAACTTCTTCGAGGATTCATTGAAATCTAGAAAAACAACTTGAGACAGCAAATCTGCTTAACTCACGGTTTTTTCAGTGATTTCTCGTCTGCGGGGTCTTGTCGACGGCGTCCTGACGGGGACAAAGGGCTTGATGGGGTGCAAGGGGTCGGATGTTCGAATCATCTCGCCCCGACCAATTCTTCTCTAGTAGTCACTCCCGGGTTTATACTTTTGGCTGTCTACATTTGTAGACACCGTCTGTTGGTGCTCGTCTAACGCGAGTTAAACGGGAAGCTGGTGAGAATCCAGCGCTTCCCCCGAAACAGTCAGGGCTTTGTCTCTGCTCAGGATCCTGCCCAACAGGATCAGCCACTGGTGAGTCACCTCACTGGGAAGGCGAGCAAAGCGGTGCGAATGCACCTGGGCCCGAGCCTGGATACCGGCCACAGTCGTTGACGTTGTCTGTCGCTTCGGGGTTGGGGCGGCCGGGAAGGGTACACATTGAAAACCAAACCAGTTGCGCTGGCGTTGGCAGTTTCGGCTACGTTCGGCTGCGCACAGGCTCAGTCCGTCCAGACCTTGGATCCAGTGGTGGTGACGGCGAGTAAATTCGAGGAACCGAAAGGCCAGGCCACCGCAATCGTCGATGTCATCGACCGCCAGCAGATTGAGGCCAGCGGTACGGCCAACATCACCGAGTTATTAGACCAGGTCTCCGGGGGCTTGCTCACCCGACAGTACGGCCGGCTCGGTGCAGACGCGAGCTTTGACCTGGGCTATCTAGGTGGAGCCAGTGTCCAACGCACCCTGGTGCTGGTCGATGGCGTGCGTATGAACGACATAGATGGCGCCACCATTCGATGGGGCCAGGTGCCACTGGATGCCATTGAGCGCATCGAGGTCCGCAAGGCGGGCGGTGGTGTCTTGTTTGGAGACCGTGCCCTGGGCGGCGTGGTGAACATCATCACCAAGCGCGCACCGGGATACAGTTCGGCCACGGTGACACTCGGTAGCTTTGGCACTCGGGTGGTTGGCGTTCAGACCAGCCAGAAGGCCGGGCAGACCTCTTTACAGATTGCTGCCCAGCAGGCCAAGACGGCCGGCTATCGAGAGGATGCCGACCAGACCATCAAGAGCCTTCAGGTGGGCCTCGGTCAACTGACACCGTTTGGCACATTCGGTCTAGACCTTCGCAGTACCTATGAGAATGTGAACCAGCCCTCCGCCGTTAGTTTGGCCACGTTTCAGGCCAACCCGCAGTCCAGCAGCAACGGCCTGACGCGGTTCAAGCGGCGTGGTGTGAACACCGACCTGAGCTGGGCCTATCCACTCGCCGACGGATCAGAGATCAAATCCAGGTGGTCCAAGGAGAGCTCCAGAAGCGAGGCCTGGAACATCTACGACAATGATCGCGACACCTTTGAGTTGTCATCGCTCGTTAGGCTGGGATCAAGTCGAATCGTCGCGGGACTGGAGTACTTTGATGCGGAGTCTGCCTCTAATCGTTCTCAGAGGGCCAGCGTCACCCAGACCTCCACAGCGGGATTTGTGAACTTAGAGGCGCCTGCTGGCAGCAGTCTGCTGAACCTGGGTGTGCGGCAGCAGCAGATGGAAAACCGCTTCTACAACACCAGTGGTGCTACGGCTGAGCAATCCAATGAGAACCTCAATGGCTGGTCGTTGGGTGGCCTAACACCCATCGGCGGGATGGATCTGCGCTATAGCCTGCAGTCCTCGTTTGCCTTTCCGCATGCGGATCAACTCTTCACTTACCAGGCGACATCGCCCTATGCGCCTCTGGACATCTATTCCGGCGTAAAGGCCATGCGCTCTCAAGAGGCTCAGACCTCGCTTGATTACAAGGGCAGTCGCGCAAGGCTACGGGCCGGTCTTCGCTACCTGAAGATCTTAGATGAGATCGGTGAGCTGACCGACTGCGCCGGCGTCAACGTCTCTTGCAACACCAATCTATACGACACCACTCGCGTGATCTTGTCACTAGAAGGAACGGGACGGATCAGCAAGGGCTGGGCTTGGCGAGCCTCGGTCGATCGGGTCCAAGCCAAGATTGACTCTGGGTCCAACAAGGACAACCTGGTCCCCATGGTCCCCAATCTCCTGGCCAGGGTGGCGCTGACCTATCAGTCCACCGCGGGGCAATTCCAGATGCTGGCCAATCACCGCGGCAAGATGTTCAAAAACGGCGACAACGCCAACAGCTCCAGCAAGATCCCTGAGCGGGTCGTCGTGGACGCAGGCTATGCCATCGCCAACAAGACCCAGGAGCTGTCTTTTTGGATTCGCAACCTGGCTGATCACCAGTACTTTGATTTTGCCGAGACCTGGGGCGTCGCCCCCGCCGATGGCCGAAGCATCGAGGTGCGCTTTAAGCAGACCTTCTAAGGGTGCGGGTGGTGACCCCGCCCCTTAGACTCTTCTAGCACCCGCTTGGTAATGGCATTGGCATGCTCGTGGGTCAGGCCAAACTTAATCCGCAGGCGCTCTAGGATCTCCTGCTCTTCCTCGTCAATGTGTTGGTCATCGGACAGAGCTTTGTGAACCTCGGACTCAAAGATCGCCCGCTTACGCGCCATCTGGTTGGCAAATGAGTTGGCCACAATACCGGTGAGCAAGGCCACGGTGCAGACGCCGAGCAAGGCCGTAATCGCCCCAAGCACCTTGCCCGCAATGGTCACTGGATAGACATCGCCATAACCCAGTGTGGTCAGCGTCACGATCGACCACCACATGGCGGCGGGAATGCTGCCAAAGTGCTGCGGCTGAGCCTGGTGTTCAACCGTGTAGGCCAGACAGGCCGACAACAAGATGGCAATCGCCAGAATGTACAGAGCCGAGACAAAAGACCGCCGCTCGTCATAGATGGCGCTGAACAGGTCTTCCAGGGCCGTGTTGTAGTGGCTGATCTTCAGAACCCGCAGCATCCGCACCGCCCGCATGAACCGCAGATCCAGATCCAGGCCAAAGACGTGCAGGTAGAAGGGCAGAATCGCCAACAGATCGATGATCCCGTGGAAGCTCAAGACATACTTCAGTCGAGCCCGAGTGGGGGTTAGGTGGGTTCGGCCAGCCGGCGCACACCAGAGCCTGAACAAGTACTCAATCGAAAAGAACGCAACCGAAAAGACCTCGAAGGCATGAAAGGCCCGGGCGTAGCTGGTGTGTAGCGCTGGGACCGACTCCAGAATAATGGTCAGAATGCTGGCCACAATCATCGTCAGAATGACCCACTCCAGGGCCACTCGGGCCTTGTCGCCTGGCTCTTTGCCAAACAGCAGCTGGTAACACCGCAGCTGAACCGAGACGGGGCCGCGGTGGTGGCTCATGACTTAATGCAGGTGAGCGCCTGAAGGCTCACCAGTCTCTGGCAGCTCAGCGTGAACCATCTCACCTTCGGTGTTGGGGTAGAGCGGTGCGCCACAATCGTCGCAGTACTCCATGGGCATGCGCTGGCGCAGCACCTCGATGCGGACCAGGCCGGAGTCCTTGAGTACCGTCTCAACCTCTTCGATCACGTCGCTCATCTCATCCTCGGCACCCAGCAGGGGCCAGACAATGCCGTGAATGACTTCCTCTTCGTCGGCCACCTGAAAGCCAATCCGGTATTCCTCGAGTTGGCGGTTGTAGCAGCCAGCAATGGTGGCCACCAGATTGTTCGGGGTGATGCTGAGCGTCGTGCACAGAAAGGCCACGGAGGCCGAGATGCTGAAGGGACGGGCGGCTCTGTCGGCATCCCGGCAGGCCACGTAGTAGGCCCGCGGCAGCATGGGCTCAAACCCACAGGCCGGCAGCAGCTCACCCAGACTCTTCTCCACGGCCTGGTTCCAGGCGGCGTGGACCTCTTCGCGGTTGACCATGCCCTCTTGCCACTTGAACAGGGCTTTGCCAGCGGGTCCGGCCACCACACCCAAGATGTATCGCTGGTCGGCCAGGAACTGAGCGGTCTCGTTTAGGGATCCGGTGTCGACCGGCAGTCGACCATCGGACAGGTGCGACATCAGGCTGGTACGAAACTCCGCTGTCTCGCCAAAACTCTCGGGCAGCTGATCGGGCGAGAAGAAATAATCGGCCACGACGACATCGGTGTCATCGGCAAAGACATGGGCCTTGAGAGCCTGACGAATCTCCTCGGTGATCTTGGTCCCGAGCACGCGGGTGGGCAGAGGCATGCGTGACCACGCCAACACCGGTGCGGCAAACAGCAGGACGTCACGCTGGCCATCGGAACTGCGAACCAAGACATGCTCCACCCGGCCCTCGATGGCATCGGCCAGTTCTTCGTAGGCGCGCGACTCGCGGTCTGCCAGACGATCCAGGGCAGCGTTGAGGCTGCCCTCATCGTTGTTCTGAAGCAAGGCATCGATCTCGCCGTCTAGGCGGGATTCCCAGAAATGGTCTTCGGCCCGACTGCCCGACTGGGCCAGGCCTTCGGCCAGTTCAACCAAACGGTCGGCCTCACGAGAGGCACGACCGCGACGAGACGATGGAGAGGTTTTCATCCTTAGACGGTAACACCCTTGGCCGTTTCCGCGTATTCCTGAATCTGATCGAAGTTCATGTAGCGGTAAACCTCCGAGGCGGCTGCGGTCACAACCCCCGTGTGCTCCAGGTACTCGGCCACCGTCGGAATGCGACCCAGCTTGGAGCAGACCGCAGCGAGCTCGGCTGAGCCCAGGAACACATTGGTGTTCTTGCCCAGACGGTTGGGGAAGTTACGCGTGGAAGTCGAGATGACCGTGGCGCCCTCGCGAACCTGAGCCTGGTTGCCCATACACAGCGAGCAGCCCGGGGTCTCGGTACGCGCACCGGCCTGACCGAAGGTGCTGTAGTAGCCCTCTTTGGTCAGCTCGTTCTGGTCCATCTTGGTGGGAGGCGCCACCCAGAGACGAACCGGAATGTCGCGCTGGCCCTCGAGGACCTTGGCTGCGGCACGGAAGTGACCGATGTTGGTCATGCAAGAGCCAATAAAGGCCTCGTCGATCTTGGTGCCCGAGACTTCGGACATGAACTTGGCGTCGTCCGGGTCGTTGGGGCAGCAGACGATGGGCTCTTTGATGTCGGCTAGGTCAATCTCGATGACAGCGGCGTATTCGGCGTCTTTGTCGGCCTCGAGCAGATCGGGCTTGGCCAGCCAGGCTTCGACACTCTTGATCCGACGCTCCAGCGTGCGACGGTCTTGGTAGCCGTTGGCAATCATGTTCTTCATGAGCACGATGTTGCTACGCAGGTACTCGGCGATGGGCTCTTTGTTGAGCTTGATGGTGCAGCCAGAAGCCGAGCGCTCGGCCGAGGCATCGGAGAGCTCAAAGGCCTGCTCCACCTTCAGGTCGGGCAGACCCTCGATCTCCAGAATGCGGCCCGAGAAAATGTTCTTCTTGCCCTTTTTCTCGACGGTCAGCAGACCGGCCTTGATCGCATAGAGCGGAATGGCATGCACCAGGTCACGCAGGGTGACGCCGGGCTGCATCTTGCCCTTAAAGCGCACCAGCACAGACTCGGGCATATCAAGAGGCATCACACCGGTGGCCGCACCAAAGGCGACCAGTCCCGAGCCAGCGGGGAAGGAGATGCCAATGGGGAAGCGGGTGTGAGAGTCACCGCCCGTGCCAACGGTATCGGGCAGCAGCAGACGGTTGAGCCAGGAGTGGATCACGCCATCACCCGGACGCAGGGCCACACCACCACGATCGCTCATAAAGTGGGGCAGCTCGCGGTGGGTCTTGACGTCCACAGGCTTGGGATAGGCCGAGGTGTGGCAGAAGGACTGCATGACCATGTCGGCCGAGAAGCCCAGGCAAGCCAGGTCCTTGAGCTCATCACGGGTCATGGGGCCGGTGGTGTCCTGAGAACCCACGGTGGTCATCTTGGGCTCGCAATAGGTGCCGGGGCGAACGCCCTTGCCCTCGGGCAGGCCACAGGCGCGGCCGACCATCTTCTGGGCCAGGGTGAAGCCTTTGCCAGAGTCCGCAGGGGACTGGGGCAGACGGAAGAGGGTTGAGGCGGGCAGACCCAGGAACTCACGGGCCTTGCCAGTCAGCGAGCGGCCGATGATCAGGTTGATACGACCACCTGCGCGAACCTCGTCGAACAGCACGTCGCTCTTGAGTTGGAACTCGGCCACGGTCTTGCCATCTTTGACGATCTTGCCCTCGTAGGGGCGCACCTCGATCACATCGCCCATCTCCAGGCCGCCGACATCGACCTCGATGGGCAGACAGCCAGAGTCTTCTTGGGTGTTGAAGAAGATCGGCGCGATCTTGTTGCCCAGGGTCACACCGCCATAGCGCTTGTTGGGCACAAAGGGAATGTCTTTGCCGGTCATCCAGACCACGCTGTTGGTGGCGGATTTACGAGAAGAACCGGTACCGACCACATCGCCCACATAGGCGACCAGGTGGCCTTTTTTCTTGAGGTCTTCGATGAACTGAATGGGGCCGCGCTTGCCGTCTTCTTCGGGCTTGAAGGCCGCATCAGGACGGGTGTTCTTGAGCATCGCCAGGGCGTGCATGGGAATGTCAGGACGGCTCCAGGCATCGGGCGCTGGGGACAGGTCATCGGTGTTGGTCTCGCCAGGCACCTTGAAGACGGTGACCGTGATGCTCTGGGGTACTTCGGGGTTCTTGGTGAACCACTCGCCGTCGGCCCAGCTCTGCATGACAGCCTTGGCCTGGGCGTTGCCCTTGGAGGCCTTCTCGGCCACGTCGTGGAAGGCATCAAACATGAGCAGGGTGTGCTTGAGACCTTCGGCTGCGATGCTGGCGACTTCGGCATCGTCGAGCAGATCGATCAGGGGCTTGACGTTGTAGCCGCCCACCATGGTGCCAAGCAGCTCGGTGGCCTTGGCCTTAGAGATCAGGCCAACCTTGAAGTCACCATGGGCCACAGCAGCCAGGAAACTGGCCTTGACCTTGGCGGCATCGTCCACGCCAGGAGGGACCCGATGGGTCAGCAGGTCGAACAGAAAAGCGTCTTTGCCGGCCGGTGGGTTCTTGAGCAGCTCAATGACTTCAGCGGTCTGCTGAGCAGTCAGGGGCAGGGGAGGAATGCCAAGCGCGGCGCGCTCTTTAACGTGGGCATCGTAGGTTTGCAGAAAAGTCGACATGGCTGTCTCCAGAGGTTTTTAAAGAGGATTAAAGAAGGATTCGGTGGCCTGGGCCGGAATGGGCCTGCTCATGTTGTGGGCTTTCTTGAGCAGCGACCAGAAGTAGCGATAGCTGGCACGGTCGTGAAGCTTGCCGCCAAAGGCAATAGGCCCCCAGTCAGCGGCCTGGGCCGCGAGCAGCAGGTTGGCGGCCTCTTCGATCTCGTCTTGACCAGGTGCAAAGGTCGAGACAATCGGCTCGATCTGGGCCGGGTGAATGCTCCACATGCGCAGAAAGCCAAAGTCTTTGGCCCGCTGGGCGTCGCTGCGGGTCTGCTCGACATCGTTGTAATCCACCGTGGGCCCGTGGGTTGGCGTGATGCTCGCCGCATGGCAGGCGGCTGATAACTCCACCTTGGCCCGACGCATGAGCACGTGGTCAAACTGACCCGGACTGCGCATGGCACTGGCCGGAATGGCGCCGTTGTGGGCACTGGTGAAGTCCATCTGGCCAAACGAGATCATCTGCACCTCGGGTAGCTCGGCCAGGGCAAAGACATCACGAAGGGCCCCGTGGGTCTCGATCATGACCTGCACGGGTGGCAGAGGCTTGCCGGCTGACTGAAAGACCTGGGCCGCATGGGCAATGGCCTGCTTGGCCTCGGCCAGGTGGGCCGGCTTGGGCAGGGTCATGTAGGCCAGCGGATGTTTCAGGCCATGCGCCAGGGCATGGACGTCGTCGGCAAAGGACGGGTGATCAAACGGATGAACCCGGCAGCCAAACCGACAGGCGCTGCCGTCGGGCCGGCGGACATGATTGGCTGGATCGCTGAAGAACTGGTTGACCAGGGCCACCTGGGCGGCCACGGTCTCTTTTTCTTGACCGGCCACGGCCCCGTCTTCAAGGTCGATGGTGACGTCGAAGTCACCGTGTCGGCTTTGCTGAAGGGCCAGGGCCTTGGCCAGTTTCTTCTCATTGCCCGCGTAATGCTCGCAGACAGGCAAGGCGCCAGCCACCGCACCCGTGGCGGCTAGGACCTCATCGGGGTGAAGGGCTGGCATAAGATCGCCTTAACCCAGCAGGTGCTTGACGCCGTCGCGCTCGCCTTCTAGTTCTGCCAGGGTCTTGTTGATGCACTCCTGCGAGAAGGCATCAATGGCCAGACCCTCAACAATCTTGTACTCGCCGTTGGCGCAGGTAACGGGATAGCCAAAGATGATCTCTTTGGGAATGCCGTACTCGCCGTTGGAGGCGATGCCCATGGTGACCCACTCGCCGTTGGTGCCCAGGGCCCAGTCGCGCATGTGGTCAATGGCAGCGTTGGCAGCCGAGGCAGCCGACGACAGGCCGCGGGCCTCGATGATGGCTGCGCCACGCTTGCCGACAGTGGGCAGGAAGGTGTCTTTGTTCCAGACCTGGTCGTTGATCATGTCCTTGACCGAGGCGCCATCGATGGTGGCAAACCGGTAGTCGGCGTACATGGTGGGCGAGTGGTTGCCCCAGACGGCGAGCTTCTTAATGGACGAAACAGGCTTGCCGGTCTTGGCCGCAATCTGGCTAGCCGCGCGGTTGTGGTCAAGGCGAAGCATGGCGGTGAAGTTCTTGGCCGGCAGGTCAGGCGCCGACTTCATGGCAATGTAAGCGTTGGTGTTGGCGGGGTTGCCGACGACCAGGACCCGAACGTTGCGCGAGGCCACGGCGTTTAGGGCCTTGCCCTGGGCGGTGAAGATCTGGGCATTGGCGGCAAGCAGATCGGCCCGCTCCATGCCGGGGCCGCGAGGACGGGCACCCACCAGCAGGGCATAGTCGGTGTCCTTGAAGGCGGTCATGGCGTCGCTGTGAGCTTCCATGCCAGCAAGCAGGGGGAAGGCACAGTCTTCGAGTTCCATCATCACGCCTTTGAGGGCCTTCTGGGCCTTCTCGTCGGGGATCTCGAGCAGCTGAAGAATGACGGGCTGGTCTTTGCCCAGCATCTCGCCAGAGGCAATGCGGAACAAGAGGGCGTAACCGATTTGTCCGGCGGCTCCAGTGACTGCGACGCGGACGGGTGCTTTTTGCGACATGGATATCTCCTTATTGCATTGCGAAATGCAAGGCTGAACATGAATTTGAGTAAGTCCCCAGAGTTTAGGGTTGGCCCTAGCCTGTGTCAAAAAGGCGGGCTTATAATGGCCGCACTCAAATTAGAACCAGAGGTTACGAATGGCCGAAACCGTCCAAAAACGTCGTCCGCAGTTCCGTAACATCCACGTCACTCAGATTGTCTCGTACCGCCTTCCCATTGCCGGCATCATGTCCATATTGCACCGCGTCAGCGGTGCAGCCATGTTCCTGTTGCTGCCGGTCTTGGCCTGGGTGTTTGACCTGAGCCTGACCTCGGAACTGAGCTATGCCCAACTGACCGAAGTCACCGACTCGGTCATCGTCAAGCTGATTCTCTGTGGTCTGGCCTGGGCCTTTATCCACCATTTCATGGGGGGTATTCGGCACCTGGTCAATGACATGCACATCGGCATTACCAAAGAAGCCAGCCCCAAAATGGCCACCGGCTTCATGGTGGCCAGCCTGGTGGTCACCGCCTGGGCCTGCCTCAAAATCTTCGGAGCCCTGTAATGACAGACAACATCGGACGTAAGCGCCTCGTCGTCGGCGCTCATTACGGCCTGCGCGACTGGCTCAGCCAGCGTGTCACGGCCATTGTTCTGGCGGCCTACAGCGTGGTGCTGGTGCTGGCCGCCTTGCTCACCAGTGAACCCGGCTACTACGGCTGGTCAGGCCTGTTTGCCCAGACCTGGATGAAGGTCTTCACCCTGTTGGCCCTGCTGTCCTTTGTCTACCACGCCTGGGTTGGCGTGCGCGACATTTGGATGGACTACATCAAACCCGTCGGCATTCGTCTGGCGCTGCAGATCTTCACGATTCTGTGGCTGCTGGGCTGTGGCATTTGGGTTATCGACGTGCTCTGGAGGGTCTAATGGCTAACGTACTTTCGAATCAAACCAAGAATCTGCCCCGTCGTCGCTTTGATGCGGTGATTGTGGGGGCTGGTGGCTCGGGCATGCGCTGCTCGCTGCAACTGGCCGAGGCTGGCCTGAACGTGGCCGTGCTCTCCAAAGTCTTCCCAACCCGTTCTCACACCGTGGCCGCGCAGGGCGGTATTGGTGCGTCGCTCGGCAACATGAGCGAGGACAACTGGTACTGGCACATGTTTGACACCGTCAAGGGCTCGGACTACCTGGGCGACCAGGACGCCATTGAGTTCATGTGTCGTGAGGCCCCCAAGGTGGTCTACGAGCTCGAGCACTTTGGCATGCCCTTTGACCGCAACCCAGACGGCACCATCTACCAGCGCCCCTTTGGTGGTCACACCGCCAACCTGGGCGAAAAGCCTGTTCAGCGCGCCTGTGCGGCAGCTGACCGGACCGGTCACGCCCTGCTGCACACCCTGTATCAGCGCAACGTTCGCGCCCGCACCCAGTTCTTTGTGGAGTGGATGGCGCTGGACATCATTCGCGACAGCGAAGGCGCCTGCGTTGGCGTAGTGGCTCTAGAGATGGAAACCGGTGAGGTCATGATCCTGGAAGCCAAGACCACGGTCTTTGCAACCGGCGGTGCTGGCCGCATCTGGGCCGCCTCGACCAATGCCTTTATCAACACCGGTGACGGCATGGGCATGGCGGCTCGCGCTGGCATTCCACTCGAGGACATGGAGTTCTGGCAGTTCCACCCAACGGGTGTGGCCGGTGCCGGTGTCTTGATCACCGAGGGCGTGCGAGGCGAGGGCGGCATTCTGCTCAACTGCAACGGCGAGCGATTCATGGAGCGCTATGCGCCCACGCTCAAAGACCTGGCCCCTCGCGACTTTGTCTCTCGGTCCATGGACCAGGAGATCAAAGAAGGCCGTGGCTGCGGACCCAACAAAGACCACGTGCTGCTCAAGCTCGATCATTTGGGTGCAGACAAGATCCTCAAGAAGCTGCCCTCCATCCGTGAGATCGCGCTCAAGTTCGCCAACGTCGATCCGATCAAAGAGCCCATCCCCGTGGTGCCCACCATTCACTATCAGATGGGCGGCATTCCAACCAACGTCCACGGCCAGGTCCTGTCCACCACCAATGGCCAGAACCAAGTCGTGCCAGGCCTATACGCCATCGGCGAGTGCGCCTGCGTCTCGGTACACGGCGCCAACCGTCTGGGGACCAACTCGCTGCTAGACCTGGTGGTCTTTGGTCGTGCGGCTGGTAACCACATTGTCGGCACCAACCTGAAGTCGCAGGAGCACCGCGACCTGCCGGAAAACGGCGCAGACGTCTCGCTGTCTCGTCTGGCCAAGATCGATGCCTCGAGCAAAGGCGAGCGGGTTCAAGACGTGGCCAACGACATTCGCAACACCATGCAGACCTACTGCGGCGTGTTCCGGACCGACGAGCTGCTCAGCCAAGGCGTGTCCAAGATCATGGAGCTGGCCGCCCGCGCGGACAACATCTACATCACCGACAAGTCCCAGGTCTTCAACACCGCTCGTGTGGAGGCGCTGGAGCTAGCCAACCTGGTGGAGACGGCCAAGGCCACCATCGTGTCGGCTCAGGCCCGCAAGGAAAGCCGTGGCGCGCATGCGCACCGCGACTTCCCTGAGCGCGACGACGCCAACTGGATGAAGCACACGCTCTGGTACTCAGAGGGCAATCGACTGGACTACAAGGCGGTGAACCTCAAGCCGCTGACCGTTGAGTCCTTCCAGCCCAAAAAGCGCACCTTCTAAGCCCAATTGCAGAGGACATCGATATGACGACCCGCACCGTACGCTTTTCGATCTACCGTTACGATCCAGACAAGGATGCCAAGCCCTATATGCAAGACCTGACAGTCGAGCTGCAGCCCACTGACAAGATGCTCTTGGATGCACTCATGCGCATCAAGTCAGACTTTGATGACTCCGTGGCCTTCCGTCGCTCCTGCCGTGAGGGGGTCTGTGGCTCTGATGCCATGAACATCAACGGCAAAAATGGTCTGGCCTGTATCACCAACCTGCGCGACCTGAAAGAGCCGATTGTTCTGAAGCCGCTGCCTGGTCTGCCCGTGGTCCGCGATCTGATCGTGGACATGACCCAGTTCTTCAAGCAGTACCACTCGATCAAGCCCTTCCTGATCAACGAGACGCCTCCGCCCGAGAAGGAGCGTCTTCAGTCGCCCGAGGAGCGCGAGGAGCTCGACGGTCTGTACGAGTGCGTGCTGTGTGCCTGCTGCTCGACGAGCTGCCCGTCCTTCTGGTGGAACCCCGACAAGTTCGTCGGCCCCGCCGGACTGCTGCAGGCTTATCGGTTTATCGCCGACAGCCGCGACCAGGCCACGAGTGAGCGTCTGGATAACCTGGAAGACCCATACCGTCTCTTCCGTTGCCACACCATCATGAACTGCGTCGATGTCTGCCCCAAGGGTCTTAACCCCACCAAGGCCATCGGCAAGATCAAGGAGTTGATGGTCCGCCGGGCCGTCTAAGCCAAGACCATGCAGCCCGATCCGTTTGCCGCCCTTGCCACGGCAGACCTTGCTCCCGAAGACGTCATTCGTCGTCTTCGGTGGCGAGCCCGGCGCGGTCTGCTGGAAAACGACCTGATCATCGAGCGGTTTTTTCAGAAGCACCAAGACAGCCTGACCCAAGACGACCACGACGGCTTGGCCCAATTGCTGGATCTCACCGACAACGACCTCATGGACTTGCTGCTGGCTCGCGTTGAGCCACCGGGTGAGCTCAACACGCCCGAAGTCCGCGGGGTCCTGGCCAAACTCCAGCAGGTCTAGCCCCCAGAACCTTATTCAAAAAGCCAGGAAGGAAGCAGCGTATGACCACGCAACACAAAGCCACCATGTCGTTTACCGACGGCACCCCTCCCATTGAATTCCCGATCATGTCGGGCACTGTCGGCCCCGATGTCATTGACATCCGCAAGCTCTACGCCCAGACCGGCAAGTTCACCTATGACACCGGTTTCATGTCGACCGCTTCGTGCGAGTCCACCGTGACCTACATCGACGGTGACAAGGGCCAGCTGATGTATCGCGGTTACCCCATCGAGCAACTCGCCACCCACTGCGAGTTCCTGGAAGTCTGCTACCTGCTTTACTACGGTGAGCTGCCCAGCGCCTCGCAGTACGAGGAGTTCAAGAGCCTGGTCATGCACCACACCATGGTCCACGAGGCTATGCAGTTTGCGGTTCGTGGCTTCCGTCGAGATGCCCACCCCATGGCAGTGCTCACCGGCCTGACCGGTGGCATGGCAGCCTTCTATCCCGACAGCATGGACATCAACTCGCCCGAGCAACAGGACATCTCGTTTATTCGCCTGATTGCCAAGATGCCCACCATGGTGTCCATGGCCTACAAGTACTCCATCGGCCAGCCGTACATGTACCCCCAGAACAACATGTCGTATGCAGCCAACTTCATGCACATGATGTTCGGTACGCCCTGCGAGAAATATGAGCCCAACCCCGTGTTGGTTCGTGCCATGGACCGCATCTTTACCCTGCACGCAGACCACGAGCAAAACGCGTCGACTTCGACGGTTCGCCTGTGCGGCTCGTCCGGTACCAGCCCCTTCTCGGCCGTGGCCGCGGGTGTGGCCTGTCTGTGGGGCCCCGCCCACGGTGGCGCCAACCAGGCCTGCCTGGAAATGCTCGAGCAGATTCAAGCCGAGGGTGGCGTTGCCAAGGTCGGTGAGTACATGGAGCGCGTCAAAGACAAGAACTCGGGCGCCCGCCTGATGGGCTTTGGCCATCGCGTCTACAAGAACTTCGACCCCCGCGCCAAGCTGATGCAAGAGACCTGCAAGGAAGTGCTGCAGGAGCTGGGTCTGGAAAACGACCCCATCTTCAAGCTGGCCATGAAGCTCGAGAAGATCGCCTTGGAAGACGACTATTTTGTGCAGCGCAAGCTCTACCCGAACGTCGACTTCTATTCGGGCATTGTCCAGCGCGCCCTGGGCATCCCCGTTTCCATGTTCACCTGCGTCTTTGCCCTGGCCAGAACCATTGGCTGGGTGACGCACTGGAAAGAGATGATCACCGATCCGGAGTACAAGATCGGTCGTCCCCGTCAGCTGTACACGGGGCACACTGGCCGGGACGTCGTGCCCATCGCCAAGCGGTAAGCAGTCAGGACAAAGGGGGCGTTAGACCCCCTTGTTTTTTTTGGAGCAACGCACGAGGAGGGGTTCCACTAGATGGAACGAGGTGGTACATTGTAACCACTTAGCAATCTACAAGGGCAGCGTCGCAGCCTGCGTAGAAGGGATTCCCTGCATCGTTTTCGGCCATCGGCCATGAAAGGTGAAGCAACATGATGAAGAGCTTTGCGCTCAACAGCTACCTATTCGGTAGCAATGCCCCGTACGTAGAAGAGCTGTACGAGGCCTATCTCGACAACCCCGGTTCCGTCTCTGACAAGTGGCGCGCTTATTTCGACAGCCTGCAGCTCGTCCCCGCGGCCGATGGCAACCCAGATGCCCGTGACCAGGCCCATGCCCCCGTCGTCGAGTCATTTGCCCAACGGGCCAAACACAACCAGTTTCTTCCCAGGGTCGCCGAGCGCGACCTTTCTGTTGCCAGAAAGCAGGTCCATGTCCAGTCGATCATTGCGGCCTATCGCAACCTGGGCAACAAGTGGGCCGACCTAGATCCCCTGCGTCTGCGCGAGCGTCCGGCGATCCCCGACCTCGAGCCGACCTTCTACGATTTTTCTGAGGCCGACCTGGACACCGCTTTCCGGGCCGACAACCTGTATTTTGGTTCTGAGCAGATGAGCCTGCGCGACATGATCGCCGCCCTGCGCGAGACCTACTGCGGCAAGATCGGCGCCGAGTTCATGTACATCTCGGACCCGGTGGCCAGACGCTGGATCATGGAGCGGCTGGAATCCACCCGCACCAATCCCGACTTTGGGCCCCAGAAAAAGAAGTCCATTCTGCAGAACCTGACGGCAGCCGAGGGCCTGGAGCGCTTCCTGCACACCAAGTACGTGGGCCAGAAGCGCTTCTCACTCGAGGGTGGTGAATCCTTCATCGCCTCCATGGACGAGATCATTCAGAAGGCCGGCGAAGCGGGTGTCGAAGAGGTCGTGATCGGCATGGCCCACCGCGGTCGATTGAACGTGCTGGTCAACACCCTGGGCAAGATGCCCGCCGATCTGTTTGCCGAATTTGAAGGCAAGCATGCCGATGACCTGCCGGCTGGTGACGTCAAATACCACCAGGGCTTCTCCAGCGATGTCACCACAGCGGGCGGCCCGGTTCACCTGTCGCTGTCCTTCAACCCATCTCACCTGGAGATCGTCAACCCCGTGGTCGAAGGCTCGGTTCGCGCCCGTCAAGACCGCCGCGGTGACACCGATGGCGACAAGATTCTGCCGATTCTGGTCCATGGCGATGCGGCCTTTGCCGGCCAGGGCGTGATCATGGAGACCCTAAACCTGGCCCAGACCCGCGGCTACCGAACCGGCGGCACGGTGCACCTGGTCATCAACAACCAGATCGGCTTTACCACCTCCGACCCACGCGACACCCGCTCCACGCTCTACTGCACGGATGTGGTCAAGTCCATCGAGGCTCCCGTCTTCCACGTGAACGGCGACGATCCAGAGGCGGTGATTTTTGTCACCCAGCTGGCCGTGGACTACCGCATGACCTTTGGCAAAGACGTGGTCATCGACCTGGTCTGCTTCCGCAAACTGGGTCACAACGAGCAAGACACCCCATCGCTGACCCAGCCCATGATGTACCGTGCGGTCGGCGCCCACCCAGGCACCCGCAAGCTCTATGCCGACAAGCTGGTGGCCCAGGGCGTGCTCCAAGAAAACGAGCCCGATGACATGGTCAAGGCCTACCGGGCCGCCATGGAAGAGGGCCGCCACACGCGCGAACCGGTGCTCACCAACTACAAGAGCAAGTTCGCAGTGGACTGGGCCCCGTTCCTGGACAAGAAGTGGACCGACGATGCCGACACGGCCGTGCCCGCCAGCGAGCTGGGCCGCCTGGCCGAGCGCATTACCTCCATTCCCGATGGCTTCACCCTGCATCCGCTGGTCGAGAAGGTGGTCAACGACCGCCGGGCCATGGGACGTGGTGAGATGAACGTGGACTGGGGCATGGGCGAGCACCTGGCCTATGCCTCCTTGGTTTCGAGCGGCTATGCGGTTCGCCTGTCTGGTCAAGACTGCGGCCGCGGTACGTTTACCCACCGCCATGCGGTCTTGCACGATCAGAAACGCCAACGCACCGACGCGGGCACCTATGTCCCCCTGGAGAACATCGCACCGGGACAGGCGCCTTTCACGGTCATCGACTCGGTGCTTTCTGAAGAAGCCGTGCTGGGCTTTGAGTACGGCTACTCCACCGCAGACCCCAACACCCTGGTGATCTGGGAAGCCCAGTTTGGTGACTTCGCCAACGGCGCCCAGGTGGTCATCGACCAGTTCATCGCCTCAGGCGAGGTCAAGTGGGGACGCCAGAGCGGTCTAACCCTTCTGCTGCCACACGGCCACGAAGGGCAGGGGCCTGAGCACTCCTCGGCTCGCCCAGAGCGCTTTTTGCAACTCTGTGCCGATACCAACATGCAGCTCTGCCAGCCCACCACGGCCGGCCAGATCTTCCACCTGCTGCGCCGTCAGATGATTCGCCAGTTCCGCAAGCCCTTGGTGGTCTTCTCGCCCAAGTCGCTGCTGCGAAACAAAGAGGCTGCCTCGCCACTCGAGGTCTTGGCCAAGGGCAAGTTCCAGACGGTGATTGGCGAGACCGACACCAGCATCGATGCCAAGAAGGTCAAGCGCCTGCTGGCCTGTTCGGGCAAGGTCTATTACGACCTGGTCGCCCAGCGCAAAGAGCGCGGCCGCGACGATGTGGCCATTGTTCGTGTGGAGCAGGTCTATCCCTTCCCACACAAGGTCTTTGGCGCAGAGGTTAAGAAATACGCCAACTTGAACGAGATCGTTTGGGTGCAGGACGAGCCTCAGAACCAGGGCTTCTGGTTCCAGGTTCAGCACAACCTGCGTGAGCACATGACCGATGGCATGAAGCTGGGCTATGCGGGCCGTCCCGCCTCGGCCTCACCAGCGGCGGGCTACTACGAGAAATTCCTGGCACGCCAGAAGGAGCTTCTCGAGAACGCCTTTGCCAAGCTGAAAAACGCTCAGGTCATCTAACCCACACGTCACGACAACGTCCAGAATCTAGAAAGCTCTATTCATCATGTCTATCAAAGAAGTCAAAGTCCCCCAGCTCTCTGAGTCCGTGGCCGAGGCCACTCTGCTGCAATGGAAAAAGCAGCCCGGTCAGGCCGTCGCCGCCGACGAAATCCTGATCGAGATCGAGACCGATAAGGTGGTTCTCGAAGTCCCAGCCCCTGCGGCTGGCGTGCTGACCGAGATCATCAAGGCCGACGGCTCGACCGTGGTCTCTGATGAGCTGATCGCCAAGATCGACACCGAGGCCAAGGCCGGTGCTGCTGCGCCTGCCGCATCCGCCACTGCAGCTGCTGCCGCTCAGGCTGCGCCAGCTGCTGCTGCGCCTGCGGCTCAGAAGACCACCGGCACCGTGGCCATGCCATCGGCTGCCAAGCTCATGGCCGAGACGGGTGTGTCCGTTTCGCAAGGGACCGGTAAAGACGGTCGCGTGACCAAGGGCGATGTGATCGCCGCCGCCAGCGCACCCAAGGCCCCTGTGGCCAGCAGCCTGCCAGCAGCGCCGAGTGCCGCCAGCAGCCTGCCAGCTGTTCCTGTCAACCTGGGCCCTGAGGCCATGCTCGAGGGTCGTCCCGAGCAGCGCGTGCCCATGAGCCGACTGCGGGCCCGTGTGGCCGAGCGTCTGCTGCAGTCCCAAGCGACCAACGCCATCCTGACCACCTTCAACGAGGTCAACATGGCGCCACTCATGGCCATGCGCAAGCAGTACGTGGAGCGGTTTGAGAAGGAGCACGGCGTCAAGCTGGGCTTCATGTCCTTCTTTGTGAAGGCTGCTGTCGCAGCCCTGAAGAAATACCCCGTGCTCAACGCCTCGGTCGATGGCAATGACATCGTCTACCACGGCTACTTCGACATCGGCATTGCCGTTGGCTCGCCGCGTGGACTGGTGGTACCCATCATCCGCAACGCCGACCAGCTGACTTTTGCTGAGATCGAAAAAACGATTGCCGACTTCGGCGTGCGCGCTCGCGAGGGCAAGATCATGCTCGAAGAACTCACCGGCGGTACGTTCTCGATCTCCAATGGCGGTGTCTTTGGCTCCATGCTGTCGACCCCCATCATCAACCCACCCCAGTCGGCCATTCTGGGCATTCACGCGACCAAAGACCGTGCGGTGGTGGAGAACGGACAGGTCGTGGTGCGCCCCATCAACTACCTGGCCATGTCCTATGACCACCGCATCATCGATGGCCGCGAGGCTGTTCTGGGTCTGGTGACCATGAAAGAGGCGCTCGAGGATCCTGCTCGTCTGCTGCTCGAAGTCTAAGGAGAGGCGACCATGTCCAAAGAGCAAGCACAGTCATTTGACGTCGTCGTCATTGGTGCCGGCCCGGCCGGCTACATCGCCGCCATTCGTGCGGCCCAATTGGGACTCTCAACGGCCTGCGTCGAGAAGTGGGTCAACCCAGCCGGTGAAGCCGTCTTGGGTGGCACCTGCCTGAACGTCGGCTGTATTCCGTCCAAAGCCCTGCTGGCCTCGAGCGAGGAGTTCGAGAAGATCGCCCACCATGCCGACGTGCATGGCATTTCGGTCAAGGGCGCCAGCATCGATGTGCCCAAGATGATCGGTCGCAAGGACGCCATCGTCTCCAAGATGACCAAGGGCATTGAGTTTTTGTTCAAGAAGAACAAGATCACCTGGCTTAAGGGCCACGCCAGCCTGACCGGCGAGGCCGGTGGACTGGTCAGCCTGGAAGTGACGTCTGGCAAGACCAGCCAGGCCGTCACCGCCAAGAGCCTGATCATCGCCACGGGTTCCAAGGCCCGTCATCTGCCCGGCATTCCCGTTGACAACCAACTGGTCTGCGACAACGAAGGCGCCCTGAACTTTGATGTCGTGCCCAAGAAACTGGGCGTGATCGGTGCAGGCGTGATTGGCCTGGAGCTGGGTTCGGTCTGGCGTCGTCTAGGCGCAGAGGTCACGGTACTCGAGGCCATGCCTGGATTCCTGACCGCCTGTGACGAGGCCGTGGCCAAGGAGGCCCACAAGCTCTTCACCAAGCAGGGGCTCAACATTCAGACCGGTGTGAAGATCGGCGAGGTGAAGACCAGTGCCAAGGGCGTCAAGGTCGCCTACACCGATGCGGCTGGCGCCGCCCAGTCGCTGGACTGCGATCGCCTGATCGTCTCAGTGGGCCGTGTGCCCAACACCGAGAACCTGAACCTGAAGGCCATTGGCCTGGTCACCGACGAGCGTGGCTTCATTCCGGTAGACGACCACTGCCGCACCAGCAAGCCCAACGTCTATGCCATTGGTGATGTGGTCCGTGGCCCCATGCTGGCCCATAAGGGTGAAGACGAGGGCGTGATGGTCGCCGAGCTGATCGCCGGTCAAAAGCCCCACATCGACTACAACTGCATTCCCTGGGTCATCTACACCTCGCCCGAGATTGCCTGGGTTGGTCAGACCGAGCAGCAGCTCAAAGCGGCCGGACGTGCCTACAAATCAGGTCAGTTTCCCTTTGCGGCCAACGGCCGGGCCCTGGGCATGGATGCAGCCGATGGCTTCGTCAAGGTGTTGGCCGATGCCGCCACGGACGAGATCCTGGGCGTGCACATCGTGGCCTCGAGTGCCTCGGACCTGATCGCCGAGGCCGCTGTGGCCATGGAGTTCAAGGCGGCTGCCGAGGACATTGCCCGCATCTGTCACCCGCACCCCTCCATGTCCGAAGTCATGCGTGAGGCGGCTCTCGCGACCGATAAACGCGCCCTGAACATGTAAGGCTGGCCGACTTGCGATCCGTTGCGCAGGTCTACCAGGCCGAACTGACGGCTAAGGGGTTTCAGGCCGATCCGGGGCAACTCGTCGGTCTAGAGGCCTTGGAGCGCTGCGCCGACGAGTGGGCCAACTACAAGGCCCGCCGCGGCGGTCGACTGGCGCGGGTGCTCATTCATCCACCTCTGCCACGCGGGGTCTACCTGTGTGGCGGGGTTGGGCGCGGCAAAAGCTTTCTGATGGACTGCTTTTATCAGGCCGTGCCCATCGAGCGAAAGCTACGCGTGCACTTTCACGAGTTCATGCGAGCCACCCACCGCGAGATGCACGACCTGCGCGGGACCGAAGATCCTCTGCACGAGGTCGCCATTCGGGTCGCCCGTCGATACCGGCTGATCTGCTTTGATGAGTTTCACATCTCAGACATTGCGGACGCCATGATCCTGGAGCGCCTGCTTCATGCGCTGATCAAAGCGCGGGTGGGCTTTGTCATGACCTCGAATTACCCGCCAGATGGCCTGTATCCAGATGGTCTGCACCGAGACCGGCTGCTGCCGGCCATTGACCTGCTCAACACCCACCTGGAGGTCGTCGAGCTGGCCTCGCCCACCGACCACCGCAGGCGCTCCACGGACCAAGAGGCCGAGTCGGAATTGGAGATTTCTCTCTACCAGACGCCCCTGTCGGTCAAGGCTGAGAACAACCTGTTTCGGCTCTTTGAGCGCTTTGCCGATGGTCCCATGGTGGATCAGCCACGACTGATCATCGAGGCCCGCGAGATCCCGGCCAAGTGGCAGGCCGGTGGCGCCATCTGGTTCGATTTTGCCGTGCTCTGTGGCGGACCACGCTCCCAAAACGATTACCTGGAGTTGGCCCACCAGTTCCACACCGTGGTGGTCTCGGGGGTGCCCGCCATGTCAGCGGGCCAGTCCTCCGAGGCCAGGCGCTTCACCTGGCTGGTCGACATCTTGTACGACCACAACACCCGCTTGGTGGTGAGTGCCGAGACTCTGCCGGATGGCCTGTACACCACCGGCGTGCTGGCCAATGAATTCCAACGCACAGCCAGTCGACTCACCGAGATGCAGACCTCGGTTTACCTCCAAAAAGTAAGGCGACAGACCGTGGAGTCGATCCGCTAGTGGATAATGGCGGCATGACCGTTCGCCGCTTTTTGACGTCCCTGCCTTCGATCCTGTCCTCGGCCCTGCCAGCCAGCGTGGCCCTGGCCCTGTGGCTCGGCTTCTGGGCCCAACCGTCGCTGGCGGCCGTGCTCAACGACAACGAGCAGGCCGTTGTCGATCGGGCTAACAAAGCCTTGGCCGAGATCGAACAGCAGCGCAAAGTCCTCTATCAGGTCTCAAGTCAACAAGAGCAGGTCTGCCTGAAGCAGTTCATCTCGGCCCCGTGCCTGGAGGACCTGCGGCAATCCCATGCAGCCGCCTCCCGCGACCTGGATCTGGCGGCCGAGGGACTCAAAGAGCAGATTCGGGAAGCCCAGGCCAGTGCCCGGGCGCGTGCTCGGGGGGTGCAACGTGCCCCTTAGCAAAGACATTCGAACCGTTCAGATGCGCATCCTGGAGCTCGAGGCTGAACACCGGGAGCTGGATCAGGTGATCGAGGAGATCACAGCCGCGGTCGTCGTCGATGAACTGGCCATTCGGCGCCTCAAAAAGCGCAAGCTGCAGATCAAAGACCAGATGGCCTTGCTCTCGTCCCAGCTCAACCCAAACGAGCCGGCCTAGTTGACGGTCGGTGTCACCGCGCCCGGCCCAATCGATGACTGGTTGGGGCCATCCGGCCGCCTGCAGCAGGCCATCGAGGGCTTTCGGGTTCGCACCGGTCAACTGAACCTGGCCAAGGCCGTTGATCAGGCCATTCGTGACAAACACAATCTGGTGGCCGAGGCCGGCACGGGCGTTGGCAAGACCTTTGCCTACCTGACCCCCATCATCCTGGCCGGTGAAAAGGCCATCGTCAGCACGGCGAGTAAGACCCTACAAGACCAGCTTTTTAGCCGTGACATTCCCCGACTGATCCAGGCCATGGGCCTGCCGCTGCAGGTAGCTCGCCTGAAGGGCCGGGCGAATTATCTGTGCTGGTATCGGCTGGAAAAGGCCAAGACCGAAGGCCGGTTGGCCAGCCCCCTGGAGGTCGAGCAGCTGCGAGCCATCCAACAGTTTGCAGGCGTCAGCAGTGATGGCGACATCGGCGGCTGCGAGTCCGTGCCGGAGACTGCGTCCATCTGGCCGCTGGTCACCTCGACCACGGACAACTGTCTGGGCTCGTCCTGTCCGGATTACAGCCGATGCCATGTGGTGGCCGCCCGTCAAAAGGCCCATGCCGCCGACCTGGTGGTGGTCAATCACCACCTACTTTGTGCGGACCTGTCGCTCGATCACAGCTACGAGGCCCAGTTGCTGCCCAGGGTAGGGGTCATGGTCATTGACGAGGCCCATGCCTTTGCCGACATCGCCACTCAGTTCTTTGGTGCGAACCTGTCCACCCAGACCCTGGCTGGATTTGGCCGGGAGCTGCTCGCTGCAGGACTGGTCCATGCCCGCGACGGCGCGGACTGGGCGGGGCTCAACGGCCGACTGGAGCTCTGCATCTCAACCATTCGTCAGGCTTTTGCCGAGCAGGCTCATCGCCCTGGTGCTGGGTCCGGTGCTGGCCCGGGCTCTGGCAGTGGTCACAGGGGCCAGGGGCTGGGGGTGGATCGCTTTCGGTGGACAGATCTGGGAGCAAAGCAACTTGAGCAATGCCAACTGGCCTTGGCCGAGCTGGGTGAGACGCTAGAGACCATCTTGTCGTCTCTGACGCCCAATCTGGGACGCCACCCCGAGATCGACCGGCTTTACGACCGGGTGGGTCTCATCAAGGACAGCCTGCGCCAATGCCAGCCACCGAGCATCGCCCCGGGAATGACAGCAGGTTCATTGGGAAGCCCATTGGGAGACACACCGACAGTTGCCGCTGACCAGGATGGTGTCTTCTGGATCGAGCGCCACCGGCACGGCCTGTCCATGCACTGGGCGCCGCTGGCGGTGGGCGATCAGCTGGCGCCTTATTTCTCGAGCCCGTCGACAGCCTGGATTATGGTCTCGGCCACCCTGGCCACGGCCGGTGACAACTTTGACTACTTCATGCAGCAGACCGGGATCCGGGCCGAGCAGGCCCTGACGGTGGAGAGCCCCTTTGACTATGCCCAGCAGGGCTTGCTCTGGGTGCCCGAGGTCTTGCCAGACCCCAAGTCGCCCGAGCTGATGCGTCAGCTGCTGCAAAACCAAGACCTGCGAGCGGTGATCCGTCGCTGCTCCGGCGGCATTTTTATGCTGTGCACCAGCCATCGGGCCGTCCGCCAGGCCAAGGCGGTTCTGGAGGAGGAGCCCGAAGCCTTTGGCAATCGGCTGCTCTTGGTGCAAGGAGATGCCTCGCGGGACGCCTTGCTCAACCAGTTTAGACAGGCGGGTCAGGCCATTCTGGTGGGCAGTGCCAGCTTCTGGGAAGGCGTGGATGTGCCAGGCCAGGCCCTGTCCATGGTGCTGATCGACAAGCTGCCCTTTGGCACGCCGGACGATCCGATTCTGGAGTCCCGCATTGCGGCCTGCAAGGCCGAGCAGGGCGATGCCTTTATGAACATCCAATGGCCGGAGGCCACGCTGGCGCTCAAGCAGGGGGTTGGTCGGCTGATTCGAACCGAGACCGACCACGGCCTGCTGGTGATTGGTGACAAAAGACTGGCGGAGACCGGCTACGGCCGGCGCATGCTGAGAAGCCTGCCGCCTTTTACCCGAACGCGATCAGCGCAGCAGGCTCGGGATTTTTTCCCAGACCTTCAGGCTTGACCAGATGCTTTTCTCGTCAGGTCTGACCGAGGCCTGCAGGCCCATGCGCTCCTTGGGCTGATAAGCGTGCTTTAGGTAGAGGCTCTTGGGGTAGTTGGTCGACAGCACGCGTTTGGTGTCCTCGGCGAGCTGATCGAGCTTGAGCTGCTGATAGCCGTAGACCATCTGGGCCAGGGCTTCTTCAACCGCCGGCGCGTCTTGATACTGCTTGATGACCTGTTGAGCCCGGTTCACGCCGGCTAGAAAGGCACCACGGCGCAGGTAGTAGCGGGCCACATGCACATCGTTCTGGGCCAGCACGTTGATCAGAAACTGCAGACGGGCCGCGCTGTCGGCCGCATAGCGGCTATCGGGAAAACGGGTGACCAGTTCCTTGAAGGTGTCAAAGGCCACACGGGCCGCCTTTGGGTCCCGCTCGGCCATGTCCTCGCCACTGACCGAAGTGAACAGGCTGGCCCGGTCGTTGAAGTTGATCAGACCCTTGAGGTAGAGCACATAGTCCACGCTCTCGTGATTGGGGTAGAGGCGCAGGAAACGCTCGACTGCGGCCAGGGCCAGAGCAGGCTCTCCTTCCTTCCAGTGAGCATAGGCGGTGTCAATCTGGGCCTGCTGGGCATAGCGGCCAAAGGGGTAGCGCGACTCCAGTTTCTGCAACAGCATGAGGCCTTGGGCCCAGTTGCCTGCGGCCATTTCGTCCTTGGCTTCTGCATAGAGGCGATCTGCCGTCCAGTTAAGCGTCTGGTCCTGGCTGGCGGGATCGACCGCACACCCCGAGAGGACCAAGCTGGCGCCCAACATGGTCACAGTCAACAAACGAGCGCCGCGGCGCAAGAGGCCAGTAAAAAGCAGGGACAATAGAGTCATGCAGGATTCAAACCTCGAGGAAGATGTCTCTGATTATAGCCAGCCGGTGCGCTTTGTCGTCCCTACGGAGCACCAAGGCGAGCGACTGGATCGCTTTCTGTCGGCGTGCCTGCCGGAGCACTCCCGGGCCCGTTTGCAGAAGTGGGTAGAGCAGGGCTTTGTCACCCTGGCCGATCGCAGCCTTCGACCCAGCACCACGCTGAAATCAGGAGAGGTCATCGAGGTCTTGGCACCGCCCCCCGAGCCTGAGGGCGACTGGCGGGCCGAGCCGGTGGACTTTGAAGTGGTTCACGACGAGGACAGTTTTCTGGTGGTCAACAAGCCCGCTGGCCTGGTGGTGCATCCGGCTGCCGGCCATGCCAGCGGCACGCTGCTCAATGGCCTGCTGCATCTTCACCCCGAGCTGGTTCACCTGCCCAGGGCCGGCATCGTGCACCGCCTCGATCGGGACACCACCGGCCTGATGGTGGTCGCCAAGACTGCCGAGGCGCAGACCTCGCTGGTCCGTCAGCTACAGGCCAGGACCGTCTCGCGGGAGTACCTGGCGTTGGCCTGGGGTTACATGAAAAAAGACCAGACCATCACCGGCGACATTGGGCGGGACCCCAGAGACCGCCAGAAAATGGCCGTGGTGGTGACCAACGGCAAGCCCGCCACCACCCACGTCAAGATCCTGGCCTATGGACAGATTCACCAAAGGCCGGTCACCCTGGTGGCTTGCAAACTTGAGACCGGGCGCACGCACCAGATCCGGGTGCACCTGCAGTCGATCGGCCACCCTCTGGTGGGTGACCCCAGCTATCAGCGAGGGGCACCAGGACTGGGACAGCGATTGGGCTTTGACCGACAGGCACTGCATGCCAGAGCCTTGTCGTTTGACCATCCCATCCACCCGGACCCCCAGCACCCGAAGTCCTTCAAGGCCGTCATACCGCAAGACCTGGCTGACCTGATTGCCCATGCCCAAATCCATTACACCGATTGAGGGCTGGCCCACCGGCGTTCGGGCGGCCTTCACGACCCGTGGACTGGGCTGCGAGTTGGTGCAGCCGGTCGTCACCGATGCCGCTGGCATGCGCACCGACTTTGACGGCTTGAATTTAGGGGCCCACGTGGGTGATGAGCCTTCACGGGTCTTGTTTCACCGCCAGGCTGTCGAGCAGTTCATTGGGGCCAAACCCATCTGGCTCAACCAGATCCATGGGGCAGAGGTGCTGCGGGTGGATGGTCATCAACCGCCCACCGCCCAAGCCCCGCTCACCTCTCTGTCCACCTCTCTGTCTTCTCATCTGCCCGCAGTCGATGCCCTGATCACCAACCAAGCTGGTCAGGCCGCCTGCATCATGGCCGCCGACTGTCTGCCCGTCTTGGCAGCGACCACCGATGGGCAATGGGTGGGGGCCGCCCACGCTGGCTGGCGGGGCTTGGCTGCCGGGGTTTTAGAGAACCTGTTGAAGGCGATGACCGAAGCCCAAAATCAGGCCCAAGAACAGGACCAGCAACGGGCCGCAGCTCAAGACCCGTCGGTGATGGTCTGGCTGGGGCCCTGTATTGGGCCTCAGGCCTTTGAGGTGGGGCCAGAGGTCCTGCAGGCCTTTGACCTAAAGGCCACGGACCCTTTGGTGCAGCCCAGTCAACGGCCGCAGCACTTCTACCTGGATCTGGCGGGACTGACTGCTAGACGCCTGCAGCAATGGGCCCTGGACCATCGGGTCACCCTGAACTTGCGCAACCAAGACCAGGCCTGCACCTGGTCTGATCCCGAGCGCTATTACAGCCATCGGCGCTCAGCACCCTGTGGTCGCATGGCCTTTCTCATTTGGCGCGAGGACTGATTTCTCGAAAAGCTAGATCCCGTCTAGATTTGACAAGCATCAGACAAGGGAAAAGAATGACCTCAAGAGTCATCCAATTGAGGCAAAAGCCCCATAAGATATGACCATCGAGCCACCAACCGTGGCGACAGGGAGACACATGAGTAACCAGAAGCCTTTGGTCGCAATCGAACCAGACCGTCTACAGGCCATTCAGCAGGCCTACATGGAGAAGCTCGCCGGACTGCTGGCCTCCAACGACCAAGCCGTGAGCCTTGCCAAATCCGATCGTCGTTTTTCATCAGACAGCTGGCTCAGCAGTGGCCCCTTTGCCACCATGGCCGCCATGTATGTCCTCAACAGCCAAACGCTGATGGACATGGCCAAGTCGGTGCAGGCCGATGCCAAGACGCATCAGGCCCTGGAGTTTATGGTTCAGCAGTGGGTGGACTTTGCATCGCCAGCCAACTTCCTGGCCACCAATCCAGAGGCCCAGCAAAAGCTCATCGACACCAAAGGCGAGAGCCTTAAGAACGGCATCGACAACCTGCTGGGTGACCTGGCCAAGGGCCGCATCACACAGTCAGACGAGACTGTCTTTGAGATCGGCAAGAACCTGGCCACCAGCAAGGGATCGGTCGTCTATCAGAACGAACTCTTTCAGCTGATTCAGTACTCGCCGCTTACCGACAAGGTGGGCAGCCGTCCCATCCTGCTGGTACCCCCAGCTATCAATAAGTTCTACATCATGGACCTGCAGCCCGAGAGCTCTCTGGTTCGGTTTATGGTGGAGCAGGGCCACACGGTCTTTCTGGTCTCCTGGCGCAATGTGCTTGATCCCGAGAGCAAACTGACCTGGGACGATTACATCGAAGACGGCATCATTCAGGCCATCTCGGTCGTGACCGACATCTGCCAGGTGCCCGACATCAACACCCTGGGCTTCTGCGTGGGCGGCACCATGCTGGTCAGTGCACTGGCGGTCTTGGCGGCCCGCGGCGATACCTCAGTCCACTCGCTCACCCTCATGACGACGTTGCTGGACTTCACCAACACGGGTGTGCTGGATGTCTTTATCAATGAGCAGCATGTCAGCATGCGTGAGGCCACGCTCGGACAAGGCGGTGTGCTGCCCGGCAAAGAACTGGCAGCCACCTTCTCGGCGCTGCGGCCCAATGACCTGATCTGGAATTACGTGGTCAAGAACTACCTCAAGGGCGAGGCTCCACCAGCCTTTGACATCCTGTACTGGAACGCCGACTCCACCAACCTGCCTGGACCGTTTTTTGCCTGGTACCTGCGCAACATGTACCTGGAGAACAACCTGGTCAAGAAAAACCGCCTCAAGATCTGCGGCGAGAAGATTGACCTGGGCCTGCTGGGCGACCTGCCGGTCTATGCCTTTGGCGCCGTCGAAGACCACATCGTGCCCTGGGATTCGGCCTGGCAGTCGGCTACCCACCTGGGCAAGAACGTTCGCTACGTGCTGGGGGCCAGCGGCCACATCGCCGGCAGCATCAACCCGGCCTCTAAGAACAAGCGCTGCTACTGGACGGCCAGCAAACTCAACACCTCGGCTGAGAAATGGCGTGAGTCGGCCAAGGAGCAGCCCGGTAGCTGGTGGAACGACTGGGCCAAGTGGGCCGCTGGCCATAAAGGCACGGCCAAGGCGGCGCCCAAGCGCGAGGGTAGTGGAACTCAGTACAAGCCCATAGAGCCGGCACCCGGCAGCTATGTCAAAGTAAGAGCCGTTTAACAAAAAAATCACAAAACAAAAACAGGAGACAACACCATGAGCAAACGCGTCGCATATGTCACAGGGGGAATGGGCGGCATCGGTACCTCGATCTGCCGCAAACTGCATGACGCAGGCTTTACCGTCATCGCGGGCTGCGGCCCCAGCCGTGACCATGCCAAATGGCTGGCCGAGCAGAAGGCCGATGGCTACACCTTTCATGCCTCGGTCGGCAACGTCTCTGACTGGGACTCCACCGTCGAGGCTTTTGACAAGGTCAAGGCTGAGTTCGGCAACCCCGACGTGCTGGTCAACAACGCCGGCATCACCAAGGACGGCATGTTCCTGAAGATGACCCGTGAGCAGTGGAATGCGGTCATGGACACCAACCTGAACAGCCTGTTCAACGTGACCAAGCAGGTCGTCGAGGGCATGGTCGCCAAGCAATGGGGCCGGATCATCAACATCTCGTCGGTGAATGGTCAAAAGGGCCAGTTCGGTCAGACCAACTACTCCACGGCCAAGGCTGGTATCCACGGCTTCACTATGGCCCTGGCCCAAGAGATGGCCTCCAAGGGCGTCACCGTTAACACCGTCTCGCCTGGCTACATCGGCACCGACATGGTTCGCGCCATCAAGCCCGAGGTGCTGGAAAAGATTGTGGCGACCATCCCCGTCAAGCGTCTGGGTGAGCCAGAGGAAATCGGGTCCATCGTGACCTGGCTGGCTTCCGATGACAGCGGGTTTGCCACCGGCGCAGACTTCTCGCTCAACGGCGGTCTGCACATGGGCTAATCAAAGTGGCCGGCCTCAGGCGCCTCGAGCGTCTCGGCCGGTCCTTTTTTAGTCAGTTCGTTTAGAAGGGGCCCATCATGAGAAAACAAGACCAAATCCGACTCATCAAAAAATACCCCAACCGCCGTCTCTATGACACGCGAACCAGCACCTACATCACGCTGGTCGATGTCAAAGAGCTGGTCTTGGCCAACGAAGACTTCCAAGTGATTGATGCCAAGACGGGCGACGACCTGACCCGAAGCATTCTGCTGCAGATCATCCTAGAAGAAGAGTCCGCGGGGATTCCCATGTTCTCAGCCGAAGCGCTGGCCAATGTCATTCGCTTCTATGGCAACGCCATGCAGGGCATGATGGGCACCTACCTCGAGAAGAATATTCAGGCCTTCATGGACATGCAGGGCAAGTTACAAGAGCAGTCCCAGGCGTTTGTGGGCAGCAAGCCCGGCTCGCAAGAAGCCTGGACCCAGTTCATGGCTGGCCAAGCGCCCATGATGCAAAACCTCATGAGTAATTACATCGACCAGAGCAAGAAGGTCTTCATGCAGATGGAAGAGCAGATGCAGAACAATGCCAAGTCCATGCTGAGCAGCTTTGGCTTGAACCCTGACCAAAAGGACAAGAAGTAGCCCTCAATGTCCTCACCTACCGTTGGTTTTGTCTCCTTGGGATGCCCCAAGGCTCTGGTTGACTCTGAAAGAATTCTGACCCAGCTCCGAGCCGAGGGCTATGGGGTGAGTGGCAGCTACGAAGGTGCTGACCTGGTGGTGGTCAACACCTGTGGGTTTATTGACGACGCCGTCCAAGAAAGCCTAGACGCCATCGGAGAGGCCTTGGCCGAAAATGGCAAGGTGATCGTCACCGGCTGCCTTGGGGCCAAGACCTCGGAGCAGGGCGGTTCATTGGTGGCCGAGGTGCACCCCAAGGTGCTGGCGGTCACCGGCCCCCATGCCACGGCCGAGGTCATGCAGGCCATTCACCAGCACCTGCCAAAGCCACACGACCCGTTTACCGATCTTGTGCCAGAGCAGGGTATTCGGCTCACACCAGACCACTACGCCTACCTCAAGATCTCAGAGGGCTGTAACCACCGGTGCAGCTTTTGCATCATTCCATCCATGCGAGGCGATCTGGTCTCACGTCCAGTCGGCGAGGTCATGCGAGAGGCCGAGGCCTTGGTCAAGGCTGGTGTCAAAGAGATCCTGGTGATCTCTCAAGACACCTCGGCCTACGGCGTGGACCTGAAATACCGCACCGACTTTGTCGATGGCCGGCCGGTCAGGACCCGAATGACCGAACTGGTTCAAGAGCTCGCCAAGCTGGGCGTCTGGATCCGACTGCACTACGTCTATCCCTATCCACATGTCGATGAGATCCTGCCACTCATGGCCGAGGGCAAGGTGCTGCCATATCTGGATGTGCCTTTCCAGCATGCCCACCCCGATGTCCTCAAGCGCATGAAGCGGCCAGCCAGCGGCGAGAAGAACCTGGAGCGCATTCAGCGCTGGCGGGAGATCTGTCCGGATCTGACCATTCGCAGCAGCTTTATTGCTGGGTTTCCCGGTGAGACCGAGGCCGAGCACCAATACCTGCTGGATTTCCTGACAGAGGCGCAGATCGATCGCCTGGGTTGTTTTGTCTATAGCCCCGTGGATGGGGCAGGGGCCAATGCACTGCCTGGCCCGCTGCCAGACGAGGTTCGTCAGGCTCGACAGGAGGCGGTCATGGCCCATCAGGCGCCGATCTCCGCCATTCGACAGGCCCGCTGGATTGGCCGTCGGGTTCAGCTGCTGATCGACGGCGTAGACACCGAGGAGGGCTGCCTGATCGCCCGAACCACGGGCGATGCGCCGGAGATCGATGGCCTGGTTCGCGTTTATCCAGACCCCAATTCAAGACATCCCGTCACTGTTGAGACAGGTCAATTCTGCGTGGCAGACATTGTCGATAGCCATGAATACGACCTCGAAGCGGTGTATGTTTCTAACCAGTAGACCCATTTGCATAAAAAAACCAAGGAGGAGTCAGCATGCGTGAAGTCGTCGTTCTGAGTGCCGTTCGGTCGGCCATTGGTGGATTCGGGGGCTCCCTGTCGGGCTTTGAGCCGTCTGAGCTCGGTGGCCTGGTCATGAAAGAGGCCATCGCCCAGTCCAAGGCAGATCCTGCTGCCATTAACTACGTGGTCTGCGGCAACTGCATCCCCACCGAAGTCCGCAGCCCCTATGTCTCGCGCGTGGCCGCCATTCAGGCTGGCCTGCCCATGGATTCTGTGGCACTGACCATCAACCGGCTCTGCGGCTCTGCGCTGCAGGCGGTGGTCTCTTCGACCCAGAACATCCTGCTAGGTGACTCCGACTACGGGATCGGCGGCGGCGTAGAGGTCATGAGCAAGGGCGGCTATCTGAGCCCAGCCATGCGCTCCGGCGCCCGCATGGGCGACACCAAGGTCATCGACATGATGGTGGCCACCCTGACCGACCCATTTGGCGTGGGCCACATGGGGATCACCGCCGAGAACCTGGCCAGCAAGCATGGCCTGACCCGCGAGCAACAAGACGCCTTTGCCCTGGAGTCCCAGAACCGCGCCGCCAAGGCCATTGCAGAGGGCCGTTTCAAGGACCAGATCGTGCCCATCACCATCAAGAGCAAGAAGGGTGATGTGGTGTTCGATACCGACGAACATCCCCGGGCCACCAGCATGGACAAGCTGGCTGCCATGAAGCCGGCCTTTAAGAAGGACGGCTCAGTGACCGCTGGCAATGCCTCTGGCATCAACGATGCGGCCGCCTTCTTGGTGCTGGCCGAGGCCAGCGTGGCAGCCAAGTCTGGCCAGAAGCCCCTGGCCCGTGTCGTGAGCTACGCAGTCGCCGGTGTGCCCAACGATGTGATGGGCGAGGGTCCCATTCCAGCCACCCAGATTGCGCTGAAGCGCGCTGGCCTGACGCTCGACAAGATCGACGTGATCGAGTCCAACGAGGCCTTTGCCGCCCAGGCCTTGACTGTGACCAAGGTGCTGGGTCTGGATCCAGCCAAGGTGAACGTCAACGGCGGCGCGATTGCCTTGGGCCACCCAGTTGGCGCCACGGGTGCGGTTATTGCCACCAAGTGCATCCACGAGCTGCACCGGGTCAATGGCAAGTATGGTCTGGCCACCATGTGTATCGGCGGCGGCCAGGGCATCGCGGTGATCTTCGAACGCCTGTAAGCCTTCAGGGCTTAAGCTCCATGGGGCTAGCAGTCAGGGGCCGTTGGTTGGCCCTTGAGTGGCCCGTTAGACAGCCCGGTCGGGGTGGGGAACATTCTCCAGCCAGCCGGGCTTCTTCATCTCTTTACTAGTTTACATAATAAACATTACGCGACATTGGCCACAGACTAACTCAAAGCCTCGAGACCATCAAACGGAGGCATTCAAGTCCAAAACGCAGGTCCACAACCAGCACTCCACAACCTGGCGTTGACTAGGCCAATTGGGCCGAAATGAACCGGTCGAAGTTGGCGGTGGTCTTCTGGGCCACCTCAGCGACAGGCACTTGCTTGAGGTCCGCGATGCGTTGGGCGACATGCACCACATAAGCAGGCTCGTTGGTCTTACCGCGAAATGGAACAGGGGCGAGAAACGGCGCATCGGTCTCGATCATCAGGTGATCCAGTGGCAATTCCTGCGCCACCTGGTGAACCTGGGCCGCATTCTTGAAGGTCACGATGCCAGAGAGCGAGACCAGAAAATTCAGGTCAACGGCCTGTCTGGCGACATCAATACTTTCAGTAAAACAATGCATTACACCGCCAACCTCATCCGCTTTCTCTTCCTTGAGGATGCGAATGGTATCGGCCGGGGCCTCGCGAGTGTGAATGATCAGCGGCTTGCCCAGCTCTCGAGCCGCGCGGATGTGAACCCGAAACCGTTCCCGCTGCCAGTCCAGTTCTCCCTTGAGTCGGAAGTAGTCCAAACCGGTCTCACCGACAGCCACCACCTTGGGATCCTGCCCACGCCGGACCAGCTCATCGACGCTGGGCTCGACCTCATCCTCGTAATCGGGATGAACGCCCACCGAACAGACCAGGAAGTCGTGGGCCTTGGCAATGCCCAGCACCTGATCGGCCTCCTGCAGGGTGGTACAGACGTTCAGGGCCCGCCGAACACCGGCAGCCCGCATGCGGGCCAAGACCTCTTCGGTCTGCTCCCGCAAGCCCTCGTAGTTCAGATGGCAGTGTGAATCGGCGAACTCAAGCATAGAAAACCCGTTGTAGATGACCAAAGATAGACTCAAAGACCAGTCTGGGGTTCAGCGGATGGTCCGCTGACCGCGTCATGCCCTGCAGCACCGAGAGCTGATGGGCCAGGCGCAGATCGCCACCGGGCAGTCGGCCCAGGCTCTGGGCCTGGCGACTCAGATCGGGCGAACAGTCCCCAAACACCTTGGGCGCTAGCCCCAGACTCACCCGCTGCAGATCGGTCAGCCAGAACTGGCAGTGCTCCAACACCTCCCGGACATCGGCCTTGCCAGCCGTCTGGGCCCAGCCCAATGGGTCGGCCCGGTCGGCCTGTCGAAGCATGGGCAACAACCAGGCCCCGACACTGCTGGCCGCGAGCACCTGCTGGGCCACCAGCCCCGCATCCAGGTGCAGGGTCAGTCGTCGGCAACGGGACAGGATGGTCTTGGGCACGCCCTCCAGTCGGTCGGCCACCAGGATAAAACGAAGGCCGTCGGCGGGTTCTTCCAGCGTTTTGAGCAAGGCATTGGCAGCGGCAAAGTTCATGTCGGCCACAGGCCCCAGGACCACGTATCGGCGGCCACCTCGATGGGAGCTGACCTGGGCAAAGGTGGCCAGGCCGCGGATCTGATCGATCCGAATCTCCTTGCTGGCCTTTTTGTCACTCCCAGCGGCACTGCCCCCCTCGCCCGTCGACTCTGGGGACTCACCCGATAAAGCCCCCTCCTCCTCGTTGGCATCGGACTGCACCAACCGCAGGTCGGGATGCTGACCCTGAGAGACCCAGCCACAGCTCGGACAACTGCCGCAGGCAGATCCATCCGGCAGAGGCGACTCGCACAGATCGGCTGCCGCCCATTCCAGGGCAAAGCCCAGCAGATCGGCATTCGGCGGGCCTGAGATGAGCAGGGCTGAGGCTGGCCTCTGGCGCACAGTCTGGGATTGTTTCCACCAGTCTTGAAACCATGAGAAGTCTTTTTTAATCATGGTCTTGAAAGAATCTCTTTGAGTGTTTTCTGTATCGATTCGATGGGCTGCTCCGCATCGATCCAATGCACGGTCTTGGGATCACGACGGGCCGCAGCCCGCTGATAGCCCATTCGAACCCGTTCGAAAAAAGCCACGTCTTCCAGTTCGAATCGATCGAGTGACTGGACCTGGGCATCGCGCTTGGCCCGACGTTGGGCGGCAACACTGGCTGGCAAGTCAAAGTAAATCACCAGATGGGGACCAGCACCGCCGGCCTCGACCGACTGTGACAACTGCTCCAACAGGCCATCGTCCACACCGCGACCCCCACCCTGATAGGCCCAGCTGGAATCCAGGTAGCGGTCACAGAGCACCGTTTGACCTTGACGAAGCGCCGGCCAGACCGTCTGCAACAGGTGGTCCCGACGGGCGGCAAAGACGCTGAGGCACTCGGTGAGGCCATCCATGGGACTGTGAAGCACCAATTCGCGAATCGATTCCGCCAGGACGGAGCCGCCTGGCTCTCGGGTCAGGACGACCTGGTGGCCAAGCTCGGACAGGCATTGCTGAATAAAGGGCAGGTGGGTGCTCTTGCCGGAGCCGTCGATGCCCTCCACCACCACAAACCATCCAGCGGAGGGGGTCTTGAGTGGGTCTTGCATGAGGCTATCGTCTCACGGTTTTCTGGGCACGACGGGCCTGACGCATCTTGGCGACTGGCCGATCCTCTTCGGGAGGCGCCAGTGCCACTGGGCCATTGTCGAGGCGCGTGGGCTCAGGGCCCTTTTTGAGCTGGAAGAACCGCACCGCCTGATTGTGCTGGCGAAGGCTGTGGCTGAAGTAGGAGCGTCCATCGCCCATGGCCACAAAATAACGCCAGGATCCTGCCGCAGGGGTCATCGCCGCCACGATGGCCGCCCGGCCAGGGTTGGCAATGGGCGTCGGTGGCAGGCCCTTGATCACGTAGGTGTTGTAGGCCGATGGGTGACGCAGGTCGCGCTTGCGCAGGTTGCCATCAAACCGGCCTCCCAGGCCATAGATCACGGTGGGATCCGACTCCAGTCGCATGCCCTCGGCCAATCGCCGGTGAAAGACCGCAGACACGTAGCTCCGATCAAACTCCGCCTGGGTCTCGCGCTCAATGATCGAGGCGAGGATGAGGGCTTGGTAGGGTGTCTGCAAGCTGACGTGGGGGTTTCGGGCATCCCAGGCTTGGCTGAGCACAGCCTGTTGCAGCCTGACCGCCCTGGTCAAGATCTCAAGGTCACTGCTGCCCCGCATGAACAGATAGGTGTCTGGAAAGAGCCAACCCTCGATGCTGGTGCTCTCCAGACCCACTGCCTGAATCAGCGCAGCCTGGGCCTTGGCGGGATCGGACGGCAGGCTGGCCGTGACGCCGGAGTGACGGTGCAAGGCGGCCAAGATGTCTGAAAAGCGCCAGCCCTCTACAAAGGTCACGGTGTCCTGAAGCGCATCGCCACGGGCCATCTTGTCGATCAGGTCATGCAGGCTCAGACCGGGTGTCAGGCCATAGACACCAGCCTGTAGGCTGCGATGCTGACCCAACAAACGCGCCGTCCAGGCAAAGGCCGTGCTGCCAATCGGCAGCCCAGCATCCTCGAGCAGCAGGCCAACCGCCTGGGCCGAACTGCCCTTGGGCACCACGAGCTCCAGGGCGATGGTATTGGGGTCTTGGTTGGGACCTGCGACTGGCACCAGGGATTGGCCAAGCCACCACGCCACCGAACCGGCCAGCAGGGCCAAGGCCACCATCAAGCCACTGATGACACGAAAGAGACGTGGGATTTGAGGAATCTGCATGAACTGGTCGCTATATTACGGCCTATGTCCTCCACCTCATCCCAGACCACCAGCCCCTCACCCCTGCCCTACGCCGTCTTGCAGATCCAGGGGGCAGACGCCCAAACCTTTTTGCAAGGCCAGTTCACCAACAGCCTGTCCAAACTCCAGCCCCTGACCGGCCAGCCCACGGCCTACCAGCGAAATGGCTATTGTTCGGCCAAAGGTCGCCTGCTGGCCATTGGTCGGTGCTGGCAGACGGCCGCAGACGCCTATCGGCTCTTGGTACCACAAGAGATCTCGGAGGCCCTGATCAAGCGGCTGCGCATGTTCGTGCTGCGAGCCAAGGTCACCATCGAGCGAGCCGACGTTCAGGTCTACGGTCTGCAATCAACCGCCTCGGTCCCTCAGGCTACCGAACCCGGTGCACCAGCACTCCTGGTGGACCAGCCCATCCCTGGCCTCACCCGCCTGACTCAGCCCACTGCCCCACAGGGCATCAACGGTTCAGCTGGGGCACTTCATTGGCTGGTCGTCGAGAACCGGTCACCTGAGGTCTGGCGCGAGGCCCTGCCAGACCAGCGCCTGCTCTCCCCCATCGACTGGCACTGGCAGCAGACTGCGCTGGCCGAGCCCTGGATCTGGGCCGCTTCGCAAGACCGGTTCGTTCCACAGGCCATCAACTTTGAGTTGTTGGATGGCGTCGACTTCCAAAAAGGCTGTTACCCGGGCCAAGAGGTCGTGGCCCGAAGCCAGTACCTGGGCAAGCTGAAGACGCGGCTCTTTGTGATGACCGCCGATCAAGATCCTTCGGGCTGTACCCTTGGTTCCGATGTCTGGCTAGAGGACGCCGCACCGATTGGCGAACTGGTGCAGACAGCTCTGGGGACGGATGGTCGACCCAACCTGGTGCTGGTTAGCCTGGACCTGACGGCCTGGAACGCAGTGGTCCAGACCAAAGGCAGTCTCAGGCTGGGACCCTCATGGGAAGAGGGCCTGAGCCTTCGTCCGATGGCCCAGCCCTATGCAGTCCCGCTGGAGCCTAATCAGCCGGTACGGCCGAAACTGAACTAGACCGATGAACCACAGGCATCCGCCGAAAGGTGCCCATGGCCTGAGCCAATAGGCGCCCCGAGGCATCTTTGAGGTCCGCCCGACAAAAGGCCATGCTCGTGGAGCGATGGTCGCAATAGCCAAAGGCATGCAGCTCGCCCTTGGCTGGGCGCAGAAAACTGGTTTTCATTTCAATGGTGACCACTGCCATGTTGGCCGGGTCTGCTGACCGAGCGGCCAGGGCCATGGTCACATCCAAAAGGGTCATGACCACGCCTCCATGGGCCACCCCAAGGCCATTGAGGTGGTGAGGGGCCAGGCGCAGCATGATCTCGCTCTGTCCATCGTGGGCCGAGACAAACTCTGCCCCCAGGTGCTCCACAAAGGGCGTGAAGCTGGTGAGATCCGTTCTTTGATCAGGGCTTTGCATAGCCCAAGACGATACCAGCCTTACCATGTGCACATGAATGGACCTGCCCAGTTCACACCACCCAGCCTGCCGCCTCTGTCGGCCCATCCGCCATCTGGGGTCGTGCCGCAGTGTTCGCCAGAGAGCCTGGGCCTGAAGCCCGAGGCCTGGCAGAAAGGTCTGGGTCAGCTGGTGCCGCAGGGCCTTGGCCTGGCCTGCGACCCTACCCCCTTGGATCGGGCCGAATGGGTGAGTGTCAGTAGCCGGGCGGCCAGTCTGCTGGGCCTAACCCCCGATGAGCTGTTGCAGCAGCCCGCCTGGCTGGCGCTGCTCTCTGGCCAACAGACCGTTCAAGGCCATGCTGCCTATGCCAGCGTCTATGCCGGTCATCAGTTCGGTGTCTTCGTTCCACGACTGGGCGATGGCCGAGCCCTCAACCTGGGCATGCTCAATGGTTGGGAGCTCCAACTCAAAGGAGCTGGGCCCACCCCCTATGCTCGTCACGCAGACGGCCGGGCCGTCCTGCGTTCGTCGATTCGCGAATACCTGTGTTCGGAGTTCATGGCTGCGCTGGGCGTGCCCACGACCCGTGCCCTCTCTCTGGTCAGTGCCACCACTCCGGTCTTTCGGGAGACCACCGAGACAGCAGCCGTCGTCTGTCGGCTCGCCCCCAGCTTTGTTCGCTTTGGCCACTTTGAATACCTGGCCTCCCAGCAGCAACCGGCCCTCCTCCAGGAGTTGGTCGATCACCTGGTTCAGACCCAACCCAACTTTGAGGCCCTGCGTGGGCAGCCCAGCGGGGCCTCCCGCAACAGAGCCTTCTTTGAACAGGTGGCAGACCAGACCGCGGCCCTCATGGCCCACTGGACGGTGCAGGGCTTCATGCACGGCGTGATGAACACCGACAACTTCAGCATCCTGGGCCTCACCATTGACTATGGACCCTACGGCTGGATGGAGCATTTCGCGGTTCACCACATCTGCAACCACTCCGACCACCAAGGTCGGTATGCCTACAGTCAGCAGCCCTCCATTGGACTCTGGAATCTGCAGCGGCTGCTGGTGGCCCTGTCCTCTGTGGATCTGGGTGAACCCATCCAAGCGATCAACGAGCGTCTGATCGAGTCCTACGAGAAGACCTTTCAGCAGACCTATCAAACCGGCATGGCCCGTCGACTGGGGCTCCCCTCTGAGCAGACCGAGGCCTTGGCCTCACTGCTGCAAAACCTTTATCCGCTGCTGGCATCGGTCGACTACCCGCGTTTCATGCGGGCTATGGCCGAGATCGACCCCCGCGAGAATCCGCAAGACCCAGCGGGCCTGCTCAAGGGCTATGGCCCATTGGTCGACGAGGTGCTCGATCGAGAGGCCCTGGCGCGCTGGCTGGTCGACTATCGGCAACTCTGGCTAGCTGATCATGGCGCCCAGGCCGACCTAGCGAGCTGGCAGGCCACAGTCCGTCAGGCCAACCCAGCCTTTGTCCTTCGCAACTGGGTGGCCCAAGAGATCATTCAGGCCGCCCAAGAGGGAGACTGGAGTGGCTTACACGATGGGCTTCGCATCTTCACCAGCCCCTTTGATGAGCATCTGGACCTGCCCCATCGCCAACACTGGCGACAGAGTCCGCCAGACTGGGCCCATCACCTGGAAGTCAGCTGTTCCAGTTAACCCACTGAATCCATTGACCCCATTGATCCCATGAACCCTGGAGTTCGATTGACATGAGTGCAAACGACCAAGACCCACGTGATGCGGACTACCGACAGCGGCTCACCGACATGCAGTACGCCGTGACGCGCCTCAAGCACACCGAACCACCCTTCACGGGGATCTATTGGAACCACTGGCAAAAGGGGCAGTACCACTGCATCTGTTGTGGCACGCCTCTTTTTTCCTCCGAGACCAAATTCGATGCGGGCTGCGGCTGGCCCAGCTACTTTCAAGCACTGGATCCCGCTGCCATCAAAGAGGTCCGCGACACCACCCACGGGATGATCCGCACCGAGATTCTCTGCGCCGCCTGCGACGCCCACCTGGGCCATGTCTTCGACGACGGGCCGGCCCCCACCGGCCTGCGTTACTGCGTAAACTCAGCCTCTGTCGACTTTAAGGAATCCTCTGAATGAAGCTGTTGGCCGATTGGCTCCCGATTGTGGCGTTTTTTGTGGTCTACAAGACGGTGGACTTGTATTGGGCCACGGCCGTGGCCATTGGACTGTCGGTCTTGTTCATTGCCCTGATGCGCATCAAGGGCCAGGCCATTGATCGGATGCAGTGGATCAGTCTGGCCTTGATCGTGGTCTTTGGTGGTGCGACCCTGGTTCTGCACGACGAACAGTTCATCAAGCTCAAGCCCACCATTCTCTACGGTGCCTTCTGCCTGGTCTTTCTGCTACCTCAGCTTCTGGGCAAAGCCCTGGTCATTGAAAAAATGCTGGGCCAGAAGGTCGAGCTGCCAGGTTCGGTCTGGCAGCGCCTGAACACGGCCTGGGCCATCTTTTTTGCGGGCATGGCCGTTCTCAATTGGTGGGTGGCGCAGGCCTTTTCCACCGACACCTGGGTGAACTTCAAGCTCTTTGGCGGTATTGGCCTGACACTGGCCTTTGTGCTGGCCCAGGGCGTCTACATGAGCCGCCACGTCAAAGAGACCCAGCAGTGACCCAAGACGCTCTCACCGAAATCATCGAGTCGCGCCTTCGTGTGGCGCTCAGCCCAACAGAGCTTCAGGTCTGGGATGACTCTGATGCCCACAAGGGACATGCAGGGGCGGCCAAAGGAGGGGGCCATTTCGAGGTGCTGATCACTTCGGATCGCTTCTCGGGCCTGCGGCCCATCGCCCGTCACCGCCTTGTGTATGATGCTTTGGGCGATCTGATGCGCAGCCGAATCCATGCGCTGTCCATCAATGCCAAGACACCAGAAGAGTCCCTCTAATCAGCCGACCCATCCCGACCCATCCTGTCCAACTCCTTTTAACCGTTCCTGCCTCCGAGCCCTTCGCCATGACATCCATCGCCCGCCTGTCCGCCGCCATCTGCCTGCTGACCGTTGTCACCACTGCCTCCGCCCAGAACATCGCCGTGGTCAATGGACGCCCCATCCCCAAAGAGCGCGCCGATCTCTTTTTGAAAGAGCTGGAAAAGCAGGGCCAACAGGTGACGCCGGAGTTGGCCGCCCTGGTGCGCCAGGAGCTGGTTGACCGCGAGATTCTGCTTCAGGAAGCCGAGCGTCGTGGGCTGCCCGCCAAGGCCGACATTAAGTTTCAGATTGACTCGTCGCGCCAGCAGATCCTGATCCAGGCCCTGGTCCAGAATGAGATCGAGCGCTCGCCACTCAAGGATGCGGACATTCGGGCCGAATACGACCGCCTGACGGCCCAGCAGTCGACTGAGTACCGTGCACGCCACATCCTGGTTGAGACTGAAGATCAGGCCAAAGACACCATCGCCAAGCTGCAAAAAGGCGCCAAGTTCGAAGAACTCGCCAAAGCGTCCAAAGATCCTGGCTCGGCCGCCAAAGGGGGGGACCTGGACTGGGCCTCCGCTTCGACATTCGTGAAGCCGTTTGCCGACGCCATGGCCAGCCTGAAGAAGGGGCAGCTGGCTGACAAGCCGGTGCAGACCCAATTTGGCTGGCACGTGATTCGACTTGATGACACCCGGGCAGCCAAGTTGCCCGATTTCGAGTCCGTCAAAGAGCAGCTGGCTGAGAGCCTACAGCGCAAAAAACTCGGTGACTTTCAACAGGCCCTGAAAAACAAGGCCAAGATCAAATAAGGCCGTCAGTCGTTCCGGACGGCCTGGCCCTGGCTAGGCGTCCAGTAAATGCACCGTCGTACCGGCGTCGACACGGTCAAACAGTTCGACGATATCGGGGCTGCGCATTCGGATGCAGCCGATCGACCCCGGCTCCCCCATCTCGACGGATGGCGGACTGCCATGCAGGTAGACGTAGCGACGCATGGTGTCGCAGTCCCCAAACCGATTAAAGCCAGGCTCGAGTCCACACAGCCACAGAATGCGAGTCAGGATCCAGTCCCGCGAGGGATTGGCCTGCGCCAACGCCGGCGTCCAGACCTCACCAGTCGGCCTGCGACCCACAAAGACCGTCTCCAACGGGGAACCTGCCCCGATCTTGGCCCGGATGCGATGCCTTCCCAGCGGTGTCTGGTAGCTGCCCATCTTCTGGCCAACCCCATTCTTCGAGCTGGAAATGGCGTATTGCAGGACCGGTTCCAGGGCGGACAGCGCCTCGGGGTTCCAGCGATCCAATTGGTCAGACAGCCCTTCGTAGAAACTCAGGCGCTGCTCGGCGATGGAGATCAAGATGTGTTGAGCGGTCATGCGCCAGAGCCTTCACGCTGTTGGGCCCGACGCCGGGCAAAAAAAGCTTGCAGCATCTGCCCGCACTCATCGGCCATCAAACCGCCTCGCACAAGGGTCTGATGGTTGATCGACCGGTTGGCGTACAAATCGAGTGCGCTGCCTGCGGCACCGGTCTTGGGATCAGGGGCCCCATAGACCACCTCCGACAGGCGGGCATGGAAGATGGCACCCGAGCACATGGCGCAGGGCTCCAGGGTCACGTACAGACGACAGTCGGTGAGTCGATAATTACCGAGCCTCCGGGCCGCTGATCGAAGCGCCATGACTTCAGCGTGCGCTGTTGGGTCGTGATCGCCGATGGGGGCATTGGACCCGACCGCGATCACCTGATCGCCTTGAACCAAGACCGCCCCAACGGGGACCTCGCCCCGCTCGGCAGCCAAGGCGGCCTGCTCCAGAGCAAGCCGCATGAAGTCCTGGTCGTTAGGCACTGGCCTTTTTCAGAATGGCGTAAAGCTGATCCTTCAGGTGCAGCTTTTCCTTCTTGAGGTTCTCGATCTCTTCGGGCGTCCCGGGGGTCACATGGTCCTCCATGTTCTTGATCTGCTGATCGAGCTCGTTGTGCCTGTCAAAGAGGCGGATGAAGTGGTGATCAGTCGTCTTAAGTTTGGTGATCAGTTCTCGGTATTCAGGAAACATGGTTACATCCTTTCATTGAAGCGTCATTCCCACTCGATCGTGGCCGGTGGTTTGGAGGAGATGTCAAAGGTCACCCGGTTGATGCCACGGACCTCGTTGATGATTCTGGAAGACACCCGCTTGAGCAGACTGTAGGGCAGCTCGGCCCAGTCCGCCGTCATGAAGTCGCTGGTCTGAACCGCACGAATAGCCACCACATAGTCGTAGGTACGGCCATCGCCCATGACCCCAACACTCTTGACGGGCAGGAACACTGTAAAAGCTTGGCTGGTCAGGTCGTACCAGGTCTTACCAGACTCGGGGTCCACGGTCTGCTGGAGTTCTTCGATGAAGATGGCATCGGCCCGGCGCAACAGGTCTGCGTACTCGCGCTTGACCTCCCCCAGAATCCGCACACCCAGGCCCGGACCAGGGAAGGGATGGCGATAGACCATCTCGCGTGGCAGACCCAGGGCCACGCCCAGCTCGCGTACCTCGTCCTTAAACAGGTCGCGCAGCGGCTCCAACAAATCCAAGCCCAGCTGCTCTGGCAGGCCACCCACGTTGTGGTGGCTCTTGATGGTGACCGCCTTCTTGCTCTTGGCGCCACCCGACTCGATGACATCGGGGTAGATGGTGCCCTGGGCCAAAAACTTGGCGCCCTTGTGCCCCTGCCCGCCCTGCTTGAGCTTTTCCGCCTCTTGTTTAAACACGTCGACGAACAGGCGACCGATGATCTTGCGCTTTTGCTCTGGATCAGACACACCAGCCAACTCGCCGAGGAAGAGGTCACTGGCATCCACCCGGATGACCCGGGCATGCAGGCGACCGGCGAACATCTCCATGACCATGTCGCCCTCGTTCAGACGAAGCAGTCCATGGTCTACGAAGACACAGGTCAGCTGATCGCCAATGGCCCGGTGGATCAGGGCCGCCGCCACCGACGAGTCCACACCACCGGACAAGCCCAAGATGACTTCTTGGTCCCCGACCTGGGTGCGAATCTTGTCAACCGCCTCAGCGATGTAGTCACCCATGATCCAGTCCGGACTGGCCTGACAGATCTGCAGCACAAAGCGCTCGAGCATGGCCTTGCCTTGAACCGTGTGCGTCACCTCGGGGTGAAACTGCACCGCATAAAAGCCGCGGGTCTCATCGGCCATGCCAGCAATCGGGCAGCTGGGCGTAGAGGCCATGAGCTTGAAGCCTGGTGGCAGCGTGGTGACCTTGTCGCCGTGGCTCATCCAGACCTTGAGCATGCCGTGGCCCTGCTCAGTGGTGAAGTCGGCGATGTCCTTGAGCAAAGCCGTATGACCATGAGCCCGGACCTCGGCATAGCCAAACTCCCTTTGATGGCCACTTTCGACCTGACCACCCAACTGGTTGGCCATGGTCTGCATGCCATAACAAATACCCAAGACCGGCACACCCAACTCGAAGACCGAGGCGGGTGCCTTGTCGGTGGTGTCTTCGTAGACGCTGGCATGCGAGCCTGACAGGATGACTCCGCGCAGCCGACCGTCGACGGCGAAGTCGCGAACCCACTCGTCCGAGACATCACAGGGGTGGACCTCGCAGTAGACGTGGGCCTCCCGGACGCGACGGGCGATGAGTTGTGTGACCTGCGACCCAAAGTCCAGGATCAGAATCTTGTCATGCTGCACGGCTTAGTCCGCTCGGTAGTTGGGGGCTTCTTTGGTGATCTGGACATCGTGGACATGTGACTCACGAATGCCAGCAGCGGTGATCTCGACGAACGCCGCCTTGTCGTGCAGCTCTTGGATGCTCTGGCAACCACAGTAGCCCATGCTGGAGCGCACACCACCGGCCAGCTGATAGACGATCTGCTTGACGCTGCCCTTGTAAGGCACCCGGCCCTCAATGCCCTCTGGCACAAACTTGTCTGCGCCAGGATTGTCCTCGTCGTCTTGGAAGTAACGGTCTGCGGAGCCCGCCTGCATGGCGCCTACCGAGCCCATGCCGCGGTATGACTTGTAGGATCGGCCTTGGAACAAAACGACCTCGCCAGGGGCTTCTTCGGTGCCGGCAAACATACCACCCATCATGACCGTGCTCGCACCAGCGGCCAACGCCTTGGCGATGTCGCCAGAGAATCGAATGCCACCATCAGCGATCAGGGGCACGCCGGTGCCTTCCAGGGCCTTGGCCACATTGGCAATGGCCGAGATTTGAGGCACGCCAACACCCGCAACAATCCGAGTGGTACAGATGGAGCCAGGGCCTATGCCCACCTTGACCGCGTCTGCGCCATGGTCCACCAGGGCCTTTGCTGCGTCGGCCGTGGCAATGTTGCCGCCCACCACCTGAACGGCTGGATAGTGCTGCTTGACCCATTTCACGCGGTCCAATACCCCCTTGCTGTGGCCGTGGGCGGTATCCACCACGATGACATCCACGCCCGCCTCGACCAGTGCGGCTACGCGTTCATCGGTGCCCTCGCCCACACCCACCGCCGCACCCACCAGCAGCTTGCCCTGCTCATCACGGGCGGCTTGTGGGTGCTCAATGCCTTTGAGGATGTCTTTGACGGTAATCAGTCCACGCAGCTCGAAGTCTTTGGAGATGACCAGGACCCGCTCGAGCCTGTGCGCATGCATGAGCGCCTTGGCCTCTTCGACCGAGGCACCCTCGGGCACCGTCACCAGACGATCCTTGGGGGTCATGATGTTACGAACTGGCTGGTCTAAACGCGTCTCAAACCGCAGGTCGCGGTTGGTGACGATGCCAACGACCTTGCCACCGTCCACAACGGGCAGGCCAGAGACCTTGCGCTGGGCAATGAGCGCCAAGACCTGCCGAACGGTCATGTCAGGCGAGATGGTAAAGGGGTCCTTGACGACACCGGCCTCGAAGCGTTTGACCTTGGCGACTTCTTGCGCCTGTGCGGCTGGGCTCAGGTTTTTGTGAACAATGCCAATACCGCCCTCTTCTGCCAGGGCAATGGCCAATCGGGCCTCGGTCACCGTGTCCATGGCAGCGGACACAATGGGCAGGTTCAGCCGAAGGTCTCGCGTGAGCTGACTGGAGAGTTGGGTGTCTTTGGGAAGAACGGCCGAGTGCGCTGGCACAAGCAGCACATCGTCGAAAGTAAGGGCTTTTTGAAGGACTCGCATGTTTGATTTTACCGCGCCCGAGTCCACCGATCAAACGCCCCAGCCTGCGCGCGGGCCCGTCTGACCGAGTTCACGCGCTGCCGACGGGCCTCTTTGGGGTCTGCTTTCAACGGCGCCAGGATTTCGATGCGATCGCCAGGGCCAAGGCTGGCATCCAGGTCCTTGAGGTGACCAAAGACGGCAAAGCCAGCAGCCGATGCCCAGGCTGCTGCTATTACCGAATGCTCACCTGAGCGCAAAAGCCAATCCCCGGCAGCTCGGAGGCTGGCGCCGCTGGGCAGCGACAGGCCGGCTCGGTAGACCTGGCCTTGCTCATCGACCCAGACCACCGTGATCGGCATCCCAGATGAGTCCATCTCAGCGACCGGCGCCCGCACCGAACAGGTGCTCAGCCCTCTGAACAAAGGCATCCACAAAACTGCCGGTGATGTGGGCGAAGACAGGCCCCACCAGCTTTTCCAGAATGCGGCTGGAGAAGTGATAGTCCAGCTCGAACGACACCTTGCAGGCCTGCTCATTGAGCGCCTGAAATTGCCAGTGTCCAGCCAGGGACTTGAAGGGACCACTGTGCAGACTCATGTCGATCCGCTCGCCCGCCACATTCAGGTTTCGGGTGCAAAACGACTGCTTGAGGCCTTTGAAGGCGATGTCCACCTCGGCCAGAACCGAGCCATCTGGCTGCGGGCTCACGCGCGCACCGCCACACCATGGTAAAAAGGTAGGGTAGGCTTCGACATCCGCCACCAGCCCGAACATCTGCTCTGCACTGTAGGGCACCAATACTGTTTTGATCACGTCCGCCATCCCCACATTTTATGTCCATCGTCGATAACAAGAAGGCCTTTCACGACTACTTCATTGAGGAGCGGTACGAGGCTGGCCTGGTCCTGGAGGGCTGGGAGGCCAAGGCCATCCGAGCTGGACGGGTTCAGCTCAAGGAGGCCTACGTGGTGATCAAACGTGCCGAACTCTGGCTGATTGGCTGCCACATCACGGCACTGGCGGCGGCGTCCACCCACATTACCCCAGACCCCACGCGCAGCCGCAAGCTGCTGCTGCACACCGAAGAGATCAGCAAGCTGATCGGCAAGGTGGAGCGGGCCGGCTATGCCCTGGTTCCACTGAACCTGCATTACAACCGCGGCCGTATCAAGCTCGAGATTGGCCTGGCCAAAGGCAAAAAGCAGCACGACAAGCGGGCGACTGAGAAGGAGCGGGAGTGGCAGCGTGAGAAGCAGCGCCTGCTGCGCCAGTCCACCAAAGCGGCCTAGTTTGGATTAAATTGTGTGACAAGCCGCGATCGGCGCGGACCACACACCCATTCCAAGGAGAAGACCCATGGTGAATCGTCAGCAGTTGCTAGCCCTGTCCATTGGCACCCTGTTCGCCGCAACAGCCCACGCCCAGACCGTCACCGTCAAAATCGGTCACGTGGCCCCCATGACCGGTGGCATCGCTCACCTCGGCAAGGACAACGAGGCCGGCGCCAAGCTGGCGATTGCCGATCTGAACAAGGCCGGCATCAAGATTGGCGGCAAGACGGTTAAGTTCGAACTCGTGAGCGAAGACGATGGCGCCGATCCCAAGCAAGGCACGGCTGCCGCCCAGAAGCTGGTCGATGCGAGAGTGGCCGGTGTGATTGGCCACCTAAACTCAGGCACCACGATTCCCGCCTCCAAGCTGTATCACGACGCTGGCATTCCCCAGATCTCGCCTTCGGCGACCAACCCCAAGTACACCCGCCAGGGCTACAAGACAGCCTTTCGTGTCGTCGCCGATGACGTCCACTTGGGCGGTACGCTGGGCCGCTACGCCATCAAAGAACTCAAGGGCAAGTCCGTGGCCATTGTCGATGACCGCACTGCCTATGGTCAGGGCGTAGCCGACGAGTTCGAAAAAGGGGTCAAGGCTGCCGGTGGCAACGTTGTTGGTCGGCAGTACACCACCGACAAGGCCACCGATTTCATGGCCATTCTCACCAACCTGAAGGGCAAGAAGCCTGATGTCGTCTTCTTCGGCGGTATGGATGCCGTCGCAGGCCCCATGCTGCGTCAGATGAAGCAACTGGGCATCACAGCCAAGTTCATGGGCGGCGATGGCATCTGCACGTCCGAGCTACCCAAGCTCGCGGGTGATGCCGTGGGCAACGAGATGATCTATTGCGCCGAGGCCGGTGGCGTCGAGGGCAAGTACGTCGCCAAAGACAAGGCCTTCCGCGAGCGCTTCAAGAAAGAGGCTGGTGTCGACGTCAAGCTCTACGCACCTTATGTCTACGACGCGACCATGGTTCTCGCCGAGGCCATGAAAAAGGCCAACAGCACAGACCCCAAAAAGGTCCTGCCAGCCTTGGCCGCCATTCAGTACGACGGGGTCACCGGTCCAATTGCCTTTGACAACAAGGGTGACATCAAGGGCGGCACCCTGACCCTCTATACTTACAAGAACGGGGCGCGTCAGCTGGTGAAGGTCATCAAGTAAACACAGCCTGACGAGATAAAGGCGGGCCTCTCTCGAGGACCCGCCTTTTTTATGGGTGGCCGAGCGCCGCCCGGCCAGACCGACAGTACAGGCCTTACTTGGCCAGGGACTGCCAGGTGTCAATCACCGTATCGGGATTGAGCGAGATCGACGAGATGCCGATGTCCATGAGCCAATGGGCCAGATCTGGGTGATCAGAGGGGCCCTGGCCACAGATGCCGACGTACTTGTTGGCCTTGCGGCAAGCTACGATTGCCATCTCGAGCAGTTTTTTCACAGCCGCATCGCGCTCATCGAAGGCATCGGCCACCAGACCACTGTCGCGGTCCAGCCCCAGGGTTAGCTGAGTCAAGTCGTTGGAGCCAATCGAGAAGCCATCGAAATACTCGAGGAACTCCTCGGCCAAGAGCGCATTGGACGGCAACTCGCACATCATGATGAGCCGAAGACCGCCCTGCCCCTTAGCATCGGCACCCGAACCACGGGCCAGGCCGTGCTCTGCCAACAGCTCGTTCACACGCTTGGCCTCGGCCACAGTGCGTACAAACGGCACCATGATCTCCATATTGGTCAGGCCCATTTCCTCGCGCACGCGCTTGAGAGCCTTGACCTCCATCTCGAAGCAGTCCCGGAAGTCTGGAGCAATGTAGCGAGAAGCCCCCCTAAAGCCCAGCATGGGGTTCTCCTCCTCGGGCTCGTAACGCGAACCGCCGATGAGTTTGCGGTACTCATTGGACTTGAAGTCCGACATGCGAACGATGACGGGCTTGGGCCAGAAGGCGGCTGCAATCGTGGCCACACCCTCGGCCAGCTTGTCGACAAAAAAGTCTCGGGGGGAGGCATGGCCACGGGCAATGCGCTCCACCGCGTTCTTGAGCTCCGGGTCCACCTGGGGATAGTCCAGGATGGCCTTGGGGTGCACGCCAATGTTGTTGTTGATGATGAATTCCAGACGGGCCAGACCTACTCCCTCGTTGGGCGTGGACTGGAAATCAAAGGCCAGCTGGGGATTGCCCACGTTCATCATGATCTTGACGGGGATCTTGGGCAGGGCCCCGGTCTGGACCGTGGTGACCTCGGTCTCTAGCAGACCTTCGTAGACATTGCCGGTGTCGCCCTCTGCACAGGAAACGGTGACCGTAGCGCCGTCTTTAACCGTGTCGGTGGCATCACCACAGCCGACCACCGCCGGGATGCCGAGCTCGCGAGCAATGATGGCGGCGTGACAGGTGCGTCCACCTCGGTTGGTAACAATCGCAGAGGCCCGCTTCATGACGGGCTCCCAGTTGGGGTCGGTCATGTCGGTCACCAGTACATCACCGGGCTGAACACGCTCCATCTCGCTGGCATCGGCAATCACCCGCACAGGACCGGCACCGATCTTCTGGCCAATCGCTCGGCCGGAGGTCAGGATCTGGCCATGGCCCTTGAGCTTGAAGCGCTGGACCTGATCATGGGCCGACTGCTGAGACTTGACGGTCTCGGGTCGGGCCTGAAGGATAAAGAGCTTGCCATCGCGACCATCCAAGCCCCACTCGATGTCCATGGGACGCCCGTAGTGCTGCTCGATGATCACGGCGAACTTGGCCAGTTCGATGGTCTGCTCGTGGGTCAGTGAATAACGGTTGCGCTGCTCAACGGGGACATCAACCGTCTTGACCGACTTGCCAGACTCGGCCTTTTCTTCGGCGGTTGAGAAGACCATCTTGATGAGCTTGCTGCCAATCTGGCGGCGAATCACGGGGAACTTGCCAGCAGCCAGCATGGGCTTGTGAACATAGAACTCGTCTGGGTTCACCGCGCCCTGCACCACCGTCTCGCCAAGTCCGTAGGAGCTGGTGATGAAGACCACCTGGTCAAAACCAGACTCGGTGTCCATGGTGAACATGACACCGGCAGCGCCCAGGTCTGAGCGCACCATGCGTTGAATACCGGCCGACAGGGCGACCTCGGCATGGGTAAAGCCCTTGTGAACCCGGTAGCTGATGGCCCGATCGTTGTAGAGCGAGGCAAAGACATGGCGAATCTTGTCCAGCACGTCCTCGATGCCTTCAACGTTGAGGTAGGTCTCTTGCTGTCCAGCAAACGAGGCATCCGGGAGGTCCTCGGCTGTTGCGGAGGAACGAACGGCCAGCGACATCTTGGCGTCGCCCTGGGTGAGCTGATCAAAGTGGGACCGAATCTCGGACTCGAGGGCTGGCGGCAGTGGTGTGTTGGCAATCCAGTCCCGGATCTCAGCGCCACAGGCGGCCAAGGCCCGTACGTCTTCGGTGTTCAGGCCCTCCAGCCGCTTAGCAATGCGCGCCTCCAGGCCTTCGTGCTGTAGGAACACGCGAAAGGCATGGGCCGTCGTGGCAAAACCGGTTGGAACCGATACCCCCGCCCCGTGGAGCTGGCTGATCATTTCGCCCAGCGAGGCATTCTTGCCGCCCACCGAGTCGACATCGGTCATGCGCAGTTCTTCAAATGGGACAACAAGACGCTCTCCGAGCCGGGATTTGCTGCCCGGGCTCTGCGCCATTCCTGCGTGGTTCATCAAAACTCCCCTAAGATGTGAAAAATTGGTCAGTTGGCGAGATTTTACCGGGTTTACCCGGTCGGTCCTTCGGGGCCAGCCCACCAAAAAAAACGAGAACCACCATCGGGGAGATTTCAGTGAACACCGACGTCAAGGTCCAGGCAGCAGGCCGCACCGTCTTTTTCGTGTCCGACGGCACCGGCATCACAGCCGAGACGCTGGGGGCTTCGATCCTGTCCCAGTTCGACCAGCTGAAATTCAAGCAAAAGCGCCTGCCCTTTGTAGACAGCCTGGAAAAGGCCGAAAAAGCGGCTCGCCTGATCGAGCAGCAACGCCAAGAGGACGGCCGCAGACCCATCGTCTTCTCCACCCTGGTCGACCCCAAGACCATTGCCTGCATTCGGGCCATTGATGCGGTTCACCTGGATCTGTTTCAGACGTTTGTGGTCCCCTTGGAAGAAGAGCTGGGCATCAAGAGCAACCACACCATCGGACGCTTCCACCATGCGACCGACACCGATGCCTATAAGAATCGAATTGAGGCCATCAACTTCTCACTGGCCCACGACGATGGCCAATCGGCCAAGAACCTCGATGGCGCCGATGTCATCCTGATTGGCGTCTCACGCAGTGGCAAGACACCCACCAGCCTCTATCTGTCCATGCAATACGGGCTCAAGGTCGCCAACTACCCTCTCATTCCAGAGGACTTCGAGCGGGATGGCCTGCCCTCTGCTCTCAAAGGTCTCAAGCAAAAGTGTTTTGGCCTGACCATCGATCCTTTGCGCCTGTCAGACATTCGAAACGAACGGCGGCCTGGATCCAAATATGCGGCGCTGGAGAACTGCCGCTACGAGGTCGATGCGGCTGAGCGCATGATGAAGCGTGAGGGTATTGGCTGGCTATCAACGACCACGAAGTCGATCGAAGAAATCGCCACCACCATCCTGGACACCCTGAACCTCGGTCGCTAGCCAGCCAGCCTGCGGCGGCGCTCAAACAGACAAACCGCTGCAGCCGCGTTAACGTTCAAAGACTCCACTGCATCGGTCTGATCAATGGTCAAGGCTCGGGCCTGCGGCCAGCTCAGCAAGCGCGACGAGAGTCCACTGCCCTCCTGGCCAAAGGCCCAGACCAGTGGTGCAGGATCGGTCAGCCAATCGGCCTCATGCAGCGACACAGCCCCCGTGTCCTCGGCGGCCACGGTCAAGACCAGATGCCCGCCGATCTCGTCAATCGCCTGCTCCAACTGATCCAGTTCGACGTCCTCTTGAATCAGCATGCCGAACTGTGCCCCCATGCCGGCCCGCAAGGCCTTGGGCGAATGGGCCTCGGCGGACCCCTTCAGAAGCCAGGCCTCACGGCAGCCGGCTGCCGCGGCCGAGCGCAGAATGCCACCCAGATTGCCAGGGTCTGACACGCGGTCGAGTAACACCACATCGGGCAATGCGCCGGCGGCGTGTTCGACAGACCCCGACTGCGCCGACCGCTTCGCCTCCCCATGGTCTGGCGCTGGACTCAGCTGAGCCAGCAGACCAACTCCTGGGCCATGGGCCAGCTGACTCAGTCCGCCGTAGAGAGCGTCGGAGAGCACCAGCTGAGCGGGATCGGACCCAAGGGCCGCACAGCGTTGACTGGCCTCCTGTGCGGCCTCTGAGGCCTGCAGGGATTCACTGACGACCAGGGCGACAGCCTGCCAGCGGGACCCCTGTGCATCCGCGCGAGACAGAAAGTCCAACACGAGGCGTTGGCCTTCAATCCACATGTAACCGTGCTTGCGCCGAAACCTCGGCTCACTCGCAGCACGAACCAAGAGCCGGACCTGTTCATTCTGCGAGGAGCTGATGGCCTTAAAGCCCATGGGTCGACTCCGCAACACGTCTGGCCACTGGAGCGAAGCTGCGACGATGCGCCGGGCAGGCCCCCAGGCTATTCAGTGCGGCCAAGTGCTGAGCAGTGCCATAGCCCGCATGTGAGGCCAGACCGTACCCTGGGTACTGATGATCCAGTTCCTGCATATGCGTATCACGCGCCACCTTGGCCACGATAGAGGCCGCGGAGATCTCGGCCACCAGCCCATCCCCGCCGACACAGGTCTTGGTGGGCCAGGGCCAGTTCAAATCCTGGGCATGGGTAGCGGGGTTCAGATGGCCATCGACCAGCAGCTGCACGGGCTCTCGTCCATCTAGGCTAGCGACCAAGCCTTGTACCGCCCGGTGCATGGCCAAAAACGTCGCCTGCAGGATGTTCAGCTTGTCGATCTCCTCCACACTGGCCCACCCCAGGCCGACTGCCACGGCATGGGCTTGAATCTGCTGCGCAAGGGTCTCGCGTCGCCTGGCCGATATCTTCTTGGAATCCTTGAGGGCCAAAGGCGGTGCTGGACGCCAATCACCCAGGGCGACGGCACAGGCTGTCACCGGGCCTGCCAGCGGACCCCGGCCGACTTCGTCAATGCCCACCCGAATCACAGCATCGCTCCCAGGGCCTGGGCCACTCGACCCGCACAGCCTTGGGCCAGCTGGTCATGCAGATCTCCAAAGGCTTGCCGCATCTGGGCCTGGCTCGGCTGGTCATCAGCTAGTGAGCGAAGGGCCCCGATCAGCGGCGCAGGCTCGCAGTCCTGTTGAATGAATTCGGGCACCAGATCTTGCTGCAGCAACAGATTGGGCAGGCCGATGCGCTGGACCAGGGCCTTGCGCTTCATCAGCCAGTAGGTCAAGGCGGGGACGCGGTAGGCAATCACCATGGGCAGGCCATGCAGCACTGCCTCCAGCGTGGCCGTGCCGCTGGCCAACAGCGCCAGGTCTGCCGCCTGCATCGCCTGGTAGGAGGCCGACAGTTCGTTGGGCGGGGTCGGGGCCAGCAGCTGCACCCCAACCGATTCAGCTTGGCGCCAACTGGGCAAAGCCATGATCTGTCGGGCCACGGTGCTGGAGGCTGCCGGCACCACGACCTGATGACTGGACCTCATTTGAATCGCCACCGACAAAAACCGCTCCCCCAGGGCTACGATTTCCGAGGATCGAGACCCCGGCAAAACAGCCAAGACCGCCTTGTTCGATGACAGGCCCAGCCGCGCTCGCGCCTGGTCTCGGTCGATGACCTTTGGAATACGGTCGGCCAGCGGATGCCCCACAAACACGGCCTGGGTCCGGGTCTTGGCATAGAGTGCCGGCTCATGGGGAAACAGGCACAGCATGGTGTCAACCGCCTGCTCGATGCCCGACAGGCGATCGGCCCGCCAGGCCCAGATGCTGGGACTGACCAAGTGAGCGGTACGCAGGCCCCTTTGACGCAACCGGGCGGCCAGACCCAGGTTAAAGTCCGGCGCATCCACGCCCAGAAACAGATTCAGGTCAGCGTCAGCAAAGCGCTCCACCAACTGGCGACGCAGCCTGAGAAGACCAGGCAGGTGGGCCAGCACCTCGACATAGCCACGGACGGCCAAACGATCAGAGGACTCCCAACAGTTCATGCCGATGGCTTGAAGCGCAGGACCTCCCAGCCCCATCAGAGCGATCGACCGGTCCTGTCCCAACTGCGAGAGCGCCTGGGCTGCGATCAAGTCGCCTGAGGCTTCACCCGCGACCAGACCAATCCGATTCATGCCTGAACTGCGCTATCGGACAATGCCGCGACCAGGCGCAGCCAGGAAGGCCTTGAAAGGCGTCAACACATCAACGACAGAAGACTGGCCTGCCGCCTTGGCAGACGCGAGGTCAGACTCCAGCTGGGCCAGGGCCTCGGCCAGGGTGTGGCCGGCCTTGTAGACAGTCTTGTAGGCCCGACGCAGCGCCAACAGCGCCGGCTCATCAAACCCGCGGCGCTTGAGTCCCTCAGTGTTAATGCCGTGAGCGCCTGCCGGATTGCCAGTGGCCATGACATAAGGGGGCAGGTCTTGCAGCAAGGTGGTGCCCGCACCAGTCATGGCGTGGGCGCCGATTCGCACAAACTGGTGGACACCCGTCAGGCCGCCCAGAATGGCCCAATCTCCCACCTGCACATGGCCGGCCAGCTGGGTGGCATTGGCCATGATGGTGTTGGAGCCCACATCACAATCGTGGGCAATGTGGACATAGGCCATGACCCAGTTGCGATCACCGATGGTGGTCACACCCTGGTCCTGGGCAGTGCCCAGGTTAACGGTACAAGACTCTCTGAAGGTGTTCTCGGAGCCAATCCGCAGCTGAGTGGGCTCACCGGCGTATTTCTTGTCCTGCGGGACATTGCCGATGACACAGTGGGAATGAATGATGTTCTTGGCACCCAGGCTGGTGCGACCGATGACCTGGGCATAGGCCATGACCTGGCAGCCATCCCCCAGTTGAACCTCAGGGCCGATGATGGCAAAGGGGCCAATCTGGACGTTGTCGCCGAGCTGAGCCTTGGGGTCCACCAGGGCCGTTGCGTGGATCTGATTCACGTGGGCTCGATCCTTATTGGGCTGCTGGTGCTTTGGGCACTTCGCGCAGGGCGCACATCAGGTCAGCCTCTGCGGCCAGTTGGCCATCCACCATGGCCTTGCCTTTGTACTTCCAGATGCCGCGGGCGTGACGCTCGATGAAAACCTCGAGCATGACCACGTCACCAGGCACCACCGGGCGTTTAAAGCGAGCGTTGTCGATGCCTGCAAAAAAGTAGACCTGCTCGTCACTCGCCTGGCTGTCGATGGTCTTGAAGGACAAAATGCCGGCAGCCTGGGCCAGTGCCTCGATGATCAGCACACCGGGCATGACTTTGTAGTGCGGGAAGTGACCGTTGAAAAATTCTTCGTTGGCCGTGACGTTCTTCTGGGCCAGGATGCGCTGGCCCGGTTCGAGCTCGACGACCCGATCCACCAGCAAAAAAGGATAGCGGTGTGGCAGGGTTTCCAGGATGGCTTTGATGTCCATTTTCATGTGCGGCTCTCTTTTTAGGCGTTGTCTCGTGATGGGATGATGCAAATCAGTCGTTTGATGGATCGCTCTTCAGGCCAGCAGCCTGCCCCAGCCGACTCAGGCTGCGGCGCATCTCTGGCAGGCGACGAATGATGGCGGCGCTCTTCTCCCACTGGCGTTCGGGCGCCAAAGGCATGACGCCGACGTATTTTCCGGCGGTCTCGATCGACGACATCACCAGGCTCATCGGGCCAATGATGGTGTCATCTGCAATCTGTAAATGACCCAGGATCCCCGCGGCCCCACCGATCTGGCAGTGGCGTCCGATCTTGGCGCTGCCGGCAATGCCCACACAGCCAGCAATGGCCGTGTGATCACCGATCTCGACGTTATGGGCCACCTGAATCAGGTTGTCGAGCTTAACCCCATGACCGATTCGGGTCGGACTCATGGTGCCTTGGTCGATCACCGTGTTGGCCCCGATCTCGACATCGTCACCGATCACCACGCCACCGACCTGAGGAATCTTGACCCACTGGCGATTGGCATTCGGTGCGTAGCCAAAGCCATCTGAACCCAGAACAGCCCCGCTCTGAATCACCACCCGCTGACCAATCTGCACCCCAGCGCCCACGCTGACCCGGGCATGCAATAGGCCGGCCCGGCCAATTCGGCTGTTGGCCCCAATCACGCAACCAGGGCCAATGTCGGTGTCGTCACCAATATCGGCTCCCTCCTCGATCACCACGCCTGCTGCGATTCGAACCCGCTGACCCAATTGGGCGGTCTGCGCGACGACGGCAGATGGATGGACCTGCGTCTGCTGCACCTGGGCAGCACGATGGGACGCTTGGATGAGACCAGCCACTTGAGCAAAGTACAGATAGGGGTCGGCGACGACGATGGCAGCCTTGAACCGACTGGCCAACTGGGCCAGCGAGGGCGGCAGGATCATCAGACCGGCCTGGCAGGCAGAGACCTGGTCGGCCAGCCGCTCATGAACGGCAAAGGCGGCATCCAGGGGACCCGCCTGCGACAGAGGCCTGAACTGAAGGACCGCGAACGCTTGGTCTCCCCGGGGATCACCCCCGAGGCGCTGGATCAGATCGGCAACCGAAAGAGAACTACTTGGATTGGCCATTCAAGACGCGAACGACCTTCTCGGTGATGTCAATTCGCGGGGAGGCGAAGACCGCCTCTTGGAAGATGATGTCGTACTTCTCGGCCTCTGCGATCTGGCGAATGGCCTTGTTGGCTCGCTCCACCACCACCGCCAGCTCTTCGTTGCGACGCTGATTGAGATCCTCACGGAATTCCCGCTGGCGACGCTGCAGATCACGCTCGGTGTCTGAGATCTCGCGCTGGCGTTTGCCGCGATCGGCCTCTGACATGACCGGTGCGTCACGCTCGAGCTTCTCGACCATGCCACGCAGTTTGGCCGAGGCCTCTTGGAGCTCTTTTTCGCGCTTGGCAAATTCCTGCTCCAGTTTCTTCTGAGCAGCTTTGGCGGGAGAGGATTCGCGAAGGACCCGCTCCGTGCTCACGAAGCCCACCTTGGTGTCAGCCGCCACCGCCGGCTGAAGGCTCGCCAGCGAAACGAGACCCAAGACCGAGACCAATGCCAAAGACTTGTTAAAGCCACCCATCAAACGCATAAGAAAACCCTTTAATCGCATACGGTTCACAAGAAGACCCTTAGTTTCTCACAGCCCTTGGCTCTGGGCGCTAGAAGCCGGTTCCGATCTGGAACTGCAGCCGCTGGGTCTTGTCGCCAGTTTCTTTACGAAGTGCATTGCCCATGCTGAGCTTGAGCGGTCCCACTGGTGAGAGCCAGCTCAGGCCAACACCGGCTGAGGCCCTAAGCCCACCATTGGTACCGACCTCACCCCAGACGTTGCCCATATCAAAGTATGTGAAGAGACGAATGGTTCGGTCCTGGGCCATGCCTGGCAGCGGGAACAACAGCTCGTTGTTGATGACCAGGCGGCGGTTGCCACCCAGCGCAGTGGAATTGTCGCTGCTCTTGGGGCCCACCGTGCTGCTGGAGAAAGCCCGAATCGACCCAATACCACCGGCGTAGAAGTTCTTGGTCGCCGGGTAATTCTGACCAGCCAGACCCAGGCCGTAGCCCAACTCGGTGTTGATGGCGTAGGTAATGGATTTGGTCAGCGCCTTGAACCATTGATGGCCATAGGTCAGACGGACGTATTCCAACTCGCCGATCGGGGTGCCGTAGTCCCCGTTGACGTACTGGTAACGGCCACTACTGGGGGCAATCGAAGAGTCACGAGAATCACGCGACCAGCCCAGTGTCAGCAGATAGGCATCGGCACCGCTGGGATGCGCCTGCTGGTAACTGTAGAAGTTGAGGTTGGTCACGCTGTTGGGTGATCCACCCACCTTCTGCTGCTCATAGGCGGCACCAAAGAAGATTCGGTCCTCTTCGGTGTAGGGCACACCAAAGCGCATGCCCAGACCTGCAGTCTCAATCGAGTACTGGCCCAGGGTGCTCAGCTCATCGGCGTTGAACTTACGGGTGTAGATGTCGAACGATCGGCTCACGCCATCGTCGGTCCAGTAGGGGTCGACATGGCTGATCGCAAAGGTGCGGCTCACCTTGCTGGTGTTGACCTCGAATTTGACGTCGGTACCAGTCCCCAGGAAGTTCTGCTGGGCCACCGAGCCCGACAGCACCAATTTGTCGGAACTGGAGAAGCCCACACCAAAGGTCAGGCTGCCCAGGGGACGCTCTTCGACCTTGACGTTGACATCAACCTGGTCAGAGGCCCCCACCACGGCATCGGTGTTGACCTCGACACTCTTGAAGTAACCCAGGCGATCGATACGGTTGCGAGACAAGCGAATCCGCTCGCTGTCGTACCAGGAGGCCTCGAACTGACGCATCTCACGGCGAATCACCTCGTCACGGGTCTTGGCATTGCCACTGATGTTGATGCGGCGAACATAGACCCGACGACCTGGATCCAACTGAAGGGTAAAGTCCACCCGCTTGCTGGTCCGGTCGATTCGGGGCATGGGGTTGACGTTGGCAAAGGCATAGCCCAGCTCACCCATGCGATCGGTCATGGCCTTGGTCACGGCCAGCAGTTTTTCCTGCGAGAAGACCTCACCCGACTTCAGGGTCTGAAGCTTTTCGAACTGGGCCGGCTGACCGAGCAGATCACCAGCCAGCTTGACCTCGCCCACGTTGAATTTGTCGCCTTCGTTGATGACCAGGGTGATGAACACGTCCTTGCGGTCTGCAGACAACGACACCTGGGTGGCATCGACCACGAACTCCAGGTAGCCACGGTTGAGGTAGAAAGACTTGAGGGTCTCGATGTCACCGGTGAGCTTCTGGCGCGAGTACTGGTCCGACTTGGTGTACCAAGACATCCAGGTGGGCGTCGAGAGTTTGAACTCCGAGAGCAGGTCCTTTTCTTTGAAGGCCTTGGCTCCGACAATGCGGATCTCTTTGATGCGGGCGTCCTCGCCCTCGTCAATGGCAATGGAGACCGCCACCCGGTTGCGCTCCAGCGGGGTGATGGTCGATTGAATCTGAACGTCGTATTTGCCACGGCCCAGGTATTGGCGCTTGAGCTCTTGTTCTGCACGGTCCAGCAGGGCCCGGTCAAAGATTCGGGCCTCGGCCAGACCAGAATCGGCCAAGGCCTTTTTCAGGGTCTCTTTGTCGAACTCCTTGGAGCCGGTGATCTCGACCACACCAATGGCCGGACGCTCTTCAAGCAGCACCACCAGGACATCGCCCTCGAGCTCCACCCGAACGTCTTTGAAGAACCCGGTGGCAAACAAGAGGCGTACCGACTCGGTGATGCCATTTTCGGAAATCCGATCGCCCACCTTGATGGGCAGGTAGGAGAACACGGTACCCGGTTCGATGCGCTGCAGCCCCTCGACCCGCACGTCGCGAATCACCACGCCCGAGACCCCACTGGCAGCGGGCTGGGCCGCTGGCGCCACCGGCGCTGGCAGCTGAACCTGGGCCTGGGCCGCCAAGGCCGCCAGGGACAGGCCAATGGCCAGACTCAGGCGTGTCACGGTGGGTTGAAGCGTCTGTCTCGACATGCTGTTCCTTTTGACTATCGGTCCTGATCGGTCGCTCCCAACGGCTCGACTGACCTAGGCTCCCAAAACCCTTAAAACATCGTTGAACAAGGCCAGGCCGGTCAGAACCAAAATGGCCACCAGTCCCAACCTCTGGCCCAGTTGCTGAACCCCGACGGACAGCGGCTTTCCACGGACCCACTCGGCCAAATAATACAGGAGGTGCCCGCCATCCAGCATGGGGATGGGCATGAGGTTGAGCACCCCAATGCTCACACTGATCAAGGCCAGAAACGAGACAAAGGCGGCCAGTCCCACAGCAGCTGACTGACCCGCCGCACCAGCGATGGAGACCGGCCCGCTCAACTCTCGCCAAGACAGACTGCCCACCACCATGCGGCCAATGGCCTGCCAACTCAGCACAAACATGTCCACCGTCCGGTCGAGGCCTCGGACAGCCGACTGCCAGACACCATGTTGACGATGGACCTCCTGATAAACCGGTGCCAGAGAAACCCCCAATCGCCAGGTCTTGCCGGGGGCACCGCCCGCGGCGGTCACTTGAATCGGCGTCACCGTGATCGTCTGCTGGCTACCCGGCTGTTCGCTGTGGGGATCGTCGGCCTTGGGGGTGGTCACCAACAGGCTCACCGCCCTGCCCTCGGCCGCTGAGACAGCAGCACTGATGTCGGCCGGCTGGCTCACCGTCTGGCCATTGACTGCCAGAATGACCTGGTCACTGCGCAGGCCCGCACCCTCAGCTGGGCTGCCCGGCTGCACGCCAGCAACCCGAACAGCCAGACTCTCTGGCCGCAGCCCCAACTGCGCAATCAAAGCCTCTGGGGAACGCGGCTGACCGGTGACTGGATCGGGTCGGGCCGCCTGCTCCTGTGTCAGCTGCAGGCGAACCGTCCTGGCGGGTACGCTAGCACCTTGGGTAGCCACGCCCGACACCAGCTGCATTGAGACATCGAGCTCACCATGTGCCACCAGTCGCTGCAGCAGGGCCCAGCGGAGATCACCAAAGGTCTCCACGGGCTCCCCGTCGATGGCGATGACCCGATCGCCCTGGGCCAGGCCCAGTTTGGCCGCCTGAGACTGCGAAACAGGTTTGGCCAGGCTGGCGACGGGCTCTGGCTGACCGATCATGAACACACCGGTATAAGCCAAGACCGCAAAGACCAAGTTGGCCAGGGGGCCTGCACTGACCACCCAGGCCCTGGCCCAGAGTGGCCGCGCCTCGAAGACCTGGTCGTCCATCTTGACGAAGCCGCCCAATGGAATGGCCGAGACCGCCCACTCACAGCCCTTGGCATCTTTGCGACTGAAGAGCACCCGACCAAAGCCGATGGAGAACTTCTCGACCGGCACACGGACGGATCGCGCAGCGATGTAATGGCCCCACTCATGAACAAACACCAGGAGGGCGATGGCGACGAGAAAAGACAAGACCGCGGTCATCTGGCTAAGGCCTCCTTTAACCGCTGCCCACAGTAAGCCCGAGCCTGGCGATCGATCTCAAAAACTTCCTCCAGGCTGCTGGGCGGCGAGAACCGGTGACTGAGTCCGGACAGGGTCTCTGAGATGGCCTTCGGGATCATCCCAAAGGCCATACCGCCTTCGAGAAACTGCGCCACGGCCTGCTCGTTGGCCGCATTGAAAATGGTAGTCGCCGCCGGACCACTGGCCAGAGCGGATTGGGCCATGGCCAGCGCTGGAAACTTGCTCAGGTCTGGCTGCTCGAAATCCAGTCGGCTGATCTGGTTCCAGCGCAAGGCCGGCACGCCAGCCGTGATGCGCTTTGGCCAGGCCAGGGCATGGGCAATGGGAGTTCGCATGTCGGGGGAACCCAGCTGGGCCAGGGTTGAGCCATCGTCAAAGGCCACCATGGAATGGATCAGGCTCTGAGGATGGACCACCACCTGAATCTGATCGGCCGGCATGGCAAAGAGCCAATGCGCCTCGATGAATTCCAGCCCCTTGTTGGCCAGACTGGCTGAATCCACTGAAATCTTGCGACCCATGACCCAGTTGGGATGGGCAATCGCTGCCGCCACATCGGCCTTGTCAATGTCTGCAGCCGCCCAGGTCCGAAAGGGTCCGCCCGATGCGGTCAGGACCAGACCTTGCACCCCGGCTGGGCGTTCAAAACAACGGTAGTCGGCCCCAAGACACTGGAACATGGCGTTGTGCTCGCTGTCGATGGGCAAAATGGTGGCAGCACACCGTCGGGCCTGGTCTACCAGTAGCGCGCCAGCACAGACCAGGGCCTCTTTGTTGGCCAACAGAATGGTCTTGCCCGCGGTGACAGCGGCCCAGACCGATGACAGTCCAGCGACGCCGACAATGCCGGCCACCACCCGCTCGGTCTGAGGATCAGCGGCCACGGCGCGCAGCCCGTCTTCCCCGGCCAGAACCTCGGTGTTCAGAAACCCCGCGCTACGGCAGGCGGCCTGCAAGGCCGCAGCGGCCTGAGGATCCGCCATGGCCACCAGCGCTGGACGGTGGGTTCGAATCAGGGCCAGCATGCCCTCGACGTCTTGATGGGCCGTCAGGCCACGCACCAAGAACTGCTCTGGATGCTGCCGCACCAGGTCTAGCGTGGACTGACCAATTGAGCCGGTGGCACCAAGAACGCTGATCTGCATGCTGTGATCCTAGCGTAGACGGCCGGCGGCCAACAGCAGGGCCAAGGCCACTGGGGTGACGGCAATCAGGGCATCGAACCGGTCAAAAAAGCCGCCGTGACCAGGCAGCAGGTGGCCAGAGTCTTTGACACCCGCCTGACGCTTGAGCAAGGACTGATGAAGATCGCCCATGACCGAGACGGCCGTGAGCAGGACCACCATCAGCGCCGCACCGATCAGACCGGACCCCTCGACCAGCACCTGCGGATAACTATCCGACCAGAATTGCGCCGCCAGCCAGAGGTAGACCAGGTTGGTCAGCACAGCAGTGATCACCCCTTCCCAGGTCTTGCCCGGACTGATGCGGGGCGCCAGCTTGCGCCGACCCAGCGCGCGGCCTCCAAAGTAGGCGGCCGTATCGGCCAACCAGACCAGGGCAAAGATGGACACCATAAACGCCAAAGACTGTTCCCGCGAGAGCCAGACCGCCGCCCAGGTGCCCAGCATCAGCCAGGCACTGGTGATGGCAGCGGTGGGGCCGTTGGGCGTTCGGACACGCCACAAGGCATAGGGCACATAGAGCAGCCAGACCAAGCCCACCCAGCCCACCAGGCCAAGGGCCCAGGGAGTTTGGATGAGCCAGGGGTCCAACAGGGCACCCACGACCAACCCCACCCAGACCGACAGCAGCAGCCAACGCATGGCGGCACCGATGCTGGTCAGAGAGAGCCACTCCCAGAGCACCAGGCCACAGATCACCGCCGCTAGGACAGAAAAGCCCCAGGCATTGGCATACAGCGAGAATGGGATGAGAACGGCGGCTGCTACAAAAACGGTGAGCAGTCGCGTTGCTAGCATGCCACCGGCTTGCTCGTGAGCTGAGCTGAGGTTCGGCCGAATCGACGCTCACGCGTCCGATAAGAATCAAAGGCCAAGGCCAGGGCCTGTTCGTCAAAGTCTGGCCAGAGGGTATCGGTGAAATAGAGCTCGGTATAGGCCAACTGCCAGAGCATGAAGTTGCTGACACGCTGCTCACCACCCGTTCGAATAAAGAGATCGGGCTCGGGCAGGTCCGACAGGCAGAGGTAAGGCCGCAGCTTGTCCTCGGTGATGGAGGCCGGTGATTGGGCCAGCTCAGGATGGTCCGTCATGAGCTGTTGGACCGCCGAGAGCAGATCCCAACGACCACCGTAGTTAACCGCTACTGAGAGCACCAGGCCTTTGTTGTCCGCTGTCTGGGAGACCGCACGGTCGATGGCCTTGCGAAGCTTCTGCGAAAACGCGCTGAGGTCGCCGACGACCCGCAGCTGAACCTGGGCCTCTTTGAGAGCCTTGACCTCACGCTCGAGCGCCATGAGGAAGAGGCCCATTAGAAAGCTAACCTCCTCTTCTGGCCGACGCCAGTTTTCGGAGCTAAAGGCAAAGACCGTCAAGGCCTCTACACCCTGCTCCCCACAGGCCTGAACAATCTTTCGAAGGGCGGCCACGCCCCTTTCGTGACCGGCCATGCGAGGCAGGTGACGGGCAGTGGCCCAGCGCCCGTTGCCATCCATGATGACGGCCACATGCCGAGGCACCAATGAGACAGCCGGCACCTCGAGGGTGGAACTGGCCGGCTTGCTGGGCTGACTCGGGCTTTGCATGGCGAATACCAGTGAGTGACGGTGTTTTAGACCGTCATGATCTCGCCTTCTTTCTGGGTGATCAGCTTGTCGATCTCTGCGACGTATTTGTCAGTGAGCTTCTGGACGTCTTCTTGGGTGCGACGCTCTTCATCTTCGGAGATGAGCTTGTCCTTGACCAGTTTCTTGAGCTGCTCATTGGCATCGCGGCGCACGTTACGGACTGCGACTTTGCCCTCCTCGCCATCGGTCCGAACCACCTTGGTCAGCTCGCGACGACGCTCTTCGGTCAGCGCTGGCATGGGCACACGAATAATGTCGCCGCTGTTGGCCGGGTTCAGACCCAGATCTGACTCGCGAATGGCCTTCTCGACCACGGAAAACATGTTCTTTTCCCAGGGACTCACACCAATGGTTCTGGCGTCGATCAGGGTGAGGTTGGCCACCTGGCTGAGCGGCGTCGGGTTGCCGTAGTAGTCGACCTGCAGGTTCTCCAGCAGACCCGTGTGGGCCCGGCCGGTCCGAATCTTGGACAAGGCAGACTTCAGAGACTCCATGCTCTTGGCCATCTTCTGTTCAGCGGATTGTTTGACTTCGGCAGTCGTCATGTGGATCTCCAGAGTTGGCTAGACGTGAACCAGAGTGCCCTCGGACTCGCCGCGAACAGCGGCCAGCAAGGCACCCTTTTTAAAGACACTCAGTACCCGGATGGGCAGGCGTTGGTCACGGCACAGGGCAAAGGCCGTGGCATCCATGACCTTGAGGTTTTTAGAGATGGCCTCATCGAACGAGAGGCTCTGATAGCGAACGGCAGACGGGTCCTTGGCTGGATCGGCGTTGTAGACCCCGTCCACCTTGGTGGCCTTGAGCACGATCTCGGCGCCGATCTCGGCCCCACGAAGCGCTGCCGCCGTATCGGTGGTGAAAAAGGGATTGCCAGTACCAGCAGCAAAGACCACCACCTTTTTCTCTTCGAGGTAGCGAATGGCCTTGGGTCGAATGTAGGGCTCCACCACTTGATCAATGCGCAGTGCCGACTGAACACGCGCCTCGATGTTTCGCTGGCGCATGGCATCTTGCAAGGCCAGGGCGTTCATGACCGTGGCGATCATGCCCATGTAGTCGGCCGTGGCCCGATCCATGCCAGCAGCGCCCAGAGCCACGCCCCGAAAAATGTTGCCACCGCCGATGACCACGGCGAGCTCAGTCCCCTGGTCCAGCACCTGCTGCACCTCATCGACAATGGCATCGATGGTGGACTTGTTGATCCCATAAGGATCGTCCCCCATCAAAGCCTCGCCGGAGAGTTTGAGCAATACACGCTGGTAGGGTTTGTTCGACATGGTGATCGGCCTTCCGTCAGACCTTAGGCGGCGCGGGCTGCTGCAGCGACTTCGGCAGCAAAGTCGGTGACCTGCTTCTCGATGCCCTCGCCCACCACGAAGAGCACAAAGCGCTCGAGCTTGGCGGATTTAGCTTTGAGCAGCTGCTCAATGGTCTGCTTGCCGTCTTCAGCCTTCACGAAGACTTGGCCCATCAGGGTCACTTCCTTCATGAACTTGGCCACAGCACCCTCGACCATCTTGGCCACGATGTCAGCAGGCTTGCCCGACTCGGCGGCCTTTTCGGCAGCCACGCGGCGCTCAGCCTCGATCAGGCTGGCGTCCACACCGGAGGCATCCAGGGCCTTGGGCTTGGAGGCCGCGATGTGCATGGCCAGGTCACGGCCCAGGGCCTCGTCACCACCCACCAGGTCCAGCAGCACACCAATCTTGGCACCGCCGTGAATATAAGAGTGGAAGCGACCCTTGGCCTGGACCTTTTCAAAGCGACGCAGGCTCATGTTTTCACCGATCTTGCCCACCAACTCGGCGCGAACAGAATCAACGGTGCCACCAGCCAGGGGCAATGCAGACACCTGCTCGACAGTGGTCACATCGTTGGCAATGATCAGCTTGGCCACGTTGCTGGCAAAAGCCAGGAAGTCATCGTTCTTGGCAACAAAGTCGGTCTCGCAGTTGACTTCCAGAATGGCGGCCTGGCTGCCCTCAACGGCGATGGCCACGATGCCCTCGGCCGCAACACGCGAGGCGGCCTTGGAGGCCTTGGTGCCCAGGCGAACCCGCAGGATCTCCTCGGCCTTGGTCATGTCACCACCTGCTTCGGTCAGCGCCTTTTTGCACTCCATCATGGGGGCATCGGTTTTCTCGCGAAGGTCTTTGACCATGGATGCGGTGATTTCAGCCATTATTTTTCTCCAAACAGTTTTCGTTAAAAAAAAGGGGCCAGAAGCAGCCCCCATTGAACCAGGCGGTCGGTCTTACCCGGCCTGGCTCGCGTCAACTTCGACGAAGTCCTCGGACTGAGACACCGCAGCCACCACATCGGCCACGGCCTCGGTCTTGCCCTGCAGGATGGCATCGGCCACTGCACGGGCGTAGAGGCGAACGGCGCGACCAGCGTCGTCGTTACCGGGAATCACATAGTCCACACCCTCGGGGGAGTGGTTGGTGTCCACCACGGCCACCACGGGGATGCCCAGCTTGTTGGCCTCTTGAATGGCAATCTTGTGGTAACCCACGTCGACCACAAACAAGGCGTCGGGCAGACCGGCCATGTCCTTGATACCACCCAGGGTCTTGTTGAGCTTCTCGAGCTCACGGGTGTGGGTCAGGGCTTCTTTCTTGCTCATGCGCTCCAGGCCACCATCTTCGGCCAGGGCTTCCATGTCCTTCAGGCGCTTGATCGAGGTCTTGACCGTCTTGAAGTTGGTCAGCATGCCGCCGAGCCAGCGCTGGTCTACAAAGGGCATGCCAGCACGAGTGGCTTCTTCGAGAATGATTTCACGCGAAGCACGCTTGGTGCCCACGAACATCACGGTGCCACGACGCGAGGACAGCTGGCGCACAAATTTCAGGGCCTCGGCCATGTTGGCCACGGTCGCCTCGAGGTTGATGATGTGAATCTTGTTGCGATGGCCGAAGATATACGGGGCCATCTTGGGGTTCCAGAAACGGGTTTGGTGACCGAAATGAACGCCGGCCTCCAGCATTTCACGCATCGATACAGACATAGTTTTCTCCAAGCAAGGGTTAGTTCCGGCCTTTTGGCAATGTCTCAAACGAGGGGATTCCCCACCTGACACACCCTTGCGCCAAAAGTGCGCGAAGTAAATTAAAACGTCAGAAAATCAAAAAAAGCATATGATTATAAGCGCTTATGGCCGTTTCAATCAAATCCCCCCAAGACATCGAAGGCATGCGCCTGGCTGGCCGTCTGGCCAGTGAGGTACTGGACTTCATTACCCCCCACGTCGTGCCCGGCGTCACCACCGAGGCCCTGGATCAGCTCTGCCATGACTACATGGTCAATGTGCAAGGCACCATTCCAGCCCCGCTGAACTACTGCCCGCCAGGCTACACGCCCTACCCCAAGTCCATCTGCACCTCGGTCAACCACCAGGTCTGTCATGGTGTGCCGGGCAGCAAGGTCCTCAAATCCGGCGACGTGCTCAACATCGACATCACCGTGATCAAAGACGGCTATCACGGGGACACCAGCCGCATGTTCCCGGTTGGTCAGATCTCGGTGGCGGCCAAACGGCTCTCCGACGTCACCCACGCCGCCATGTGGAAGGGCATTGAGCAGGTCGCCCCTGGCAAGACCCTAGGCGACATTGGCCATGCCATCCAGCGCCATGCAGAGGGCCACGGCTACAGCATCGTCCGCGAATTCTGTGGCCATGGCATTGGCAAAGTCTTTCACGAAGACCCCCAGATCCTTCACTACGGCAAGCCAGGCACTGGAATGCGCCTGTCCCCCGGCATGACCTTCACCATCGAGCCCATGATCAACCAGGGGCGACCCGAGATCCGTGAGTTGGCCGATGGCTGGACCATCGTCACCAAGGACCACAGCCTGTCGGCCCAATGGGAGCACACGGTCTTGGTCACCGAGACCGGTTTCGAGGTGCTGACCGTCTCCGAGGGCAGCCCCGACTGGCAGCGACTCGCTGCCGCATGACCCCCAAACAGGCCGTCCAGCAGGCCAGGGCCAATAACGCCCTGGGCTACGAGCAGCACCGCAGCACCCGCGGCCTGATGGCCAGCCTCTGCAAAGAAGTGGACCAGATCATTGGTTCACTCTGGCAGGCGGCCGCCATTCCAAACGCCGACCTCATCGCCGTGGGGGGCTATGGCCGTGGCGAACTCAGCCCCTACTCCGACATTGATCTGCTGATCCTCATCGACGACGGCGTCCAAGACGCCCACATCGCCCAGCCCCTGGCCCAGTTCGTTAACAGCCTCTGGGACGCTGGCCTCGATGCCGGGCACAGCGTCAGAACCCTGGACGAATGCATGCAGCAGGCCAAAGACGACCTCACCGTCGCCACGGCCTTGCTGGAGTCGCGTCTGATCAGTGGACGGCCTGAGCGCCTGGACGCCCTTCACCGGCGTTGGCATGGTGAGATGGACCGCTCAGCCTTTGCCCAAGGCAAGCTGCTCGAGCGCCGACAGCGCCATCATCGCTACCAAGACACCCCTTACTCACTCGAGCCCAACATCAAAGAAAGCCCAGGTGGCCTGCGGGACCTACAGGTGATTCAGTGGATCTGTATTGCTTTTGAGTTGGGCCACCGCTGGCAGGACCTGGTCGACAAGGACCTGCTCACCAGCGAAGAGGCCAAGGCCCTCGAGACCCAACAAAGGGTTCTGCAGACCCTTCGCGCGCAGCTGCATTTGGCCGCGGGTCGCAGGGAAGATCGCTTGGTCTTCGACCTTCAAAATGCCGTGGCCCAGCGCATGGGCATCAAGGCCACCAACAGCCGTCGCGCCAGCGAGATGCTTATGCAGCGCTACTACCGAGCGGCCAAGGTGGTCTGGCAGGTCAGCGCCATTTTGTTGGCCAACCTTGAGCCCACGCTGCTGCCCAACAACACCAGAATCACCCGTCCAAGTGGGGCCATGCCCGATCTGCCCAATGATGCAGCCAATCAGGCCAGACCGATCGATGAGGACTTCTGCATCACGCGGGGACTGTTGGACCTACAGGACGACAAAGTCTTTGAGCGCAGCCCTGACCGCATGCTGGAGGCCTTTGTCCTGATGTGTCGCCACAGCAGCCGCAGGGGCATGACCGCCAGGACCCTTCGGGCCCTGTGGAATGCACGCGATCAGATCGATGCGGACTTCCGACAGAACCCCAAGCACAAGGATCAGCTGCTGCAGATTTTCAAAGAAGGCCGTGGCATGGTCCACAGCCTGCGAATCCTGAACAACCTGGGTCTGCTGGGCCGCATGCTGCCCGTCTTTCGCAAGATTGTGGGCCAGATGCAGCACGACCTGTTTCATGTCTACACCGTCGATCAACACATCCTTCAGGTGATTCGCAACCTGCGACGGCTCACCATGCACGAGCATGCCCACGAGCTGCCCAGCCTCACCGCCCTCATGTCGGACTTCGGCGAGCCGTGGCGTCTATACCTGGCGGCCTTGTTCCATGACATTGCGAAAGGACGCGGTGGCGATCACTCCGAGCTCGGTGAGAACGAGGTCGCCCGGTTCGCCAAATCCTATGGCCTGGATCAGCCCACCGCAGACTTGCTGCAGTTTCTGGTCGCCCAGCACCTGACCATGTCGACCATCGCCCAGAAGCATGATCTGGCAGACCCTTCCGTCATTGAATCCTTTGCCAAACTAGTGCAGACCCCGGAGCGACTCACCGCCCTGTATCTGCTCACCGTCTCCGACATTCGTGGCACCAGTCCGAAGGTCTGGAACAACTGGAAGGCCAGACTGCTCGAAAGCCTCTACCAGCAGACCATGGCCTACCTTAAGGCCGAGACGCCCCAGGCGGCCCGCGATGCCATCGGCGAGAAGGCCCTCATGGCCAAGCGAGAGGAAGCCGGTCGCATCCTGCTGCTCTACGGCCGAGACCTGGAGCAGGCCCAGCAGTTCTGGGCAGACCTGGATCTGGGCTACTTTCTGCGCCACGATGCTGCCGACATGGCCTGGCATGCCCGCATGCTGGCGCACCGACGAACCGTCGACAGTCCTGTGGTCTTTGCTCGCCTCTCACCCAGCGAGGACGGCCTTCAGGTGGTGGTCTACCAGCCCGATGCGTCAGCCCTCTTCACCAAGATCACCGCCTACTTCGATCAGGAGAACCTGCCCGTTCTCGAGGCCCAGATTCACACCACCAAAAGTGGGTACGTCCTGGACGCCTTCTTGGTCGACCACCGCGACTTCCCCGGGCACCATCGCGAGATGATCAGCCTGGTCGAGGCTGGACTGGCCGCTCACCTGGGAGACTCACAAGGTCTCAGCCGGCCCAGCAAGGGCCGTGTGTCCAGGCAGTCCAAACACTTCCCCATGCCGCCGGAGGTCGAGCTCACGCCAGATCATCAGGGGCTGTTTTTCAATTTGGCGGTGACCGCCAGCGATCGTCCAGGTCTGCTCTACACCATTGCCCACTGCCTTAGCAGCCATCAGGTCGAGGTTCAGAGCGCCAAGATCACGACCTTGGGCGAGCGGGTTGAAGACGTGTTTCTGGTGAGCGGCCCCATGCTGTCCACCGAGCGTCAGCAAGTAAGCCTGGAGCGAGACCTGCTGCAGGCCCTGAGCAGCTAGAGACCCCGCAGCTAGAACACCCGCATTCAGGCCGTCGGAGGCTAGGACTTCAGGCTGGCGTAATGCTCGTCTAACCAGGCCGAGAAGGCTGGGCCTTCGGTGGGATGACGACGAGCCAGGGTGACCGTGGCCTGCAGATAGCCCTGCTTAGATCCGCAGTCAAAGCGCGTGCCATTAAAGCGATAGGCCAAGACCGGCTCATCGGCCAGCAGCCGGGCAATCGCGTCGGTCAGCTGAATCTCACCGCCCGCGCCCGGGGTCTGATTCTCCAGAATGTCAAAGATTCGAGGCGTCAGCAGGTAACGACCGACCACTGCCAGGTTGGACGGCGCATCTTTGGGCTCAGGCTTCTCAACAATGGTCTCAATACGCTCGGTCTGATGACCCCAGGGGCTGCTGCCCACAATGCCGTATTTTTTGCTGTCCTCGGGCGGCACATCCTCCACGGCGATGACGCTGGCGCGATGCTCGTCGTACAGATCCACCATCTGGGCCACCACCGAACGACCATTGGGGCCAGAGTCCATCAGGTCGTCGGCCAGAATCACTGCAAAGGGCTCATGACCCACGGCCGGACGCGCGCACAGGACAGCATGCCCCAGACCCAAGGCCTCGGGTTGCCGAATGTAGATGCAGTTGATGCTGGCCGGTGCCACGCTGCGAACCACTTCGAGCAAGGCGGTCTTGTTCTTGGCCGCCAGCTCTGCCTCAAGCTCATAGGCCTTGTCAAAGTGATCCTCGATGGCCCGCTTAGACCGACCGGTGATGAAGACCATCTCGGTGATGCCCGCTGCAGCCGCCTCTTCTACCGCGTATTGGATCAGGGGCTTGTCGACCACCGGCAGCATCTCTTTGGGACTGGCCTTGGTCGCCGGTAGAAAGCGTGTGCCGAGGCCGGCCACGGGAAAGACTGCTTTGCGAACGCGTTGTGGTTTGGAGGAGCTCATCTGGTCTAGCCTTCACTACGATTAAAAGTCTCGATCAGTGCCAAGAAGGCACTTTCGTCCATGGTCTCGATGCCAAGGCTCAAGGCCTTGTCTAATTTGCTGCCTGCCTCTTCGCCGGCGATCAGCAGATCGGTCTTGGCCGAGACGGATCCAGTCACCTTACCACCGAGACGACGGACCTCATTGCCGGCCTGATCCCTGGTCATCTGGGACAGACTTCCGGTCAGGACCACGGTCTTGCCCGCCAGGGGCAGCCCGCGCGAGGCATCAGCCCCCTGCCCCGCTGGATCACACCCAACGGCCGGCTGCTGCGTGATGCGCAACTGAGCCACCAGGTCATCCACCTCTCGGCGAGTATCGGGATGCGCGAAGAAACTCAAAATGGAGTCGGCCACCACCGGCCCCACATCCGATGACTGCTGCAAGGCCTCTGAGTCGGCCTGTGCAAGGGCCTCAAAGGACCCAAAGTGGGCGGCCAAATCCCTGGCCGTCTGCTCACCGACATGGCGAATCCCCAGGGCATAGATCAGGCGAGCCAGGCTGACCGATCGTGAACGGTCGATCTGCTCGAGCAGTTTCTGAGCAGATTTCTCACCCGAGCGCTCCAAAGCCAGCAGGTCAGACAGTTGCAGCCGATAGACATCACCAATCTGGTTTACCAGTCCCGCTGCCAACAGCTGGTCGATGCGCTTTTCGCCCAGCCCCTCAATGTCCATGGCCCGTCGTCCAGCAAAATGTCGCAGCGCTTCTCGGCGCTGCGCCGTGCATGACAAACCAGAGGTACACCGGGTGACGGCCTCATCCTCTGCTCGCGCCACTGGTCCACCGCAGGCGGGGCAGCGCAAGGGCATGACAAAGGCCCTCGCATCGGGGGGGCGAAGGCTGGCAATCGGTCCCAAGACTTCTGGAATGACATCACCGGCTCGTCTGACCCAGACGGTGTCGCCAATCATCAGATCCTTGCGACGGATCTCATCCTCGTTGTGCAAGGTGGCATTGGTCACCGTGACCCCCCCGACGCGCACCGGCGCCAGACGAGCAACGGGCGTCAGGCTGCCTGTGCGGCCCACCTGTACATCGATGTCCAGGAGCTGGGTGCTGGCTTGTTCGGCGGGAAACTTGTAGGCCAAGGCAAATCGCGGGGCCTTGGCCAMAAAACCCGCCTGTCTGGACAAGGCCAGTGATTCCAGACGAATGACCGCCCCATCGATGTCGTAATCCAGGCTCGAGCGCTTGGCCTGAAGATCCTGCAAAAATACCTGCACCTGCGTCAGGTCCGCCTGGCTGCAGCGCAAGGACTCCACCGGAAAGCCCCAGGCCGAGAGCTGAGCCAGGACCTCACTGTGGTGGGTCGGACTCTCACGACCAGGCGCGAGTTGCAACTCCCCACCGACCCCATAGGCGAAAAAACGCAGACGACGTTTGGCGGTGACCTGGGCATCGAGCTGACGCAGGCTTCCGGCAGCGGCGTTGCGAGGGTTGGCAAAGACCCGATCGGATCGACTCAGCTGATCGGCATTGAGCGCCTCGAAATCAGACTTGGCCATGTAGACTTCGCCTCTCACCTCGAGCAGTGCGGGCCATCCCTCGCCAACCAGCCGACTGGGGATGTCGCGGATGGTCTTAACGTTGTGGGTGACATCCTCACCCGTCTGCCCGTCACCACGGGTCGCCGCCAGCTCAAAGACCCCGTCCCGATAGACCAGGGAGATGGCCAGGCCATCGAACTTTGGGTCCACCGCGTAGCGCAGGCCAGAGGCCTCGAGCAGACCGGCGAGGCGCTGATCAAAGGCCTCCAACTCAGACCATTCAAAGGCGTTGCCCAGCGAGAGCATGGGGTGCGCATGACGGACCGGTGAGAACTCACGACGAACCGCATAGCCAACGGCCTGACTCACAGCCGACTGATCCGAGATGCCCAGCCGTTGCTCAAGATCGACCAGCTCTGCCACGAGCGCGTCATATTGGGCATCGGAAATCTCGGGGTCGTCCTGCTGGTGGTAGCGCTGCTGGTGACGCTGAACTTCCTGGGTCAACCAGTGGAGCCGCTGCTGGTCTGCGCTGTCCGTCATGGGGGTCTAGGAAAAGATCTTCCGATTGAGCCAGCCACCCGGCGTGAGCCCGGCCGCGGTGAGCGCCTGGTCCCGACTGGCCACCTGCTGGGCAAACTGCTCAAACAGGGCCGAGGTCAGGGACCGACCCGCATCATCCACCAGCCGACCCGAGAAGGCCTCTGCGCAGGCCTGGGCCAAATCGACCAAGTCCGAGAAGGCCTGGGTGGGATGGCTGACCCTGGGCAGATCCAGCATGAAAGAAAGGTTAAAGCCCTGATCGCCGGGCAGAACACTAAAGATGGCCTCAGAGTGTTCATCGAGCCGAGAAAAACGGCCCTCGGCGCGCTCGCTCAATCCCATGGCCGAGAGAAACGCAGCCGTGTTCTGCGTGCTGGCTGGGTGATCGGACTGCAGATGAAAGACCAGCTGACCGTCCAGAGCCTCCAGCGTGCGCAGCCGCTCACGCGATCTGGCATGGCAGATAGAAAAATCTGGCAGCTGGGCCATAAAGCCTGCCGAATCCACACCTGGACACTCCGAGAGGCCTGCGGCCAGTCGATCGTAGAACTGGTTATATTCGTTGAGTGAGAGGCCGCCCTGACGGGTCACCAGCAACAGGGCCACGACCAGCCGGTCCTGACCATCCAGTCCAAAGCGGACCGTCTTCTGACCGCATCGATGCCAGTCCTTGAATTGAGCCAAGATCAATTCGTGAGAGACCTGTTCCAGGCCAAAGCCATCGAGCGTCACGAGCCACTCATCATGGACGGACAGATCACGGTGCAGCCGCTCTGGGCTGGCCACTCGTACAGCAGGAGTCGCACCGAAACCAAAGGATGGTTCAGCCAATGGCACTGACTCGGGGGTCATCGCCCAGTCCACGTCGGCATCCAAGCCCACGTCCCTTCCCGAGGGCCGGGGCGATGACTCATCGATACCGCCGGTCTGAGCCGTGCCGGCCGACCAGCCGGGCTCTCTGGGTGATGAACTGACGGTCCCACCTGACGAGGCTGCAGGCTCGGCGGGCTCTACCCTTGAACGCACCCGAGCAGTAAGTCGACGCAAGCGAGCCGACTCTCGCAGGTTCAGACCCACGACTCCCATCAGGACCAGCCCAATCAACAGCCCCACCAAGCCTGGCAGGGTTTGTAACTGGTCAAGCAGGGTCTGCACCATGCTGACTGACTCGGTCAAGCCGCTTCGGCCAGAGCGCTGGCGGCATCCAAGTCCACCGCCACCAGTCGGGAGACCCCCTGCTCCTGCATGGTCACACCCACCAGGTGTTCAGCCAACTCCATGGCGATCTTGTTGTGGGTGATAAAGACAAACTGCGTGGCGTTGGACATTTCCTTCACCAGTCGGCAGAGCCGCTCGGTGTTGGGATCGTCCAGCGGCGCATCCACCTCGTCCAGCAGACAGAACGGTGCTGGGTTCAGCTGGAACAAGGCAAAGACCAAGGCCGTCGCGGTCAGGGCCTTCTCACCGCCCGATAGCAGGTGAATCGAAGTGTTCTTCTTACCGGGTGGTTGAGCCATGACCTGAACCCCACTGTCCAGAATCTCCTCGCCGGTGAGCACCAGCCTGGCCTCGCCACCACCAAACAGCGTGGGAAAGAGTCGACCAAAGTTCGCATTGACGGTATCGTAGGTCGACTGCAGCAAGGCGCGACTCTCTCGGTCGATCTTGCGAATGGCATCTTCCAGGGTCTCCACCGCACTCAGCAGGTCGGCGGCCTGGGCATCTAGGAAGCCCTGACGCTCTTTGGCCTGCTCCAACTCGGACAACGCCGCCAGGTTGACCGCACCCAGGGCCTCGATTTCACGGTTCAGGCGATTGACCTCGGACTGCAGCGTCGAGGGCTTGGGCAGATCTGACGGGGGCATGCGATTGGGCCACTGGGCATAGACCGGCTCCAGATCAATCCCCTGGTCGGCCAACTGTTGATCAATCTGATCGATCGTCGCCTGCGCCGCCGCCAAGGCCGCATCGGCATGGCCAATCCGCTCGCGAATCGGGATCGCCTCACGCTCAATCGACAGACGCCGCTCGTCCATCTCGCGCATGGCATGGGACTTCTCGTCGGCCTGCTGCCTGGCTTCGGTCAGGGCCTGTTCCAGGGCGTGCCGCTGGTGCAAGGCCTGCTGAAGGGGACTATCGGCCAAGGCCTGTTCCGCGGCGCGAAGTTCTTGCTGGGCCTGTGCCTCACGCTGCCGGGTCTCCGAGAGTCGACTCTCCAAGTCTTGGGCCGACCGCGCCAGGGCCTCTAGCCTGGCCTGCTGGGAGCGCTCGGAGAGTCGGTATTCCTGCAGGTTGGCCTCGGCCGCCCGCACACTCTGTTGGGCCGCATCGCGCAGCTGTTGGGCCTGGCTGGCCGCCTGCTGGGCCTGCTGCACGGCCTCTTGAAGGGCTTGGCGTTGCACATCGGCCTGCGACTGCGTCTGCTGAATCTGGGCCATGGTCTGCTGGACCGACTGCAGCTCAGCCTGGGTGGCATCGATGGTCTGTTGTAAACCGGCTGACTTGGCCTCGAGACGCTGGGCCTTCTCCTGAAGACGAATCTCCATCAGGCCCAACTCATGACAGCGGGCTGTTGCATTGGCCAAGGTGGCGCGACTGGTCTCCAGTCCACGACGGGCCTCGAGCACTCTGGCCTCCAGACCCGAGAGCTGATCCTTGGCGGCAGACGCCGCGAGCTCAGCCACTCGCAGAGCCTTCGCCAGGCCCTCGACTCGATCACGCTGGGCCAAGAGACCAGAACCGTCTGCAGCAGACTGGCCGTGCAGACGAAGGTCATGCGCGCCGACCATGTGACCGTCCTGGGTGACATAGAGTTGGTGAGCCTGCAGCTGAGAACGCTTGGACAAGGCCTGATCCAAGGAGTCCGCGATCAACATCTCACTGAGCCAAAAGCGCGCCATGCTGGCCGCCTCGCCCTGACCTTGAATCTTGGCGGCTAGTCGGTCCGCGCCAACCGAGGGGTCCTGCGCCGGCGACTGATAGAAGACCACGCGAGCCGGGGGCTGATCAGCCGCCAAGCTCAACACATCGGACAGGCTGCTGCCAGACGAGATGGCGGACATCCGCTCGGCCAGCGCAGCGCCGACCGCCGTCTGCCAGCCATCCTCCACCCGCAGAGCGGACCAGAGTTTCTGCTTGTCCGCGAATTGATGGCGCGCGAGCCAGGGGTCCATCTGGTCGTTGGCCTCTTGGGCCGCGAGCAGCTCAGACTGGGCGGCCTGCTCAGCCGTGAGTCGGTCAAAGTCAGCCTGGGTGGCCTGCGCCTGGGCTCGCGCGGACTGCAGCGCAGCCTCATCGGCGGCCAGTCGAGTGGTCAACGCCTCCATGGTCTGCTGGGCCGACTGCTCCATGGCCTTGGCTTCTTGCAGCTGGGCCTGCACACCTGGCAAGGCAGTGGGATCCATGGTCTCGAGCTGTGAGAGCTCAGACTGGGCCGAGGACAGGCGGGCCGAGAGCCGTTGGGCCATGGACTGCTGCTCGGCCAGGCGCGCGCCCAGGCCCCTGAGCTCTGCCTCGCTGGCTGCGGCCGTGGTGCGAGCCTCGTTGAGCGATTCGTTGGCCTGCTCAGAGGCTTGCAGCTTTGGCGTCAAGGCCTGTTGGGCCTGCTCCAGCGCAGACTGCGCCTGCGCGATCTGGGCAGCGGTCTGGGCCAATTCGGCCGTTAACTGCTCACGCTCTTGTGCGCCTTGCTGCTGCTGAGACTGCAAGGCAGCCAGCTGCGCCTGAGCGGCAGCAATCGTCTGCGTGGCGCGCTCCTTGTTCTGCTGCTGCGCCCGGTTGTCTGCCTCCAGGCCAGCGATCTGGGTGTTCATCTCGAAGACCGCAGCCTGGGCCGCTGACAAGTGACTCTGAGCCTCATCAGAGGCCTCTCTGGCCTGCTCAACCTGCCGGGTCAGGGCAGTCCCCTGGGCGGTGAGGGCATCAAGTGCATTGACCTGCTCGCCACGAGCCAGCTGGTGACGACTGAGACCATCGAGGGACTCTTGACGACGAAGGGCCAACAAGAGGGCCTGCTTGTCAGCCCGCTGGCCCACCTTGTCTTGGTAGACCTGCGCCACCTCCGCCTGGCCAGTCAGCTGTTCGATGCGCTGTCCAAGCTCGAGTCGAATGTCGTCTACCCGGGCCAAATTCTCTCGGGCGTCGGTTAGTCGGTTCTCGGTCTCCCGGCGGCGCTCCCGGTATTTGGACACGCCCGCGGCCTCTTCAAGAAAGACCCGCAGCTCTTCTGGCTTGGACTCAATGACGCGAGAGATCATGCCCTGGCCAATGATGGCGTAGGCACGCGGACCCAGACCGGTGCCCAAGAAGACGTCGTACACGTCTTTGCGGCGAACGTGTTGGTTGTTGATGTAATAGCTGGACTGCCCGTCGCGGGAGAGAACCCGTTTGACCGAGAGCTCAGCAAAGCGGCCCCAAGGGCCACCGAGTCGACCTTGGCTGTTGTCAAAAATCAGCTCGACGCTGGCGCGGCCAGCCGGTTTGCGCGTCCCCGAGCCACTGAAGATCACGTCGTGCATGTTCTCGCCACGCAACTCCGCGGCCTTGGATTCGCCAAGTACCCAGCGAACGGCATCGATCACATTGGACTTGCCACAACCATTGGGACCGACGATGCCCACCAATTGGCGGGAAATCTGCAAGGTGGTGGGGTCTACAAAAGACTTAAAACCGGATAATCGAAGCTGGGTCAGACGCACGGCAATGGGCTCCCGATAAGTGCTGCGCTATAATAACATCGGTAATTTGGTCGGTTTTATCGGTCAAATAACCCCTAAATATCATTATCTGTCGTTAATTTCGTTTTTGGTGCAGTCATCCGCCTGCAACATCAAGGATTTGAATGTCTAGCCGACCCTCCAAAACACTCGAGACCTTTGACAACCCACAGCCCGAGCGGGACTACCAGGTTCACATCGAGGTCCCCGAGTTCACCTGCCTGTGCCCCCTGACGGGCCAGCCCGACTTCGCTCACTTCACCATCGACTACATTCCCGATCGTCGTAACGTGGAGCTCAAGGCCCTCAAGCTCTACATGTGGTCCTACCGGGACGAAGGCTCCTTTCACGAGGCCGTTACCAACAAGATCCTCGATGATCTGGTCTCGGCCACCTCGCCTCGTTACATGAGACTGACCGCCCGCTGGTATGTGCGGGGCGGCATCTTCACGACGGTGGTCTGTGAGCATCGCATGGCCGGCTGGCAGCCCGCACCCACCGTTACCCTGGCAGACTTCCCCTCGCAGGCCTCGGTCCGCGACCCAGGTCGTTTCTAAACAGCCCCACCCTCACTGACTCGATCGCATTCCGACCAGACCTTTTTCAAACGGAGTCCCCATGAACCACGCCCAACTCGAATCCACCATCAACGCCGCTTGGGAAGACCGTGCCAAACTCAACCCCACCAATGCGCCAGCTGACATTCGTGAAGCGGTTCAGACCGTGCTCGATGCACTCGATGCTGGCCAGGTACGCGTGGCCGAGAAGCTCAGCGGCAGTTGGACCGTTCACCAGTGGATTAAGAAGGCGGTCCTGCTCTCCTTCCGGCTCTCCGATAACGCACCTGTCTCCGGTGGGCAACTCCAGTTCTTCGACAAGGTGCCCACCAAATTCGAGGGCCTCTCGGCCGAGACCATGCGGTCCATGGGTGTGCGGGTGGTACCACCAGCGGTGGCCCGTCGTGGGTCCTTCCTCGCCAAGAACGTGGTCCTGATGCCGTCCTACGTCAACATCGGCGCCTACGTGGACGAAGGCACCATGGTCGACACCTGGGCTACCGTCGGCTCCTGTGCCCAGATCGGCAAGAACGTCCACCTGTCGGGCGGCGTGGGCATCGGCGGTGTGCTCGAGCCCCTGCAGGCCAACCCCACCATCATCGAGGACAACTGCTTTATCGGCGCTCGATCTGAGGTGGTCGAGGGTGTGATCGTCGAAGAAAACAGTGTCTTGTCCATGGGTGTGTTCATCAGCCAGTCCACCCGCATCTATGACCGCACCACCGGCGAGATCCACTTTGGCCGCGTGCCAGCCGGTAGCGTGGTGGTACCCGGCAGTCTGCCCTCCTCCGATGGCAAATACGCCCTGTCCTGTGCGGTCATCGTCAAGCGCGTAGACGCTCAGACCCGAGCCAAGACCAGCATCAACGACCTGCTTCGGGGGGACTAATTGACTGGGTCGAACCAGACCACCACCGTTCGGCTGTATGGGCTCAGCAACTGCGACACGGTCCGCAAGGCCCGTCGTTGGTTGGCCGATCATCAGGTCGAGGTGAGCTTCATTGACTTTAAAAAGCAGCCACCCGATCGCGAGCTACTCGTGCAGTGGCTCAAGCACCTGCCCTACGACAGCCTGCTCAACACCCGCGGCACCACCTGGCGAAAGCTCGACGAGGCACTCAAGAAGTCGATTGTTGACCAGGCCTCGGCCATCGAGCTCATGCTGGCCCAGCCTTCCGTGATCAAGCGACCTGTGTTGGAATGGTCGGATCAACTCGCAGTTGGATTTTCGGATTCCCTATACCAAGGATTCTTCTCGTGACCGACACCCTGGCCCTGGCCAAAGCCCTGATCGCCAAACCCTCGGTAACGCCTGCCGATGCAGGCTGTTGCGAATTGCTGTCCCAGCGACTCAAGCCGCTGGGCTTTCAGACCGAGATCATGCCCTTTGGCGACGTCACCAACCTCTGGGCCGTCCGAGAAGGTGGCCGCCCTGGACCAACCCTGGTGCTCGCCGGTCACGTCGATGTTGTGCCACCTGGCCCGCGGGAAGCCTGGCAGTCCGACCCGTTTGAACCCACGGTTCACAACGGCGAGTTGGTCGGACGCGGGGCCGCTGACATGAAGTCCTCGGTGGCCGCCTTCGTTACCGCCTCCGAGCGCTTTATTCGAAAGCATCCCAGCTTTGCCGGCCGTCTGGCCTACCTGATCACCTCCGATGAAGAGGGTCCCGCCATCGATGGCACGGTCCAAGTCCTGCGTGAACTGGTCCACCGCGGCGAACAGCTCAACTACTGCATCGTCGGCGAGCCCACCTCCACCAAGGCCTTGGGCGACATGATCAAAAACGGTCGTCGTGGCTCGTTGTCGGGTCAGCTCACCATCTTTGGTCAGCAAGGTCATGTGGCTTATCCGCACATGGCTGAGAACCCCATCCATCGATTTGCACCGGCTCTGGCTGATTTGGCTGCGATCGTCTGGGACGACGGCAACCAGTACTTTCCGCCAACCACCTGGCAGGTCTCGAATCTTCATTCGGGCACCGGTGCGACCAACGTGATTCCGGGATCTCTGACAGCCTCTTTTAATTTTCGATTCGCCACGGTCAGCAGCCCACAAAGCCTGAAGGACCGACTCGAGGCGGTACTCCAGCAGCACAACCTGCGCTACACGATTGACTGGAACCTGGGCGGTGACCCTTACCTCACGCCAGCCGGCACCCTCTGTGACGCCATGAGCCAGGCCATCGAGCAGGTGCAGGGGATCAAGCCCGTCTTGTCGACCACAGGGGGCACCTCGGATGGGCGATTCATCGCCAAGCACTGCCGTGAGGTCATTGAATTTGGCCCACCCAATGCCACCATCCACCAGGTCAACGAGCGCATTGCTGTGGCGGACTTGGAGCCCTTGAGCGCCATCTATGAGCGCGCCATCGAAAAGCTCTTGGTTGAACTTCCCGCGGCCTGAGCCAAGCTGTCTTGCTGACTGGCGAGACTGGCTAACCGATGCCCTCCCCATGGCCCAATGCCAGCTGGGCCAGGGCACCCTGGACCCTTATGACGAGGCTCACTGGTTGCTGGTCAGAGGGATGGGCTGGTCTTTTGATGCAGGGCCGGAGCAGCTTGATCGACCGCTCAGCCCATCCGAACAGCAGCATCTCAAAAAGGTGATGCACCAAAGACTGGTGGACCGCCAGCCGACCGCCTATATTCTGGGCGAGGCCTGGCTCATGGGGGAGTCGTTTGCCTGTGACCGTCGAGCCATCATTCCGCGGTCTTTCATTGCCGAATTTTTGGTCGCCCCCAGCCTGCCCGGTCTTCGCCATCCCGTTGCCCGCATCCTAGAGTTGTGCACCGGCGGTGGCAGCCTGTCGGTCCTCGCCGCCAAAGCCTGGCCTGCTGCCAAGCTCACCGCCACCGACCTGGATCCTGACGCGCTGGCCTTAGCCCAAGAGAACATCCAACGCCATGGGCTCACGGATCGGATCACCATTCGACAGGGCGACCTGTTTCAGGCCCTCCAGCCCGGCGATGGTCCTTACGATCTGATTCTTTGCAACCCACCTTACGTGCCGACCTACAAGACCAATGCGCTGCCAGCAGAGTTTCGTGCGGAGCCTCACAAGGCCTTTGAAGGCGGACGAGATGGCATGGACCTGGTGCGGCGCATTCTGAAGGAATACCCCCAGCACCTCATTCCTGGTGGCCTCTTGGTGGTCGAGATCGGTCACGAGGCGGCTGCCTGTCAGCAGCTTTTTGAGAGAGAATTTCCCAACCTCAAATCCCGATGGCTGCCAACGGCCACGGGCCTGCAACAAGTCTTTGCACTAGGAGACCACCTGTGATCACCCTGTATACCTGGGCTACGCCCAACGGCAAGAAAATCTCCATCCTGCTCGAGGAACTGGGTCTGCCGTTCAAGGCGGTTCCCATTGACATCGGCAAGGGCGACCAGTTTGCCCCGGACTTTCTCAAGATCAGCCCTAACAACAAGATCCCGGCCCTGGTGGACAGCGATGGACCCGATGGCAAGCCCATCTCGCTGTTTGAGTCCGGTGCCATCATGCTCTACCTGGCAGGCAAGACAGGTCGTTTCCTCGGCAAGACGGATCGCGAGCGTTACGAGGTCTTGCAGTGGCTGATGTTTCAGATGGGTGGCCTTGGCCCCATGCTGGGACAGGCTCACCACTTCCGGCTCTACGCCCCAGAACAAATTCAATACGCCGTTGATCGCTACACCAAGGAGGCCCATCGCCTCTATGGCGTGCTCGACAAGGCACTGGCCAAGACGGGCTACCTGGCTGCTGGGCAATACACCATTGCCGACATGGCCTGCTGGCCTTGGACGGCCTCACACAAAAACCAGGGTGTCGACCTGGATCAGTACCCCAATGTGCTCAAGTGGTTTAACAAGATCAACGAGCGCAAGGCTGTGCAAAAAGGCCTGGCGCTTTTCGCGGATCTGCGCAAACCGCTAACGGACGACAAGGCCAAGGCCCTGCTGTTCGGACTAACCAGCAAGACCAACAAGTCTTAAAAGCCTGCGTTACTGCAGCTTGCCGCTGTCGGGCTTGGCGAGCAAGGGCAGGCTGACGACCTCGATGCCCTCGTCCTGCAAGGCCTGGGTCTCCTCCACCGTGGCCTGCCCCATGATCATACGCTCGGGGGCCTCTTGGTAGTGAATCCGGCGGGCTTCCTCTGGGAAGTCCCGACCGACATCATCGGCACTCTCTACCAGCGCCCTGGCGAGCTCGAGCAGCCGCTGTTGTACCAGAGCCCTTCGGCCCTGTAGCTGACCTGCTGCCGTTGGCTCTTGCCCGAGCGTCTGCTCAGACGGCTGCATCTGTGGGGCCGAAGACGAGGACTGAATGTGTGGCGCAGACGGCAGCCTGAGAATCTCTGGGTCATCGCAGACGGGACAAGTCAGCAGACGACGCGCCCGCTGCTCCTCACACGACTCCGATGACTTGAACCAGCCCTCAAAGCGATGACCAGCAGAACACTGTAAATTGAAGACCTTCATGATGAACAAGCCTTTGACGAATCCTGCCATTGTAAGCGCCCAGGCGGCCATCGATGCCTTGCAGGGCTATGACACGATCATCGATGTGCGAACACCGGCCGAGTTTGAAGAAGACCATCTACCCGGGGCCATCAACCTGCCAGTTCTGGACAATGCCCAGCGGGTTCAAGTGGGCACCCAATACAAGGGCGACGCCTTCACAGCCAAAAAGGTTGGCGCGGCCCTCATGTCCCGCAACATTGCCGAGCACCTGGAGTCGGTCCTCATCGACAAGCCCAAGGACTGGCGGCCACTGGTCTATTGCTGGCGAGGGGGCAACCGCAGCGGCGGTCTGGCCACCGTACTGGCCAAGATCGGCTGGCGGGTGAGCCTGCTAGAGGGAGGCTACAAGGCCTATCGAAGCCTGGTCATCGACCAGCTGCCTCGCCTCGTCGAGCAGCGTGACTTTCGTGTGGTCTGTGGCCCCACCGGGTCTGGCAAGACCCGGTTGCTCAAGGCCTTGGCCGCCCAGGGCCGTCAGGTGTTGGACCTCGAGGACCTGGCCTGCCATCGGGGCTCTCTGCTCGGCGCAGAGCCAGACCGTCCCCAGCCCAGTCAGAAGGCCTTTGAGTCACTGATCTTTGAGGCACTGGGACGCATGAGACCCGGCGAGCCGATTTTTGTGGAGTCAGAGAGTAAGAAGGTGGGCAACCTGCATGTACCGGACGAGCTCATGCAACGCATGCGGGCCAGCGATTGCATCCAGATCGACATGCCCATTGACCAGCGGGTAAGGCTGCTCTGCGAGGAGTATGCCCATTTCCTAAACGATCCTGCTCCGTTGCAGCTGCAGTTTGACAAACTGGTGGAGCTCGCCGGTCATCAGACGGTGGATCGTTGGCGCGGGCTGGTGGCCGATCAGAACTGGCAGACCCTGGTCGAGGATCTGCTGATCCACCATTACGACCCGGCCTACCAACGGTCCATCAAGAGAAATTTTCAGAAGGTGGCCCAGGCGCATCGACTGGCGATGGCCTCAGCCCACCAAGCCGATTACAACGCCGCAGCCGCCAGCTTGTCGGCGTAACGCTTGACCTTCAGCCGTGGCTCGAGGTCACGCAGCCAACGGGTCGTGGCCTGCTCACGCTCATAGTTCTGGACAAACTCATAGGCCTGACCAAGCCGCTGGCTAACGAGGGGTGCCTGAGCACTGTCGAGCGTCTGCCCCACCAGAACAAAGGCGGCGACGCTGCCGTCAGCCGGCAAGGCCACCACATCGCCCGCTCGAAGGGCCACCTGAGAAGAGAAAATCTTTTGCGCCAAGGCAGAGACATCAGCGGGCTTCTGAAGGCCCAACTGACTGCCAGCCTGCGCCAGGTTGCTGCGTGACAGCCTGACCAGCCGACCCTCCACGGCCAGGCTAGCGGCGTCGGTATTGGCAGCAGCAGGCTTCAACTGGTCCGTCTGGGCCGTCAGCCAAGCCTGTGCCGCAGCAGTGGCCTTCTTGGTTCCTTCAGCCTGCGACCAGTCCGCCTTGAGACGGTCTGTGACGCTGGCCATGGGCATCAGCTGAGCGGGTGCATGGGCCAGAACCCGGGCGCTGACATACCGCCGGTTGGGCAGCTCCAGGGCCTCTGTGTTGCGACGATCAGCAATGGTCTCTGCAGAGAACACCTTGGCGCGGAAGTTGGCATCTTGAAGAACAGCCGAAACCGCTGAGGACAAGCCCGACTGGCTGGTGCGACCATCGCGAGACAGCCCCTTGGCCTGAACCACCTCGAGCTTGAGCTCCTTGGCCACGGATTCATAGGTCTCGCTCTGCTCATAGACCAAGTTGGTAAACCGCTCGATCTGCTCTGCAGACTTCGGCGAGGCCAGCACGACCAACTCCAAATCAATGCGCTCGGGCGTCTGGTAGAGCCCTTGGTTTTCTTGATAGAAGCGCTCTAGATCACCAGTCTGCGGCGTGAGGCCCTTTCTGAAATCAGCAGCCGAGAAGATTTGCAGTCGAACCTGCCGGCTCTCGGTGTCCAGCTGCGCCAGGCGACGTGCCAGGCTGCGCGAGGCAATGGCCGAATCTGAGAGCGCCCTGGGCAGCATCTCGGTGGCCAGATCAGCCCGGAGGTTGGCCTCGAATTGATCCGTGGTCAGACCACGCTGCGCCAGGAAAGCCTTGGCAGTCTCCAGGTCGAAGCGGCCCTGCTTTTGGAACTCAGGGATCTGGGCAATCACGGCCTTGATGGTCTCGTCACTCGGGGCCACGCCCGCTTGGGCCGTTGCAACGGCCATCATGCGATCAACAATCAGTCGGTCCAGGCTAGCGACGCGTGAAGCTGGGGTATCTAGAGCGCCAACAGAGACCTGTCCGCCGAGTTGAGCGACTAGGCCATCGAGTGTGGCTCGATGCGCCCGCTCCCAGTCGGGGCGCTCAATGCGCTGACCGTCGACGGTGGCCAAGGTGGTCTGCCCCGCACCAGGAGAAATCAAATCCCAAGCGCCCACCACCACAAAGGAGGGAACGATGAAGATCAGCAGGACAAACTGAAGGATGCGGCGATTGCCGCGAATGAACTCGAGCATGAGAAAAATTGGCGGAGCGGACGGGACTCGAACCCGCGACCCCCGGCGTGACAGGCCGGTATTCTAACCGACTGAACTACCGCTCCGCGCGAAGAAAAACAGCATTCTACATCAGCATTTGACAATGCACCGGTGGTGGGTGCTGAGAGGCTCGAACTCCCGACCTACGCCTTGTAAGGGCGCCGCTCTACCAACTGAGCTAAGCACCCCGGACATTGCAAAGACCGCGTAGTGTAAAGAAAAAAGGCGCGTCGATCAAACGCGCCTTTTGAGCGTTGCACACCAGGATATGCCTGGCGTGCAGCCGCAGATGCGATTAGTTCAGCGCGTCCTTCAGGGCCTTGCCTGGGCGGAACTTGGGCAGCTTGGAAGCCTTGATCTTGATGGTCTCACCGGTGCGAGGGTTGCGACCCGCACGCGCTGCACGCTTGCTCACTGCAAAGGTGCCGAAGCCAACCAGCGTCACCGAGCCGCCCTTTTTGAGCGTGGTCCGTACGCCACCAATAACGGCTTCGAGTGCTCGACCGGCAGCAGCCTTGGAGATGTCGGCCTGCTTGGCGATGTGTTCGATGAGATCTGTTTTGTTCATGTAGGAGTCCCTGAGTTAGTGTGAAGAAACGCTTGTGTGATGTCCTCGATTGGTTGATCTATTTAAACCCTGTACGCTTCGCAGGTCAAGTCAGGACCTCCCCGCAAAGCCATGCGGGGAGCCGTTTCGCAACAAATCAATGTTTTAGCGTCTCGGTGGAAGCGGCTGGTGCAGGCTCTGCCGAGACCGGAGCAGGCTGAGTCTGACCCGCAACCGGCTCTGGCAGTGGCGTGGGTGTCTGGGCGAGAGCGTGCTCCAGCACCTGATCGATCCATTTGACTGGAACAATCTCCAGTGCGTTCTTCACGTTCACCGGAATCTCGGCCAAGTCCCGAACATTCTGCTCGGGGATCAGCACCTTCTTGATCCCGCCTCGGTGAGCTGCCAAGAGTTTTTCTTTGAGGCCACCGATCTGAAGAACCTCTCCACGAAGCGTGATCTCACCGGTCATGGCCACATCGGCCCGAACCGCAATGCCCGTGAGCGCTGAGACCATGGCTGTGGTCATGGCGATACCCGCGCTCGGACCGTCTTTGGGGGTCGCACCCTCCGGGGCGTGGATGTGCAGGTCTTTCTTCTCGAAGACGTCATCGGCGATGCCCAGGCGACGTGCACGGGCACGGACCACAGAGCGGGCTGCCTCGACAGATTCCTTCATCACATCACCGAGAGAACCCGTTCGGGTGATAGCGCCCTTACCAGGCATCACCGCTGCTTCAATCATGAGCAACTCACCACCGACCTCGGTCCAGGCCAAGCCAGTCACCTCTCCAACCTGGTCCTCTTTTTCGGCCACACCAAAGGTGAACTTCTTGACCGCCAGGAATTCCTCGATGTTCTCGGCGGAAACAGCAACAGCACCCTCGGCCTTCTGCGTCAGGATCATGCGAACCACCTTGCGGCAGATCTTGGAGATCTCACGCTCCAGGCTGCGAACGCCGGCTTCTCGTGTGTAGGACCGAATGATCTCGCGCACCGCGTCCTCCGAGACGGAGATCTCCTCGGGCTTGAGGCCCGTGAGCTTGATCTGCTTGGGCAGCAGATAGCGCTGGGCGATGTTGACCTTCTCGTCCTCGGTGTAACCCGACAGGCGAATGACCTCCATCCGGTCCAACAGGGCTGGGGGAATGTTCAGCGAGTTGGCGGTGGCGACAAACATGACATCGGACAGGTCGTACTCCACCTCGACGTAATGATCGGTAAACGAGTGGTTCTGCTCCGGGTCCAGGACCTCTAACAAGGCGCTGGCAGGGTCGCCGCGGAAATCCATACCCATCTTGTCGACTTCGTCGAGCAGAAAGAGCGGGTTGCGCACGCCAACCTTGGACAGGCTGCTGAGAATCTTGCCCGGCATGGAGCCAATGTAGGTGCGGCGATGGCCGCGAATCTCTGATTCGTCGCGCACGCCACCCAGAGCCATGCGGACAAACTTGCGGTTGGTGGCGCGGGCGATCGACTGACCCAGCGAGGTCTTGCCCACACCCGGAGGGCCCACCAGGCAGAGAATGGGAGCCTTGACCTTGTCGACCCGGCGCTGCACGGCCAGGGCTTCCAGGATGCGCTCCTTGACCTTCTCCAGTCCAAAGTGCTCCTTGTCGAGGATTTCCTCGGCATGCACCAGATCGATGTTGACCTTGCTCTTTTTCTTCCAGGGCAGTCCAACCAGGGCGTCGATGTAGTTGCGAACCACCGTGGCCTCGGCCGACATGGGCGACATCATGCGCAGTTTTTTGAGTTCGGCCTGCGCCTTGTCGCGAGCCTCTTTGGGCATGCGAGCGGCCTTGATCTTTTTGTCGAGTTCATCGAGCTCGTTGTCCTCGCCCTCGCCAAGCTCCTTTTGAATGGCCTTGACCTGCTCGTTGAGGTAGTACTCGCGCTGGCTCTTTTCCATCTGACGCTTGACGCGGCCACGGATGCGTTTTTCGACCTGCAGGATGTCGAGCTCGGTCTCGATCTGGGCCAGCAGCTTCTCAAGCCTTTCAGAGACGGGCATCACCTCGAGGATCTCCTGCTTCTGCTCTAGCTTCATGGGCAGATGCGCCGCAATGGTGTCGGCCAGGCGACCCGGCTCCTCGATGCTCACCAGGCTGTTCAGAATCTCGGCGGGGATCTTTTTGTTGAGTTTGACGAACTGGTCGAACTGGGCGAGCAGCGTGCGGCGCAGGGCCTCGGTCTCGGGGTTGTCCTTTTCGTCCAGAATAATCGGTCGGCACTCGGCCACCAGATGCTCACCGTTGTCCTGCATGTCCAGCAAGGTGGCCCTCTGGCTGCCTTCCACCAATACCTTCACGGTGCCATCGGGCAGCTTGAGCATCTGCAGAATGCTGGCCAGGCAACCAATCTTGTAGATGTCGTCCAGGCTGGGGTCATCCTGGGTGGGAGATTTCTGGGCGGCCAGCAGAATGTGGCTGCCAGCCTCCATGGCCCGTTCCATCGCCTTGATAGATTTGGGACGCCCAACAAACAGCGGGATAACCATGTGCGGAAAGACCACCACATCTCGCAGTGGCAGCATGGGCAGCACGGTTTGGTCAGCAGGGAGTAACTCGGTCTTGGACATGATAAATTCCTTTGGTGTCCTTCAAAACTGGGGGTGAGCCAGCCCTATTTCAAGCCCTACGCGTGCTTACTGCCTGAAACCTTGGGGTTTTCGCCATAAATCAGCAGCGGTACGCCCTCACCCACCACGGTGTTCTCGTCGACGACCACCTTGGTGACATTTTTCTGGCTGGGCAGGTCGTACATGGTGTCCAGCAAGACCTGCTCCAGAATCGAGCGCAGGCCACGGGCACCCGTCTTACGGGCGATGGCCTTTTGAGCAATGGCCTTGAGGGCAGCGGTGCGGATCTCCAGGTCGACCCCCTCCATCTGGAAGAGTGCGTGGTACTGCTTGACCAGCGCATTCTTGGGTCCCGTCAGGATTTCGATGAGGGCCGGCTCGTCTAGTTCGTCGAGTGTGGTCACCACTGGCAGACGGCCGACCAACTCGGGGATCAGGCCGAACTTGATCAGGTCCTCTGGCTCCACCTCTTTGAAGAGTTCGCTAAGCTTGCGCTCTTTGGCCGACTTCACCTGGGCCCCAAATCCGATCGAGGTCTTCTCGGTGCGGTCTTTGATGACTTTCTCCAGGCCATCGAAAGCGCCACCGCAGATAAACAGAATGTTGGTGGTATCGATCTGCACGAAGTCTTGATTGGGGTGCTTGCGGCCACCCTGTGGGGGTACCGAGGCTACCGTGCCCTCGATCAGCTTGAGCAGCGCCTGCTGCACGCCCTCACCCGAGACGTCACGGGTGATCGATGGGTTGTCTGACTTGCGGGAGATCTTGTCGATCTCGTCGATGTAGACGATGCCGTGCTGGGCCCGCTCCACCTCGTAGTTACAGTTCTGCAAGAGCTTCTGGATGATGTTCTCAACATCCTCGCCTACATAGCCAGCCTCGGTCAGCGTGGTGGCATCGGCGATGACAAAGGGAACGTTCAACAGACGGGCCAGGGTCTGGGCCAGCAGCGTCTTGCCCGAGCCTGTGGGCCCGATCAGCAGAATATTGCTCTTAGCCAGCTCAATATCGGTGGTGGTGTTCTTCCTTTGACGCAGGCGCTTGTAGTGGTTGTAGACCGCTACGGCCAGACCACGCTTGGCACGGTCCTGTCCCACGACATATTGGTCGAGAATCGCTGCAATCTCTTGGGGGGTGGGCAGTGCGGTCTCATCGCCAGCCTGACCACCCGGCGTGGTCACCTGCTCGTCTCGAATGATGTCGTTACACAGGTCGATGCATTCGTCGCAGATGAAGACGGAAGGACCCGCGATCAGCTTCTTGACCTCGTGCTGGCTCTTGCCGCAAAAGGAGCAATAGAGAAGTTTCTCGCCTGCGGATTTCTTATCGGACATCCATGCCTCCGGGCCAAGCCCCAAATCTTTGGCTGACGGCTTGTGTCAGCATCAGTCGCGGTTTACCAAAACCCGATCAATTAATCCGTACTTTAGCGCATCATCGGAAGACATGAAGTTGTCCCGATCGGTGTCACGCGCGATGGTCTCCAGCGACTGTCCAGTGCGCTCGGCCAGAATGCTGTTGAGCTTGTCACGCAAGGACAGAATCTCGCGGGCGTGAATCTCGATGTCAGAGGCCTGTCCTTGAACACCACCCAAAGGCTGATGGATCATCACGCGGCTGTTGGGCAGCGCAAAGCGCTTGCCCTTCTCGCCAGCAGCCAGCAGGAAAGCGCCCATGCTGGCGGCCATGCCCATGCACAGGGTGCTGACGGCTGGCTTGATGAACTGCATGGTGTCGTAGATGGCCAGGCCGGCGGAGACAGAGCCACCTGGCGAATTGATGTAGAGCGAGACGTCCTTGTCGGGATTCTCGGACTCCAGGAACAGTAGCTGGGCAATGACCAGGTTGGCAGACTGATCGTTGACAGGCCCAACCAGAAAGACCACGCGTTCACGCAGCAGGCGCGAATAGATGTCGTAGGCCCGCTCACCACGGCCTGACTGCTCAATGACCATGGGCACCAGGCCCAGGCCGCGGATCTCTTCTGTGCTGTGCATATTAGGCATTGCCCTCTTTCATGAGTTCATCAACCGTCATGGACTTGGTGGTCGTCTTGGCACCCTGGGAGGCCCAGTTCACCACGTTGTCTTCAATCACCACAGCCTCAGCCTCGGCACGACGTTCAGGGTTCGACAGCGTCCAGCGAATAAATTCCTCGGGCTTTTCGTAGCTCTCGGCCATCTCGGCCAGCATGGCTCGAACCTGCTCCTCGGTCGCCTGCAGATTCTCGGCGCGAACGATCGCACCCACCAGCAAGCCTAGTCGAACGCGCTTGGTCGCCTGCTCTGCAAACAGCTCGGCCGGAATAGGCGCATCTTTGACGTTCATGCCGCGAGAGACCATGTCCTGACGCATGCCGTCGGCCATGCGCTGAGACTCCGACTGCACCAAGGCTTTGGGCACGTCAAACGTCGAGACCACCATCAGGGCGTCCATGGCGGCCTGCTTGGTCTTGGCTTTGCAACGACCGCTTACCTCCCGCTTGAGGTTCTTTTCCACATCGTCGCGCAGCTTGGCAAGACCGCCCTCGGCGATGCCAAAAGACTTGGCCAACTCATCGTCGAGCGCTGGCAGCTCAGGACCCAGCACCTCGTGCAGGGTCACGGTGAACTCACCAGTCTTGCCCGCCAATTTTTCGGCACGGTAGTCGGATGGGAAACTCAACGGAAAGGTCTTCTCTTCGCCGGCCTTCATGCCGACCACCGCACGATCGAACTCGGGGAGCATCTGGCCAGCCCCAACCACAAACCGAAAGTCCTTGGCCGCGCCGCCCTCGAAGGGCTCACCGTCAAGCGATCCCTTGAAGTCGACCCGAACCTGGTCGTCGTCTTGGGCGGCCCGATCCGCCGTCTTGTAATTCACCTTCTGCTTGCGCAGGGTCTCGATGGTCTTGTCCACGTCTGCAGCGGTCACCTCGCAAGCGACCGTCTCGTAGCTCAGGCTGGCCCGATCGGGTACCGATACCTCTGGGTAGATCTCGATGGTGGCCTCGAAGGTCATGGTGGTGGCCTCTGCGCCAGCCGACCCATCCTGGGTAGGCTTGATCTCGGGCGGGCCTGCCGGACGCAGGTTTTGAGCAATGACCGTCTCGCTGTACACACGGCTGACCACATCCCCAATGGCCTCAGACTGGGCTTGCGGGCCATAGGTCTGCTGCACCACCTTCATGGGCACCTTGCCAGGGCGGAATCCCGGCATCTTCATCTTCTTGCCCATTTGGGTGAGCTTTTTCAGGGCCAGGGTCTCGACCTCTGCCATGGCAACGGTCAGGGTTAACTTACGCTCGAGGCTCGAGGCCAGGGTTTGGGTGCTATCAGCAGTCATCTCAAAAACTCATTCAAAAGAAAAATGGTGCGAGAGGGGGGACTCGAACCCCCACACCCTTAACGGGCGTCAGGACCTAAACCTGGTGCGTCTACCAATTTCGCCACCCTCGCAGTCGAACCGCCATTGTATCGAAACCCACAACACTAGAATGACGGGCATGGTCCGCGAAACGGTGCATGGTGCAAACCACTACGAGAATTTTCCAGTCGGCTCTTACCTGCTGCCAGCCGGTATTCGCGCCGAGGTCCTCGCGGTCTACCGACTCGCTCGACTCGCCGACGACATCGCAGACGAGGGCAGCCTGTCCAGCACCGAGCGTCTGAACCAACTCGCTGCCATCCGGGCCTGCCTCATCACAGGCACACCCACCGCTGACCCAGACACCGATCTGGCCTGCAAGGCCTTGGCGCAGACCCTGACCAATCGAGGGCTTTCCCTAGACTGGATGCTCAAGCTGTTGACCGCCTTCGAGTACGACGCAGCCCATCAGCCCTTCGCAGACTGGTCTGCGGTCTACCGCTATTGCGAGCACTCCGCCAACCCGGTGGGCCGCATGATGCTGGGACTTGCAGGACTAGACTGTGACGACCAGACCGCCACGGCGCCGGCGCAACGACTGACCCTGGCCAGCGCAGACGCCATTTGCACCGGTCTGCAACTCGTTAACTTTGCCCAAGACTTCTCGCAGGATCTGGCGCGAGGCCGCCCCACTCTGCCCCAGTCGGAATGGCCCCACGAGGACCTCGAGCGCTGGCCCGAGCTTGCGCCAAAGACACGATCCCAGATGGTGATGGCCCTGCTCGAGCGTGGCGAGCGATGCCTGATCAACGGCAAGCCCCTGCTAGGTCAGCTCAAGGTCAGCCTCAAGCCCGAGTTGCGGTTTCGGCTCAGCGTCGAAATCGAGGCCACGAGGCTGGGTGGTCTGGCCATGGCAGCCCGCATTCGACAAGATCCCTTGGCCTGTTGGCAAAAAGGCCCAAAGCTTGGAGGGCTGACCTTTGCCAGGCTCTTTGGATCGGCGCTTCTCCGTTACAGTCGGGCCTCATGACGCCACAAGCCTACTGCGCCCAAAAGACCGCCAGCGCCTCGTCCAGCTTCACTGCGGCCTTTCGATTGCTCGATCCCAGGCGGCGGGCGGCCATGGAGGCGCTCTACGCCTTTTGCCGAGAAGTCGACGATGTGGCAGACGACTGCTCCGATCAGGCCGTGGCCCAGACCACCTTGAACTGGTGGCGCAGCCAATTGATCGCGCGGGCTGACCGGGCTGACGGGGCTGACCACTCAGGTTCAGACGGGCAAGCGTCGGGTACCGTCTGCCACCCGGTCATCCAAGCACTAGGCCCGGTCATCGACGACTTTGACCTGCCCATTGACGATCTCGCTCTGATCATCACCGGTGTGGAGCGTGACCTCTACCCACTCCAGTTCAACGACTGGTCAGCCCTGGATGACTACTGTGATAAGGTCGCCGGCGCGGTGGGTCGCCTATCGGCCCGGATCTTTGGTCGGGTCGATGAGGCGGTCCTGCGGTATGCCAGTGGACTGGGCCTGGCCCTGCAGTACACCAATATTCTTCGCGACATCGGCGAGGACGCTCGGCGCCAAAGGGTCTATCTGCCGGAGGCCCTGCTCCACGCCCATGGCCTGCATCGTGCCGATGTGCTGTCGCTTGGCCAGACCCCACAGCTCACCGAAGCCCTGGCTGAACTGGCCCAAAGAGCGCATGGACTCTACGACCAGGCCCTGGACGATCTGCCAGCCTGGGCTGTGGCCCAACAACGACCCGGACTGGTCATGGCCGCCATCTATCGAGACTTGCTCAAAGTCATCCAAGAATCGGACTACCAGGTGCTTCACCAACGCATCGCCCTGACGCCGTCTCGCAAGCTCTGGCTGGGACTCAAGACCATGGCGGGATGGCTGCCTCGCTAAAGCCGCGCATTGCGGTCATTGGCGGTGGATGGGCGGGGCTCGCTGCGGCCAGCCGTCTTGCGGATCGGCTCGGGCCCGCGGGAACCGAGCCCACGGCAGAGATCCATCTCTTTGAGGCAGCCCCGGCAATGGGTGGCCGAGCCAAGGGCTTGTTCTGGCAACACCCCAGCGACCCCGCACTGAAAGCACCCATCGACAATGGCCAGCACCTCATCCTCGGAGCCCACCGTCGCACCCTTGACTGGCTGACTCGCCTGGGCGTCCTTCAGACCCAATGGCAGAGCAATCCCTTGATCTGGCGGGATCGGCAGGCTGGCCGACAGCTGCAATTGGGCAATGGGCCGCTCTGGAAGTTGGCCATGGCTCAACTCTGGCTGCGGGCCAAAAGTCGGGCCAAGCGCCAGCACCTGAGCCTGGTCTGGCCCATCGACCTGCTCAGACTGCTCTCTGCCGTTCGCTCGGCGCGCAATCATCGGGCTCAACCAGGCCAGCAGCCCGTCGACCAGAGCACGGCGAGGCTGGCCCAGTCCCTTGGCCTGTCTGAGGCCTTCACCCAACGCTTTTATGGGCCGCTGGTCGAAGCCATTCTCAACACACCAGTCGAGCAGGCAAGCGCATCGGTCTTTCTGACTGTCCTCTCAGATGTGCTCAATCCCAAAGCACCCATGAGTCGGTGTTGGCACCCTTTGACCCATCTGGGTCAAGATGCCCTAGACCCCTGGCAGACCTGGTTGACCGACCGCGGCGTTCGACTGCACTGCGGGCAGCGCATCAGGCGGATCGAGCGGATCGAGCGGATCGAGCCGGCCGCCTCAAAGGCCCAGACCGGCCAACAATGGCTGCTTGAATCCCAGGGATCCCTGACAGACCGGGGCGTCCTAGACCAGGCCTTCGATGCGGTACTGGTCTGCTGTGCGCCCTGGCATGCCAAAGACCTGGTCGACCAATCCCCCAATGCCTTCCGGCCTGATGCGCCCGCCGTTGAGCACCTGCACCGATGCCTTCAGCGAGAACCCCTGGCGATCGCAACCGCCTGGCTCTGGCTGCCGGCTACGATCACTGATCGAGCGCTGTCATGGTCTGGCCTGAGCACCCACGCCGTCTATCCCCTCTCCCTGCCCTCCTCTCGGCAGGACGTCCGAGCCATCGGACTCTTCCGACCCGCTGGTCCCTGGGGCCGGCTCGCCAGCCTGAGCTTCAGTGCCCTCCAGAATCCAGACCGCGCTCAGCTCGAGCAAGAGGCCAACGACTTGTTTGTAACCTGGCTGGGGCCCTGGGCGCAGGATCACCCGAGGCGCTTGGTGATCGAGAAGCAGGCCACCTGGTCGTGTGAGGTTGGGACACACGGCGCAGACCCGCACCAGCCAGCAGACCTGCGTGCAGGTCCTCCGCTGACCGATGGGGCCTCTGGTGGTCTGTGGCTGGCCAGCGACGCCCATCAGCCGGGGTTGCCGGCGACCATCGAATCAGCGGTGCTGGCCGGAGAGCGGGCTGCTGACCAGGCCATCGAAGCTTTGACGTCCACTCACAAGCGCTAGACGTCAGCGGCAGGTGGCTAGCGCTCAAACAGGCAGTCGAGTGCCTGCGACAGGCTCTTCACTGGAATGACGTCCAGGCCCTCGATGGGCTTTTTGGGGGCATTGGCAGCTGGTACAACCGCTCTGGAAAACCCAAGTCGCGCGGCCTCACGGAGTCTCTCCTGACCCCGAACCGACGGCCTGACTTCACCGGCCAGACCCACCTCACCAAAGACCACCAAGCCGACCGGCAAGGGGCGGTTGCGCATGGAAGACACCACCGCCGCCAACAGCGCCAAGTCAGAAGCCGTCTCGGTCACGCGCACCCCACCCACCGCGTTCAGGTAGACATCTTGGTCAAAGCAGGCCAGCCCAGCATGGCGGTGCATGACCGCCAGCAGCATGGCCAAGCGCTGAGGATCCAGGCCCACACAGAGTCGACGAGGATTGGGCACGCGGGAGGTGTCGACCAAGGCCTGGACCTCGACCAACAGGGGACGAGAGCCCTCTTGGGTGACCAAGACGCAGGAGCCTGGGACCGGTGCGCCACCGTCCTCGCTGCCCTGATAGCGGGACGACAGAAACAAGGCCGATGGATTGCTGACCGCCTTGAGCCCCTTGTCGGTCATCCCAAACACACCGAGTTCATTGACCGTGCCAAACCGGTTCTTGATCGCCCGAACCACTCGGAAACTGGCCTGGGGATCGCCTTCGAAATACAAGACGGCATCGACCATGTGCTCGAGCACACGTGGACCAGCCAGGGCGCCCTCCTTGGTGACGTGCCCGACCAGAAAGAGGCCCACGCCATTGGACTTAGCCCACCGCGTGAGGGCCGCAGCAGTCTCCCGGACCTGGCTCACTGAACCCGGCGCGCTGCCGATCTCCTCTGAAAACATTGTCTGGATGGAGTCGATGACCACCATGCGCGGCTTGGCTGAAGCGAGCGTGGCGAGAATCGTCTCAACCTGGGTCTCGGCCAGAATCTGAATACGATCGAGTGCGACGGCATCCAGCCCCAGGCGCTGGGCTCGAAGGGCGACCTGACTCACCGATTCTTCACCGGTCACATAGATCACACCACTCTCCGGTGAGAGCCGGACTTGCTGGGCCAGCGCCTGCAAGAGCAAGGTGGATTTGCCAATGCCTGGATCACCACCCAACAAGACCACGCCACCTGGGACCAGGCCACCGCCCAACACCCGGTCGAATTCGTCTAGTCCCATGGACCAGCGTGGCTGCTCCTCCACGGCCACACTGGCCAGACTCTGAACCGCTGCGGCCTGACCCGAAAACCCACCAGAGGACTTTCGCCCCGTCGAGACTGCAACCGCCTTGCCCTGTGAGAGCGAATTCCAGCTGCCACAGCCATCACACTGGCCTTGCCATTTGGCATGGGCCTGTCCACAGGCTGAGCAGACAAAAACGGCTTTTTCTTTGGCCATCAGTCCTCATCCCCCAGGTGCGGCTCCAGACGTCTGGCCACACGGGATGTCACACCGGTGAGCAGTTCATACGCATTGGTGCCACAGCCCTGCGCAACCTCGTCGATGGACAGACCGCGACCCCAGAGCGTCACAGGGCTGCCAACCTTGGCCTGCGGACAGGCCGACAGGTCAACGGTGATCATGTCCATGGAGACCTGCCCCACCAGTGGGCATCGAACGCCGTCCACGAGCACGGGCGTGCCATCGGGGGCCTGGCGCATGTAGCCGTCGGCGTAGCCCATGGCCACCACACCGATGCGCATCTCGGTCTTCGCCTGGTAGCGACCACCGTAACCAACGCGCTCGCCGGACGGCACGGACTGCACAGCAATCAGGCGGCTCGAGAGTGTGGCGGCAGGCTCCAAAGACCAAGACGACGCACCCGACATCTGCGGCGCAGGCGAGCCACCGTAGAGCATGATCCCGGGGCGCACCCAGTCAGCATGGGCGTCTGGATGCAGCAAGACGGCAGCCGAATTCGCCAGGCTCAGGCATTCACCGGCCTGGTGACTGATCACCTGCATCAAGGCGTGCCAGTGGGTCATCGAGGTCTGGATCCCATCGGGCTGATCCGCACAGGCAAAGTGGGTCATCCAGCCACGACGGCCGGCTGCGACCAAAGCACGCAGACTCGCCACCGGCTCCATGAGCGCCTGCCGCTGGCTCGGTGTCGTGGCCGAGAACCCCAGCCGATGCATGCCAGTATTGAACTTCATCCACAGGCGACTGGTCTGGCGGGCCAATAGGCTCTGGTGGCCTGTGAGCCATCCCAGTTGATCAGCCTGGTGAACCACCAGATCGCAGTCGATCTCGAGGGCGTCTCGGGTCTCAGCATTGGAGAAAGCACCCTCGAGCAGCAGAATGGGGCCAGCCCAGCCAGCATCTCGCAGGGTCTGGGCCTCTGCGAGCTCTAAGACCGCCATGCCCTGCGCCTTGGCAAACCCGCGCAGACAGGAATCCAAACCAAGACCGTAGCCCCGAGCCTTACAGACAGCCCAGATCGAAGACCCTCCCACCCGGTCCCGCACCTGCTGCAGGTTGTGGGCCAGGGCACTCTCGTGGATGGTCAACAGGGCCGGTCTCGACATGCACCTGATTGTAGGCTGTTCGTGTTCTAATCCAGCAGACTCGAAACAAAGGCTCGTCATGAAGCGCGGTTTCTACACGATTATGTCGGCGCAGTTCCTCTCGTCACTGGCTGACAACGCCCTGCTGATTGCCGCCATTGCCCTGCTGATCGATCTGTCTGCCCCCGAGTGGATGCGTCCGCTTCTCAAGCTGTTCTTCACCATCTCCTATGTGGTCTTGGCCCCGTTTGTTGGCGCCTTTGCCGATGCCATGCCCAAGGGCAAGGTCATGCTGATCACCAACACCATCAAGATTGTTGGCTGTGGCCTGCTCTTCTTCCACATCCATCCACTGCTGGCCTACGCCGTGGTGGGACTCGGCGCTGCTGCCTACTCCCCCGCCAAATACGGCATCCTGACCGAGCTGCTCCCGCCTGAAAAACTGGTCGCGGCCAATGGCTGGATCGAGGGCACCACCGTGGGCTCGATTATCTTGGGAACCATGCTGGGCGGCGCACTGATCTCACCCAGCATCTCTGGGGTGCTGCTGAGCCTTGACTTCCCAGGTCTGGACACTGGTATTGATACAGCGGCCGAGTCGGCCATTGCGGTGATCGCCTTCATCTACCTGCTGGCGGCCGCCTTTAATGCGGGCATCCCTGATACCGGGGCACGCTATGCCAAGCAGTCGATTCACCCCATTGAACTCATCAAAGCCTTTTGGCACTGCAACCAAACCCTGTGGGGGGACAAGCTGGGACAGATCTCCCTGGCCGTGACCACCCTCTTCTGGGGCGCAGGCGCCACCTTGCAGTTCATTGTGCTCAAGTGGGCCGAAGTGCAATTGGGCATGTCGCTGGACAAGGCCGCCATTCTTCAGGGCATTGTGGCCGTGGGCATTGCGGGCGGTGCCGTCGCGGCCGCGCGATTCGTCAGCCTAAAGGGCTCGTGCCGTGTGCTGGTCTTGGGCGTCTTGATGGGCCTGACCGTGCCCTTGATGACCTTGGTCACCCAGCTGGATGCCGCGATCCCACTCTTGGTCTTGGTCGGCATTCTGGCTGGTTTTTTTGTGGTGCCCATGAACGCCTTGCTGCAACACCGTGGTCATGTGCTGCTGTCGGCGGGACACTCGATTGCCGTTCAGAACTTCAACGAGAACCTCAACGTCTTGGTCATGCTGGGGCTCTATGCCCTCTTGATTCACCTGGACATGCATGTCAATGCAGTGATTATTCTGTTCGGTGGGTTCGTGGCCCTGACCATGGCCTTGGTCATGGTTCGATACCGCTACAACCAGCGGCACCATGACCTTCAGAGTCTGATCGGGCAGGAAAAGTCGGGACACGGCGCAGCGCATCCGACGCCCGGCCACTGAGTGGGCCTCAGCCCGTCTAGCCCGACTTAGCTGACTTGCCGGAGTTGCGCGCGCAGGCTCAGCAAGCTCTCACAGAGACGGCGTTTGCCAGCCACTGTTAAGACCTCGGCCGACTCGAATCGCAGTTCAGCCCCAGGCTCAATCCTCAGGGTCTGGTCCGATGAGGTCCGAAGCACCAGCTGACCATCGGCCTGAACTGACAACAACCAAGCAATCGCAGAAGCAAACACCGCGTGGGACGGCCCGAGGCCAGACTGACCGGCCACCAACTGCTGCCGCTCTGAGTCGATGGTAATGTCACTGGGCAGGTGAATGACCCATTGGGCCCTGTCAGCCGCCCCCCCCTGAAACCGCCAACGCTCTTGAAGACCAAAGAGGGCCAATGCCTCAGGCCGCATGACTGGCCCCTGCCACAGTGCTCAATGGTTTGTTCATCAGCAGCGCATCCTCGCGTCCGTTCGGTCCACTGGGATAGTAACCCTTGCGAAGTCCAGTCTGGACAAACCCATTTCGTTGATACAGCCGGATGGCCTTGGGGTTGCTGGGTCGCACCTCGAGCAAGACCTGCTGAAGGCCATCAACCACCAACTGAGCCATCCAGGTCTTGAGCAGGTGTTGGCCCAACCCCCGCGACTGGCGCGCCGGCGCAATGGTGAAATTCAGCAGATGAGCCTCGTCTAAGACCCGCATCCAGACCAGGTAGCCTACCATCACCCCTTGGTCCACCAACTTCAAGCCGTGATAACCGCTGGCCAGGGCATCCCGAAAATTGCCGCTGGTCCAAGGATAGGGATAGGCCTGCTGCTCGATCACCATCACCGAGGCCAGATCCTCCAGTCGCAACGGCAAGAGCGTTGTTGATTTGCTCAGTCGACGCTCCTCAATGGTCTGGGCCACCTTCTGACGGACGTAGAGTGGCTGCACGCGATCCGCAGAGAGCCAGTCCACTGAGGATTTGCGAAGGGCCGTGGCCAAGACAGCCCCAGCGGCATTCTGATCTGCAGGCACCGCGACAGGCGCCTGGGCCCCGGGCGTCAACCAGATGGGGGCCGCAGAAGACAAATCACGGGCCGGCAAGGCCTGACCGGCCATCACCACCGTGGGTGCATCGATGAGCGCAGTATGACCGTCTGCATCGACCCTGAGCGTGGCTCGATACCATTCACCAAGGCGAGCATCGACGTCGATCACATAGGTCTGCGGGGCCACCCGGTCCTGGGGCGACAGGCCGAGCCAGTGCGCAAAAGCCATGGCCTCAAAACCAGAGACACAGGCCACCGGAATGTTGAGTCCTCGGGCCAGACCTTGTGCCAGGCCAGCCGCGACGCGAAGACCCGTAAAAGAGCCTGGCCCGTGACAGAGCACCAGGCCCGTCAGATCAGACCAGTCTCGCTGGGCCTGGGACAGCAACGCCTTGGACAAGGCCATGAGGTCCGCGGCCTGGGCTCGGGGCGAGTCACTCGACTGCGACAAGACGCGGCCGTCAGGCAGCCGGAGACAGGCACTCGCGCCATCCTGGCTGCAATCCAGACTGAGACAGACCTCAAAGCTCACGGCTGCTTCGCCCCTGCTGACAATCGAGGACGACCGCTGACTACAGCGCCGAGAGCAGGACCACCGCCTGGGCGGCGATGCCCTCGCCGCGTCCTGTGAAGCCCAGCTTCTCTGTGGTCGTGGCCTTGACATTGACCAGGCGCGTCTGGGTGTCGGCCCGCACGTTGTCCACCATGCTGGGGATGTGAGGCGCCATTTTGGGGGCCTGGGCAATGATGGTGGCATCGACCTGGGTCACGCCAAATCCTTCTTGTCTGGCCAGAGCCACCACATGGCGCAGCAAGGCTCGGCTGTCGGCCCCCGCATAAGCCGCGTCGGTATCCGGAAAGTGTTGACCAATGTCACCGAGTCCAACGGCTCCCAGAATGGCGTCACTCACCGCATGCAGCAGGACATCGGCATCCGAATGCCCCACCAGCCCCAGGTGGTAGGGCACCTCAACGCCGCCCATCACCAGGCGACGGCCTTCTCCCAAGGCATGTACATCAAAGCCTTGGCCAATTCGAATACTGCTCATGCGACGTCCTTTTCTGGTCTGCCATCCTTGCAGGTCATCTGCAAAGGTTATCTTGTTGTTGGCCTCGTCACCCAGGATCAGCAAGGGTGCACATCCGGCCTGCTCCATGGCACTGGCTTCGTCGGTCACCTGATGGGCCGCCTGCAGCGCCGAGAGCAGTTCACCCAGGCGAAACATCTGCGGGGTCTGGGCCGCCCAAAGATTGGTGCGGTCCACCGTCTCCCCCACCGAGGGAACCGGCTCACCAGGCCTTGAGCCCGACATCGAACCGGCGCGGGTTCGTTTGATCGTATCGGCAATTGGCAGGGCGAGCAGGCCACCCTGATCCTCGGCCAGACAAGTCTTGACCAGTCTCGACAGACTGGCCCAGGTCAATCCTGGCCGGGCTGCATCATGGACCAAGACCCAGTCCCGCTCGGCCTGCACGCCACAGGCCTGCAGAATCAGTTGTAGGCCAGCTGTCACCGATGCCTGCCGCGTCTGGCCACCCACTGGCATAGCCATCACCGCCAACGAGCCGTCATCACCGATCTGACCAGCCAGGTCCAGCGACTCCCAATGCACATCACTGGGATCAACCACCACCACGGCCGCCGCGGTGACGAAGTCCGCCTGGCGGGCGAGTTCAGAGAACGCCAGCACACTGTGGGCCAGCATGCACCGGTCATCGAGCATCAGATATTGCTTTGGCTTGGGTCCGCCCATCCTTTGGCCAGAGCCAGCCGCCGGCATCACCACCCACAGCACGGGCCGCTCGCCGTCTGGCCGTTGATCCATGGCGCGTCGTCGGCAGTCTCGCAGCAGGGCCTGCTGTTCGGCCTGGGAGTGGACTGGTTTTTCGGTGATCACTGACATACCCCTAAAATTAACAGATGAACGCTCCTGACAGCCCTGATTTGGGTCCGATTCGCTGGCCCAAACCAGGCCAGTCTCTCCAACTGCCCAGACCCCATGGATCCGCCGACGGCCTGCTCATTGCCAACTGGCTGACCGAGCGCTTGTCGCCGGCCAATACCAAACTGAGCACTCGGCAGTCCGGGGCGGCTGCGCTGCTGGTCGCGGCCGATCCGAGTGATGCGGGACGACTGACTCGAGAGATCCTGGCCTTCGCACCGAGCCTGCGGATTCGCCAGCTGGCCGACTGGGAGATTCTGCCCTATGAGGCCTTCTCGCCCCATCAAGACCTGATCTCCGAGCGACTTCAGACCCTCTACGAGGCCCTCACCGGCACGCTGGATGTCTTGGTGGTCGCCGCCAGCACCGCGCTGGCCCGGGTCTGCCCCACCGACTTTGTCGCTGGACAGACCTTCTTTCTGCGTCAGGGTCAGACCATCCGCCTGCCGCAGCTGCGCGAGCAGCTCCAGATTGCGGGCTACACCGCTGTCAGCCAGGTGGTCTCGCCAGGGGAATACGCCTTGCGTGGCGGCCTGGTGGATCTGTTTCCAACCGGCTGTCCCCTGCCCTATCGACTCGAGCTGTTCGACGACGCAATTGAGTCCATTCGGGTCTTTGACCCCGACACACAGCGCAGCATCCACCCGGTTCAAGAGATTCGCCTGTTGCCGGGCCGCGAGTACGAGCGCTCCGAACGCAATGCCGGTCAGTTCCGCAGTCGTTGGCGAGAAGTCTTCGAAGGCGATCCGTCTCGCTGCAGCCTCTATCGAGACGCGGCCAATGCAGTCTTTGGCGCAGGCATTGAGTTCTACCTGCCACTGCTCTTTGATCAGCCACTGGCTCACATCACCGACTACCTGCATCCCGATGCCGTGGTCGTTACGCTGGATGCGACTGGCCAAGAGCGCTCATCGACAAACCCCACTGGACTCGACGAACGGCTTCAAGAGGTTCGAACCGACATCCAGACCCGTTACGCCTTTTTAAGCCATGACATCGAGCGACCGGTCCTGCCACCCGATGCCTTGTGGCTCAAGCCCGATGAGTTTCACCAACAGCTCAAGGCCTTTGCTCGGCTCAGCCTGGTCAGCGACCAGCCCTCCAGTTTTGGACGGGCGCCTCTCGATGTCCGCGCCGACCGCATGGCCAAGGACCCCGTTCACCGACTGCGAGCGGCACTCACCAGCGGTCAGCCTCTGGTCATGGCCTGTGAGTCAGAAGGGCGTCGTCAGACCCTGAGCCAATACCTGGAAGACTTGGACCTGCCCCATCGGGTGATCGACCGCTGCCCCGTGCCTGGGCAGGTCGTCGAGCCTTCGCCCCTGCCAGAACAGTCCGAGTTGTCGCTCTGGCTGGCCCCGCTGCAACGTGGCTTTGAGCTGCCCTGGGCCCCGTTGACGGTGCTTACCGAGGCCGAGCTGTTTGCTGACATGGAGCGCCGCCTGCGTCATGGTCAGCGCGAGAAGCAGTCCAATGTCGATGCCATGATCCGCGACCTCTCCGAGCTCAAGGTCGGCGATCCTGTCGTTCATCTGGAGCATGGTGTTGGTCGCTATGAAGGCCTCGAGCACATCGACATGGGCGAGGGAGACAGCGAATTCCTCAAACTGATCTACGCGGGCGATGCCGTGCTGTATGTGCCCGTCTCGGCTCTGCACCTAATTGGCCGCTACAGCGGGACCAGTCCGGACCAGGCCCCCTTGCACAGCCTGGGCAGCGGACAGTGGGACAAGGCTCGTCGAAAGGCAGCCCAGCAGGCCCGAGACACCGCTGTGGAGTTGCTCGACCTGTACGCTCGACGGGCCGCCCGAAAAGGCCATGCCTTTGGCTTTCATCCAAATGACTACGAGCGATTTGCCGACGGCTTTGGCTTTGAGGAGACCCCGGACCAGCGTGCCGCCATTCACGCAGTCATCCAGGACATGATTGCAGACAAGCCCATGGATCGCCTGGTCTGCGGCGATGTGGGCTTTGGCAAAACAGAGGTGGCCCTGCGCGCAGCCTTCATGGCGGTTATGGACGGCAAACAGGTGGCTGTGCTCTGCCCCACCACGCTGCTGGCCGAGCAGCATTTTCAGACCTTTCAGGATCGGTTCGCCGCCTGGCCGGTCAAGGTCGCCGAGATCTCGCGCTTTAAGAGCACCAAAGAAATCGACAAGAGCCTGCAGGCCATGGCCGATGGTCAGGTCGACATCGTCATCGGCACGCACAAGCTGCTCTCGAGCAAGACCATCTTCAGTCGTCTGGGTCTGGTCATCATCGACGAGGAGCATCGGTTTGGTGTTCGCCAGAAAGAGGCTCTCAAGAACCTGCGGGCTGAGATCGATGTTCTGACCCTAACCGCCACGCCCATCCCCAGAACCCTGGCCATGAGCCTGGAGGGCATTCGCGACTTCTCGGTCATCGCCACCGCGCCCCAGAAGCGTCTGGCGATCAAGACCTTTGTTCGGAGAGAGACCAAGGATGCGGTTCGCGAGGCCCTGCTGCGAGAGCTCAAACGCGGCGGCCAGGCCTATGTCTTGCACAACGAGGTCAACACCATCGAGCAGCGCCTGTCCCACCTGCATGAGCTGGTGCCCGAGGCCCGCATTGCGATTGCCCATGGTCAGATGCACGAGCGCGACCTGGAGCGGGTCATGCGTGACTTCCACCAGCAACGCATCAACGTGCTGCTGTGTACGACCATCATCGAAACGGGTATTGATGTCCCCACGGCCAACACCATCGTGATCTATCGGGCTGACAAGTTTGGCCTGGCCCAGCTTCACCAGCTCCGAGGACGTGTGGGTCGCTCGCATCACCAGGCCTATGCCTACCTGCTGATTCCCGACGAGGCCAGCATCACCAAGGATGCCGGCAAGCGCCTGGAGGCGATCTCCGCCATGGAGGAATTGGGCAGTGGCTTTTACCTGGCCATGCACGACCTGGAGATTCGTGGTGCTGGTGAGGTCTTGGGCGATGACCAGTCCGGCAACATGACCGAAGTGGGCTTTTCGCTCTACAACGACCTGCTGCAGGAGGCCGTGGCTGCCCTGAAATCAGGCCGCACACCTGACATGGATGCGCCGCTCAAGACCGGCGTGGAGATCAACCTGCACCAACCTGCTCTGCTGCCGGCCGATTACTGCGCCGACATTCACGAGCGCCTGACGCTTTACAAGCGCATGGCCAGTGCCCAGGACCCATCAGACCTGCGTATCGTTCACGAGGAGTTGGTCGATCGCTTTGGCAGCCTGCCAGAGCCCACCAAGACGCTCTTGGAGACTCACCGGCTTAGGCTCTTTGCGCAGGCCCTCAAGATCAAGAAGCTCGATGCCACGGCCGAGGCCGTGACCCTGACGCTCCTGGCCGATGCCCCCATCGATCCAGCCCGGCTGATCACCCTGATCCAGAAGGACAAACGCTTTAAACTGCTGGGACCGGAGCGCATTCGGATGAGCCAGCCGTCCGAGGACCTCAAGACTCGTCTGGTCACCGTGCGTGAGACCCTGGTCCACCTGTTTCCCACTCACCAATCGATATGGCAAAACTAAACCTCGTGGTCACACCCGGCGTCAACGCGCAGGGCGAGTTTCAACCCATCACCGAACAGACCAGGCAGGCCATCGAGCAGGCCACACTGCTCGATAGTCAGGTCAGCTCGACTGGGGCTTTGGTCTTTGAGGCCATCTCGCCCTGCTGTGCCACACCGGTTCGCACCAGCCTGCCTGCGCTTGCGCAGGCCCATCGCTTCGATTGGGTCCTGCAGCCAGAGGGTCAGTCCTTGGCCGACTTCTCGGTGCTGGCCATGGACATGGACTCCACGGTGATCAACATCGAGTGCATCGATGAGATTGCCGATCACTGCGGCAAGAAGGCCGAGGTGGCCGCCATCACCGAGGCCACCATGCGTGGCGAGATCAAGGACTTCAACGAGAGTCTCACGCGTCGAGTGGCCATTCTCAAGGACGTCCCTGCCAATGCCCTCCAAGAGGTGCTCGATCAGCGACTGCGACCCAACCCGGGCGCACTGCAATGGGTCAGTGCCGCCAAACAGGCGGGCCTTCACTGCCTTTTGGTATCGGGTGGCTTTACCTTTTTTGCCAAGGCCGTGGCCGAACGCCTGGGCTTTGATGCCTTTCATGCCAACGTGCTCGACATCGAGGGCCAGGCCCTCACCGGTCGGGTCAACGGCGAGATCGTCAACGGCGAGGTCAAAAAGCGCCTGATGCTGCAGGCCTGCGCGGACCGCGGGGTTGATCCCAGCCGAGCGATCGCCGTGGGCGATGGCGCCAACGACCTGCCCATGATGTCCGCTGCTGGACTCTCGATCGCCTACCGGGCCAAACCAGCGGTCACGGCACAGGCCATGCGAGCCATTCAATACGGGCGTCTGGATTCTCCCCTGCTAGGCTGGAGCCACTGATCGATGCTGGGGCTAACCAGCCTTTGGCCATGGGTCCTTGCGCTCTTGCTGGGTCTACAACTGTCTTGTGCTCAGGCCTCTCCACAGTCAACGACCCAGACCACTCGCGTGGCCGTCGCGGCCAACCTTCGCATGGCCATGGATCAGCTCTACCCGGCCTTCCAAGCCAAACATCCGTCGGCCCGTATCGACTTTGTCTTTGGCAGCACCGGTAACTTCACCCGTCAGATCCTTCAAGGTGCCCCTTTTTCTTTGCTGATCGCTGCCGACGAGCGCTCGGTCGAGGTCATCGGTCAGGCCCAGCAGAAGGCGGGGCGACCCACCCGGGCCGCCGCCTATGCCCAGGGGCAACTGAGCCTGGTCTCTGTCAAGCGGCTTGGACTGCCAGCCCAGGCCACTGCCGAGCAAATCATTCGTGCATCCCGGCGAACCGCCATCGCCAATCCCGAGACCGCGCCCTATGGTCGCGCCGCTCAGCAATGGCTCAGCCGATCGGGCCTTAGCCTGACATCGCAGCAGCTGGCGATTGGCGAGAACATTGGCCAGGCGGCCCAGTTCCTGCTGACCGGCTCGGTCGAGGCCGCCTTGTTGGCGCGTTCACTGACCAGCCACCCAACCATCCAAGACTGCTGCCTGGTCATCCATCTCCCGAAAGAGGGTCTGGATCCCATTCGACAGGCCATGATCCTGCTTCAACCGACCAACCCCACTGCCAACGCCTTCTTCGATTTTATGATGAGCGACCAGGCGACCCCCATCCTGCAGTCGTTCGGCTACCAAAGACCCTAATCGAGCTACGCATGGATTGGCAGGCCATCACCATCTCCCTGAAGCTCGCCGCGATCACCGGCCTGCTGCTCCTGCCCATTGGCTTTGCACTGGCCTACTGGCTGGCTTTCTCAGAATCCAGGGCCCGCAAGCCGGTCGAGATTCTGACCATGCTGCCGCTGATCCTGCCGCCAACGGTCTTGGGCCTGTATTTGCTGATGGCCTTCAGCACGCCCCTGGGCCAGGATGGACAGACCGCCTGGTGGCACGTCATTGGCCTCGAAGGCCTCGCCTTTCGCTTCGAGGGTTTGGTCGTCGCCAGCCTGATTGCCAACCTGCCCTTCATGGTCCAGCCCATGGTGCGATCTCTGTCCAGCATTCCTCAGAGCCTTCGAGAGACCGCCTGGACCTGTGGACTCTCCAAGTGGCAGACGCTGTGGAAGGTGGAGCTCCCTTTGGCCTGGCCTGGCGTGGTGACCGGTTTGGCTCTAACCGCGGCGCACACCCTGGGTGAGTTTGGCGTGGTGTTGATGGTCGGTGGCAACCTGCCCGGAGAAACCAGAACCCTGTCCATTGCCATCTACGACCGCGTCCAGGCCTTTGATCTGGCCGGTGCCAACCAGATGGCCGCTGTGCTGCTGGGTATCTCGATTGCCACCCTGGCGGCTATTTTGGTGCTTTCTCGCAAACAAGACTGGCTCGGCCAACGGCGCGCATGATTCAGACCGCCCAGCCCATCGACATCGATCTGGACCACCAGGGTCCCCCAACCCGTCTTCAGGTCAGACTCACCATTCGCCCTGGAGACCTGACGGTGGTCCTGGGGCCATCGGGCAGCGGCAAGACCAGCCTGCTCAGAGCGCTGTGTGGACTGATCCGCCCGGCCAGCGGTTTTATCCGCCAAGGCGAGCGGGACTGGTTTTCTCACGAGCGAGGCGTGCACCTCTCGCCTCAGGCTCGGGGCGTGGGAGTGGTCTTTCAGAACTACGGGATCATGCCGCACCTCACCGCCTTACAGAACGTCTGCCTGCATGGCGCCCCCTCGGTGGTCGGCCTCCACTGGCTGGATCGTGTCGGCTTGTCGGCTCAGGCCCAACAGCCGGCCAGCACGCTGTCTGGCGGCCAACAACAACGGGTGGCCATCGCCAGAGCCCTGGCCCAATCCCCCCATCTGCTGCTGCTCGATGAGCCCTTCTCCGCCGTGGATCAGAGCACCAGGACCTCGCTCTACGAACTCATCGCCGAGATTCGCATGGCCAGCCAGATCCCCATGCTCATGGTCACCCATAACCTGGAAGAGGCTCGGCTACTGGCCGATCAGCTCTTGGTGATGGATGAGGGTGTGGGTCTTCAACACGGGGACCCCAGGTCCATCACCCTCAAACCACGCAACGCGAGAGTCGCTGACATCGTCGGCATTCAGAACCGGTACAAGGGTGTCTTTTTGAAGACAGCTATCGATGGCGTGGCCGAGTTGCAGTGGGGCCTGCATGCAGACAACCCACGCTTGCAGATCGCCGACAAGGGGCGGATTCGTGATCAGAGAGAGGTGGACTGGATTGTGCCGGCCGAGGCCATTCGTCTAAACGATTACCCGAAGAGCTGCACCATTCGCGGCAGAGTCGCCCAGATTCGACAGCTCGGCGAGACCGTCTTGTGCCTGGTAGACCTAGACTATGCGCTGGTCCAGACCCTTCATCTCACGCTCTCTCAGCGGGAGATCCGTCAGCTCAAGCTAGAGGCAGGATCCATGATTGAGTTCGGCCTGGACTGCACCATGATTCACGTGATGCCGGGCAAGAAATCGATGGGCGCCGCTGTAGAGTAAAAAGTGCTCGCCGGAGCAGCGGCCAAACAGGGTTAGGTCGACCTTGTTGGCCATTTCTAGGCCCATGTGGGTTACGCCTGACCGAGACAACAAGAATGGAATGCCCATCTGGGCGCCTTTGATGACCATCTCGGAAGTGAGTCGACCGGTGGTGTAGAAAACCAGGTCATCGCCGGTGAGGTCCTGCAGCCACATCAGGCCAGCAATCGCATCCACTGCATTGTGGCGACCCACGTCCTCCACGAACATGAGCATCTCGGTACCACGGAAAACCGCACAACCGTGCACAGAACCAGCTTGCTTGTAGATGGACTTGTGCTGGCGGACCCGATCCACAATCTGAACCAATGTGTCCTGATCCAAGCGGGCGGTCTGGCTAAGCCCAATGCTATCCAGGTCGGCCAGGATGTCCCCAAAGATCGTGCCCTGACCGCAGCCAGTGGTCACGGTGCGCTTTTCTTGGCGGGCCTTGAGGTTGGCAATGCCATCACGGGTCTTGACCGATGCAGCACCGACCTCCCAGTCGACCTGAATCGAGATCACCTCGTCAAGGGCCTGCACGAAACGCTGGTTCTTCAAGTAACCCAACACCAAGGCCTCTGGTGCACCACCCAGGGTCATGAGGGTCACCAACTCCTGCTTGTCGACATAGACCGTTAAGGGACGCTCACCGGGTATGAAAATCTGCTTCTGACGTCCAGCCTCGTCGAAGACGGTCACTTCACTGACCAACGGCACGGCCGCATCCGACATCTGGGGGCGGTAGCGGGGTTGGGCGGTGTTAGAAGAGGTCTGGCTCATCGCTGCATTTTAAGGACAAAGGGCGGTTCCGAAGACCCGCCCTTTGTAGTGAGATCACCTAGGTGACTAGGTGACATCGGACAAAGCGTCCTTAGGCGCGCTGACCCCGGTGGTCACCGCCGGACTTGACGTCGTTGTACCAGAGGTCGTGATGCTCTTTGCCCCAGTTCTCATCGACATAACCTGTGCTCATGCCCTGGTAGGCACCCTGCATCCCAATCGTACCGATGTAGATGTGACCGACGGCCATGGCCATGAACAGGATGGAGCCAATGCCGTGGACCACGTTGGCCAGCTGCATCTGCTCACGGGTGAAGTAGTCAATGCCCGGCACGATGGAGTTCAGAACCCAGCCAGACGCTGACACCACCACGCCCAGCACAGTGACCCCAAACCAGAACCAGAGCTTCTCGCCGCCATTAAAACGATGGCTGGAACCCTTGCCGCCTGCCAGGAACCACTGCAGGTCCCGAACGTTGGGGATGTTGTCCCGCACGTAGAGCACGAAGAAGACCACTACGCTGATCGTGAAGAACGGACCCACGATGTTGTGGATATTCTTGAGCATCAGGGTGAGAGGACCGTAAGCGCTACCCCCAATGATGGGCAACAGAAAGTAACGACCCCACATGATGATGATGCCCGAGACCGCCAGGATGACGAAGCTGTAAGCCATGGCCCAGTGAGACCACCGCTCCAGACGCGTAAAGCGCAGCATCATCTTGCCCGAGGCTCCCTCATGCAGCTTAATAGAGCCCTTGATCAGGTAGACGACACCGACCGCACAGATCGCAATGGCGAGCAACCAGCCACCAAACACGGTGACCACGCCATTGCGGAACAGCTGCCACTGATGGCCACCCTGCTGAATCAAGACACCGGCTTCCGGCGTCTTGATGGCACTGTAGTGCTCCACGGTGCTGTTGACCTCACGCCAGACCGGCGCGTTGTTCTGCGGCTGGGTCTGATCGCGAGCGATCTGCTCTTGTGCGGCTTTGGGCAGGTCTAAGACGTTTTGAGACTGAATGCCGGGCATGCTCCCCGGCGTGGCGGCCGGTGCCTGCTGGGCTTGCACGGCAAACGCCATGCCCAGGCCAAGCAGACCCGCTACCACCACTTGTCGCATGGCAGTCAGTCGCTTCATAGTGACTTCGACCGAACGTAGTCATGCTGACCCATGGCCCGATCCTTCAGGGCCTTATCCCAGCTGGCCTTGTCGCCAGAGGTAAAGGTCTTTTCGAGGTAGGCATTGTCAGCAGCAACAGAAGCCTTCTGGTCGGGCTTGGGACCGGAACTGGTCTTGGCCTCTTGACCGCAGGCGGTCAGACCGGCCACCAGGCCAGCGGCGAGCGAGAACTTGAGGAAAGTCTTGATCATGTTTAGCTCCGCTTGCCTTGGTTGTTGGCTGGCTTCTTGCCGTAGGCCGTGCCCCATCCAAAGAGCTCAGCACCTGCTGCTTTGCCGTTGGTCTGACGAACCGTGACGCGGCTGCGGAAGATGTCAGCGACCGTGTCGCCATCACCGGCCAGCAGGGCCTTGGTCGAGCACATCTCAGCACAGGCCGGCAGCTTGCCCTCGGAGAGACGGTTACGACCGTACTTGTCGTACTCGGCCTTGGAACCGTTGGCCTCAGGACCACCTGCACAGAAGGTGCACTTGTCCATCTTGCCGCGCATACCAAAGGCTGCGCCGGAGGGGAACTGGGGTGCGCCGAAGGGGCAGGCATAGGAGCAGTAGCCGCAGCCGATACAGACGTCTTTGTCATGCAGAACCACACCCTCGTCAGTCTTGTAGAAGCACTGAACGGGACAGACAGCCATACAGGGCGCGTCGGAGCAGTGCATACAGGCCACCGAGATGGACTTCTCTGCACCGGCGACGCCGTCGTTGATGGTGACCACGCGACGGCGGTTAACGCCCCAGGGCACGTCGTGCTCAGCCTTACAGGCGGTCACACAGCCGTTGCACTCGATGCAGCGCTCGGTGTCACAAATAAATTTCATTTGAGCCATGATGTTTTTCCTTTTCCGCCTTAGGCCTTAACGATCTGACAGACCGTGGTCTTGGTCTCTTGCATATTGGTGACTGAGTCATAACCGTAGGTGGTCGCCGTGTTCACAGCCTCGCCGCGAACGATCGGTGCACAACCTTCAGGGTAAGAGGCGAGCATGTCTTTGCCCTGCCACCATCCGGAGAAGTGGAAAGGAATGAAGACCGTGTCGGCCCCAACCCGCTCGGTGACCATGGCCTTGACCTTGATCTGAGCGCCGGTGGGCGACTTGACCCACACCCATTCGCCATCACGAATCCCGCGGGCGGAGGCCGCCTTGGGGTTGATCTCGACGAAGTTGTCCTGCTGAAGCTCAGCCAGCCACTTGTTGGAACGGGTCTCTTCACCACCACCCTCGTACTCCACCAGACGACCGGAGGTCATCACCAAGGGGAAACGCTCGTGAACCTTGTCTGCGACGTTCTTGTCCTGGATCGACTTGTACAGGACCGGCAGACGCCAGTGACCCTTCTTGTCCTCGTAGGTGGGGTACTTGGCCACCAGATCAGGACGGGTGCCGTAGAGCGGCTCGCGGTGAACAGGTACTGGGTCGGGGAAGTTCCAGACCACGGTCCGTGCACGCGCGTTGCCGTAGGGGTGGCAGCCGTGGTTCTTCATGATCACGCGGATCATGCCGCCAGACAGGTCGGTCTTCCAGTTCTTGCCCTCGGCCAGCTTCTTCTCTTCGGCCGTGAGCTCGTCCCACCAGCCCAGTTTCTTCATGATCGTGTGATCGAACTCTGGGTAGCCGTCCTTGAGGTCGGCCTTGGGCGTGCTGACACCCTTGCCAGCCAGCAGGCTCTGACCGTCCTTCTCGACGCCGAAGCGTGCACGGAAAGGCGAGCCACCGTCCATGACATGACGGGAAGGCTGATACAGGTTGGGCGAACCGGGGTGCTTGAGCTTGTCGTTGCCCCAGCAAGGCCATGGCAGACCGAAGTAGTCACCAGCCAGGTTGTAGCCGGTTTCTTTGTCCTTACCAGCCTTGGCGCGCAGGGTCTTGACGTCAAACAGGTGCATGTTGCGCATGTGAGCCTTCAGGCGCTCTGGCGACTGGCCGGTGTAGCCAATGGTCCAGACCGACTTGTTGATCTCACGCAGCACAGACTCAATCTCGGGTTCACGGAATTCCTTGCCGTGGAACTTGGTCTTGAGCATTTTGAAGTTCTTGGCCCACTCGTCACCGAAGCCCAGCTTGTCAGCAAAGGCCTGCATGATGACGTGGTCAGGCAGCGACTCAAACAAGGGGTCGATGACCTTTTCACGCCACTGGATGGAGCGGTTGGACGCCGTAATGGAGCCGGCACACTCAAACTGAGTAGCGGCAGGCAGCAGGTAGACCTGACGGTTGGGATTGACTTTGTTGCCGTCAACCTTCATGGCCGCCATCGAGGCGGTGGCCGTTGGGTAGGGGTCGACCACGACCAGCAGATCGAGCAGATCCATGGCCTTCTTCTGGTCGATACCACGGGTCTGGGAGTTGGGCGCGTGGCCCCACATGAACAGACCCTTGACGTTGCCGCCCTGAACGTTCTCGTTGTTCTCGAGAACAGCGTCAAACCAGCGAGACACGGTGGTGCCCTTTGCTTCCATCATGCCAGTCGCAAAGCGAGCCTTCATGGCTTCAAAGTCGACACCCCAGACGCCGCAGAAGTGCTTCCAGGACCCCTCGGCCAGACCGTAGTAGCCGGGCAAGGAATCGGGGTTGGGGCCGACGTCGGTCACACCCTGCACGTTGTCGTGGCCACGGAAGATGTTGGCACCGCCACCGGAGACACCCACGTTACCCAAGGCCAGCTGCAGGATGCAGGAGGCACGGGTCATGTTGTTACCGATGGTGTGCTGGGTCTGGCCCATACACCAGACGATGGTGCCAGGGCGATTGTCAGAGAGAGTCTTGGCGGCCTTGTACATGTCGGCCTCGGAGACACCAGTGACTTCGGTCACCTTGGCGGGGGTCCACTTCTCCATGACCTCTTTCTTGATCTGGTCCATACCCCAGACGCGGTCATTGATATAGCGGGTGTCTTCCCAGCCGTTCTTGAAGATGTGATACAGCAGACCAAAGAGGAACGGCACGTCGGTACCGGAACGCAGACGGATGTAGTGGTCTGACTTGGCAGCGGTACGGGTGTAACGGGGATCAACCACGATGACCTTACAGCCGTTTTGCTCTTTGGCGGCCAACAGGTGCAGCATGGACACGGGGTGGGCCTCAGCAGCGTTGGAGCCGATGTAGATTGCCGACTTCGAGTTGCGCATGTCGTTGTAGCTGTTGGTCATGGCCCCGTAGCCCCAGGTGTTTGCCACACCGGCCACCGTGGTGGAGTGACAAATACGAGCCTGGTGGTCGCAGTTGTTGGTACCCAAGAAGGCGACGAACTTGCGCTGGAGATAGCCCTGCTCGTTGCCGCACTTGGATGAGCCAACCAGGAACAGGGAGTCAGGACCGCTCTTCTTCTGGAGCTCTTTGATCTTGGCCGAAATCTCGGTGATGGCCTGATCCCAAGAGATGCGCGTGTATTTGCCGTCCACCAGCTTCATGGGATAGCGCAGGCGATGGTCGCCATGACCATGCTCGCGGATCGCAGCACCCTTGGCACAGTGGGCACCCATGTTGATGGGGGAATCAAAGACCGGCTCGTGTCGGGTCCAGACACCGTTCTCGACCACAGCATCGATGGCACAACCCACCGAGCAGTGCGAACAGACGGTGCGCTTGACCTCGATCTTGCCCTTGCCGTCCAGCTTTTCAGCGCCGGCAGGAGCAGCCTGGGCCTTGCGGACGAAAGAGAGCTGACCCGCAGCAATACCAGCACCGACGCCAAGACCCGAACGCTTCAGAAAGGAGCGACGATCCAGGGTAGGCAGACGGCTGTCGATGGCTCGCGCCAGGCTGTTCACAAAGCCACTGGCTCGCGAAGCCGCAGGGGTGGAGACTTTTTTACGAAGAATAGTCATGTTGATCTTCCTTTGATGTCGACAGACCGATTAGGACAATGCGGTTTCGTAGTACCGACGAACATGCTCGGTGAGCTGGTAACCCTTCTTGCTCTCGGCCTGCTTGTCAGCGGGCACGCCAGCGGCTTCGGCAACGACCTGAGGCTTGGCGGAACCTAAGGCTGCAACGGCCCCGGCGGCGACTGCTGAGGCTCCGACGGTGCTGAGAAAGGCACGGCGTTTGTCTACGGTTTTCATGGTTTGCTCTCCTTGCGTGGGTCTATATATGCGTTTTGACGCATAAGTACTACTTAATTTTTTGCTCAGCGAATCTTACTAGTCCTATGCAAATAGGGTTATAGGGTAAACCCATGTAAACAGTCCCCCCGGCGATGGGGACCTTCCCTAGGACTGGGGCTGACTGGCCGCATAGATGTCAAAGGCCTGCTGCTCCACCTCAAAGAACGCCCGGGCGAACCCAGCCACCGATTTGTAAAAATCCGAAGCTCGATGACGCTCAACGGCATCCAGGAAGTCGCCCACCCAGGGGGCCAGGTGTTGGCCAAAAAAGCCTCGCTGTGCCGCCAATAGGTCGATCGGCGGGCCATCGCCATCCAGCTCACCAGCGACCAGGAACCGCATCACTTCGCACAGTGCCGCAAAGTGGTCCTCGGTCTCTGAGGTCGAAGGGTCGCGCTCGATACCGAGGTCGGCCAGCGCGTGACGGATGTCCACCAAGGGCTGCTGGTTCAGGGAACCGGCCAGGTAGAAAGAAGCATTGACCACCACCTCAGGCTTGCCCACCGCCACAAACAGGGCGTTGAACTCCTCACGAACAACGGCCGGCTGCATCTCAGCGGCCCGCCTGACCATCTGATGCCAAGCCTGGGTCAGTGGGGTGTCGGGCTCATCATCCTCGGACTTTGGCGAAGCGGCCAAGCGATTAAAAAAGTGATCTGTGGGTGGCGCCCCGAACAGCTCCGCCAGAAGACCGTACAAGTCTGCCCTCGCCAGATCCTCGTCAGACTGTCCATGGTCTGCCCCCGCCATTACCGGCTGCATCGCGACGCCAGCCTGTCCTTGAGTTGAACCGCTCATAGCTCTTTCTCCACCATATCCACCACACGACAATCGCCGCACATCTCTAGACGCTTGGCTGCCTCACCCTGAAACGCGGGATGACTGCCAATTCGCAACAGCATGGCGCGCAGGGCCTCTTTCGTTGCAAAGGGCCGTCCACACCGAATGCAACAAAATGGTGTGCTCTCATGAATGGTGACGGCTTCCCTGCGATCCTCCAGGGGGGCCAGCCTGGGGTCCAGGCTCAGAGCCGACTCCGGACAGGTCTTCACGCAGAGACCACACTGAACGCAGTTTCTCTCGATAAAAGCCAACAGGGGGCGGTCACCGCCGTCCTTCAGGGCCCCCTCAGGACAGGCGCCCACGCAGGACATGCACAGGGTGCAGCGATCGGCATTCAGATGGAGGCCACCAATGGGCGAGCCGACTGGCAAGCCTGCGGGCAACTCAGCCGGCTGCGCCTTTGGCTGGCCCTTGCGAATCAAATAGTCCAGGCAAGTTTCCAGGGCCGTGCGCTTGTCATCGCCCAGTGCAAAACCGCCTGGCTCACTCACGCTGCTGGCCAACTGACGTGTGGCCGGCCAAACCCCTGCCAAATCCTGGGCCTTTGCAATGGTCACCAGCCGCAAGGCCTCCGGATAGAGCCCCAACAGGCGCAGCATCTCGCGACCGACCGACACTTGTTTCTCGAGAGCCGCTTGGTACTGCTCCGCTTCTTGGCCAGTCAACAGAATGGTGACCTCGGCCGCGCCGTAGCACAGGGCGGCCAGCCAAACTTCCAATCCAACACTGGCCACATGGTGCAGCGACAAGGGCAAGACATTCGCCGGCAGCCCAGGCGCACGCTTTTGCTGAGCCAATCGACCATAGGCCTCCAACATCTCCCAGGCGCCACCCAGCTCCTGGGTTTCGCCATACAACAGCAGACTTGCGGCCTGGCCACCGGCTTGGGTGTAGCCCTTGAGCAGGGTTCGCATTTCGAGCGCGATCCGATCAGCAGAGGGATAGGCGTAGCGCATGGCGCCGGATGGGCAGACCGTGGTGCAGGCGCCGCAACCCATGCAAAGGTTAGGGTTGACTTCTACCCTGCCCCGACCGTCCGCGAAGACCGAGCCGATGGCCAGGGTTGAGCAGACATCGATGCAGGCGGAGCATCCCACTTTGCCGTTTCGGCCGTGGGCACAGAGCCGCTGCTCGTACTTAAAAAACTTGGGCTTCTCAAACTCACCCACCTGTGCAGCCAGTTGAGCCAACGCCTGCATAGCCTGCGCCTGGCCTTGACTCGGTGGCACATGGATGTAGCCCTTGGGAGGATCGGGCTGGGTGAAGCTGGGAGCAGCGCCAAAGTCCAAGACCAGATCAAAGTCTTCCTCACGCTCATCGTTGAGTCGATCAAACTGAATGGCGCCCACCACATCGCAGGCCTTCACACAGTCACGGCTAGACTTGCAACGGCTCAGGTCAATCTGAAAGTCCACGGTAATCGCCTGCTCCGGACAAGCCTGCTGACAGGCCCCACAACGGGTGCAGATCTCCAAATCAATGGGGTTGCGCTGAGCCCAACGCGCCTTGAACTGGCCGAGGAAACCAGTCAGCCCAACGAGTTCTCCCGTGACAACCGGGCGGGCTCGACTGGTGGGCAAGGCCCCATCCAACTCGGTCACCAGCCCGGTCGGTACCAGCCCCTCGAACAGGGCAGCACCGGACATGGCCTGCGACACCAACGAGGCCGGACCCACAATCAACAACCGCCCTTGAGAGGTGTAGGACACGGCAGGCACCGGATCTGCAAGCGGCAGACTGGCATGCGCGATCAAGGCCTTGATCTTTGGGGTCGCACTGGCCGCCTGATCTGACCAGCCAGCAGTCTCGCGAATGTTAAAAAACCGCAGCCCCGTGGCCGCCACCTGAGGCTTCTCCTGCGCAAGCGCCTGAAAGAGCGGCTTTTCCTGGGTACAGGCGACCACCAGATCATCGGGAGACTCCAAGGCCTGGAGAAAGTCACCCACCTGATGGCGACACAAGGCCTGATAAACCGGCTGACCGAGGGTCTGCTCCGATATCGGCATGGTCTTGTTACACGAGCAAACCAAACACTTCGTCATGAGGGGTCCTGTCTTCTGGTGGGCTGATAGCGACGACCCGAGAGCACCACCGGCTCGGCCGCATCCTCCGCAGGTGTTGCAAATGGATCGTCCTTGCCTTTGACCTCGGCCGGCTTTGGACGGCTGAGGTGCGGGGGTGGGGGCGAAACGGTAATGATGTTGGCACCTGTTCCCTCGAGCGTTGGCTCGAGGCCTGGCTCTGGTGTGGACTCAGCATCGCCACTGCCCGGGGCCTGACCAGCGCCTGCAGCCGCCTGTCGCCGCAGGGCTTCCTCGGCGGCCAGTCGCTCTTCTCTCTCGGCCTCAATCTTCCACGGTGGGTCTTCAAAGAGAAACAGTCCCTTGACGTGGTTGAGAGTCTTCAATTCCTCTCGCGACAAATTGGGCAAGTTGGAGTAATCCTCGACGTAGTCGTCCATCTCGCTGATGACGTTGTACATCGGGTCCGAAAAGAGTTTCTGCAAAGCCTCTCTCCTGGCCTCCTCGGGGACATCGGCCTTCATGTATCGACTCACATCTGCGCCGACAGGCAACTGCTTGGCCTGATCAACATCGGGTGTTGGATCGTCGGGGCTGACGTGATCCTCTGCTGGCACCGCTTTGGCGGCTTGCACCTGTACAGGCTGCTGGCCATCGGCCTTGCGATCCGGGTGCAGATCACCACGCGCATCGACTGAGTCGCTGGCGTCCATCGACTCAGTGGCATGGTCGGTCTCAACCACCTGCGCGCTCTTCTCAATGGCCCGGTCCAGCTGCTTTTTGCGGGCCCATCGAGAGATAAAACCATCAGCCATTCGCGCCCTCTCCGCCTGGGCCACCCTCGAACCGATCCTTCACCCGCTTGAATGATTCTGGTCTCTGCCGTTTGCGAGGCTCGGGCACAAAGTGCTCTTGTGCGAAAGCAGCCAGCCAGGCGGCGGTATCCACATCGACGGGCAGGTTCTCCACCAGCTCACCAGAATCCAGAATACGACCGGCCTCGTTGTAACTCAGGGTGACAAAGTTCACCCGAGGGGGATCGTCCGGCGCCTCCTCATTGAGGCGCCAATGAACAAACCAGGCTGGGTAGTCGGACGTGCAATTGAGGTAATAGCCGTCGGCCTCGTCAGCATGCAAGGTGACCCGGAAATAGCAACCTGCCTGCCCCTCGCCAGCCTCAAAGATTGGCGATGGCTCATCGACGGGTAGATCGGGGCACCAACTTACGTCAGCCAACTCCCATCGAAAAGGCTGCCACTCGCTGGCCTGCAGGCGCTTTTCGATCAGCACCCGCACCCACCGAGCGGGCACCTTGGATGAGGGTTGAACCATCGTCATGTGTTTTGCACCACGATGCTGGGAAACTTGCTGCTCATGTCTTTTGCAATGCCGGCCACCTGTACAGCCACCTTGCGAGCGATCGCCTTGTAGAGATCAGCGATCGGGCCCTCAGGGTCCGCCACCAGAGTCGGACGACCGGCGTCAGCCTGCTCGCGGATGCTCAGGTTCAGGGGCAGGTGACCGAGGAGCGGAACGCCGTAATCGGTGGACATCAAACCGCCACCGCCCTGACCGAAGATGTGGGCTGTGTGGCCACAGTCGGGACAGACGTAGACACTCATGTTCTCCACAATGCCCAACACAGGCACCGAGACCTTCTCGAACATCTTGAGTCCTTTGCGGGCATCCATCAGGGCAATCTCTTGCGGCGTGGTGACGATGACCGCGCCGGTGATAGGCACGTTCTGAGCCAAGGTCAGGTGGATGTCGCCCGTGCCCGGGGGCATGTCGATGAGCAGGTAATCCAAGTCGCGCCAAGTGGTCTGCCGAAGCAGCTGGTCCAGCGCCTGCGTGACCATGGGGCCACGCCAGACCATGGCCTGGTCCTTGTCAATCAGAAAGCCGATGGAATTGGACTGAAGGCCATGGCCCATCATTGGCTCAATGGTCTGGCCGTCGACCGACTCCGGTCGACCAACGATGCCCAGCATAGTTGGGATGCTGGGCCCGTAGATATCAGCATCCAAGACGCCGACGGTCGCCCCCTCGGCTGCGAGGGCCAAGGCCAGGTTGACTGTGGTGGTCGACTTGCCCACGCCGCCCTTGCCCGAGGCTACCGCAATAATGTTCTTCACATTGGGGATCAGCTTGACACCGCGCTGAACCGCATGGGTGACGATCTTGTGGCCGACCGAGACGCTGACATTGCCTACACCAGGCAGGCTCTTGATAGCAGCAATCACAGCCTTGCGCGTGGCGTCGAACTGGCTCTTGGCTGGAAAACCATAGACGATGTCCAGACTGACATCAGCTCCCTGCACCTGAATGTTCTTGGCCATCCCGGCCGAGACCACATCGGTCTGGAGCTCTTCGATTTGAACGGCCTTCAGAGCCTGGTTAACCGCCTCAATAGTCAATGACACACTGCATCCTTTTGGAAAGATCGTTGAAGAGTGGAACCCCGGACCATAGCGCAGTTGGGGACAAATGGATCTTGGGAAAAGCGTGAATGCCCTTGACCCAGAGGGGTTTAACCGAGCACCGTCCCCACTGCAACAAGCGCTTGACTCGCCGGCGGCTGATAGCCCTCCAAATCGGCCAAAACGGCCTGCCAACTGGGCTCCTGAAGGCGGGCCAGCAGCGCCTTGATGGCCGGGTCGTTCAGGCCATCATGGTGCAGCGCCAACCAGTAATCCTCTTGAAAGAGCGGAACAAAACCCAAACCCCTGGCCCGTGCCACCGACTCCAGACCCAAGCCGAGGTCAGCGCCGCCGGTGCGAACCGCCTCGGCGACCGCTGCATGCGATGGCTCCTCGTAGCGGTAGCCCTTGATGGCCTCGCCCGTCAGGCCCTTGGCCTTGAGCCAGCTATCGACAAATAGGCGGGTGCCGGCGCCTTGAGCTCGGTTCACAAAGCGAAAACGACCCAACAGCAGGTCGTCTAACCCACGTATCTTCAGAGGATTGCCCGACTCTACGATCAAGCCCTGTTGACGACGCGCCAGGCAGACCGCTTTTACTTTTAACGCCCCCAGGGCCTGAGCCATCTGGGCCACGAGCTCTTTACGGCACTCAGCCGGAATCTGACCAGCCACCGGCACGTGAAAGCCCGCCAATTGAACTCGCCCATCGGCCATCGCAGACAAGGCGTCCAGGCTGCCCGAGAACCTCAGGTCTAGATACAGGCTGGTGGGTTGAACATGCTGCCTCAACAGCGCCAACGCATCGTCGTGACTGGCCGTGATGGGCAAGACGTGGGCTTCATCATCAAAAGCCAAGCCGAAAGCTCTCTCCAGGTCGGCTCGCAGGGCCGCAATCTGGGGGGCCAACCTTGACTGGGCGTGCCGTTCAGCCCAGAGCAGTTTCTGACCAAATTCGGTCAGCCGCGCCTTCTGACCCTTTTCCCAAACAATCAAGAGGCGATCGAAGTCTTCTTCCCAGCGCTTGAGCTCTCCCCAGACGTGTCGGTAGGACAAACCCAGGGTTCGCGCGGCCGCGGAGATCGAGCCCCGACGCTCGACAGCATCGAGCATTTGAAACAGGGGGTGCAGGACCAGGTCACTGCTGGCCGCGCCCTTCACCAGGCTATAGGCCAGTTCGACTCGGTGGTGTCCGTTATGCATAGTTCTTCATATCGTCATACTCTGGGGCAGCCCGTAGCATACGCCCTCTCCCATGAACAGCCTTTCCGACAGTTTCGTTGTGGCCTTTGGCCTGATCACCAGCCTAGACGCAGGTCTGCTCGACATTGTGTCGCGCAGCCTCACGGTGAGTCTCTGGGCTACGTTGCTGGCGTTTTTGATTGGGGCTGCAATCGGCAGCCTTCTGGCCATTGCCGCCTTTCGCTTCAAACCACTGGCCATGGTCCTTCTGAACACCTACGTGGCCATACCTGCAGTGGTGGTTGGACTCATCGTCTACATCCTGCTGTCTCGATCAGGTCCACTGGGATCGTTGGGCTGGCTCTTCAGCCTGAAAGCCATGGTCTTGGCCCAGACCATCCTGGTGATCCCGTTAGCGGCCACCATGACCCAGCAAATCATCGGTGGTGCTCACCAGCAGATGGGTGAGCGGTTGCGCTCCCTCGGGGCCGGTCACCTGACCAGTGCTGCCTTGCTGCTGATCAATGAGCGCCATGCGCTGATCACAGTCTTGGTGACCTGCTTTGGCCGCGCCATCTCAGAGGTCGGTACGGTCATGATGGTCGGGGGCAACATCGAGGGCTTCACGCGGGTCATGACAACCGCTATCGCACTGGAGACCAGCAAGGGCGACCTGCCCTTGGCCATCGGACTCGGAGTGGTCTTGCTTGCGGTAGTCCTTCTTCTTAATGCCTTGCTGTCTGCGCTGCGAGGTCTGCAACCAGCCGAGCCCAAGGCCAGCTAGCTCGCACATCAGCCCATGCGAATCGAACTCATCGACTTGGAATACGGTGTGGAGCCCGGGCGCCCCACTCTTCAGATTGAGCATCTGATCATTGAGCCCAGCCAGCCCACTGCCATCATCGGTCCAAACGGATCTGGCAAGACCACCCTGCTGCGTCTGCTGCACGGCCTGATCAAACCACGATCGGGCCAGACCCTTGGTCTAGCCCCAAGTCGAACGGCCATGGTCTTCCAGCAATCCCGCCTGCTGCGCATGACCTGCCGACACCAGTTGATGCTCGCTGGCTGGCTTGCCGGGAGGTCCATTGGTCAACTGGGTCAGACGGCAGACGACTGGCTAGACCGAGTTGGTCTTCTGCAGACGGCTCGACAAAGAGCCACCACGCTGTCGGGTGGGCAACAGCAGCGCCTGGCCATTGCCCAGGCCTTGCTGAGCCAGCCCAAGCTGCTGCTGCTCGATGAGCCCACGGCCAGCCTCGACATCCAACAAACACCTCTGATGGAAAGTCTGTTCCAAGACTTCTCCCGGCAAACCGCCGACGGCGAGCAGTCCAGTCTTATCTTTACAAGCCACGACCACTCTCAGGTCCGACGTCTGGCAAGGCGAGAGATCCGACTGGCGCAAGGCCGAATCGTCTCGGATCGACTGCTATGAAGTTGAGCACATATCGCCAAAGCGTTGCCGACTGACTAGCCTAGCGACTCTGCCCAACTTTACCTAGGAGTCGCTTCAAGATGATCAAGACCAACCAACGCCTGCGCCGCCAGCTTCTGGCGCTGACTGCCCTTGCAGCCTTTGGTGTCCAACCTTGGGCCCAGGCGGCTGAGACCATCACCATGGCCTCGACCACCTCGACCCAGGCCAGCGGACTGCTCAACGTCATGCTCCCCGCGTTCAAAAAGGACAGCGGTATTGAGGTCAAGGTGGTTGCAGTTGGCACCGGACAGGCCATCGACATGGCCAAGCGTGGTGATGCCGATGTCCTGTTCGTTCACAACAAGAAACAAGAAGAACAGTTCGTCGCCGACGGTTTCGGCCTGCCCCGGAAGGACGTGATGTACAACGACTTCGTCCTGATTGGGCCGAAGTCGGACCCCGCCAAGGCCAAGGGCAACAACATCAACAACGGTCTTGGCGCTGTGGCCAAATCGAACGCCGCCTTCATCTCTCGCGGTGACAAGAGTGGCACTCACGCAGCGGAGTTGCGCTACTGGGCTGCCGCCAACATTGCCGACAAGGGCAAGGGCTACGCAGAGTGCGGCTGCGGTATGGGTGCTGCGCTGAACACCGCCTCAGCCAAGAACGCCTACATTCTGTCCGACCGTGCCACCTGGGTGAACTTTAAGAACAAGGCCGACCTAGCCATTTTGGTGGAGGGTGACAAGGCCCTCTTCAACCAGTACGGCGTGATCGTCGTGAACCCTGCCAAGCATCCTCACGTTAAGAAAGAGGCCGCCCAGAAGTTTGCTGACTGGGTCGTCTCTAAGCGTGGTCAGTCGGTGATCGCCAGCTACAAGGTCAATGGCGAACAGCTGTTCTTCGCCAACGCCAAGTAAGCGCAAAACAACCAGCCTGGGTTAAACCAGGCCATCGAAGGGGAGCACCATCACGGGCTCCCCTTTTTCTATGACGGAGGTCTGATGCCCCAGGACCACCAAGCAGTTGGCGTCACTCATGGACCGAAGAATGCCAGAGCCCTGGCCACCGGTGGTTCGAACAAAGGTGCGGCCATCGGCGCCGACAAAGAGCTGTCCGCGACGGTACTCGGTTCGACCGGGCTTTTTGGGAATGCGCTCGTCACTGATGGCTGACATGGGCATCGACTGCTCGTTAGGGGCTCCCATCATGGTCAGCAGGCCATGACGAACAAAGATGTAGAACGTCACCATGACTGCGACCGGATTGCCGGGCAAGCCAAACAAGACAGCCGAGTCACCCTGACCGACGCGTTCCCCAGACCAAATACGCCCAAAGGCCATCGGACGGCCGGGCCGCATGGCAATTCGCCAAAAGGTCACGTCGCCCAGCTTGGACATCATGGCCTTGATGAAATCAGCCTCACCGACCGAGACACCGCCAGAGGTCACAATGGCATCGGCGGAAGAGGCCGCCTGCCGGAAGGCCTGCTCAAGGGACTGAGGGTCGTCTGGAATAACACCCATGTCGACCAGGTCCACCCCGATTTGGCTCAACATGCCAAAAATCGTGTACCGGTTGCTGTCATAGACGCAGCCCGCATCCAGTGGCTCACCCACGGAACGCAGCTCGTCTCCGGTCGAGAAAAACGCCACCCGCAGCCGACGTCGAACCGACAGCTCTGCATATCCCAAAGAGGCGGCCAGGCCGAGATCAGCCGGACGAATCATGCGACCAGCTCCCAAGGCGGCCTTGCCCTTGGTGAGGTCTTCGCCCGCCAGACGGCGGTTGTCGCCCTGACGAACAGCACGGCTCAGAAAGACCACCTCCTCGCCCTGCCGCTCCGTAAACTCCTGAGGAATCACGGTGTCGCACCCTTTGGGCATCACCGCGCCGGTCATTATGCGGATGCACGACCCAGGCGGACACACACCCTCAAAGAGTCGGCCTGCAAAGGCCTCACCGGCCACCGTCAGACGAACCTGTTCACCCGCATTGGCCAACAGGCTGCCGTCAAAGGCAAAACCATCCATCGCAGCGTTGTCATGACTGGGCACATCGATCGGCGAAACAAGATCCTGAGCCAGGATCCGTCCCAGGGCCTCTCGCACAGCCACCCGCTCTGTTGCCAAGCCCTCCACGACCGGCGCACACAACCCATCGATCACCTCCAGCGCCTTGTCAACGGGCAAGGCCTCTGGGTCATAGCCCGTGATGCAAGAAACGATTTGATCGAGATTGGTTAAGGCAGACATGGCAAGGCAGGCGACTTAGCGTCGGCTCTCAAGTTCTTGAAGTTCGTCAAGGGTATTGACGTTGAAGAAGGCTTGGCTATCAGGGAATTCCACCTCTAGAGCATCCAGCGTCTTGGTCCACTGATCGATCTTACGACCACCCTTGGTCACGTACTGAAGCAGACTGTCGTGAACATCAGCGCGCATCAGCAGGAAGACTGGATGGGTCTGGCGACGGCCATCGGGCTCCACTGTCACCGGCATGGCCAAGGCAGCGTTCTCCTGCACAGCGGCCTGAAGCAGCCGCTGGACCAAATCCATTGGGAAGTTGGGTACATCACAGGGCACCGCCTGCAAATAGGGGGTCTCCGCGTAGGACAGTCCGGCCAGCATGCCAGCCAACGGTCCCTGATAGCCCTCGATGGCATCCATTAGCACCGTCACACCGAAGCTGTCGTAGACGCCAATGTTGCGATTGGCGTTGATGACCACATCGCCGACCTGCGGCATGAGACGAACCATCGCTCGCACGGCCATCGGCTCGCCTTGGAACCGCTCCAACCCCTTGTCCACGCCGCCCATGCGGCTTCCCCGGCCACCAGCCAAAATCAATCCGGTCACTTGATCGGACATCATATTTAGACCTCCACGCCCTGACTGGCCAGAAACTCGTCGTAGCTGCCCTGGAAGTCCACCACCTTACCGTCAGCATGCATGGCCCAGATCCGCGTGGCCACGGCATTCACAAACTCACGGTCATGCGAGACCACAAATAGGGTGCCTTCAAACTTTTCGAGTGCCATCTGAAGCGACTCGATGGATTCCATGTCCAGGTGATTGGTGGGCTCGTCCAGGATGAGCACGTTGGCCCGCTCCAGCATCAGACGGCCAAAACTCATGCGGTGCTTTTCGCCACCCGACAAGACCTTGACCTGCTTGTGAACATCGTCCCCAGAGAACAGCAGACGGCCCAGAATAGAGCGCAGGGCCTGGTCGTCATCACCCTCTTGGGCAAAGCGCTGCAGCCAGGTGGTCAGGTTCAAGTCCAGGTCAAACTCGGGATAGACATCCTGCGACATGTAGCCAATCTGGGCATTCTCGGACCACTTGGCCAGGCCATCGTCTGGCTCATAGCCACCCAAGCCTGCACCGATCATGGTCTTGACCAGCGTGGACTTACCAGCTCCGTTGGGGCCCACAATCGCAATCTTCTCGCCGGCCTCGACCATCAGCGACACCTTGTTGAGCACCGACTGGCCATCAAAGGCTTTCACCACACTCTGCAGATGCACCGCCTGGCGGTAGAGCTGCTTGGCCTGCTCAAAGCGAATATATGGGTTCTGACGAGACGAAGGACGCACCTCAACCGCGTCTGACTGAATCTTTTCAATCAGCTTGCGACGCGAAGTCGCCTGCTTGGCTTTACTCTTGTTGGCCGCAAACCGCCGCACAAACTCCTGCAGCTCCGATACCCGTTCCTTGCTCTTGGCGTTGGCCGCCATCAAGCGGGCCCGGGATTCGGTGGCAGCCAGCATGTAGTCGTCGTAATTGCCCGGGTAGATGCGTATCTCGCCGTAGTCGACGTCGGCCATGTGGGTACAGACCGAGTTCAGGAAGTGTCGGTCGTGGGAGATGATGATCATGGTGCTGTCACGATCGTTGAGCACATCCTCCAGCCAACGAATGGTGTCAATGTCCAGGTTGTTGGTGGGCTCGTCCAACAGCAGCACGTCGGGGTTGCTGAAGAGCGCCTGGGCCAGCAAGACCCGCAGTTTCCAGCCCGGTGCAATCTCACGCATGGGCCCGTTGTGAAGCTCGGTCCCAATGCCCGCGCCCAACAGCAACTCACCGGCTCGAGCCTCAGCGGTATAGCCGTCGAACTCGGCAAACTTGGCCTCTAGATCCGCCGCCTTCATGTAGTCCTCTTCCGAGGCCTCGGGGTTGGCGTAAATGGCATCGCGCTCGGTCATGGCCGACCACATTTCTTCGTGGCCCATCATGACCACATCCAACACCCGGACGTCTTCGTAGGCAAATTGGTCCTGACGCAGTTTGCCCAAACGAACACCGGGATCGGTCATGACCACGCCACCAGAGGGCTCCAGGTCACCGCCCAGGATCTTCATGAAGGTGGACTTGCCACAGCCGTTGGCGCCGATCAGGCCATACCGATTGCCACCGCCAAACTTGACCGAGACGTTTTCAAAAAGAGGCTTGGCACCAAACTGCATGGTGATGTTTGCGGTCGACAGCATAGTTATTGAACCCAGCGATAAGCGTTGCGGAACATCTGCAGCCAAGGCGAGGTGTCGCCCAGTGCACGGAGTGCAGGTGGCAGATAAGAGAACTGAACGTTTCGGAAGACCCGTTCAGGGTGAGGCATCAGAATAGTGACATGACCACTGGTGGTGGTCACTGCGGTGATGCCATCGGGAGACCCATTGGGGTTGGCTGGGTAGCGGTCGGCGGGCTGACCCTGGCTATTTACGTAGCGCATGGCCACCAGACTGGCCGCCTGGGCCCGACGCGCATCTGCGTGGTGAGACCAGTCTGCCCTTCCCTCGCCATGAGACACCACAATCGGCAAGCGAGCACCAGCCATGTCTTGGAAGAAGGCTGAGGGCGAATCGGTTACCTCCACAAATGACAGTCGGGCCTCGAACTGCTCAGACAGGTTTCGTCTAAATCTCGGCCAATGCTCAGCCCCGCGAATGATCGGTGCCAATCCACTGACCATCTGGCAGCCATTGCAAACCCCCAAGGCAAATCGATCTTGGCTGGCCAAGAAGTCTACGAACTGGGAACGCAGCTGGTCGTTGTAGAGAATGGACCGAGACCAGCCTTGGCCAGCACCTAGCACATCGCCAAACGAAAAACCGCCGCAGGCCACAAATCCCTGAAAATCCTTCAAGGCCACACGGCCTTCGGCTAGGTCCGACATGTGGACATCCCAGGCCTCGAAGCCGGCTGCATGAAAGGCAGCCGCCATCTCCACCTGTCCATTGACACCCTGCTCACGCAGCACCGCGACTTTGGGTGCAGCGCCACGGTTGACCATGGGCGCCTGAAGGGCCTTGACCAAGGTGTCGGGCAGAACCACCGGCATGGGATCGGCTGACAGTAGCTGGTCTTCGTATTCCTGCGCCACCGCCTGAGGGTTGTCCCGCTGACCGGCGATCAGGCTTGAGGCCGATGACCAGGCTGCCTGCAGCTTCTTGCGCGGCGCACTGAAGACGCACTTGGCGTCACGATAGATCTCGATGCTGTCGCGAGGGTTCGGACTGGCCACTTCGAAGGCATATTTCGACAGGTCATGGGCCCGAAGAATATCCATGAAGGCAGACCGCTTGGCCTTGTCCACCTGAACGACCACGCCCAGCTCTTCATTGAACAGGGCTCTGAGGGTCCACTCGGCCCGCTGAACCGCCACCTGCTCAGGTCGAATCTTGAAGTCGCCCCAGTCCGCGGCAACCGGGTCGATGGTCAGCAGGTCGACATTGATGGTCAGGCCACAACGCGACGCGAACGCCATCTCGGCCAGGCAGGCGATCAGGCCACCATCCGATCGATCGTGATAGGCCTGCACCAACGATTGTTCGCGAGCCTGCAACAACACCCGGCGAAGCCGTTCGAGCTGCTGAAGGTCTTCTAGGTCCGGTGTGTCCTCGCCGAAGACGCCTTGTGTCTGAGCCAGGATGGACCCACCCAATCGGGCACGACCCTGCCCCAAGTCGATCAAAATCAGAACGCTGTCGGTCTGCGTCTGAAGCATGGGTGTCCAGATCTGACGGACATCCGAAACAGGGGCGACCGCGGTGAGGTTCAGCGATACGGGCGAGATCACCGACTGACGCGCCCCATTGGCATCCTGCCACTGTGTGCGCATGCTCAAGGAATCCTTACCCACCGGAATCGACAGGCCCAATGAAGGGCAGGCTTCCATGGCGAGCGCCTCAACGGCCTGGTAGAGCGCCGCATCCTGACCAGGCTCACCGCAGGCGGCCATCCAGTTGGCGCATAGCTTGGTCTGTTTGAAGTCGGCAACCGGTGCGGCCAAGAGGTTGGTCAGGACCTCACCCAAGGCCATGCGGGCCGAGGCAGCCGGGTTCACAATTGCCAAGGGTGGGCGCTCGGCCGTGGCAATGGCCTGGCCCCCAAAGCCTTGACAATCCCAAAGCGTGGCAGCCACATCGGCCACGGGGGTCTGCCATGGACCCACCATGGGGTCTCGGGCTGTGAGCCCACCAACGGTTCGATCTCCAATGGTGATCAGAAACTGTTTCGAGCCAACGGTGGGCTGGGTCAAAACGGCCTCAATGGCCTGGCCCAGGTCGATCTGAGTCAGATCGAGTTCGGCGCCGGGCAGACTGACCGCCTGAACATCACGGTGCACCTTGGGTGGCTTGCCCAATAGCACCTGCATGGGCATGTCCACAGGCTGCTGAGCATTCGGTGTCTGGGTATCGACCAGCTGCAGCTGATGCTCATCGGTGGCCACGCCAACCACCGTCATGGGACAACGCTCACGCGAGCAGATCTTGGCAAACAAATCTTCGTGCTCGGGGGCAATCGCCAGCACATAGCGCTCCTGCGATTCGTTACACCAGATCTCGGCCGGGGACAGGCCTTTCTCATCCAAGGGCACGCGACGAAGCTCAAATCGGCCGCCACGATCCGCACCATGTACCAATTCTGGAAAGGCATTGGACAGGCCACCGGCACCCACATCATGGATGGACAGGATGGGATTCACATCCCCCAGGGCCACACAGGCATCGATGACCTCTTGGACGCGGCGCTGCATCTCGGGGTTGCCACGCTGGACCGAATCGAAATCGAGGTCGGCCTGGTTGGTACCGGTCTGCATCGACGAGGCTGCGCCGCCGCCCATGCCGATTCGCATGCCAGGACCACCCAGCTGGATCAACAAAGATCCCGACGGAATGCCGTGTTTGTCGACCAGAATCTCTCGGATCACACCGACACCACCAGCCAGCATGATGGGCTTGTGATAACCCCAGCGCTGACCGGCATGGGTGAGCTCGAAGCTTCTGAAGTAGCCCAGTAGATTGGGTCGACCAAATTCATTGTTAAACGCTGCGCCGCCCAGAGGGCCCTCGGTCATGATCGCCAACGGAGAAGCAATCCGATCCGGCGCATGGGCCCGACCATCGAAGTGCAGACCTGAGACAGCGAAGCCAGTGAGACCGGCTCTGGGCTCAGCCCCGCGGCCAGTGGCACCCTCATCCCGAATTTCGCCACCCGCACCGGTTGCAGCCCCGGGAAAAGGCGAAATGGCCGTTGGGTGATTGTGGGTCTCGGCCTTGAGCACAGTGTGCAGGGGTTCAGGCGTTGCTTGATAAGGACCAGGCTGACCTGCGGGCGGTGCCCACCGAACGGCCGGCGCGCCAGCCAGCACCGCTGCATTGTCAGCGTAAGCACTCAGCGTGTTATCGGGCGTCTGCTGGTGGGTGTGACGGATCATGCCAAAGAGCGACCTCGGCATGGCCTGACCGTCGATCGTGAAGTCCGCATTGAAAATCTTGTGCCGGCAATGCTCCGAATTCGCCTGGGCGAACATCATGAGTTCGACATCACTGGGGTCTCGGCCCAGGCCCTGGTAGGCCTGCACCAGGTAGTCGATCTCGTCTTCGGACAGCGCCAAGCCCAGAGACTGGTTGGCCTGCGACAACGCCGCCTGGGCAGTCGCCTGGCTGGATCCCAATGCGATCACCCCAAGTGGCTGAGCCTGGGGGGCCTCGAAAAGGTCCAGGGGGACTTCGCCCACAAAGACCTGCTCAATCATGCGATCAGCCAGGCAATTCATGATCTCAGCGGACAGCTGGCCAGCCCATTTGAGATCAAAACAGATGCCCCGCTCCACACGGGTCACGCTGGTCAGTCCACAAGACCGCAGAATGTCAGAGGCCTTAGAAGACCAGGGCGACCGGGTTCCCCGACGAGGAAAGACCCAGACCCGTAGCGCCTTGCCTGCCGATGGAAAGTCAATGCCCTCCAGGTCCAAGAGATCCGTCAGAAGTTGACGGGTCTGCCCGGTGGCCTCTAGTGCATCGGGTTGTTGAAATTCGGTGAGATACGCCCAACGAGCACCCAGCAGATCAATCTTGGGGGCAAGGGACTGAAGACTCTGAAGAAGCCGGGCCTGACGGAAGGCAGAAAGCGCTTGCGCCCCCGGAAGGCAGCGGACATTAGACATAGTCCGCAATTATACGATTCGGCCGGCCCTCATTTGGACCAGCTGATCGCAACGGCCAGCCAGGCTCTGGTCATGGGTCACCACCACCACGGTGGTCTGATGCTCCCGCTGGAGCTCGAAAAACAGGGCCATCACCCGCTCGCCGCTGGCCGCATCCAGACTGCCCGTGGGCTCATCGGCCAGCAGCAGGCGTGGAGACAGGGCAAAAGCCCGCGCCAGGGCTACCCGCTGCTGCTCGCCACCGCTGAGCGTCGCAGGAAAGTGACGGCTGCGTTTGGCCAGACCTACCATCTCCAGCAGGGTTTCGGCCCTGCTCTGTTCATGCGCACGACCGGCCAGCGCCAAGGGCAGCATGACGTTCTCCAGGGCACTGAGCTGAGGCAGCAGCTGAAAAGACTGAAAGACAAAACCCAGCTGGCCATTGCGCTTGGCCGCTCTGGCCTCCTCATCCAGGTGGCTGATCGACTCGCCAAACCACAGGACCTCGCCGGTGGTGGGGACATCGAGCCCCCCCAGCAAGCCCAGCAGCGTTGACTTGCCACAGCCCGATGGGCCGCAGATGGCCATGGACTGGCCAGCCGGCACGGCCAGGCTGACCTGAGCGAGAATGTCGATGGAATCTTCCCCATCGAAAACCGTCTTACCAAGGTTTTTGGTCTCTAATGCATATGCTGACAAAACGCTTCTTCCTTCTCACTCTCAGTCTGGGACTTCTCGCCACCAAGCCCTTATCGGTCTTGGCGCAGGGCTCTGTTCCTGTGGCCCCCAGCATACTGGTTTATGGTGACAGCCTCTCGGCGGCCTACGGACTGGCCCGCACTCAGGGGTGGGCCACCTTGCTACAGGACCGTCTAAAGGCCGGTGGGTTCCCCCATCAAGTCAACAACCGTAGCCTCTCGGGTGAAACCACGTTTGGAGGACGTCAACGCTTTGCGCGTGTCCTTGAGCAGACCAAGCCCAACCTCACCATTCTGGCTCTCGGTGCGAATGACGCCCTGCGTGGTCTGTCTCTAGAGCAGACTCGTCAGAACCTGGCCTTCATGATTGAGCGGTCACTGGCCAAACAGTCCGCTGTCTTGCTGGTGGGCATACAGTTGCCACCCAACTACGGTCCGGTTCACAACCAGAGGCTGCAAGCCATGTTCAAAACGCTCGCCTCCGCCTATCCCATCGGCTATGTACCCTTCATGCTGCAGGGCTTTGCCACGGACGAATCCTATTTCCAGGCTGACCGTATCCATCCAAATGCCAAGGCCCAGCCCAAGATTCTGGACACACTCTGGCCGGCCATCGATCAACAATTAAAAAAGACAGGAGACCTGCGTGGCTAAATCAATGACGTTGACGTCCACAATGGTCGGCTGCTCACAGCTCTTCAGGCGCGGCTGCGGTCTCGCACTGGCAGCGGGCTCTTGGCTGTCACCCTCAGCGGCACTGGCCCTGGACTTTGACGACATTGCCAAAGAGGGTGAGCTGCGGTTCCTGGCCAAGCACCCCGAGCCCAACACCTATGCCTACGAGTCCCACGTCGACATCAGTGCCGAGAGCCTGTCGACCGGCGTTGTTGGTGTTTCGACCTGCCATCGACAGCTCGACCCCATCCGCAAGGTGGTGATTGCCTTCAATCCAAAGCGGCTCATCGGGCTGCAGGTGATCTCGCACAGTGGCATCGAGGCTGTTGAAGCCAAGGGGCATCACGTCACGCTGACCAACGTGACGCGGGGCGCCAACATCTGCATCAACCTGACCAGCAAGGCGCTGGATCGACTCGATGACTCAGGGCAGACCTATCAACTGCACGCCGGCCCACTCATGCGTCGCTACCTGGACGGCTACCTGCCCATGCAGGCCAAGCTCAACGTGCACTGGACCGACGGTCTTCTGAGCCTGAGCGATGTTCAGCCGACCGTCCAGCCGGGTGTCAAACTAGACACCTCTGGGCGAGGCGCCAGCCTAGACCTGATCTTTGCGGGGCGGTTCACAGGCAGTTTCCTGCTCAAGCGCCCCTAGGTTTACTTGAACTGGTAATACGTGTCGTTCAGGTAGCGAGAGACGTGGTTGATCTCTTCTTCGAACCAACCCGAGCGGGTGCGATTGGCACAGAACTCCACCATGCCCTTGAGCTGGGCGACCGTGGTCATTTTGCGAGCGAACTCAGAATAGAGTTCCTCGCCTTTGCCATCGGGCATCATCGAGTTATGGCACGACACGCACTTGGCGGCGTGCAGGGCCTGCCCCTTCGCCACCACGCCCTTAGGAAAGGGCTGGGCACTGGCGACGCTAGACAACAGGCCAAAGCCGCAACCCAGCAATGCGGCAACGATCGATCGACGAAGCTCCATGGTTTTGCTCTCCATAAAAAAGGGTTGTCGAACCGTGCCGGCAACCCTTTGACTTTAAAGCCTAATGACATCCAAGAGGGGATTATGCGATTCCTGGATTACCCTTCATGCCAATGAGCTTGGGAGTATTGATCTTGCGAGGTGCAATCTTTTTCTTGTCTTTGAGCCAGGTCTCCACCACATCCCAGACGGGCACCCCGGTGGCGCCCTCTGCGACAGGCGCCCATCCTGCGACCTTGTACTTCTTGCTGGCCTCGATGGGCTTGCCGTTGAGGCGCATGTCCTGAATCCGCTTGCCCATCTTCTCCAGAGGTGCGCAGGCATACTGCAGGCCACCCACCCGGACCATGTCACCGCCCTGCTGGTAGTAAGGATCGGGGTTAAACAGGTTGTCACAGACGTCCTCGAGAACAGTCTTGATCATCTCGCCCGTCATCTCGGTCAGGGTGGAGTATGAGTAGGTGGTAGCCGTCTGGTCCATGACGTGCTCGCGCGTGATAGCCTGGCCCGGTAGTAGCGACGTGCCCCAGCGGAAGCCCGGCGAGAAGGCCAGGTCAGCACCCTTGACCTCCATGAGTGCATCGACGATCAGCTGGTCGAAGCTGCCGTTGAAGTTACCGCGACGGTAGAGCAACCCCTCTGTCACAGCCAGGGTCTCTTCGAGCTTGGCTTTGTAGGGGCTGCGCACCCGATCAATAAAGGCCTGCATGTCTTTGTCGGCTGGCAGCATGTCGGCAAATACAGGCAGCAGCTTGTAGCGGAAGTCAGCGACCTTGCCATTCTTCACGTCGAAGTCCAGGACGCCCAAGAACTTGGTGTTGGAGCCTGCGTTGGTGACCAGGGTGACGCCGCCAGCGTTCTTGACCTTGATGGGCTGGATCACGCCATCGTGGGTGTGACCGCCCAAGATCGCATCAATGCCGCGAACACGCGAAGCCATCTTCAGGTCCACGTCCATGCCGTTGTGAGAGATCACCACGACAACCTTAGCCCCTTTGGCCCGGCACTCGTCGACCATCTTCTGCATGTTGTCGTCCTGAATGCCGAAAGTCCAGTCGGGTACGAAGTGACGAGGGTTGGCAACAGGGGTATACGGAAAGGCCTGGCCGATCACTGCGACCGGAATGCCGTTCTGCTGCCGAATGACATAGGGCTTGAAGACGGGGTCGCCGAAGTCGTTGGTCTTGACGTTCTGTGCCAAAAATTCGATCTTGCCAGCCAGGTCTTTCTTAACGATCTCCATGACACGGTCTGCGCCATAGGTGAACTCCCAGTGGGGACACATCATGTCCACACCCAGCAGCTTGGTGGCGTCGACCATATCCTGGCCATTGGTCCAAAGCGCAGTGGCCGAGCCCTGCCAGGTGTCACCACCGTCGACTAGGAAGGCATGGGGCCGGCTGGCCCGCATCATCTTGACCAGAGTGGCCATGTGGGCAAAGCCACCAACCTTGCCATAGGCCTTGGCCGACTTCTCGAAGTCCAAATAGGTGTAGGCATGCGCTAATGGCGATCCCGCGGGAATGCCGTACTTCTTGAGCAGTGACTCGCCGACCAGGTGGGGCACCTGCCCCTGCATGCTGCCAACGCCCAGGTTGACGTTCGGCTCGCGGAAGTAGACCGGCAGGAGCTGTGCATGACAGTCGGTGAAATGCAGAAAACTAACGTTGCCGAACTTGGGCAGTTCATAAAGCTTGTCTGCCTTTGATGCAGCGGCTGCGGCCTCCCCCCAGCTGCTAAACATGCCAGCGGCCGCACCTGCGGCCATGACACCCATAAACTCGCGACGATTCAGTTCCATGTTTATATGCCTATTTATGAATATGTGTCTGAGTAAAAAGGCCCCTTCGTGTTAAAGGGGCCTTTGGTACCAACATCGGTTTTGAAGCTTACTTCTGATTGACCGGTGAGTTGGGGTCCAACAGTAACGCCATGATGTCCTTCATCTGAGCCTCGGTCAGCAGACCGCCATGACCAAAGCGAGGCATGTTGGTGCAGGCATTAAAGGCCTTGGCGTTATAGATCTTGGCCCAGGTGTACTTGACGATGTCGTCGCCGTAACCACGCAGAGCGCCGTAGTTATAAAGGCTGGGGCCCAAAGTGCCGTAGGAGATTTCCTGCTTGCTGATCTGGTGGCAGTTGTAGCAGTTGCCACCGTTGGGCCGGTCGGCCTTGTCGCTCCAGGTGCTACCACGACCGTCCTGGGCAATTTTTTCACCCTTTTTCCAGTCCCCCAGGAACTTCCCGTCGGCAGGATATTTAACGGTCTTCAGGTTTGCCGCCTCGAGAGACTTCCGAACAGCCGGATCCAGATCTTTACCGGCCATTTCAGCAGCCGAGCAAGCCTTGTTGGTCTCGTCCTGATTCAGGCGGTCGATCTTGGCGATTCCTTTAGCTGCGAAACCGGCCTTGATCACATCGTTGGCCATCTTGTCATAGTCAGCAGCAGAGTAGGTCTGAGCGCAACCAGCCAAGGCCAGGACGGATGCAGAAACGAATGCGATGGTGATTTTTTTCATTGTTTTATACCTTTCTGATCACTTAGCGCTTGATGGGAACGGCCAGCGAATTCACGCCGTTGCCATTCACACCCATGTAAACGGACAGGGCCACAGTGACCTCGGAGCCATAAACAGGCTCAGGGAAACGCTGCTGGCGGTAGCAGTCATTCAGACGCTTCTGCATGGGCCAGAGTTGGCCGTTGCCAACGCGGTAAGCGGGCCAAGAGGTAAACGCCTCACCAGCAGGCTTGGCCTGGGTGATGTTGGGCAGCCCCTGCAGACGAATCCGAACGTTGTCGGTGGCGTGGCAGGTCGCGCAAGAAAAGTCATACGGACCCGCACGATAGAAGAAAGCCCGTTTGCCAACTTCGTACATGCGCTTCTCTTCCGGGTGTCCCTGGGGAACCGCTACAGCCATGCCCTTGGAGGCGGTCGCGATGTAGGTGGCCAGCGCAATGATCTTTTTGTGGTCGGCTTTGTTGTAGGCGTTGTCCTTGACATCGATGCCCTGCAAGGTGCGCATGCAATGCGCAATGCGAAGCTCCAGGTCCTGGACCTTGCCAGCATCAGCGAAGTAGCGGGGCAACTGAACGTGAGCACCTTTTACGACACCGGGTCCAAGACCCAGGTCACATTTTTCGAGCGAAGCATTCTTGGGCCCGGCCTTTTTCTTCCAGAGTTCTTCACCCTCCATGTCGAACAACTCAGCAGGGTTACCATCTGCAATCAGTTCGCGATATCGGTCAATCCCCTTCTCAGTGTCAGACTTCTGAGCAAACGCTGGGGCATTCAAGAGGGCCCCGATAGCGAATGCGAGGGTGGCGGCTTTTTTTAGGCTCATTGTTGTATCTCCTCGATTGCAAAGCAGTATGGTTTGAAACAAATACAAGTATAAAAAACTACGGAGTCCATGGGACTCCGTAGTTTTACTCAGACTTAGGCGACTGCTGCCTCGTCGGTGCGGCTCTCGCCTTTGTTGTCTTTCCAGGTGATAGCGATCTTGTCGCCAGCCTTTGCACCCTTGACCTTGAACTGCAGGTAAGGGTTCTTGGACACGGCTGGGCCCCACTGGGCCACCATAACCTGTTTGCCATTGTGGGAGGCAACTACCTCTTGAATAAACCAAGCGGGTACCAGTTTTCCATCGCTACCCTTACGGGCGCCGCTTTCCATTTCGTGAGCCATCAAGACGCGAACGTCAGCCACATCACCCTGAGCACGGGCACGGATACGCATGGGACTTGCCATTTAATTCTCCTTGAATTCGTTAGATGAGTAGATTTAGGCGAGCAGAATTAACCGCCGCAACCACCCAAGGTGACTTTGATCTCTTTCTTGGTCATGTAGTACTTGCCACCCGCCTTCACCAAGGCATAGACGTCCGTGCTCTGACCCATCTTGCAGCGCATCGAAATGTCTGCCTCTGCGCCAGCCATAAAGTTGTACATGCCGGCCATCATGGCAGGGTTCTTCTCGATCATGACAGCGATCATGTCCGTGTTCGCAATTTTGCTGGCCACACCGACAGGGACGACCGCACCGTTTTCAGCGATGTCAGGGGCCGTAATGGAGATGTCAGCGCTGTTGGCTGTTCCGGATACACCCAAGACCTTCAGTGTTTCGGCGATGGTCTTGGTGGCAAAGGCATCCTTGTTCCAGGCGGCCATCGCCGGGTTGGCGGCGAAAAAGCCCATGGAGGCCAGTGCTGAGTAAACGGCTGCGCCGCCACCAACCTTCAGTACTTCACGACGATTCATGCTCATGTGTTGCTCCTCTTAAAAACGTTAATGGTCTGTTTACTTCTTGATTTTGGTAGTGTCAAGCCCCCGAGCAGGGCCGATTGGACGGTTCTGCTCGACCAAGTTGCCGTGGCTGTCCACTGCAGAACCAGGCAGGAACGAGGTGATACTCACCTCTTTCTTACAGTCCTTCATGCAAGCTACATTCTTGACGTCTGGCTTGCCCTTCAGATCCCAAAGGCCATGGTTGGTCTGCATGCCGTTGCGATTCGGCATGCGCTTTTGGACCTCGGCAATATTCTTATCCGACAATACAAAATCCGCCGGTACGATCTCGCCCAGGTTCAAAATGTAAGCCACCACCGAGTAGACTTCTTCGGTCGTCAGGGTCTTGGGGTTGGTCCATGGCATAGCACGGTTAATGTAGTCCCAGAGCGTAGAGACCGTGGCAACTTTCATCAAGGTAGTTCGCTGGGGGAAATCCAGACGAGCCAGATTGGCCACCTTGCCTGACTTGATGTCAGCAGCCGTGGTGCCACCTGCGATGGGCGTGAAGACTTCGGTGCTCTCACCGAATACACCGTGGCAGCTGGCGCACTTGGCCTCCCAGACATCCTGACCCTTGGCGACCGACCCCGAACCAGCGGGCAGACCCTTAAAGTCGGGACGAACGTCGATGTCCCAAGCCTTGATCTCGTCGGGCGTAGCGGCCCGACCGATGCCGTTGAAAGGGGCGGCATAGACAGAGGCCGCCATCACGAAGCCGGCCGCAGCCAGGCTGAACTTAGCTAACTTGGACATTGCTGACCTCCCCGCTCTCAGCCACTTTCCAGGACTGAATCATATTGTTGTGATAAATCGACCGCGTGCCGCGGACCTCGCGCAGTTGATGGACAGTGGGCTGAACATAGCCGGTGTCATCAATCGCACGGGACTGCAGGATGGCGGGTTCGCCCTTCCAGACCCAGTCGATGTTGAAGCGCGAGAAGGCCTTGGCATGCTGGGGGCCCTCGAGGCGAGCGGTCCGCCAGTTTTTGCCGCCATCAACCGATACGTCGACACGCTTGATCTTGCCGCGACCCGACCAAGCCAAACCAGAGATGTTGTAAAAGCCCTTGTCCAGCAGCATTTGGCCGCCCGACGGCGATGTAATAACGGACTTGGCTTCTTGAATACCGGTGTACTGACGGTGCGTACCATCGGGCATGAGATCGATGTAGTGGACAGCCTCGTCTTTGGTGGCCCACTTCATGTCACCCACTTCGATGCGACGCAGCCACTTGACCCAGGACACACCCTGGATACCAGGCACGACCAGGCGAAGGGGGTAGCCGTTTTCTGGCCGCAGCATCTCGCCGTTCATGCCGTAGGCGACGATTACGTCGTCCAAAGCACGGTCCATGGGAATGGTACGGGTCATGGAGGAGCCGTCTGCGCCCTCGCCCAAGATGTACTTACCGTTCTTCTTGTCGTAGCCACAGTCCTCGAGCAGGACGGACAGGGGCACGCCGGTGAACTCAGAGCAAGAGACCATGCCGTGGGTGTACTGGACGGTCGGCACGGCCACGTTGCCCCACTCCATGGCGGTATTGGCACCACATTCAATGAAGTGAATGCGGGAGACCGATGGCAGACGCATCAGGTCGTCCATGGTGTAGACCTTGGGGTTCTTGACCAGGCCATTGATCATCAGGCGGTGCTTGGAGGGGTCGATGTCCCACCAGCCCTGGTGATGGCGCTCAAAGTGCAAGCCGCTTGGGGTTATGATGCCAAAGGTACCTTGCAAGGGGGTGAAGGCCACAGAGGCTGCCGACACTCGGGTCAGGCCTGGGGATTCGCGCCGTTGTAGACCCTTTTCATACTTCGATGGCAGACCATAGCCATTGGCAGCCACCGGCATACCTAGCAATGTGGAATGCTCCGGCAGGTTCAGGATGTTGGGGTCGCCCTTACCACTCACTGGATTGGACGCAGCCTGGGCGGCAGCGGCCAGACCAAGACCCGCGGAGGCGGCCGATGCGGCCAGAAATTTACGACGCATGGTCTCTGGAGACTTGGCGTCCTCCTTGACCAAAAAGTTCTCAGGTGCCTTGACCAGACGCCCGAGCTTTTGCTGCGGTTTTGTCACAGGAATCTCCCCATACTTAGGTTTATTTTTATATAAAAATCAACTACTTAAAAAACAAATTGAAAGCTAATTCGCGGCCAACTTTACACAAACGGTTCGGCACAATTCTGTGATCATCGGATCCGAAATCTTGTAAAACACAAAGGTGCCCTCTCTGCGCCGACTGAGCACACCAGCCCGGTAGAGCATGCTGAGGTGGCGAGAGACATTCGGCTGAGGAAGGCTGGTCAGTTCGASCACATCCTGGACCGACCGCTCTTCGGTGCAGACTGCCTGAATGATTCGCAGGCGAGCCGGTTCGGACAACAGGGCAAAGTACTGGGCAGCTCGGTCGAAAATGAAGCCTAGTTCATCTTGATTCTGCGTCAACCCATCCACAATACCCTTGCTCTCACGACGCAGGCTGTTGGCCGAAAGTGATGTTGATTGATCAAGTTTGCTTGCCATGGGTGTCGACAATATTCTTATAGAAGCATATAGTCAACTACGAGATGTGACGCGGCGCACAAGGTCCTGCAGCCCCCCCAAAGTACACCTTCCAAAACACCCCAAAAGCCATGCGCCAGACCCACCGCCTCCAAGACGCAAAACAGTTCAAAGTCGTTTTAGAGCAAGCCAAGCAAGCCCGTGGCGAGCTCATCCCTGCCGTCATGGTGGGGTCGACCCGCTGCCCTTGGTGCGAACTCGTTCTCAAAGAGCAACTGAGGCCCCGAATGATCAGCGAAGATCACCCACAGTTGGTGGTCTTGGACTTCGACCTGGCCGACCGAAAGCCGGTGGAAGGCCTGAACCTGATCAAACCACCCTCCGCTCGGTCGCTGTCCCCCGCAGAGTGGGCCAAAGCCCACCGTTATGCCTTGGCCCCAACCGTGGTCTTCATCGACCAACTGGGCCAACCCATCACCGAGCCCTTGATCGGCTATGCCTCTCGTGATTTCTATGGGGCTTACCTGGAGGACCGAATCCTCCAAGCCCAGGCATACTGGCGCAAGATCTAGAGCCCTGCACCATGCAAAGCATCGTCGAATTCAATCAAAGAGAAAGCCTGCACCAGGAGGTGCATGCCCGGCCCCCGATCGCCTTGTGGCCCCAGGAACGGGTCGTTCACCAGGCTTTTCTCATCACCAGACCAGAACAGCGGGAGATGCAGCGGGAGTGGGTCGATGCCCTGTCGCGGGTGCTGCAGCAGCCTGGACACCCGGTGCATGGCCGCAGTGTCCGTGTTTTAGAGCTCAACCCGGCCCCCTCTCGACTGCTGTTGAAATGGGAAATGCATGGCGAGTTCTGTGCGGTCACCCTCTACCTTCAGGGCGAGCCCTCAGAACGCCCCTTTCATGAGACCCGTACCGACATCCGGCAGCGATTTCACACCAGACTGGCCGAACTGGGCGTCAAAACCTTAGGACCTGAGTCCGGGGAACGCATCAGTGCGGTCGACATCACGATTGCTCAGGAACAGCTCAGTGAAGACGCCGCCGACGTGGCCCCGCGCTTTCAGGGCAACACCGTCATCGGTGGGACGATTCTGGGCACCCGTCGTGCCCAGGTCTGGACGGATTTCCAGATCGATGCCGGCGGTTACATCAATTTCCTGGTGAACCACCAAGGCATGGGTTCGCGTCAGGCCGGCCGAGTGGTCCAGCGACTCATCGACATCGACACCTACCGCATGATGGCCCTCCTGGCCTTGCCGAGAGCCAAGTCTCTCTCCGAGCCGCTCAGCAAGGCGGAGTCGGACCTGTCCACGCTGTCGACCCGGCTCACGGACACCCAAACAGGCGACAGCGATCAGACCATCCAGACCGATGGCCAGCTGCTCAATGGCGTATCGGCATTGGCTGCACGAGTAGAAGGCTGGGTCTCTGAACACGGGCTGCGATTTACCGCAAGCGAGGCCTACAGCGACCTCGTTCGGCGCGCGCTCAGCGAACTGAAAGAAACCGCCCTTCCGGGTGTGCAGACCCTGGGTGAGTTCATGGAGCGGCGTTTTGAGCCAGCCATGCGCACCTGTCGCTGGACCCAGCGACGGCTTCGGGAGCTGTCGGACCGTATCTCGCGCACCACGCAAATCTTGCGAACCCGGATTGAATTTGTGAATGAGCGTCAGACCCAGGCCCTGCTCTCCAGCATGGACCGTCGGGCCAAGCTGCAACTCAAGCTGCAGCAGACCGTTGAGGGACTGTCTCTGGTGGTGCTCAGCTATTACGCGGTCGGCTTGATTGGGTACCTGGTCAAGGGACTCAAGTCAGCCGGGCTCCATGTCGATGCCGAACTGGTCACCGGACTGGCCGTGCCCGTCGTGGCGGGACTGCTCTACTGGGGCATCAGGCGGGCGCGCAAACGCGCACCTGGCTATGAGAGTCCAACACCTGACAAGCCCCAGTAAAGTCGGCCTGCTCAAAGTAAAAAGACTTCACCACCAGGCAGGGCATGCCGATGGCCTGAGCGGCCTTCAGGCCATTGGGAGAGTCCTCGACCGCCAGACAGTCTGAGGGTTGAATCCCCAATCGATCCGCCGCGAGCTGATAGGCCTCCGGATCTGGTTTTTTGTGAGCCACGTCCTCACCGCAGACGATCACCGCCGGATCACGCAGCCCACTATCCCTGAAGCTGTTGACCCAGAGCACATCCCAATTGCCCCGGCTGGTCGTGGTCACCACGCCCCACGGACAGCCGGCCTTTTCTAGATCAGCCATCCAGGCCAGAAGTCCTTGTCGAAGGGGCAACTCCCCCGTCTGCACAATCTGGGCATAGAGTCGGTTCTTGAGCTGATGGGCCTGACGCAGCCGATCCAGGCCGTCGGTGGACAGCGCCTGCTCGTCGCCGATATGACGCGCCCAGACCTGCATGCGCTCATAACCGCCAGTGGTCTTGAGCAGCCAGGCATAGTCCTGAGGCGTCCAGTGCCAGCCCAGGCCAGTCTGCTCAAAGGCCTGGTTAAAGGCGGGCAGGTGTCCATCACGCTCGGTCTCAGCCAGCGTGCCGTCGACATCAAAGAGAACCGCCCGACAGCGGCTCAGGTCTAGAGACCAGGTGATGGACATCGTGCCTTGACCCACTTACTTCACAACAGCGCGAAGCTCACCCTTGGCGTATTTAGTCGCCATGGTGTCCATGGGGATCACGCGAATCTTGGAGGCACGACCTGCGCAGCCAAAGGCTTCGAAGCGGGCCTTACAAATCCCCTTGGCCGCCGCAGTCGCCACTTTAAAGAAAGCGCGTGGGTCGAATTCGCTGGGCTTCTCTGCCATGAGCTTTCGCATGGCGCCGGTCATCGCCAGCCGAATGTCGGTGTCGATGTTGACCTTGCGAACGCCATTCTTGATGCCCTCGACGATCTCTTCCACTGGCACACCGTAGGTCTCTTTGATGTCACCACCGTAGGCGCGGATGATCTCCAACCACTCCTGTGGCACGCTCGAGGAGCCATGCATGACCAGATGGGTATTGGGGATTCGGGCGTGGATCTCTTTGATGCGACCGATGGCCAGCGTGTCGCCCGTGGGGGGGCGCGTGAATTTATAGGCGCCGTGGCTGGTGCCAATGGCAATGGCCAGGGCATCCACACCGGTGTCTTTGACGAACTCGGCCGCCTCCGCGGGATCGGTCAGCAACTGGGAGTGATCCAAGACACCCTCGGCACCAACCCCATCCTCTTCGCCGGCCATGCCGGTTTCGAGAGACCCCAAACAGCCGAGCTCACCCTCGACAGACACGCCGACGGCATGAGCCATCTCCACCACACGACGTGTCACTTCGACGTTATAGGCGTAGTCAGACGGCGTCTTCATGTCCTCTTTGAGCGATCCGTCCATCATGACGCTGGAAAATCCGCTGCGAATCGAAGCCTGGCAGACGGCGGGCGATGAGCCATGGTCTTGGTGCATACAGACCGGAATGTCCGGGTACTGCTCGATGGCGGCGTCCACCAGCTTGCGCAGAAAAGGCTCACCTGCATACTTACGAGCACCCGCTGAGGCCTGAAGAATCACAGGGCTGTCGACCTCGGCTGCGGCCTGCATGATCGCGTGGATCTGCTCCATGTTGTTCACGTTGAAAGCCGGCAGGCCATAGCCATGTTCTGCTGCATGGTCGAGTAGTTGTCTAAGTGAAATCAAAGCCATCTTGTTGGTCTCCCTGTGTAAAAGTCTTGTTATGTTTGTTTACTGAAGCCCGGTAAAAAAGCTCACTACCGGGCTGATGTCATCGACGATGCGATCGGGCTCGGCCATGGCAATCGGACGACCATGGTTGTAGCCATAAGGCACCGCCCACACCGGGACATCAGCCGCTCGCGCAGTCTGAACATCGATCTCGCTGTCACCCACAAAGAGGGTCGATCCAGTGGATTCGCCGAAATGGGTCATGCAGTGCTGAATGCCACCGGGATGAGGCTTCTTGGTGGGCAGGGTGTCACCCGAGATCACCAGATCAATCAGGTGCTGCAGGCCGTGGGCCTCGACGACCCGCTCGGTGAACCGGTTTTCTTTGTTGGTGACGATCGCGCGACGAATACCCCGCTCGCCAAGCGTCTTGAGGGTCTCCTCCACCCGGGGGTAGAGATGAGACTGGGTGCCAGCGGTGTCGAAGTAGTGCCCGATGAAGCGGTCCATGACCCCCTGCCAGTCCGTCTGCTCGGGATCACCGACGCTATCCGCCCAGGCCTGCTTCATGAGCCAACCGGTGCCATGCCCAATCCAACGCCGAACATCGGCGTCGGACGCCGGTCTGGCATTGAAGTCCTTCAAGGTTCTGTTCACCGCCATGGCGATTTCATCGGCTGTTTCAATCAGCGTGCCATCCAAGTCAAAGATCACCAGGGCCATGTCAACAATCTCCTTTAAGGATTTAAGCGCGGCGTTTCATGTCCATGAGCCGCAGAATCATGGGGGTAAAGATCAACTGCATGGCCAGGCCCATCTTCCCGCCCGGAATCACAATGGTGTTGGGGCGGGTCATCATCGCGCCGTGCAGCATGGAGAGCAGATAAGGGAAATCAATGCCCTTGGGATTGGCGAACCGAATCACCACCATCGACTCGTCTGCCGAGGGAATGTCTTTGGCGATAACGGGATTCGAAGTGTCAACGGTTGGCACCCGCTGGAAGTTCACATGGGTGCGAGAGAACTGCGGCATGATGTGGTTGATGTAGTCCGGCATGCGACGCAGAATGGTGTCCACCACGGCTTCGGCCGAGTAGCCGCGCATCTTCTGGTCACGGTGCAACTTCTGAATCCACTCCAGGTTCACAATCGGCACCACGCCCACCAGCAGGTCGACGTGTTTGGCCACATTGATCTGGTCATCGGCGTAACCACCATGCAGGCCCTCGTAGAACATCATGTCAGTGTCGCCAGGAATGGGCTGCCAATCGATAAAAGTACCCGGATCCTGTTTGTAAGGTGCTGCCTCTTCCGCGTCGTGCAGATAGCGACGAACCCGACCTGATCCATTCTCGCTGTAGGACTTGAACAGGTTCTCGAGCTCGCCGAGCAGATTGGCCTCGGGACCAAAATGACTGAAGTGTCGATTGCCAGCAGCCTCGGCTTCCTTCATGGCCGCGCGCATCTCCATGCGGTTGTACCGATGGAAGGAATCGCCTTCAACGATCTGGGCATTGATGCCCTCTCGGCGAAAGATGTGCTTAAAGCTGCTCATCACCGTGGTGGTGCCGGCTCCCGACGACCCTGTGATGGCAACGACTGGATGTTTCACTGACATGACGCTCTCCCTAGTGACCTGTTATCGGCCTTTTATCGTTGATCTGTTGTCTTTATGGTTTGGACACTTAGTTTTGGAACAGCGACCGCTCTTTGAACAGGGGCGAGCTGTAGGCCTTGTCCTCGCCCTTGTCGTATTCGTCGTGGTACTTGGCCACTCGCTCGACCTCTTCACGTGACCCGACGATCACTGGAATGCGTTGGTGGATCTGCTCGGGCTTGACCTCTAGAATGCGGCCGCGTCCAGTAGACGCAGCCCCACCAGCCTGCTCGATCACCATGGACATGGGATTGGCCTCGTACATCAAACGCAGACGACCTGGTTTGCTGGGATCTTTGGTGTCTTTGGGGTACATGAACACACCACCGCGCATCAGGATGCGGTGGACATCGGCCACCATCGACGCGATCCAACGCATGTTGAAGTCGCGACCCCGAACGCCGGTCTTGCCGGCCTTGCACTCCTCCACATAGCGCTGAACCGGCGGCTCCCAGAAGCGCTCGTTGCTGGTGTTGATGGCGAACTCACTGGTCGATGCTGGAATCTGAATGTTCGGGTGAGTCAGAATAAAGTTACCCACCTCGCGGTCCAGGGTGAAGCCATGGGTGCCCTGGCCCACCGTCAGCACCAGCATGGTCGAGGGCCCATAGATGGCATAACCGGCCGCCAGTTGTTGGTCACCCGGGACCAGATAGTCCTGAAGGCTGGGTTTGCCCTTGGGCGCCCGAACCACTGAAAAAATCGAACCCACCGACACATTGACGTCGATGTTGCTCGAGCCGTCCAGGGGGTCAAACAGGGTCAGGAAATTGGCACAAGCCGGCCTGGGTTCTACGGCGATGGGATCGTCGTTTTCTTCGGAGGCCAGACCCGCCACCAACCCACCCAGCTGAAAGGTGTTAATGAAAGCCTGATCAGACAAAACATCGAGCTTTTTCTGGGTCTCGCCTTGGACGTTCTGCGACTCTAAGCTGCCCAGAATGCCAGCCAGGGCACCCTTGGCGGTCATGGCTGAAATTGCCTTCACGGCCGCAGCGATGTCGACCAGCAGAGCGGCCAGACCGGCCCCCTCCTCCGCATGGTGCTCACGAACCTGCTGAATCAAAAACTTCGATAGCGTTGTACGCCCTAAATGCATGACAGCCTCCCTTTAACTGCTTTTGTAGTTGGTCGACCCTTGTTTGGAGCCGATCTCTTTTTTCAACATCTTAATTGGCGTCCAAGCCCCCCGAGAAGACTCTCGATGCGCGAATGTCTTCCTCAGAAATGACCGACAGATCTTCTGGCCCAACTGTGCTCTGCGAGGACATGGCCAGCTTGAAGACTCGATTGGCCTGACGCAGTCGCGCCCGGTCCAATGCATTTCGAACCGATCGGGCGTTGGCAAAGTGTGGCTGCTGTTTGCGCAAGCCGATGTATTCGGACATGGCCTCCTCGGCCTTGTCATCGAGTGCGTAATGCATCTGACCGACCATGGTCTTGGCAATAGCCAGCAGCTCTTCGTCTTGATAGTCTGGAAAATCGATGTGGTGGGCAATGCGAGAACTCATGCCAGGGTTCGACTTAAAGAAGGTGTCCATGCGGTCCTTGTAGCCCGCCAGAATCACCACCAGGTCGTCTCGGTTGTTCTCCATGACCTGCAGCATGATCTCGATGGCTTCTTGGCCATAGTCACGCTCGTTTTCCGGGCGATACAGGTAATAGGCCTCGTCAATGAACAAGACGCCACCCATGGCTTTTTTCAGAATTTCTTTGGTTTTGGGTGCCGTGTGGCCGATGTACTGACCCACCAGGTCATCTCGGGTCACGCTGACGACATGGCCTTTTCGCACATAACCCAGGCGATGCAGAATAGTGGCCATCTTCATGGCCACCGTGGTCTTGCCCGTACCGGGATTGCCGGTAAAACACATGTGAAGCGATGGTGTAGCGGCCTCCAGGCCCATCTGAGCCCGCGCCCGCGAGACCACCAGAAAGGCGGCGATCTCGCGAATGCGTTGCTTAACAGGCTTGAGGCCGATTAGCTCACGGTCCAGCTCATCGAGCACCTCCATGACCTGCGCTTCTTCCAGAATCGACTTCAGATCGACCTGGCTTGGCGCCGGGGTTGATGCTGACGTGGTCTTTTGGTCATCTGCTGGGGTCATGGTGGTTCTCCTGGCTTTTGGTGAACTGGTGAGCTGCCTCTACTTAATAACGCTGACCAGCGGGCTTGTCAGTCGCATACGAGTGAGTCGTGTAGCGGATCTGACGGCCGTCTGCCTCCTGACGAACCAGACCGAAGCCGGGCTCATTGGCGGGACGGTTCACCATGAAACCCATGGTGATGGACTCAACGCCACGGGTGTTGTCAAAGGCAATGACCCGAATGTAGCTGTTGCCCTGCGCCTTGCGACAGGCGTTGACTTCGTAGAGGACAGCCGCGCCATCCTTGATCTCGAACATGGGGATGCCCCACATGTTCCAGTAGGTGTTGCGGGGGTGGGGATCGTCGGTCCACTCGACACCCAGGGCCCAGCCCTTGCTGATCGCGTAGTCCACCTGCAGACGAATCTCGTCGTCGGTCAGGTCGGGCAGAAATGAAAATTGGCCTTGTGTAATTCGCATTTGTGATCTCCTTGATTAGGACGCTGTCGGCGTGGTGGCAAAGTCAGGCGCGTCGGTCGAGGTGTAGTTAAACTCCACGCCCTTCCAAGTCTCGAGCGCTGTCTCCAGCGGCTTACAGGTCTTGGCCGCAGCCTTCAGAATGGCTGGTCCCTCGGCCATGATGTCCTTGCCCTCGTTACGGGCCTTGATCATGCACTCCAGGCCCACGCGGTTGGCAATTGCACCAGCCTGAATGCCCTCTGGGTGGCCAATCGTGCCCCCACCAAACTGCAGCACCACATCGTCGCCGAACAGCGAGATCAACTGGTGCATCTGGCCTACGTGGATACCACCGGACGCCACCGGTAACACCTTGCGCAGGTCAGCCCAGTCCTGGTCGAAGAACAGACCACGAGAGAGATCTTGCTTGGTGTAGGTGTCACGGCAGACGTTGTAATAGCCCTGAACCGTCATGGGGTCGCCCTCGAGCTTGCCCACAGCAGTACCAGTGTGCAGGTGGTCGACACCAGCCAGGCGCAGCCACTTGGCAATAACGCGGAACGAGACACCATGGTTACGCTGACGGGTATAGGTGCCGTGACCAGCGCGGTGCATATGCAGAATCATGTCGTTGGCGCGGCACCATTTGCTCATCGACTGAATCGCGGTCCAGCCAATGACCAGGTCGATCATCACGATGTTGGAACCCAGGCTCTTGGCGAACTCGGCCCGGGCGTACATCTCTTCCATGTCGGCTGCCGTCACATTGAGGTAATGACCCTTGACCTCACCGGTGTTGGCTTGAGACTTGTTCACCGCATCCATGCAGTACAGGAAGCGATCACGCCAGTGCATAAAGGCCTGGCTGTTGATGTTCTCGTCGTCCTTCGTGAAGTCCAGACCACCGGTCAGACCCTCGTAGACCACACGACCGTAGTTGCGGCCAGACAGCCCCAGCTTAGGCTTCATCGTGGCGCCCAACAGGGGACGACCATATTTATCCAGACGCTCACGCTCAACAATAATGCCGGTGGGAGGACCACGGAAGGTCTTCACATAAGCCACAGGAATCTGGATGTCTTCCAGACGGGCGGCCTTGAGGGGCTTGAACGAAAACACGTTTCCGATCAGCGAGGCCGTCATGTTAGAGATCGAACCGTCTTCAAACAGAATCAGGTCGTAGGCCACATAGGCAAAGTATTGCTGCTCGGTGTTGGTACCAGGTCCCGTGTTCGGCACCTTGTCCACGCGGTAGGCCTTGGCCTGGTAGCTCTCGTGGGCTGTGAGCAGGTCGGTCCAGACCACGGTCCAGGTGGCGGTTGACGACTCACCGGCTACCGCAGCAGCAGCCTCCTCTGCATCGACACCCTCTTGTGGGGTGATTCGAAACAGACAGATGGTGTCCGTGGCCTTGGGCTCGTAGTCTGGGCGCCAGTAGCCCATCTGCTTGTACTTGAGAACGCCACCCTTGTAGCGCTCTTTGATATCTGTGACGCGTTCCTCTTTCGCCATGTCTTGTCTCCTCTGTGTAGGCGTTACGACGAGTCCACTGTAGAAACCCTGACAATTAAGGTAAAGTCACTTTTGCTGACTCAAAAAATAAGTAGCACTTACCTTCTCTACGACAGCAAAAGTGCCGAAAAAACAGAACGTTGGAGGGAGAACGCATGAAGAACCTGTCACTCAGACAGCTCAAGATTTTTGTATCGGCAGCTCGCCTATCGAGTTTTGCAAAGGCGGCCGAAGAGATGCACCTGACAGCTCCGGCCATCTCCATGCAGATGCGCGACCTAGAGGAAGACTTGGGCATTCCGCTCTTTGCCAAAAAGGGTCGTGGCATTGCGCTCACGAGTGCTGGCGAGTACTTCCTGGTTTATGCCCGAAGGGTGTTGCAAAGCCTTCGCGAGGCCGAGGACATGATGGCCAAGCTCAAGGGCATCGAGACAGGTAGCCTGACCATCGGCCTGGTGAGCACGGCCAAATATTTCGTGCCCCAGTTACTCGCTGAATTTCGAAAAGACCATCCCGGCATTCAGGTGGTGATTCAGGTTCGAAACCGCGACCAGCTCATCAAGCTGCTGCGTGAAGGAGAAATCGACATTGCCGTCATGGGCAAGCCACCGCGTGATCTAGACGTTCGGGCAGAGCCCTTTGCCAACCATCCTCACGCGTTTATCGCCGCGCCCAACCATCCTCTGACCAAGCAAAAACGAATCCCGGTCGGCACCCTGGACCAGGAGGAGGTCCTGGTTCGTGAGGCCGGCTCCGGCACGCGCGCCGTGATGGAGAACTTCTTTGAGGAGCATCGCTTTCGGCCCATGTCGACCATCGAGATGTCGAGCAACGAGACGATCAAACAAGCCGTGATGGCCGGGCTGGGGATCTCGTTTACCTCCCTGCATACCGTCGGCCTGGAAATGGAACACGACAAGCTGGCCGTCTTGGATGTCGAGCAGACGCCGGTGACTCGAATCTGGCATGTGGTCAACCTGACGGGCAAGAACCTGTCCCTGCCCGCCGAGGCTTTCCGCTACTTTGTTTTAGAACAGGGCAACGAATTGATGGCCGCCATGTTCCCGCTGCTTACGAATCTCATGAAGTCTTACAAGCCTTAGTTTATTGATTTATAAACTATACGGTTGTATAGTAATCAGGTGGCTACTTTAAGCATCGACATTCCCCAGCTTCGCCAGGCTGCAGGCACCGCCTGCGCTGCCCTTCGGCTCCTCGCCAACGAGGATCGACTGATGCTGCTCTGTCAAATTGGTCAAGGCGAAAAAAACGTCAGCACCCTCGAGTCCCTCACCGGCATCCGACAACCGACCCTGTCGCAGCAACTGGGTGTCTTGCGTACCGAGGGAGCCGTCAGCACGCGTCGCGAGGGCAAGCAAATTTTTTACAGCCTAGCCGACCCTCAGATCGAGAGTCTTCTTCAAACCCTCTACAAACTTTTCTGCTGCGAGACATGCATCAAATGAATTTTCCGCACCGGTGGCTCACCGAGAAGCTCGCGATAGCCGGTCAAATCACCCCCAATGAACTCGCCGAGATCGAGCAAGCCGGGATCAAATCTGTGATTTGTAACCGACCCGACGGTGAGGGAGGACATCAGCAACCAACGGCGGAAGAGCTGAGAGCAGCGGCGGCAGCCCTAAATATTCAATTCGCCTATCTGCCTATCAGCCCGTTTGGTGGGACGCCAGCACAGGCCATTCAGCTTGGCAACCTCATGGAATCTATGCCCGCTCCCATGCTGGTGTTCTGTGCCAGCGGGGGCCGGTCCATGGGACTCATCGGCTTAGCCTCGCAACTAGGGCACAAGCTTCCGACCTAGTCACGTACAGGGATAACCCGAAACCGCCGTCTAGAGACCTTGACCAAACGGGGCCTGAGAAACAAGACTGCGGCTATGACAGTTCTCGGCCCTAACCCCACCGAGTCGACCCAGACCGACGATCAAAGACGCTCCCTTCTGCACAGTGTAGGCTGCCTGGCCGCCACGGCGGTAGCCGGTGGCATCGCACCCAGCGCCATGGGCAAGGTCTCTTTTAAACCCTACGACCCCAGCCTACTGATCAATGAGTTCGGTGACCCTATCAAGGCTTCTGATTTGGTAGTTGCCGAGCCCTATGTCTTTAACTACCCCTTTCAGGGCACACCGTCGTTTCTCATCCGCTTGAGCAAGCCGGTCAAAACCAGTCGACTCAAGACCGAGTCAGGCCAGACCTATGAGTCGCTCTCCGGAGTTGGACGCGAGCAGACCATCGTGGCGTTCTCGGCCATCTGTGCCCACAAGATGATGTACCCCACCCCCAACATCAGTTTTATTGGTCTTCGCAAGGGCGTGGGGCGCGAGCCGCAGACTGTCATTCATTGCTGTGGTGACGATTCTCGATACGATCCAACACAGGGTGCGCAGGTCATTGGTGGTCCTGCACCACAACCACTGGCCTGCATTGTCCTGCGACACGACACCAAGACAGACCATCTGCGAGCCGTGGGCACTTTGGGCGGTGAAATGTTCAAGGCCTTCTTTGAAAAATACGAGTTCAAACTCAGCATCGACAACGGCCCCAAATCCAAGCAGCTCTGCACCAGCACCACCGTCTGCAAGGAGCTCAAACGCTACAGCCGCCAACTTCAGGGCTGCCCCGCCTGAAACCTTTGGCCCCGCGAGGGGTCAGATTGCCATGACAACAAGACGCGACTTTATGGGCCAATGGGCGGGTATTGCGCTTGCCAGCCTCAGCAGCCTTACTCCCACGACGCTACTGGCCATCACCCAAACCCCTGATGTTCAAACGCTGACACTGACCGCCAGACCGGCTGCCATTCAAGTAGGCCCAGACGGCACCCAACCCACTCAACTCTGGTGTTTCAACGGTCAATTCCCCGGGCCCGAGATTCGAGTCAGACAAGGGGATCGGCTGCGCGTGCGCTTCGTCAACCAGCTGCCGCAACCCAGCAGCATTCACTGGCATGGCATTCGACTGCCCAACAACATGGACGGCGTTCCGGGGCTCACCCAAGACCCGGTTCCACCAGGCGGTGAATTCGTCTACGAGTTCGACTGTCCGGACGCTGGTACCTTTTGGTACCACCCACACTTCAACAGTGCAGAGCAACTCGGGCGAGGGCTCATCGGTGCACTGGTCGTCGAAGAGAAGGCTCCGCTGGCTGTCGACCATGACCTGACCTGGGTGCTCAGTGACCTGCGGGTCGACACCCAAGGTCGGCTCAACGAGTCTTTTACCAACCGGCACGATCAAGCCCACGCCGGACGCATTGGCAACGTGGTGCTCATCAACGGCAGCATCACCGACCGCTTTATGCTGCCAGGTCCCAGCCGCATCCGATTGCGACTCATCGCGGCGACAAACGCAAGGCTTTTTGAGCTAAGGCTCAAAGACGTCAAGAATGCCTCAGCCCATCTCATCGCCATTGACGGCCATCCGATTGCCCCCCAAGCAGTCAGCGAGGCGATTGACCTGGCGCCAGGTCAACGCGTTGACCTGCTCATTGACCTAGACGCCAACGGCTCATTTGGCATCGAGGACCACGCCTATCCTCGCAACGCCTACAAGCTGGCAGAGATCAGAGGCGTCGGCACACAGCAGTCCGTGTCCAAGGCCTACAAGACCAAGATCACCCGATTGCCGAACAACCCAGTTCCGCCCGTCGCCTCTACTGCCCTTCAGACAGCCCGCTCCGTGCCGCTGGTGATCACTGGTGGGGCCATGAGCCGAGCCATGCGCGCTGACGGCATTTGGCAAATCAACGGTCACGCCATGACCGACCACCGCAAAGAAGACCTGCATCACATGAAGCCCAACTTCAAGCTCAGGCTTGGGGAAGTGGTTCAACTGCAGCTAGAGAATCAGACCGCCTGGTTTCATCCCATGCATCTGCACGGGGTGGTCTTTCAGCAGGTCATGGCCGATCAGACGCTTGGCCCCTATCGCGACACCATCCTGCTCTCGCCAGGACAGAAAATGACGGTGGCCATGCGCGCAGATATTCCCGGTTTATGGATGATCCACTGCCACGTTCTGGAGCATCAACACAGTGGTCTGATGGGATATTTCAGCGTAGAGTCGTAGGCGTTTTCACCCCACACCATCCATCATCAGGAGCTTCCAGATGTCTTCTATCGCTAAAGTGTTAGTGGCAGGTGCACTCTCTCTTGGTCTGACCGCCTGCGCCACGCCAGACTATGTCTTCAAAAAGCTGGACGCCTCTCAGATGGACTTTCAAAACGACTTAAACAAATGCGAAGACCAGGCCATGACCTTTGGCAATGTGATTCGCGCTGACTACATCAAGGCCCGCAATGACTGCATGATCAAAAAGGGCTGGACTCTCACCAATCCCCGCTAAACCCAACCTATCAACGGAGAAGACCATGGCCAAAGCCTTTTGGGTTACGACCTACCGCGAAATTTTTGATGCCAACAAACTGGCCCAATACGCCAAGCTGGCCTTGCCTGCCATCGAGGCCGGCGGCGGTAAATTTATCGTGCGTGGTATGCCAGAAAAGGTCTATGAAAACGGCCTCATGCAACGGACCGTGGTGATTGAGTTTCCCGACATGGCCACCGCGATTGCCACGCACGACAGTGCGGCCTACCAACAGGCCTTAAACGCCTTGGGAGACGGCGCAGACCGAGACATGCGACTGATTGAGGGCGTCAACTAAAGGGGGCGCTCCTAGGCGTATTTCTGAAGCAAGTCCAGCACCCGCTGGACATCCTGCTTGATCTCACCCTCGGGGGTGTAGCCGTCGGCCACCTCCATCAGCGTGCAAGTCATCATGTGCATGTAGGCGCGCTCCAGCGCCCGTCTCACCGCCGCCATCTGTTGGGCGACATCTTCGCAGGGACGTCCGCTGGCCACCATCTCTGACAAGCCACGGATCTGACCCTCGATCCGACGCAGTCGATTAACCATACGGGCGCGCTCTTCCGCCTCTCGCTCCGAGATGCAGCGCGCCAATTCCGGCCTCGTTTTCATCACCATCAGGCACTCCTTTCCCTGTTCCTATCATCAGGCCATTTGTACTCTGGCACAACAAGAGCCTCCAGGCTGCGAGTGACGTGACCTTTGTCAGGAGTTGCTGCAATGCAATTTGTCTTAAATCAAATTTGCTGGCAAATTGCTCAAAATACTAATACCCCCACGGGTATTGATTCAAATACAAAACCAAGGGAGAAGAAGCATGACCAAGCTGAAACAAAACCTCATCCGCACACTGGCAGTGATTGCTGTCGCCACCGGCTTAACCGGCTGCGGCACCATCAGCACACTCGGAAAACTCGAGGACGGTGCAGGCGCCGAGGCGATGAAACTCTGGGATCGTTGGATCGAAGGCAATGGCGACATTGCTGTAGCCACAACCTGGGAGCGGAAGGTCAAACCCGGACTGACGAGACGGGATGTGGAGGAAATTCTGTCACTCGTGGCGACAGAGAGAAACATGCGTGAGGTGGGTGTGCTGCCCCTGTCTGAGGAGATTGCCAAGCGCACCGGCAAAAAGGAAAAGCTGCTGATCATCTACAACTACTGTAGCCCCATGATCGCCCGTGAGATGGCTGACTTTAGCCCTCACATGGCCGCCTACATGCCCTGCCGAATCACCCTGGTCGAGAAGGAAGACGGCCTGTGGCTCTACACACTCAACATGGACATGATGGTCAAGATGGGCCGCAAGCTGCCCTCTCCGTTGAAAGAGAACGCTTGGAGCGTACGTCAGACCATGTGGGAAATGATGGAGCGGGCCTCAAAGGGTCAGTTCTAAACCGAGCACCACTGCAGCATCCAGACCGACGTTAAAAACAAAATCACTCAGGGGAAGACAACAACATGAAAAAGACGAATCATTTGAGCAAGCTCAGCGTAGCTGTAGCGGCCACGCTGGTGGCGAGTTCAGCCTTTGCAACCAATGGCTATTTTCCGCATGGCTTGGGCATGAAGATGAAGGGCATGGGTGGTGCAGGCGTGGCACTCGCCCAAGATGGATTCTCCGTAGCTCACAACCCGGCCCTTGGCGTCGATGTGGGTAACAGCCTGGCCATGGGGGTTGATTTTTTTAGTCCAGACCGAAGCACGTCTCGCACCATGAGCGGCATGTCCATGGGTAGCGTAAAAAGCAGCGAACGTGTGTTCCCAATCCCTGAATTTGCCTACAACACCAAGGTATCGGACAAGATGGCCGTGGGTCTGGCTGTCTATGCAAACGGTGGCATGAACACCACATATAAGGGCATGACACACGGATGCCAAGACATGTCCGGGAATGCCTACTATGGAAACGCCGTCTGCGGCACTTCTAACCTGGGTGTCGACCTGGCTCAGTTGACGATTTCACCGACCATCTCATACAAGCCCAATGACCGGGTCTCGGTTGGTGTAGCGCCCATGTTCGTATACCAACGGTTTGAGGCAGTTGGCCTTCAAGCCTTTCAAGGGATGCCCGGGGCCTCTAGCAACCCCGATGCTCTCACCAATACTGGGTATGACTCGAGCCAAGGACTTGGAATCCGCTTCGGATTTGCGGCAACCCTCAACGACAAGGTCAACGTAGGCGCCAGCTTTACGCCCAAGATCAACATGTCGAAGTTCAAGAGTTACGCCGGTCTTTTTGCCGGTGAGGGTGATTTTGACATCCCCTCGTCCAGCAACCTGGGCGCTGCATTCAAGGCCTCTGACAAACTGACCCTTGCCGCCGACTACAGCCGAATCGGTTATTCGAAGGTTCCGTCTATTGGCAACCCAATGAGCAACTTCTTTACCAGCCAGATGGGTACCGCCACCGGTGCAGGATTCGGATGGAAAGACATCAACGTCATCAAGATCGGCGCAGAGTGGAAGCATTCCGCTACCACAACCCTTCGCGCCGGCTTTAACAAAGGCCAAAACCCGATTTCTGGCGCGAACGTCACCATCAACATTCTCGCTCCAGGGGTGATGACCAAGCACTACACATTTGGTGCAACACACACCATGGCTGACAAGAGCGAGTGGACCTGGGCCTTCATGTATGCCCCCTCGGTGTCGGTGACCGATACTTCGTTCTTTGGGGCAATGACAGGCACCACCGCAATATCAGATCAAATCCAAATGAAGCAGTACTCTCTTGGTGTTCAGTACAGCAAAAAGTTCTAAGTCTTAAAAACTAGCGAGAGCCCCTGACGGGGCTCTCGTGCATTTGAGGGTAGCAGTATCATCGAAATTCATCTGTCACAAAGCACAACTCTCCAGGGAGATGGCATGAACACACTCGTCAGCCCCGTTAACTCGCCGAGTCGGCTCCCGCTGCTGTGGTTTCGGTCTCATGACGATGTGACCCCCTGGATGAACGAGACCGCCGTTCGCATCCGCGCCGGCATCATGCTGGCCATTCCGATTTACATGGCTTTCACGCTGTTTAGCATCATCTTTGGTAGCAAATGGATTGTGACGGGCAACGTGATCAAAGACACCATGGACATGGACTTTGACGGCCACATCCTTTACATGGTCGAGGCCATACGCCGCACCTACGACTACACGCCTCAGACCTATGTCTTGTTCTATGCCCTTTTTGAAATGATCGTGGGCATGTTCAAACGCACTGCGTTTTTGTCTCCCACGATCTGGATCGCCACCTATCTGGCTAGAAACCGCACCCCTTACTGGAAGCCTCTGGCACCCAAGCGGTTTGCCTGGACCATTGGCGCTGCGATGATCAGTGTCTGCTTAATCTTCTTCCACCCGGAGAAGTTCGCGGCCGGAGTAAATTTCATTACCCAGCATCAACTGCTGCCAACCACCGAGCAATACCTACCGCGCACACTGCCGCTCTACATGGTCTGGATCTGCCTGGGCTTTATGTGGCTTGAAGCCATTCTGGGCTACTGCGTCGGCTGCCAGATCCATGCCCTCCTAGCTAAGGTCGGCATCGTCAAGGATGAGTGCGAGGCCTGTAACAACCTGGGTTGAAACACCTTCAAAACCCGCTGGTCAGCGATACTGAGTCAGATATCGCCTCTCAAATAGTCTTTTCAGCCAGTGCATTGGGCGATTCGGGGGAACAATCAGATTGCGGGTCGGTGTTCGCCAGACGAATGTTCCGGTGTCCAAGGCGTCAACAATACAGATCAACTCGACCTTAAACCGGTGATCAGAGGGCTGCCCGTTTAGGTCTGCCAAGAGGTTCACAGCAGCCGACTCGGCCTGAAGATCAGCCATGTGAGCCTGCTTGGGCATCCAGTCCGGGCCAGGAAAGCTTCCAGAGTCTCCGGCCACCATCACCCGCTCAAATCCCGGCACACGGCAATCCGCTCCGGCCTGAACCAACCCCCCGGGCGAACGTGGCAGCGTGGTCTGCTCAAACCAGGCATTTCCAGTCATACCAGGCATAAAGAGAATCAGGTCAGCAGGAAATTCACCGCCTTCGGTGACCACCTTGTCCGATTCGAAGCGCACCATCTTGTGGCCTAGATGGGTCTCGATGCCCCGCTTGGCCATCTCCTTCAACAGATGACGAACCGCCTTGGGGCCAAGCCGATTACCCGGCTCCTCAGATGGGTTAAAGAAGACCAATTTGAATTGGTCACGACGACCCTCGCGCCGAAGTTGGGCATCTATCCCAAACAAGAACTCGAACATGGGCCCACCTCGAACCGCGGTCTGCTCGTTGGGGTTCCCCGCGAATCCGACAGCAATGCTGCCGCCACTCATCTGCTGGAGCCGGTCCCGGATCCGCTCTGCAGCGGCGATGCCCTCGCAAGGCGTAATCGCGTGTTCAATGCCGGGCAGTTTCTTGATAAAACGTCCCCCAGTGGCAATGATCAAACCATCATTTGAGTAATCCCCTGCTGTGGTGTGCACCGTGCGGCCATCAACAGACAGGCCCGAGACATCCGCCTGCACATAGCGGACTCGATTTTTCTTGAAAAAATTACCAAGGGGAACCAGCAAGTCACCCCGGGATCGAAGACCACTTGGAATCCAGATGATGCCCGGCAGGTACTGAAGTTCAGGACGCGACGCAATCAGGGTGATTTCGACATGAGGATCTCGGCGTCGAATGCATCGAACCGACGACAGGGCCGCAAAGCCAGAGCCGAGCACGGTAATGTTTTTGGCCACCAAGGTCTCCCATTCCCAAAGGAGCTAGTTTAAGTGCTCCTCAGTCGTTTGAGCGCACCGAAAGCAGAGCAGGCCCAGACCGCGACATGCGGCTCATCGAGGGCGTCTAACGCCAAAGAGTTTGGTGCCCGGAGCGGGAATCGAACCCGCACGCCTTGCGGCCCGGGATTTTAAGTCCCGTACGTCTACCTATTTCGTCATCCGGGCTGGATGAAACCAGTATTAAACCTCAACCACCTTTTGAGGATCGAAGGCAGGATTCTCCCAGGCCAGGTCATCCGGCGTCTTCGCCTTCATGAGACCGCCTGCATAGCCCCCGGGATTGGCCACCACACGGCACTTGCCCACCCGGTAGTCAAAGCTGTCGTGTACATGGCCGTGAATCCAGACATCGGCCTTTTCCACCAAGGGTGTTAAGTCGGATAAGAAACCAGGGTTGCAAGGGTTGCCAATGAACCGTTCATGGGTGCTGCCGGGATGCGGGCCGTGGTGGGTGATGACCACCGTCTTGCCGTCGAATGGCTCATCGAGCTTTTGGGTCAGCCAAGCCCGGTGCTTTTCATGAATGGTCAGAGCACGCTCCGGCGTAAAGCGCTCACCCATCTTGTGCACACCCTTGATCTTTCGGTGGTCGGCCAGTTGTGCATCGCAGGCCATCATGGCCCTGGTCTTGCCCGCCCGTGAACCCATCAACTCATAGTCGGTCCACAGGGTGCAGCCCAGAAAGCGCACGCCGTTGTAGATCAGCTGATCGCAGTCCAAGACGATCACAGCCGTCTGATGGGCGACGGCCTTGAGCGCTGCCACCGCTGGTTCCACTGCTGAATCAAAGAATTCGTGATTACCAGGCACATACAAGACCGGGTGAGGCCATTGGCCAAACACCCGGACCGCATCGGTGCCATTGTGAATATCGCCTGCCAGCACCATGACATCGGCCCACGGCGTGAAGAGTCGATTCACCCTCAAAAGATCGGGAAAACGCTTATGAAGGAACTCTAAGTGCAGATCCGATGCCACATGAAGGTTCATGCGAGCAGTTTACAATCGCCCCAATAAATATTCTTAGAGGCAAATCAATATGGCAACAACCCCAACTGACGTGGTTATGAGCCACACCACCGAAGTCGTCGCGGCGGTCATCTTCGCCATTGCCGTTCTGCACACCTTCTCCACCAAGATCTTTGAGCGACTGGCCCACCGCTACCCCACCCATCACGGGGTCTTTCATTTGTTGGGTGAGGTCGAGGCCGTCTTTGGCTTCTGGTCCATCATTTTGTTCGGCTGGCTGATCTATCGCGAGGGCCTAACCTCTGCGGTCAACTACGCGGACACCCGAAACTACACCGAGCCCCTCTTTGTCTTTGCCATCATGGTGGTGGCGGCCAGCCGACCCATCATGGTCTTCGCCCGAAACCTCGTAGAGGGCATCAGCCGGGTCATTCCCTTTGATCGGGCGATTGCCACCTACTTCGTGCTGCTATCGATTGTTCCACTGTTGGGCTCCTTCATCACCGAGCCCGCAGCCATGACCCTGGCGGCCATGCTGCTGGCCCAGAAGTTCTTCCGCTCCGAGGCGCCCAATGCCTTTAAATACGCCACGATTGGGGTGCTCTTTGTAAACATCTCAATCGGCGGCACCCTGACGCACTTTGCAGCTCCTCCAGTTCTGATGGTCGCGGCCAAGTGGGGCTGGGATACGCCCTTTATGTTCTTCCACTTTGGCTTTAAGGCCTCCGTGGCGGTCTTCATCAACGCGATTGGCGTGACTTATCTCTTCAGGAACTACCTCAAAGAGGTCAACCGTAAGATGATCAGTGGCGAGATGAAGACCGAGAAGGCCCCCAAGGTGCCAGCCCCTCTCATACTCCTGCACCTGGCCATGATCGGCGGCATTGTGCTCTTCGCTCACCACCCTCCGGTGTTCTTGGGTATCTTCCTGGTCTTCATGGGCCTGGCTACCGCCTATAACGAGCACCACGATCGCCTGATCCTTCGTGAAGGCCTGCTGGTGGCCTTCTTCCTAGCAGGCCTGGTCGTGCTGGGTGGCATGCAGGCCTGGTGGCTGCAGCCCCTGCTGGCGCAGATGAGCCCCACCGCGGTCTACTACGGTGCGACGGCCCTGACGGCCGTGACCGACAACGCAGCGCTGACCTACCTGGCCTCCTTGGTTGATGGGCTGAGTGATGAGTTCAAGTACGCCGTGGTGTCCGGTGCCGTCACGGGCGGTGGTCTGACCTTGATCGCCAACGCGCCCAACCCAGCTGGTGCATCTATCCTGCGTCGTTACTTCGAGGACGAGACCATCAACCCACTGGGCCTGTTGTTGGCTGCTCTGATTCCCACGGCCGTCACGATTGCCTCGTTCCAGCTGCTCGGGGACCTCTAGAGCGTCAGATCCTGAAGGACAGACCCACCGACTGGCGGAGGTGGGTCAGGGTCGCCAGGGCATCGGTCAGTTTTTGGACATCGTGCAGGCTGAGGGCATCCAGGTTTAGCACGTTGTCCTGCCCAACCGAGGTGAGCTGAGCCCTCAAACGGAATCGCTGGACCAGGTCAAAGGCTTCTCGATAGCGCTGCACCTCGCTGCGCTGTAACTTTCCGGCCTCAAACAAGGCCACAATCCTCCCATCCGTCGACAAGGCCTTGGTCCCAATAGCCTGACCCAGGGCACGGGCCCAGGCCACAACGGGGGCTGTGCCCCACTTCTTAATGTCAATCTCTTTGGGCGACATCCATTCCACCTTCAGGCCTTTTCTTCTTAGCCATCGGGCAATGCCGGTCAGCCAGAAGAGCTTGGGCAGCTGGTTCACACTATTGCGAAGGGAGTCCTCGGCCACTGCCCGCATGAAGCGCGGGTGTTTGGGCATCTCGGCCAAGACCCACTTGCGCAAGTCATCGGCCAGCCCCACATCGCCAGCCAGGGGACGGAAGTCCAAGAAGGTGTGGGAATCCAAGACCGCCTCGGGTGTGGGCTTTTCAAACCAGTTGGTGATCTCTTCGCGCCACTCGACCCGATTGCGGCACCACTTGGGGTTCATGGCCATCACCCCACCCTTACAGAGCGGAAAGCCGATCTCGGCCAGGCCCTTGTTGATCCGTTCGGCAAAGGCCATGAACCGGTCTCTGTATAGGTCGCCGTCACCAGCGAAGATGATAGCGTTGTCCTGGTCGGTGGCCACGGTCTGTTCCTCGCGCCCTTCTGACCCCAGGGCCAGCCAGACCCAAGGTGGCAGGGGCTCCGCATGGTTGCCTTCGTGCTTCTCTTCAATGATCTCGATGACCCGGCGTGTCATGGCGTCGTTCAGGTGACTGACCATGCGAGCGAGGCTGGTCGCCCCCAGGCCCTGACTGAGCATACGCTGGGCCATGTCGATCACCCGCTTGGAAGCCTGCTTTAGGTCCTCTAGGCGCTTGGCGCGGGCGATGGTCACGGACAACCCCCGCAGACTGGTGCGCTGATAGGCCACTAGATCTCGCTCGGAGACCATACCGATCATCTGGCCATCCCGAAGGACTGGCAGGTGGCGAATGCCCAGCCGGGCCATGGTCAACGTGGCGTCTATGACCAATGTGTCGGCCTGTACGTAATGCACGCCACGGCTCATGACCTCTGAAATCGGAGTGGACTGATCTACCTTCGGCACGAGGATGCGCCGGATCAGGTCATACCGGGTCAGGATCCCCTCGAGCCGGCCATCCTTCACCACCACAATGGACCCCGCACTGGTCTGGTCCATCAATTTGAAGACTTTTTCGAGCGTCGTCTCGGGGACACAGGTGACCGCACTGCGGCGCACAAGTTCACTGACCCTCGTGTTCAGGTCAAGCTCTGCGAAATCTTGTTGCGATGCAATATTCATGTGGCTGATCCTAGCATGACAACTTTCCAAAACGATGTTATCAATGCGCCTGTAGTAGAAAATTTGCGGTACATCAATAACAAGGAGAGGAGATCTCATGCAACAGAAAAGTGCAGAGGGTTACTGGAAGGCAACCCTGGGCCTGCTCACGCAAGTACTGGTGATTTGGTTCCTGTGCTCATTCGGTGCCGGCATTTTGTTCGCCGAAGCACTCAATGGCATCCAGCTGGGCGGCTATCCGCTTGGCTTTTGGTTCGCCCAACAGGGTTCTATCTACATTTTCGTCGCCCTTATCTTCTGGTACGCCAAGCGTATGAACCAGATCGACGAAGAATTTGACGTACACGAGGACTAAGGAGCTGACATGGATCTTCAAACCACGATCTATCTCGTAGTCGGCGCAACCTTCGCCCTCTACATTGGTATCGCGATCTGGGCCCGTGCGGGTTCCACGAGCGAGTTCTACGCTGCCGGCGGCCAGGTTGGACCGGTGAAAAACGGTATGGCGACTGCTGCAGACTGGATGTCAGCGGCCTCGTTCATCTCGATGGCTGGCCTGATCTCGAACATGGGATACGGCGGTGGCCTGTTCTTGATGGGCTGGACCGGTGGCTACGTTCTGCTGGCATGTCTGCTGGCCCCGTACCTTCGTAAGTTCGGTAAGTTTACGGTCCCCCAGTTCATCGGTGACCGTTTCTACTCACAGGGCGCCTCGACGATTGCGGTTATCTGTCTGCTGGTCGCTTCGATCACCTACATCATCGGTCAGATGACCGGCGTTGGAATCGCCTTCTCGCGCTTCCTAGGTGTCTCGAAAGAGATGGGTATCTACGTTGGTATGGCCATCGTGTTCGCCTATGCAGTGTTCGGCGGCATGAAGGGCATCACCTACACCCAGGTGGCTCAGTACATCGTGCTTATCTTCGCCTACGTGATTCCCGCCATCTTCATCTCGATCGCCCTGACTGGCGTGCCCCTCCCCCAACTGGGTCTGGGTGCTGACATGACTGGTACCGACAAGTCCCTGCTGCTCACGCTGAACCAAATCGTGAACGACCTGGGCTTTGGCGCGTACACCACGTCTGTGCCGGGTAGCAAACTCAACATGTTTGTCTACACCTTCTCACTGATGATCGGTACCGCTGGTCTGCCCCACGTGATCATGCGCTTCTTCACGGTGCCTTCCGTGAAGGCTGCACGTTCATCCGCTGGCTGGGCCCTGGTCTTCATCGCGATCCTGTACACCACCGCTCCTGCAGTGGCTGCCATGGCTCGTATGAACCTGCACAGCACCATCGCTCCTGTCGTGAAGACCGGTGGCGACGTGTTTGCTGCTGACGCCTCGATCAAGTATGACGATCGTCCGGCCTGGTTCAAGCGTTGGGAGCAGACTGGTCTGCTGAAGTTTGCCGACAAGAACGGCGACGGCCGCATCCAGTACTACAACGACAAGTCCAAGAACGAAGCCTTCGTCAAGAAAGCTGAAGCTGCTGGCTGGAAGGGCAACGAGCTCACGGTAAACGCTGACATCATCGTGTTGGCCAACCCCGAGATCGCACTGCTGCCCAACTGGGTGATCGCCCTGGTGGCTGCCGGTGGTCTGGCTGCTGCTCTGTCGACCGCTGCTGGCCTGCTGATGGCCATCTCGTCTGCCATCTCCCACGACCTGGTGAAGGGTGTCTTTGCGCCCAACATCAGTGAAAAGGGTGAACTCATGGCCGGTAAGATCGCCATGGCGGCTTCGATCGTGGTCGCTGGTTACCTGGGTCTGAACCCACCAGGCTTCGCAGCTGGTACGGTGGCCCTGGCCTTCGGTATTGCGGCTTCCACCCTCTTCCCCGCCATCATGATGGGCATCTTCTCCAAGAAGATGAACAAAGAGGGCGTCATGGCCGGTATGCTGGTTGGTCTTGGTGTCACGCTGTTCTATGTGTTCGCACACAAGGGCATCTTCTTCATCAAGGGCACTGAGTATCTGCCCCTCATCGGTGGCGCCAATAGCTTCTTTGGCATCACGCCTGAGGCCTTCGGTGGCATCGGTGCTCTGGTGAACTTTGCCGTCGCCTTCGCGGTCGACAAGGTCACCCCAGAGCCTCCTGCCCACATCCAGCAGATGGTTGAGAACGTCCGGATCCCCCGTGGCTCCAGGGCTGTGGACGGCGCTCACTAAGTCGCTGATGTAAAGCCCGGTGCTGGGTTCGCCCAGCACCTCAAAAGGCCCCGACAGGTTAGACTCTCGGGGCCTTTTCTTTTCTGGAAGACACCATGGAATTCAACGTCAGCATTGCAATGAACTGGATCTTGTTCCTTGCCCTCTTCCCCATTCAGTTCTTCTGGTATCGTCGGGCCTACCGTATCTTCATCAAGCGGGACTTCTCTGAGGTGGCCTTAAAGAACGGCGAGTCGCCAGACAACCCAGAGCGCTTGGCGCCGTTTTCGGGCAGCGTCAACCTCATCGCTGCGGCCCTGATTACCTACACCGTCTTTGGGATCATCGTGCAGGCCATGCCCTTTGACACCTGGTCGGCCATCGCTGGCTCCACGATCTGGATGAAGATGATCATGGACTTTGTGCTGCGTCGACATGCCCACACCAAGTTCAACAAACCCGAGAAAAAGGCAGAGCCCTCGGCTGAGGTCAACGCCTCAGACCAGAAATAAAAAACCCGGCCTAGAGCCGGGTTTGTTTTTGGTGGGGCGCGCCGCAGCCCAGAGCATTCGCTAGAGGTCTGCCAAGGGCTGAAAGGCACCCGGTGCACCAACGGGCTGACCCATGCGGGCAATGACGTGGTCCAGCTGACCTTCAAGCGCCTGAATCGAGGATGGTGGCATTTCAGCTAGGGCCTGAACCAGGACACCGATCTTGGGCTCGGGTACCTTGGCCAACAATGTCTTGGCCTTGTCGGTGCTGGTGAGCTCAAAAGCCCGGGCGTCGTCCAGATTGCGCTCTCGGGTGACATAGCCCTCTGAGACTAGATGCCGAATGATGTTGCTGGCCGTGGACTGGTGGATGGCCAGCGCCTCGGTTAACTCCCCAGGGCGCACCCCGGGGTTCTCATCGATGATGGCCAACGCCCAGACATGTGATCCCGACAACCCTGTGACTTTTTCGACCTTCCGGTAGTGCTCTTTGACAGCGCGAAAAATGACTCGAAACTGCTTGAGAACCCGGACAGCATGGTCCGGCACATGGGTTTTCATAGGGCCTCCGAGATGGGAATCTGCGAAGGCTACACCTTTTTAAAAGGAAACGGTGGCTGAAGCTTTGACCAGCCTTGGAGCCCCAGGCGTCAGGTAGGCATCCCCCAGAAACTCCGCCACATCCCGCCAGCACCGCTCGTCTGTGACGTTCTCAATGGCCAGCCGGTAGGTGGCGGCCCCTGCCTTAGTCTTTTGGACATAGGACAAGCCCAGGTCTAGGCGGTGGAAGTCAGGCGCATAGACCGAGTTGTCCCGGGAGGCGGGACGCTTACCGGTGTAGAGCCAGTTGGCACTGGCCGACAGGCCCTCGATGCCCGGTACCCGATAGTTAACAAAGGTGTTCAGGCGGAACTTGGGTGTGTTCAAGGCCTCTTTGCCCTCGAACAAGGGGTTGCCCGTGCCGGAGGTGTCCGAGGTCATCAGCGTGGCCGAGATCTGAGCGTCTGTGCGCTTGGTGAGCGCACCCGAGAGGCTGAGCTCTAGTCCAGTACGAGATTCGGTACCGCGTTGGATGTAGTCACCAACCGCCTGGCTATCCGCAAGAGATGCATCGTTTCTAAAGTTAAAGGGGCGCCAGGCATGGAACATGGTGGCCATCATACGAACACCCGGCTGCTCCCACTTGTAAGCCAAGTCCAATGTCTCAACCTTGCGTGGCTTGAGCAACATTTCAGAGGTTGAGGCGGAATCAAGGTGATTCTGACTGGATTGGGGTGCAAGCGACGCGGCCTCTAAATCAGAGGAGTACCCAAACCAATAAGCCGTTTCCGTGCCTAACTTTCTTTGAACTCGTAAGTCAGGCAAGAGGCTCGTCATAGAGCGAGAAAAATCGCCAGTCCGGTAGAGAAAGTTGACGGTCGCATCATCCTGGTAATTAATGACTCTTCCAGATGCAGTGACCTGCCATTTGCTTGGGAATGTAATCTGATCCGAGAGGGAAAGCTGTGAAACGTAGATTGTCCGACCGTATGCATCTTTAGCCGGATACTGGTCGGGGTTCTCATCGCCACTCCAGGTGCCGCTTAGAACGTTTCCGTAAGACGGAAAAGGTGCCGCATCGTTCCACCTGTAATTGGGCATTGAAAAATATCGACGGGTCAGACTAATCGCCGTTCTCAAGGTGTGATCAAAGCCCCCCGAATTCAGCACACGCTTAAAGTCAGCCTCGAGAAAATCTGTCTCACGCACTTCGTCCAAGCTTCGGTAGTCATACATGGAGAATTTTCCATCGCTTGAGAAGCGATAGTAAGCTTGGGTACCGTAGTTGGCGTATTCCGCAGTGGAGTAGCCAAACGGAAAACTACTCCGATCATCCGTCTTCACGTGATGTACGGATCCAGTCGCAGTCATCTTCCAGCCGCTCTGCAACTTCTTCTGCAGGCGGGCCATGGCAAAGATGGAATCAAATGTCACCGGCTGTGACCAGCTGCTCAAGCCCAGGACCGTCACTGGATTAATCGGTGCAAGTGTTGTGCCACCCAGCAACTGACTACCGGGCTGGGTGATCTGCGACTTGTGGGCGATCTCAACGTCCACCTGCAAGGAGTCACCACCAGATAAACGCTGGTCCATGGCGAGCGAGACCATGGCACCCTCGCCGTCTGCGCCCTTGGCATAGGGCCTGTATCGATCGGCACTGGCATTCAAACGCCAGCCCTGCCCGCTGCCATCCGCCACGCCAATATCTGCCGTCAGGCCCAGACTCTCGCGCTGCTCAACCCGCAGGCCAGCCTCACGAATATTGTCAGGCCGTTTGGTGAGCAAGTTGATCAAGCCACCACTGCTGCCCATGCCCACCAGTGCCCCAGCAGGTCCGCGCAGGACCTCTACGCGTTGCTTGTTGTCCATGGAAATCGGCGCCTCGCCCACAAACGGCACACCGTTTACCCGCATGCCCAGCACCGGATCCACCGGAAAGCCCCGAATCTGAAAATTCTCGTAGTAGCCGATGGGGCTGTAGTTGGGATCCACCGACGAATCCAGCCGCAGCAGGTCGGTCAGCCGACTGCTGCCCGAGTTCTTGATCGCATCCTCATCAATCGTTGTTGCTGAGACCGGCTGGTCCAGCCAATTTCCCTGAAAGAAGCTGCCCAGCAGGCTCAGCGGCTGGGCCTGGGTGCCCAGCACCGTGGACTCCACACGAACCTCTGGCAGCGTAGTCTGGGCCCAGGCTGAGGGCGTCACAGCAACTGTATTGACCAGGGCGAGCGCAATCGCAACGGAGAGGGCGTTCTGAGAAGGCAGTTGTTTTGTTTTGTTCACAGCGCAGTCCTATTCAAAGCACAGGAAGGCTGCAAAAAGGCCGCAATGGATGGGCAGACGGCACAGGCCCAACGGCGGATACTTTCGACGCTTCCCTGCGCAAGTCTTAACTCGATCAGGTTCGAAGGGTCTGTCTCACCCGCCTCTTTCGAGGACTCTGCAAACCAACCACAGAGCGCTTCGGGACCCCTAGCAATGAGTTAGTGTAAAGCCGCTATGGCTCTAAGCGCAAGCCGAACTCGGCTATCCCCTGCGCCGACAATGGGCACCACAGGACCGCTCGAGCCCTGCAACCGCCTAACCAATAGCTCATGAACGGCCGCCTGAATCTCTGGGCCGTCACGCTGACCCGTGTCCGCCACCCAAGGCAGATCCGGCTGGCAGAACAAGGTCAGAGAGACCTGCTGGTGATAAGTCAGGGCAGGCCCGTAGAGCGCTTCGTCGCCAAAATAAAACTCGCTGTAGACCGCCGTCATGATGGCGCTGCTGTCACACAGCACAAAGGGGCGCCCCAGGCTTGCGGCCTGACCCACGGCAGCCTCCTCCGCCCGAATCTGCTCTTGCATCAATGGAGTCTGCTCAGACTGAGTCGGCACGCGACCGTACTGCTCGACAAACTGACGCAGATGCTCTGGGACCACCACCGCGCTGACCTGCTCGGACAGGGCTTGCACCAGACTGGTCTTGCCCGTTGATTCGGCCCCAATCACTGCAATGCGTCGTACTAGCTGCGAAGCCACTGCCGAAGTCCCACAAACGAGAGCACCAATTGCACCGCATACAGACCAGCGGTGGCATAGAGCGCCTGCCCGGTGAACAGATAGATCGAGAGTCCATTGGCCAAGGCCCAGGCCAACCAGGCCTGATGCGCTTTGAGCGACATCAGTCGCATGGCGACAATGCTGATCGCCGTCACCAGGCTGTCCATCACCACCGATGGATTGTCAGAAGACCGCATCAGCATCCAGAGTGCGAGCCAAATGCCCAGCCCCGCCAGAACATAGAGAAGCGATGACTTGGTCGGCATCCAATGCGGCTCGGTCTGATCCGACTGAGTGGGCTGTGACCAGTCGCGCAGACCCCAGAGCGACAGGCCAATGAAAACGGTCATAAGCAGGACCTGTCCGTACAGGCCAACCGTCCAATAGAGCCACAGGTAGATCAAGCTAGAGGCGGCAAAAAACCACCAGGCCCACAGGTGCTGGCGAATGCCCAGCACCACACCCACCAAGCCTAGAGCAGCGCCGACCCACTCCCAGATCATGGCTGCATCATCTGAAGCAGGGTCTGCCCCAGCACCGAGGGCGCAGCCGCGCCATTGATCAGTCGTTCTGCAGAGCCGCTCTTCAAACGGAAGGTGGGCACACCGTTGACACCATGGTCGACCCACTCCTCTGCAATGTGTGACACCCGCTTGACCAGCATGGTGTCAGCCAGGGCAGCCTGTGCGCGCTCTGCGCTGAGACCAGCGCCTTCGGCACAATCCAGCAACACTGCCTGGTCAGCCAGGTTACGGCCATCCACAAAGAAAGCCTGAAAGAGCTGGTCCACCAGAGTGGTGGCCTCATCGCCCATGGCAGCGATCAGCACGTGCGCAGCCAGGGTGTTGGGCTGTACGGGGATGGCATCCAGGTTCATGGGCAGGCCTGCCGCTCGGGCATGATCAGCAATCTGGGCATATCCAGCCAGACCAGCCTGCCCAAACTTGGCGACCAGGTAGTCTCGGCGGGGCATACCGCTCTCTGGCATGCGGGGGTTGAGCATGTAGGGGCTCCACCTCACGCGAAGCCGAGTAGACGACCCAGGCTGCTGGCCCTCCAGCCAGGCAATGGCCTGCCGAAGGTGGGCCAGACCGATATAACACCACGGACAAACCACATCCGAGATAATCTCAATCTCTAGTTCTTGGGGTTCAGACATAGATGGTTTCCAAACGCTCGCTTCGTTGGCAAGAAGGTCAGTCCTCAGACGGTCAGGAGATCGTACCCGAGGAGGATCTGCTGTGCCCTTTGTGTGGGCGTGAATTAATCCGTGGCGACAGCGTCGACGAGCATCATCTGATTCCAAGATCCCAGGGCGGCCGGGACAAATACCTGATCCACAAGGTCTGCCATCAGAAGATCCACCAGACCATCAAACCACGGGAACTGGCCAAGGCCTTCAACACCTGGCAGGCCCTTAGGGAACATCCCGAGATCGACAAGTTCATCGAATGGGTCCAGAAGCGCCCGCCCGAGTTTCTGGGGTGATATCTTTTCTCCCATGCTCTATCTAGATGACTTCACCACTGGCAAAGAGATCTCTCTGGGGTACTACACCGTCTCCGAAAAAGAGATCATCGACTTTGCCGAGGATTACGACTTTCAAGACTTCCACACCGATCCAGAGGCGGCCAAGCGCTCGGTCTTCGGCGGCCTGATCGCCAGTGGCTGGCACACGGCTGGCATCTGCATGAAGCTGATCTGCCAGGCCTTCATGACCCAGACCGCCTGCAATGGCAGTCCCGGCATCCAAGACCTCAAATGGCTCAAACCCGTCCGCCCCGGCGATACGCTCACAGGCTTTGTTCGCGTGACTGGCCAACTGCCCTCCAAATCCAAACCAGATCGTGGGGCCAGCCTTCAGCATTGGGCCTTGCAGAACCAAGACGGCGACACCGTCTTCTGTGCTGACGTCACGGTCTTGATGATGAGAAAGCCCCAGCCCGTCGAGCAGGCGGCCCCTGCAACGACTGCCGCTGGTCAGGCAGACGCGCAACCCACCAGTCCCGATCGAGCCGAGCTCGAGAAATGGCGCGCCCAGGCCCAGTCCCTCTGGTTTAACGATGGCTCTTGCACCAGTGGGAAATCCGAATAATGGTCATCGGCTGGATACTGATCTTCGCCCTGGGTTTTCTGTCCGGCTGGGTTGTGGGGCGAAAGCGTCGATAAGGGTTCAACCATGAAGCAGGCCAGCACTCTGACTGTGACGCAGACCATGAATCAAACGTTGAGCAAACGAGCCTTCTGCCTGAGCCTGATCAGCGCATCTCTACTGGCCACTGCTCCCATCGCGCTTGCACAGTCCCAGTCCGCCACCACCGGCACAGTAGCGTCACCGACTTGGGTGATTGGGCAAAAGCCTCAGCTCCCACCCCTGCCCTTGCTCTCGGGCAAGACCCACCGCTTTGACAGCCATGCGGGCCGGGTTCTGATCATCGAGTTCTGGCACACCAAATGCCCGTTCTGTAAAAAGCAGAATCCCCTGCTAGATGCCTTCTACCGCAAACACAAGGCCCGCGGACTCGACGTGGTGACCGTGAGCATCGACAAGAAATTGGCCGATGCGCAGGACTATATGAAGGACCATGGCTACGCCTTTGCAGCGGGCCTGGCCGACCCGGTCTGGCACGCCATCTACAAGCAGCGCAAAGGCCTGCCCCAATTGTTCGTCATTGACCGCGCTGGTGTGCTTCGCCAGATCGAACTGCGAGAGATGTTTCCAGACGACATTCTGGAACTAGAGCGCTATCTGTAAGCCGCTCACTGTGCCGGTCTAGCGCAGGACGATGGCCAGACCCACCGACAGGGTCACAAACGACAAGACAGTGGCCACCAGAGTAGACGCCGCACAGACCTCCTCTAGGCGATGTCGTTGGGCCAAGATGGGGTAGATGCTAAACACCGGTACACAAGCCGACAGAATCGCCGCCTTGGCCAAGGTGCTGTCGGCAATCGGCAGCAGATAGATCACCACCACGGCCACCACAATGGGATGAAGCAACAGCTTGGCCAGCACAGTCTCGGCGATCACCCCTCGCAGGCCCGAGACCTTCATACCCACCAAAGTGCCACCAATGGTAAAGAGGGCGAGAGCCGCTCCCGAGGTGGCGACGAGTTCAATCGCCTTCATCACCGGCCCAGGTGGTGCGACACCGGAGAGTGAACTGGCAAAACCCAGGGCAATGGCCCAGATCGCTGAGTTGCTGCCCAAGCGTTTGCCCACGACCAGCCAGATGGGCTCGGCCACCAAAGAGGTCTTCTCCCGGCCCAACTCGGCAAAGACCTGCAGCAGAATGAACATCAGCGTGAGCTCGATCAGCAGGTTCATGGCCAACACTACGCCGGCGATCGACCCCAAAGACAGATACAGAATCGGATAGCCAATGTAGACGCTGTTGGACCAGGACATACCGGCCGCCACGTAGCTCGCCAGCGTCACAGCATGCCCCCGCACCCATCGCGCATAGACAAAACCCAGCGCGAACATCAGGGCTGAGCCAGCCGCATAGGCCGCGAGGTAGTCCAGTCGAAGCACCTCGGCAAACGACCGCGTGGCCAGACCATAAAACAGCATGGCCGGTAGCGTGATCAACAAGACATAGCGGCCAAAGAAGCGAATCTCGTCACGACCAAACAGGCCAAAACGAGTCGCCAAAAAACCAAGGCCGATCAGTAAAAAGATCGGCCCGGTAATCGACAGAATGTCGGTCAAGAGAAGCGCTTTACAGAACTGGCGTTTAGGCGGCCTTCACCTTCAGACGCCAGGCATGCAACAGGGGCTCGGTGTAGCCACTGGGCTGCTCTTTGCCCTTGTAGACCAGGTCGCAGGCAGCCTGATAGGCCATGCTGGTCGAGAAGTTGCCAGACATCTTTTTGTAGAGCGGATCGCCAGCATTCTGGCCGTCGACCACAGCGGCCATGCGCTCGAAGGTCTGTTTGACCTGCTCTTGGGTCACCACACCATGATGCAGCCAGTTGGCCATGTGCTGCGAGGAGATACGCAGCGTGGCACGGTCCTCCATGAGGCCCACGTTGTGAATGTCGGGCACCTTGGAACAGCCCACACCCTGGTCAATCCAGCGAACCACATAACCCAGGATGCCCTGGGCATTGTTGTCGAGTTCTTGCTGCTTCTCGGCATCGGTCCAGTCGGCCTTGGCGACCACAGGCACGGTCAGCAGACCAGTCAGAATGGCCTCGCGCTCAGCGTTAGCGTCCACCTTTTCCAGCTCCTGCTGAACCGCTGCCACACTGACCTTGTGATAGTGAATGGCGTGCAAGGTGGCGGCCGTTGGACTGGGCACCCAGGCGGTGTTGGCACCGGCCTTGGGGTGACCGATCTTCTGCTCCATCATGGCGGCCATCAGGTCGGGCATGGCCCACATGCCCTTACCGATCTGGGCACGACCACGCAGGCCACAAGACAGGCCCACCAGCACGTTGTTGCGCTCGTAGGAGCTGATCCAGGCGCTGGTCTTCATGTCGCCCTTACGCAGCATGGGACCGGCCAGCATGGCGGTGTGCATCTCGTCACCGGTGCGATCCAAGAAGCCCGTGTTGATGAAGGCCACGCGGCTGGCCGCGGCAGCAATACAGGCCTTGAGGTTCACGCTGGTGCGACGCTCTTCGTCCATGATGCCCAGCTTGACGGTGCTATTGGGTAGACCCAGCAGCTTTTCAACATGGTCAAACAACTCAGCCGCAAAACCGACTTCGGCTGGGCCATGCATCTTGGGTTTTACGATGTAAATGCTTCCGGTACGGCTATTGCGAATCGCCTCGCCGCTGGGCAGCTTGCCGTGGCCCTTGAGGTCATGCATCGCGATGGTGGTGGTGACCACCGCATCCAAGATGCCCTCGGGAATCTCGCGCTCGGTGCCGTCAGCAGCCTTGTACAAAATGGCCGGGTTGGTCATCAGGTGGCCAACGTTGCGCAGGAACATAAGCGAGCGGCCGTGCATGCGAACCTCACCGCCATTGGGAGCGGAGTACAGGCGGTCGCCGTTGAGGCCGCGGGTAAAGGTCTTGCCGCCCTTGCTCACCTGCTCCGTCAGGTCCCCTTTAATAATGCCCAGCCAGTTGCGATAGGCGAGGACCTTGTCTTGGGCGTCCACTGCGGCCACCGAGTCTTCCAGGTCCAGAATGGTCGAGAGCGCGGCCTCCATGACCACATCCGACACACCAGCAGCGTCGTCTTTGCCAATTGGGGTGCTGCGGTTGATGGTGATCTCGAAATGAATCCCGTTGTGTTTGATCAACACGGCGGAAGGGGCCGAGGCCTCGCCCTTGTAGCCCATGAATTGGGCCGCATCCTTCAGGCCAACGCTTTGACCTGACTTCAGGGTCACGGCCAGCGCGCTACCAACCACGGCATAGCCCGTTGCGTCAGCATGCGAGCCTGAGGCCAGTGGTGCGGCGTCATCCAGGAACTGGCGGGCATAGGCAATGACCTTGGCGCCGCGCTTGGGGTTGTAGCCAGAGCCTTTTTCACAGCCGTCTGTCTCGGGAATCACGTCCGTGCCATAGAGGGCGTCGTACAGGCTACCCCAGCGAGCGTTGGCAGCGTTCAAGGCATAACGAGCGTTGAGAATAGGCACCACCAGCTGAGGACCTGCCTGCGTGGCCAGTTCTGCGTCGACGTTGGCTGTTGTCGCCTGAACCTTTTCAGGCACTGGCACCAGGTAGCCGATCTTCTCTAAAAAAGCCCGATAGGCGGCCATGTTCTGAATGGGGCCTGGGTTGGCCTTGTGCCAGTTGTCGAGCTCCGCCTGCAGGCGATCACGCTCGGCCAGCAGTGCAATGTTCTTGGGCGCCAGCTCACCCACGATGGCATCAAAGCCCTTCCAGAAGGCTGCCTTGTCAATTCCCGTTCCGGGCAAGACCTCGGACTCGATGAACTGATGAAGGTCGGCATCTACTGCAAGACGATGCTCAGAGATTCGTGGGCTGGGCATTTCAGGGCTCCTTGTCTGCCACCAAAGGCAATGGTGTTGGGCGAAACCTTTGATTTTACCCAAGCTATGACCAGATAAAGGCCCGCCGGCTATGGAAATGAGTCCGAAACGGCCTCGGAATAACCCCGAACATGGCATGATCAAAAGCATGAATAAACCGCTCTTGCCCTTGTTCCTGGGTCTGACGATAGCCCTGGCCACCGGCACCATGGCTGCCGCACCCGAGCAAGGGGCAGCCCTCAAGCCCATGCCCGAAATCGCCAATGAGCCCAAGACCGAGCGCTTTCCAGGCGACCCGGCCGAGCACAAGGTCGTCTACATGTTCAACCAGGCCGATCTGGCCTACCAGACCTCGGTGCTCAATAGCATCCAGGCCATGGTCAAGACCTATGGTGACAACGTGAGCATTGCGGTGGTCGCCATTGGCCCTGGCATTCACGTGCTGGCCAACTCACCCAAACGAGCGGTGGACAAGGACATCGCCGCCCGGGTGGACAACTTTGCCAAGTCCTACAAGGTGCGTTTCATTGCCTGTGGCAACACCATGGCCACGGTTGGCTATGCCCAGGGTGACATGAAGCCCTTTGCCGAGTACGCCCTGGTCGGCGCAGCCGCACTGATGCGACTCCAGGAGACGGGCCACAAGGCCATCTTCTGGTAGCAAGGGTTTTTAAAAGGTTTGGAGGCGGAACCCGGAATCGAACCGAGGTACACGGCTTTGCAGGCCGCTGCATAACCACTCTGCCATTCCGCCAGCAGATTTAAAAAAGACAAAGGGAAGCGTTTAAAAAAGCCGCTTCCCTTTTGATTTGGAGCGGGAGACGAGTCTCGAACTCGCGACCTCAACCTTGGCAAGGTTGCGCTCTACCAACTGAGCTACTCCCGCAACGAAGCCTCGCATTATATACGAAATTAAAGTCGCCCTCGCAACTCAGGCCAGGCCTTGGCCAGGTAGTACACCATGGAGACAAAAGTGAGGATGGCCGCGAGTCGGATCAGCCAATAACCCCAGGCAGCGGTATCGATCAGGCCCCAGAGCACAGGCGCCTGATAGAGCAAAAAGGGAATCGCCACCATCTGGGCAATGGTCTTGGCCTTGCCCAGCCAGTTGACCGCCACGCTCTTGTGGGCCCCCACCTGGGCCATCCATTCACGCAGCGCCGAGATGGTGATCTCTCGCCCAATGATGATCAGTCCCACCAGGGGTCCCACCCGCTGGACATCGATCAGAGCCACCAGGGCCGCGCAGACCATCAACTTGTCAGCGACGGGGTCCAGAAAAGCCCCAAAGCTGCTGGTCTGGTTCCACTTGCGGGCCAGCCAGCCATCAATCCAGTCGGTCACAGCAGCTGCCACAAAGATCAGGGTCACGGCCAAATTGCGCTCCTGCTCGCTCAGACCCATCGGAACGTAGAAGACCAGCATGAAGACAGGGATCGCCACGATGCGCGCCCAGGTCAGCAGATTTGGCAGGCTGTACATGGCTGCTTATGTTACGCGCAACTGTCGGTAGATCTGCTCGGCTAAGGTCTGAGACACGCCCTCTACCGAGGCCAGCTCATCCACCGAGGCAGCCTTGAGACCTGCCAGGCCACCAAAGCGGGCCAGCAACTTGGCCCGCCGTTTGGGACCCACGCCCTCGATCTCATCGAGGATCGAGCCCGTTCGGGCCTTGGCCCGCTTGGCCCGCATGCCCGTGATGGCAAACCGGTGGGCCTCGTCACGAATCTGGGCAATCAGCAACAAGGCCCCGTGATCGGGACCCAAAGCCAGCTTGCGCCCATCCGGAAAGACCAGGCGCTCTAGTCCCACCTTGCGTCCCTCCCCCTTGGCCACACCCACCAAGAGCTGCGGGTCATGCCCCAGCTGTTCAAAGACCGAGACCGCGACCGACATCTGACCCTTTCCGCCATCGACCAACACCAGATCGGGCATCTCTTCGATGTCCTGGTAGCGACGGGTCAGGACCTGACGCATGGCCGCGTAGTCATCGCCAGGCGCAATATCGGTGATGTTAAAGCGCCGGTAATCGGCCGACTGCATGGCATGGTGGTGATAGACCACGCAAGAGGCCTGCGTCGCCTCACCTGCCGTGTGGCTCACATCAAAGCATTCAATCCGCAGTCGATCCAAATCGTCTGCGGGCACGGTGAGTCCAAGGGTATCGACCAACAGGCGGGTCTTGGCCTGGGCGCCGCCGACCTCCTGGGCTCGACGCGTGAGCGCCAGACGGGCGTTGTCCTCGGCCATGCGCAGCCAGTCACGGCGCTTGCCCTGCGGTGCCACCAAGACCCTCACGGCCGGCTGGTCAGGCCTTTGAGACAACCAGTTGCCCACCTCTTCGGCCACGCCATCCCGGTTGATGATCAAGGTACCCACCGGGGTCTGGCTGGCATAGTGCTGCCCCACAAACGAGACCAGGGCATCGTCCAAGGCATCGTCGGTGGCCAAGCCCGTAGAGGCCGTGGGCAGACAGAAGAAGGGGCGATCGCCCAAATGACGCCCCCCGCGGACCATAGCCAGATTGACCACCAGGCGCTGGCCGTCACTGGCAACCGCCAGCACATCACAGTCCAGCTGCTCGTCAGCTTCCATGGCGTGCTGGGCCAAGACCTTGCTCAGTGCCGCGATCTGATCCCGATAGACCGCTGCATCCTCGAATCGCATCTCATCGGAGGCCGCCTGCATGTCGGCGTTTAAGCCATCGAGCAGATCGGCGTGCCCCCCTCTCAGAAACGACAAGGCGCGCTGGACATCGCGCTGATAGTCCGGCTGACTGATGTCGGCCACACAAGGTGCACTGCACCGATGAATCTGCGCCAACAGGCAAGGCCGGGATCGATTCGAAAACACATTGTCCGTGCAGCTGCGCAGCCGAAAGACCTTTTGCAGAATCTGCAGGCTCTCTTTGACGGCCCATCCATTGGGGAACGGCCCAAAGTAATCGGCCTGCCGATCCACAGCCCCCCGATAAAAAGAGATGCGCGGGTAATCGTGACGACTGATGCGAACAAAGGGGTAAGACTTGTCGTCTCGGAACAAGATGTTGTACTTGGGCGACTGGGTCTTGATGAGGTTGTTTTCCAGCAGCAAGGCCTCGGCCTCACTTCGCACCACCGTAATCTGGGCGTCCGCAATCTGCTCGACCATGCGGGCAATTCGAGGTCCATGACCAGACTTGTGAAAGTAGCTCGAGACCCGCTTCTTTAAATCACGGGCCTTGCCCACATAGAGCAGGCTCTGGTCCTGGGCGTAGAAGCGATAGACCCCCGGCAGATTGGGCAGGCTGGCGACAAAGGGCTTGGGGTCAAATGGCCCTAAGCCCTCTTGAGACCTCTGGTCTGATTCAGTCACTGGCGGCCTCATCCACCAACTGCCTGGCCCGACCGATGACCTGCTCAAACATGGCCTCGGTGAGTCGGCCCGTGTTCACGTTGTAGCGACTGGGGTGGTAGCTGTCGAGCACCGTCAACGATCCGACTTTGTGCTCGGCTGCATGGCCAAAAACCAGGTCCTTGGGCTTCTTGCCGACCAAGCCCAAGTCCAGGCTGCGCACCACAGCCGCATGGGAGACCGAACCCAGGCAGAGAATCACTCTGGGGGCCACCAACTGAATCTCGGCGGCGAGGTAAGGCCTGCAGTTGGCAACCTCACTGCCAATCGGCTTGTTGTCGGGTGGCAGGCATTTGACCGCATTGGTGATCCGGCAGTTGCGCATCTGCAACCCATCGTCGGCCGACACTGAGCGCGGACGACTGGCAAACCCATGGGCATGCAGGCTGCCATAGAGCAAGTCACTGCAGGCGTCTCCAGTAAAGGGGCGGCCTGTGGCGTTGGCGCCATGCAGACCAGGTGCCAGACCCACCACCAACAGGCCGGCTTGCTCTGGGCCAAAGGGAGGGACAGGACGACAAAAATACTTGCCGTGTTTGGCCTTGACCTGGTCTAGAAAACTCGCAAGCCGGGCACACTGCCGGCAGGAGGCGTCATAGACCGGATGGGTCATGGCATGAGGCGATCCAGGTTGCGTCGACTGGTCGCCTTTAAAAAGTCTGGCAGCCGGCGGGGCAACTCATCCAGGGCGCGCTCTGCCAAATCGGGGCGGTTGCAAATCAAGGTGGCATCACAGCCCGCCTCAAACGCCGCCTGCGCCCGATCAGCGACGTCGTCGTACACCGCTGCACCGGCCATGGCCAGGTCATCACTGATGATCACCCCATCAAAGCCCAGTCGATCACGGAGAATGTCTTGGAGCCAGACTCGGGAGAAACCAGCCGGCTGATCGTCCACTTGGGTGTATTGAATGTGGGCTGGCATGACAGCCGTCAGCGGCACCTGTCCATAAGCACCCGAGCCCAGCCGCAGATAAGGCAGGATGTCTTGAAGCAGGATGGTCTGCAGGTCTCGATCATCCACGGGCAGCGCATGGTGTGAATCGGCGCTGGCCCACCCATGCCCCGGGAAGTGCTTGCCACAGTTCTTAAAGCCGGCCTGAGCCAGACCAGCCATGGTGGCCTCGGCCAAGGCACTCACCAGGTTCTCATCACGATGAAACGACCGATCCGAGATCACCTGACTCTGTCCGTAGTCCAGATCCAAGACTGGTGTGTAGCTAAAGTCCACCCCGACCGCCTTGAGCTCACTGGCCAGGGTAAAGGCCGCCTGACGCGCCTGATCACAGGCGGCTGTCAACTCGGCGGCTCCACAGCCAGACTGCAGACACTCCCCCAAGCTTCTAAAACTCGGCAGCGCGGTAAAGCCATCCCGAAACCGCTGAATGCGTCCGCCCTCATGATCGACCGAGATCTTCAGACGCTCATGGTCTGACTGGGCCAGACCCGGACGCACCGCATGAATCTCGCACGTGAGAGCCATCAACTGAGCGCGATCTGCAAAGTTTCGGCTAAACAGGATCACCCCGCCCACCCAAGGATGGGCGAGCTTCTCAGCCTCTTCGCCCGTCAGGCTGGTGCCTGCCACATCAATGATCAAGGGACCCAGCATGGCGATTGCTCCTAATGACTTGAGAGGGGTGGTTGAGACTCAACGATGGCAAAGGCCTGGGCCAGGTCCTGCTCATCGGAGACCGAAATGTGAACGACCAGGCCACGCTCGGACAGGTAGCTGGCCAGGCCCTTCTGGGCCACTGCCTGAGGGGCGCCCGCGGCATTGTTCAAGACCTGCAAAGAATGCAGACTCATGGGTGAAGACAGGCCGCAGCCCAGCGCCTTGCCAACGGCCTCTTTGGCCGCAAACCGTTTGGCCAGATAAGACACTGCTCTGGCGAGCCCCGCCTGTCCTCGGCCCAGACGAGCCTGGAAGACTTGGCGCTCTTGTTCACCGAGAATCCGATTGACCAGCCGATCACCCCAGCGGTCATAGAGTGCCCGCATGCGCGCAATCACCACCACGTCGGTACCAATCCCCACAATCACCGACAGCAGGCCTCTCGCATGAGTCGCTTCATCTCGCGGACCGCCTCTCGCATGCCAACAAAGACAGCGCGCGAGACGATGGCATGACCGATGTGCAGTTCACGGACACCCTGTAGAGCGGCGATGGGCTGCACGTTGAAATAGTTCAAGGCATGGCCAGCGTTAAACCGCATACCCAATTCACAAATCCGCTCGCCGGCCTTTGCGATTTTTTGGATCTCCTGCTGAACCGCAGGACGGTCGGCATCGCGACCCTGCTCGTGAAAGACCTGCGCGTAAGGGCCCGTGTGGATCTCGCAGACCTCGATGCCCAGGTCATGGGCCGCTTCAATCTGCGGTAGTTGCGCATCGACAAAAGCACTCACGGTGATGCCCGCATCCCGCAGCTTGGCCACCATGGGGCGAAGGGCTGCCGCCTGACCCAGGACATCCAGCCCACCCTCGGTGGTGATCTCTTGGCGACCCTCGGGCACCAGCATGGCCATCTCAGGGCGAATCTCACAGGCCATGGCCACCATCTCAGCGGTGGCCGCCATCTCGAAGTTCAGCTTGATCTGGGTGTGGGTGCGCAGTCGACGAACGTCATCGTCTTGGATGTGACGACGATCTTCACGCAGATGAACCGTGATGCCGTCGGCACCGCCTAAGTGAGCCTCAACCGCGGCCCAGATCGGATCAGGGTCATAGCTTCGACGGGCCTGACGAAGCGTCGCGACGTGATCGATGTTGACACCCAGTTCAATCATGCTGAATTTCCTCTCAAACCCCAGATTCTGCCCGCATCTGGGACAGTGTGCGGACCGAATCCCGGGACATCAAATCCACCTCACCCAGTTGATGGCGAATCAAGGCTCGCAACAGGCGTTTGGCCTCGCCGGTGACCTGGGGTCGCTCAAAGCCGGCCGCAAAGTCGGACAGCGGCTGATCATAGGCTGCCAAGGCCGTAAGGGTGTGCCCGGAGACCGCCATCGGGTTGGCCTCGTCCGGGTCAGCCTGACAGGGATAGACCCCATCGGCTGGCCGCATCTCGTAACGGGCGGCCGGCTGGGCCCAGACAGCGGCCGGGGCAAATTCGGGGGCCAGGCCCATCTCCCGCAGCAGACGGCACTCAAACTGACGCAGGACCGGCTCGACCAACTGGCTCTGGTCGGTTGCATGAGACAGGGCATGCAGGGCCTGCTCATAAGCCTGAAACAGAAAAGGATGGGCATCCTGCCTGGGCAGCAGCCGAATCAAGAGTTCATTGAGGTAAAAGCCCGCCATCAGACTGCTGGCGGGCAAGGCGCCAAGGCCTCCACGCCATTCGGCGGACATCAGGGTCCTCAGGTCACCCTTGGCCGAGTAGCGGACCAAGAGGGGGACAAAAGGCTGCAACAGGCCACGCAAAGCCGACCGGGGCCGGCGTGCGCCACGCGCCACCAGGCCCATGCGCCCCTCGTCTCTGGTCAGAACCTCGACAATGAGGCTGGTCTCGCGCCAGGGCAGGCTGTGCAAGACATAGGCTTCATTCATAACCAAAGCTGCGCACGGCCGCCTCGTCATCTGACCAATTGGCCTTGACCTTGACCCAGAGTCGCAGACGCACTGGCTGCTCGAGCAAGCGCATGATGTCCTGCCGGGCCTGGCTGCCGATGCGCTTGATGCGCTCACCACCGTCGCCAATGACCATGGGCTTTTGCGACGCCTTGGCCACGACAATCGTGGCATCGATCTCGACGGCCGGCTTGGCCTCGCTGGGATCAGGCTCTGCAAAGCGATCGATGACCACCGTGCAGGCATAGGGCAGTTCGTCGCCCATCAGGCGAAAGAGCTTTTCGCGAATCAACTCAGCCGATAAAAACCGAACACTCTTGTCGGTCACCGTCTCTTCGTCGACCAAGGGGTCTTGCTCCGGCAGTTGTTCGGCCAGGGCATCGGCCAGGGCATCGAGCTGAAAGCCACGCTTGGCCGAGACCGGCACCAAGGCTGCAAAAGCCCGCTGCCCGGTCAGCCGCTTGGCCAGCTCAAAGGCCTTGGCCTTGTCGGCATCGGCCTTGAACAAGTCCACCTTGTTCAGGGCCACCACCACGGGCAGGTCGGTTGGCAGCATCTGCAGGACCCGCTCGTCTTCTGGGGTGAGCCGATCGGATTCGATGACCCACAAAATGGCATCCACATCTCCAAAGACCGAAACCGCCGCCTTGTTGAGCTGACGGTTAAGTGCAGCCTGATGGCTGTGTTGAATGCCGGGTGTGTCGACAAAGAGAATCTGATGCCGATCTACGGTGCGAACGCCCAGAATCTGGTGGCGGGTGGTCTGAGCCTTTTTAGAGGTGATCGAGATGTTGGCCCCGATCAAGGCATTGAGCAGACTGGACTTGCCGACGTTGGGCCGACCGACAATGGCCACGGTGCCGCAGCGATGGAGGGCTGTCACTTAAGGTTTCTCTGTGACGGGTTTGCCGGCCGCAGGCGCGCCAGCATCGGACTTCTCGGCCGGGGCGAAGACCAGCTTGGCCTGCGGGGCTGGCTCGGGCGACTTGCGAGAGCGACGGCGTTTTTTGGGGGCCTCGGACAGCGCCTGCTGGGCAGCATCAAAAGCCTTGGTGGCGGCAGCCTGCTCGGCAGCGCGACGAGAGGCACCATTGCCCAGCACGGTGATGTTGAGCTTGAGCAGACTGCACTCGACCTCAAACATCTGATTGTGGGCAGCCCCGCTGGTGGCCACCACCTGGTAAGCCGGCAAGGGGAGCCCATGGGCCTGCAAGAATTCTTGCAAGAGGGTCTTGGCGTCCTTGCCCAGGGTTCTGGGGTCGACCTGTTTAAGAATGGGGCTATACAGACCATCGATCACCTTGGCCGCAGCATCAAAACCGCCGTCCAGAAAGATCGCACCGAACAACGCCTCCAGGGCATCGGCCAGAATCGATGGACGCCGAAGTCCACCACTTTTGAGCTCGCCCTCGCCCAGATGAAGATGCTGGTGAAGCGACAGGGTCTGGGCAATGTCATGCAGAGCCTGCTGACGGACCAGACTGGAGCGAACCCGGCTCAGGTCCCCTTCGTCAAAATTGGAGAGCTCTCGATAGAGCAGCCCAGCCACAGCCAGGTTCAGAACGCTGTCGCCCAGAAACTCCAGGCGCTCATTGTGTTGGGCGCTATGGCTGCGGTGGGTCAGGGCCAGCCGACGCAGGTCAGGGTTCTGAAATCGATACCCAAGCTTGGCCTCTAGATCCGTCACACTCACTCAAAGAATCCCAGTCGGGAGAACTGACCCGAGAAGATCTCGTCGGCATTGAACCAGATGAGGAAGGCCTTTCCGACCAGGTTGCGCTCGGGGACAAAGCCCCAGATCCGGCTGTCGGCAGAGTTGTCACGGTTGTCCCCCATGACGAAATAATGCCCTGCCGGGACGGTGCAGCGCATCCCCCCGAAAACCCGCTCGCAGTTTTCACGATATGGAAAAGCCTCGGCCAGCAGGAAATCCCCTGCCCCGGGGTCGTTCAGACTGGTGTAGGTCTTGCCGCCCAGGCTCTCCTGAAAGGCCAGCGACGGCACGGTGGCCCCTGGGTTCAGAAAGCCACCAACGGGCTTTTTCTCAATGGGCTGGCCATTGACCGTGATCTGCTTGTTGATAAAGCTCACCGTGTCGCCGGGCAGGCCAATCACCCGCTTGATGTAGTCCACCGACTCATCCTTGGGATAGCGAAAGACCATGACATCGCCACGTTGGGGCAACCCCGTGTCGAAGACCTTCTTGTGAACCACCGGCAGACGGACCCCATAGCTGTACTTCTTCACCAGGATCAGATCACCAATGCGCAGGGTGGGGATCATGGAGCCCGATGGAATGTTGAAGGGCTCGAACAAAAAGGACCGCACAAAGAACACCAGAAACAACACGGGGAACAGACCCGCCGTATATTCCAGCCAGAGTGGTTGAACGGCCTCTGGGCCGCGTTGTTTGCGCCAGACCAGACGATCAACAAACCACAAGATGCCGGTAAACAGGCAGGCCATGGCCAGGATCAGAGCGAAGTTCATCAGTCATCCACCTTCAAAATGGCCAAGAAGGCCTCTTGCGGAATTTCAACACTACCCACCTGCTTCATGCGCTTCTTGCCGGCCTTTTGTTTTTCCAGCAGTTTGCGTTTACGACTGATGTCGCCGCCGTAGCACTTGGCCAGCACGTTCTTGCGAAGGGCCTTGACGTTTTCGCGAGCCAGAATGTTCACGCCAATGGCCGCCTGAATAGCCACGTCAAACATCTGCCGAGGAATGAGTTCGCGCAACTTGGCGACCAACTCGCGGCCGCGGTGCTGGGCATTGGCCCGGTGCACGATGACCGACAAGGTGTCGACCCGCTCGCTGTTGATCAGGATGTCCATCTTGACCACATCCGAGGCCCGGTATTCCTTGAACTCATAGTCCATCGAGGCATAGCCGCGGGAGATCGACTTCAGCTTGTCAAAGAAATCCAGAACAATCTCGTTCATGGGGATTTCATAGGTCAGGTTCACCTGTCGACCATGGTAGTTCATGTTGGTCTGAACGCCACGTTTGCCGTTGCACAGGGTCATGACCACACCCACATAGTCCTGGGGCATAAACAAAGTGACGGTCACGATCGGCTCTCGAATCTCTTCGATGCGAACGGGGTCCGGCATCTTGGAGGGATTGTCGACATCAATCAGACTGCCGTCTTTCATGAGCACCTGATAGACCACCGTTGGTGCGGTGGTGATCAGGTCGATGTCGTATTCGCGCTCGAGCCGCTCCTGGACGATGTCCATGTGCAGCAGACCCAGAAAGCCACATCGGAATCCAAAGCCCAGGGCTTGAGAGACCTCTGGCTCGAATTGCAAAGCGGCATCGTTGAGCTGCAGCTTTTCCAGGGCGTCCCGCATGATGTCGTACTCGCTGGACTCGACTGGGTAGAGACCCGCAAAGACCTGCGGCTTGACCTCTTTGAAGCCCGGCAGCGGGCTGCTGGCGGCACGCCCTGCCAGCGTCACCGTGTCGCCCACCTTGGCGGCCTTGAGCTCCTTGATGCCAGTGATGATGAAGCCCACCTCACCTGCGCTTAACTGGTCACGCGCCACCGACTTGGGCGTAAAGACTCCCAGCTGCTCGACCGGGTGGGTGGTGCCCGTCGCCATGAGCAGCACCTTGTCACGTGTGTTGAGCGTGCCGTTGACCACGCGCACCAGCATCACCACGCCGACATAGTTGTCGAACCAGGAGTCGATGATGAGTGCCTGCAGGGGGGCCGTGGGGTCGCCCTTGGGAGGTGGCACCTTGGCCACGATCATCTCCAGAATATCGCGAACCCCCTCGCCTGTTTTGGCGCTGGCGCGAATGGCATCGCTGGCCTCAATACCGATCACATCCTCGATCTCAGCAATGGCCTGCTCGGGATTGGCAGCCGGTAGGTCGATTTTGTTCAGGACCGGGCAGACCTCGACGCCAAGTTCAATGGCGGTATAGCAGTTGGCGACCGTCTGGGCCTCGACGCCCTGGGAGGCATCGACCACCAGCAAGGCCCCCTCGCAGGCGGACAGCGAGCGACTGACCTCATAAGAAAAGTCGACGTGTCCTGGGGTGTCGATCAAGTTGAACTGGTAACGCTGCCCGTCCAGCGCGATGTAGCTCAGGGCTGCGGTCTGGGCCTTGATGGTGATGCCACGCTCACGCTCCAGATCCATGGAGTCCAGCACCTGGGCTTCCATCTCGCGGTCCGACAAGCCGCCGCAGAGCTGAATGATGCGATCGGCCAGCGTGCTCTTGCCGTGGTCAATGTGGGCGATGATGGAAAAATTTCGAATGTGCTGCAAACAACCACTCTCTTCCTAAAAAAAGAAGCCTGGGCAAGACCCAGGCTTCGATGATTCAGACGGCTGACCCTAGGGTTTAACGGGTATGAACAACACCCCATCGCCGCGACGCACCAACATGACCACTGTTTTCTTGCGGTCCAGGCGGCCGACCAGGCTCTGGAGCTGTCCAGCCGAGGAGACCTGGGCGTTGTTCACAGACAGAATGATATCCCCCTGGCGCAATCCCGCCCGCTCAGCCGGCCCTTTGGCCCCAACAATCCGCACACCAGCCTTGATCTTGAGCTCGCTGCGTTGGGCGTCGGTCAGGTCCGCTACCGCCAGGCCCAGCCAATCCACGCTGGACGATGGAGCCGACTTTGGCGTTGCAGCAGCCGCCGTGGTGGTGGGCTCGGGCTTGATTTCGTCTACCGTGACCTTGAGCATCTTCTCGCTGCCGCGCCGCCAGACCTTGAGGTCTGCCTGACTGCCGGGCTTGGTGTTGCCCACCAGTCGGGGCAGATCGGAGACTCGGTTAACCGGCTTGCCGGCAAAGCCCAGAACAATATCCCCCGGCTCAACGCCGGCCTTGGCAGCTGGACCACCAGCCTCCACATTGCGGACCAAGGCCCCTTTGGCCGAGGGCAAACCCAGGGCGTCAGCGACGTCCTTATTGACCTCATCGATGGCCACACCGATCCGACCCCGTATCACCCGTCCGCTGGCCCGCAGCTGGTCAGCCACGCGCTTGGCCTCGTCAATGGGAATCGCAAAGGAAATCCCCATGAAGCCGCCGGTACGACTGTAGATCTGAGAATTGATGCCAATGACTTCGCCGTTGAGGTTCAGCAGCGGACCACCCGAGTTACCCGGGTTGACGGCCACGTCTGTCTGGATAAAGGGCAGGTAGTCACCCGTGTCCCGGCCCTTGGCGCTGACAATACCGGCCGTGACGGTGTTCTCCAGGCCAAAGGGTGAGCCAATGGCCAGAACCCATTCGCCCACCTTGAGCTGGTCTGGGTTGCCAAAAGACAGGGTGGGCAGGCCGGTGGCCTCGATCTTGAGCAATGCAACGTCCGTGCGCTGGTCTGACCCGATGATCTTGGCCTTGAACTCACGCTTGTCGGTCAGGGTGACCAAGACCTCGTCAGCACCCTCCACCACATGGTGGTTGGACAGCAGATAACCGTCTGGAGAGATGATGAAGCCCGAGCCCACGCCACGAGGCCGCGGCTCAGAGGGCTCTTGGTCTTTGGGGCCCTGACGAGGCCCAAAGCCCGGGTGCCCTGGAGGCCCAAAGCGCTTAAAAAACTCGAAAAAAGGATCGTTCTCGTCAAAGGGCATGCCCTGGCTGCCCTTGTCGGACTCGCGCGACAGGGTGCGAATGTTGACCACCGCCGGACCGGCCTTGTCGATCAGGCCCGTGAAGTCAGGCAGACCCCGATTGGCGGCTGACTGTGCCGTGGCCGTCATGGGCATGAGGGCCGAGCCGAGGGCAAAGGCCACCGCCAGCAAGGCGGAGAGCCCACCTGCAAAGACCATTGAGCCAAAACGACGAACCATGCTCTGGTGAGACAGAGCGCTTCGTGTGTTCATGAGGACCACCTATTGTGTCGTAAGCGTTGAGAGGGGAAATGCTTTGGCCAGTGTGACCACGGTGGCCGGGGGGAGTTCACCCATGACCGTGACCAGCCAGTCGCCATGTTGTGAGCTGGCCATGCTGAGCGCACCGCGCTGGCGGGTGTTGAGATCCTCGGCGGAGGCCTTGCGACGCTCGATGAAGACAGAGGCATTGGCCAGGCCATCGGATACCACCACCTGGCGCATGCCATCTGGCTTGTGGCGCATCTGTGCGATGACTTCAAAGCCGGGGACAGGCAGTGCAACGCCTTTGGGGGGGTCGAGCCGCTCAATCGACGCCACCTGGGTGGTCCAGCCAGATTCATTGGCATACCGAGAGACCACATTGGGGGCGGCGCGATGGCCAACCCGCAATTCGGAGAAGACCTGCTCCTCCAAGACTTCTCCGGCATGGCTCAACTGCTGGAGCTTGAGCATCAGCCGCTCGTGGCGCTGAACCCAGCAGCGTACAGGCCAGCGCTTGTCGTCCAGTGGCTCTAGGGTGACGAGCTCGGTGTCGTAGCCGGCCACCCGCTTGCCCTGGCTAACAGAGACTCGGTAGTAGCGAGACAACTGCTGAGCTGACTGGAGAGACAGCATGGGGAAATCGGCCCGAACGGGCGCACCGGGCTGCACCTTGATGACCTTGGCGGCCGGCAAATAAGCCCTGAGTTCCTTGGGCTGCCGGACCACCTCGCGGGGGTCGCCATCAAGCGACTCGATTCGAATCACGGGCCCAGAGGCCTGGACCTGCTGATGAATCTTGGCCATGTAGACCCCCTGAACGCCAGAGGTCTGCTGATGAATGTAGGTGCCGGTGTAACTGAGGCGTTGAGCGGCCTGGTTCAGTTGATCAATCAGGGCCAGGCCAGGCTGAGCCGGCTGCTGCGAGGCGGCGCTTGCTGAAGTTGACGTGGCAGGCGCAACGGCTGCCGTGCCCGATGTCTGGGATGTCTGGGATGACTGGGCCGACTGGGCCAAGACGAGCGTGGGCGTTGCGACCGCGAAGACCAGCCCGACCCAACGTCCAGCGACTGCCGTCATCAACGCTCCCCAGCCACGCGAAGACGCACGGCCATGCTGCCGTGGGCGTCGAGCATTTCGCGGGTCTTGGGGTCTGCCCACGAGGCGACGGGGACAATCGAAGAACCGTTGACGGGGCCGACGGTGCCGGCCGAACTAGCGGCTGTGCTGACAGCGGCAGCCGACGTGGTGTTGGAGCCGCCCACCGTGGCCAGCAGGTTTTGCTCGGGGCTCACCAGCTGCCACATGGCCATGGAAACAAACCCGACCGCAGCGACCGAGGCAGCCATGGCGCCCAGTCGAAAGACCTGACGGCCTTTTTGGAATCGCTCGCTGTGGGTGCTGTTGCTGCTTCTGGCCGAACCCATATAGACCGCCTCTTGTTCGAGCGCCTTGGCAATTCGGTCCGACAGTCCGACGTCACCCACCCTGGGGGTGAATCCTTTGAGGACATCCGAGATCAGCACATAGTCGTCAAACTGTCGACCCTGTGCAGAGTCTGGCTGACGGGCCGCCTTGACGACGTGACCGACACGCGAGGCCTCTAGCTCGCCGTCGAAAAAACGCGAGAGCTGCTCGGTCCGCTCTGACGCTGTGGCCGTTGTCTGCTGGGCAGCGGAGTTGTGGGGGTCCTGGGGAATCTGGGTGTGTGCCATGGGTTCTACCAACGTCGATCTTGGGGGGTGTCTAGAAGGGGACGCAACTCCTGGGCAATGGCCTCACGCGCCCTAAAAATGCGAGACCGAACGGTACCAATGGGGCAATTCATGGCTTCGGCGATCTCTTCATAACTCAGTCCTTCCATTTCACGCAGCGTGACGGCCGTGCGCAGGTCTTGTGGCAAAGCCTCGATCGCCCGGTTCACGGTTTCGGCGATCTGACGGCTTAAAAGTTCCGCTTCTGGCGTCCGGTTGTCTGCTACGACATCCTCTCGTCCAAAAGATTCCCCATCCTCGTCCTCAGACAGGGTGTCCGACAGGGGAATAGGCCGACGACCCTGGGCCACCAGGTGGTTTTTGGCAGTGTTCACCGCAATGCGATAGAGCCAGGTGTAAAAGGCACTGTCCCCGCGAAACTGCGGCAGCGCTCGGTAGGCCTTGATGAAAGCCTCTTGGGAGACATCCTCGACCTCGGCTGGGTCTCGCACCAGCCGAGAAATCAATCGAAAGACCTTGCGCTCGTACTTTCGGACCAGCAGGTTAAAAGCCTGCTGGTCGCCTGATTTGACCCGATCAACCAGCAGCTGATCAGCATCGCGTTCGGACAATCGTCTTCCTTAGACGCGCTTGAAGACCAGCGTGCCGTTGGTCCCACCAAAGCCGAAGTTGTTCTTCACAGCCACATCGGTCTTCAGGTCTCTGGCCGTGTTGGCGCAGTAGTCCAAGTCACACTCTGGGTCCTGGTTGATCAGGTTGATGGTGGGCGGGCTGACTTGATGGTGCAGGGCCAAGGTGGTGAAGACGGCTTCCAGGCCACCTGCTCCGCCCAACAGATGTCCAGTCATGGACTTGGTCGAATTCACGACAACCTTCTTGGCGTGGTCGCCAAGGGCCGCCTTGATCGCCTCGGTCTCGTTCTTGTCACCAAGCGGTGTCGAGGTGCCATGGGCATTGATGTAGCCCACCTGCTCGACCGACACACCAGCGTCCTTGAGTGCATTGACCATGCAACGACGTGGGCCGTCCATGTTGGGCGCTGTCATGTGATAGGCATCGCCACTGAAGCCAACGCCAGCCAGTTCCGCGTAGATCTTGGCACCGCGGGCCTTGGCATGCTCGTACTCCTCGAGCACCATGACCCCGGCGCCCTCACCCAGCACAAAGCCGTCTCGGTCAATGTCCCAGGGACGGGAGGCCGTCGCGGGATCGTCGTTGCGAGTCGAAAGGGCACGGGCGGCGGCAAAGCCACCAACCCCGAGCGGCGAAATGGTGGATTCCGCACCACCAGCCAGCATGACGTCGGCGTCACCGTATTGGATCAGCCGGGCTGCCAGACCAATGCTGTGCAGACCCGTGGTGCAGGCGGTGACCGCTGCCACGTTGGGTCCTTTGAGGTTGCGCAGGATACTGAGGTGCCCGGAGATCATGTTGATGATGGAGCCAGGCACGAAAAAGGGAGAAATACGACGGGCTCCGCGGTTGGTGTACTCACCATGGGTGTCCTCGATCATGGGCAGACCGCCGATGCCCGAGCCCACCATGACGCCACAACGCTCGGCATTGTCATCGGTGATGGCGAGGCCGCTGTCATCTAGGGCCTGCAGGCCAGCTGCAATCCCGTAATGGATGAAGACATCCATGTGCCGGGCTTCTTTGGCGGAGATGTATTGGTCGATCTGAAAACTCTTGACCTCACCGGCAAAGTGCACCGGCATGCCCTGGTGATCAAATCGAGTAATGGTGGCGATGCCGTTGGTACCAGCTACGAGAGCCGGCCAGGCATCTGCAATGGTGTTGCCCACCGGTGAGACACAGCCCAAGCCGGTGACAACCACACGGCGCCGACCAGCGGCGCCCGAAGGGTGAGATCCGCTCATCGGCGCTCCGAAGAACGAAGAAAGCCTAGCGGCTTACTTCTTGAGGTTGTTGTTGATGAAGTCGATGGCCTGCTGAACGGTGGTGATCTTCTCGGCCTCTTCGTCCGGAATCTCGCACTCGAACGCGTCTTCTAGGGCCATCACCAACTCAACGGTATCCAGTGAGTCAGCACCCAAGTCGTCCACAAACTTCGACTCGGTTTTGATGTCCTCAAGCTTTACGCCAAGTTGCTCAGAGACGATTGCCTTGACGCGTTTCTCGATGTCTTCCATGGTTTCCTTCCTGTGTTGAACCAAACAAAAATAGGCGATGGCGATTGTATCAGGACATCACCATGCCGCCGTTGACATTCAGGGTAATGCCGGTGATGTAGCCGGCACCCTCTGAGGCCAAGAAGACGGCAGATGACGCAATATCGTCAACATTTCCAAGACGTTGGGCGGGGATCGTCGCCGTCAAGGCAGCGATCTGCTCGGCACTCAGGGCCTTGGTCATGTCGGTGTCGATAAAGCCTGGGGCAATGCTGTTGACAGTAATGCCGCGGCTGGCGACCTCGCGGGCCAGGGCCCGGGCCATGCCCGCCACACCGGCCTTGGCAGCCGCATAGTTGACCTGACCTGGATTGCCGCTCACCCCCACCACCGAGGTGATGTTAATGATGCGTCCCCAGCGGGCCTTCATCATGGGTCGCAGGACTGCTCGGCTCAGGCGAAAGACGGCGGTCAGGTTGGTCTCGATAACGGCCTCCCATTCTTCGTCCTTCATGCGCATAGCCAGGTTGTCTCGTGTGATGCCAGCGTTGTTCACCAGAATATCTAGACTGCCGAAGGTCTTGACCAGCTCATCGACCAGGGCCTCGCAGGCCCCCGGCTCGGTGACCTGAAGCCGTCGACCCAAGCCGGCCAGGCCTGCCTGGGCGAGACCGGACTCGATGGCCTTGGCACCCTCGTCGGTTGTTGCTGTTCCAATGACGAAGTGACCAGCCTTGGCCAGGCCGTGTGCGATGGCCGCACCGATGCCCCGGCTGGCCCCAGTGACCAACGCGAGACGCTGGCCTTCTTGTCGTGTTGCTGTCATGCCAGAGCCTCCAGAGTCGCTTTGAGGGAATCCTGATCTGCAATGTTCAAGACCTGCAGCTCGGGGTTGATACGCTTGACCAGACCAGCCAGCACCTTGCCGGGTCCACACTCCACCACATGGGTCACCCCATGGGCAGCCAGTTGTTCAATGGTCTCAACCCAACGAACCGGGCGCATGGCCTGCATGGACAAGGCCTCGCGAATACCGGCCGCCTCGGACGCGACAGAGAGGTCTACGTTGTGAATCACCTTGGCGGTCGGCAGAGCCAGGGCGACATCGGCCAGATAGGTCCTGAGCGCACGAGCCGCTGGTGCCAGCAGGCTTGAATGGAAGGGTGCTGAGACCGGCAGCACGATGGCCCGTTTGGCACCCGCCTCTTTCATGGCCACACAGGCCTGCTCGATGGCGGCCGTATGCCCGGCAATCACAGTCTGGTCGGGAGCATTGAAATTCACCGCCTCAACAACCGCAGTGGGGGCCGAGATGCGCTCGCAGACCGAGACCACCGCATCGGCGCCCAGGCCCATGACGGCGGCCATGGTGCCCTGACCGACCGGCACCGCCTCTTGCATCTGCTGGGCACGAAACCGAACCGCCTTGACGGCGTCCACCAGGTCAAACGCCCCAGCCGCGGTGAGCGCCGCATACTCGCCCAGGCTATGGCCGGCCATGTAAACCGGTGCCTGACCGCCAGCAGCCAGGTAGGCCCGGTAAAACGCCACCGCACTGATCAGCATGACGGGCTGTGTGTTCACCGTCAGGCCCAAGTCCTCGGCTGGTCCATTCGCAATGAGAGCGGCCAGGTCTTGTCCCAAGGCGTCACTGGCCTGCTGCAGCGTCTGGTCTACCACTGGGTCAGCCGCAAAACCAGCGAGCATGCCGACCGATTGCGAGCCTTGACCAGGAAATAAGAAGGCAATCTGAGAAGCGTTCATCTTGTTGAGTCTTAGAAGTTAACGGGTCAGGCGTGCCAAGACAGCACCCCAGGTAAAGCCACCACCAACGCCCTGCATGAGGACGGTCTGTCCGGCCTTGAGTCGCCCATCTTTACGAGCGAGGTCAAAGGCCAAGGGCACCGAGGCCGCCGAGGTGTTGCCATGCTGATCAACGGTCACCACAACCCGGTCGGGGGAGATGCCCAGTCGCTTGGCCGTGAACTGCAGAATGCGAATGTTGGCTTGGTGGGGAATCAGCCAGTCGACCTGATCGGTGCTGAGCTGGGCCTGCGCCAAGACCTCTCGCGCAGAAGACTCCAGCACCTCGACCGCCAGCTTGAAGACGGCCTGGCCGTCCATGGTCAGAAAAGGATTGCCCTGAACCTGACCATGCGCCACCACACCAGGCGTGCGCAGAATGTTCTCGTACTCGCCCCGGGCATGAAGCACATGGCCCAGGATGCCGGGTTCTTTGGCCGACTGCAGCACCATGGCACCAGCCCCATCACCAAACAACACGCAGGTCCCGCGGTCCTTCCAGTCCAGAATGCGCGAGAAAACCTCTGCCCCGATCACCAGGGCATTGCGAGCCTTGCCCATGCGAATGAACAAGTCCGCAGTCGAGAGCGCATAGACAAATCCACTGCAGACCGCCTGCAGATCAAAGGCCGCCCCCTGGGCGATGCCCAGCTTCTTCTGCACGAAGCAGGCCGTCGAGGGGAAGATCATGTCTGGTGTGGAGGTCGCGACAATCACCAGGTCGATGTCCTTGGCAGTCAAGCCCGCATCGGCCATGGCGCGTTCGCCTGCCAATGCCGCCAGGTCACTGGTATTGAGGTCAGCCGCAGCGATGTGTCGCTGGCAGATGCCGGTGCGCTCACGGATCCACGTGTCGGAGGTCTCGATGCCCTGCTGGGCCAGTTGTTTTGCGAGATCCTCGTTGGAGACAGGATCGCCGGGCAGGTAGCTGCCGCTGCCCGCAATAATGGAATAAGGCAATTCAGACATAGCCGAGATGATGCACCAGTTTGAACACTAGCCTGCGACGAGGGCTGCGCGAATTCGCTCGTTCAGACCGTGACTCGCTGCCTCGGCGGCCCGCTCAATGGCATGCCGAAAGGCATAGGCATCTGCGGAGCCGTGGCTCTTGAAGACAATGCCGCGAAGACCCAACAAGGCCGCGCCGTTGTAGCGACGGTGATCTGCACGACGGGCAAAACGACGCAAGATGGGCTTGGCCACCATGGCCGCCAGCATGGTCAACCCATTGCGCTTGAACTCGTCTTTGAGAAAACCACCCATCATCTGGGCCAGGCCCTCAGAGGTTTTCAGGGCCACGTTGCCAACGAATCCATCGCAGACGATGACCTCTGCGGTGCCTTTGAAAATATCGTTGCCTTCGACGTTGCCCAGAAAGTTAAGGCTACTGGCGCGAAGCAGCTCACCAGCCTGCTTGACCACCTCGTTGCCTTTGATGACCTCTTCACCCACGTTGAGCAGACCGATGCTGGGACGTGGAGGCCCATCCAGGGCAGCAACCAGTGCAGAGCCCATCATGGCGAATTGCAGCAGATGGTCTGCCGAGCAGTCGACGTTCGCACCAAGGTCCAACATCAGGGTGGATCCGCCCGTGCGATTGGGCAAGGATGTGGCAATAGCTGGGCGATCGATGCCATCGATCATTTTCAGGACGAATCGCGAGATGGCCATCAGAGCGCCGGTGTTACCAGCACTGACCGCCGCCTGGGCTTGTCCGTCGGCCACGGCGCCAATGGCCAGACGCATGGAGGATTGCCGTTTGTTCTTAAGGGCCACCGCTGGCGGATCATCCATGGCCACAACCTCATCGGCCTGTAGCCAAGCCACCCGAGCCCGAAGGCCATCGGCCACAGCACCACTGCACTTGGCTGTCTGTAGCGCCTGCTCGAAGGCGGCTTGCATAGGCGTGACATGACCCACCAGCAGCACGGTGTGCCGCTCATGGCGTTGCAGAAAATCGATTGCTGCGGGGATGGTGACCGACAACCCATGGTCACCGCCCATGGCATCTATGGCGACCCGGACGGCAGGACCGTGGGACAGAGACATCTCTAGAGAGACGTTTGCGTTGCCCAGGGCCAAACAGGCCCTGAGGGCAAGAGTCAGACTTTAGACGTCGCTACCCGGGGTCTTGACGACCTTCTTGCCCCGGTAATAGCCCGATGGGCTGATGTGGTGGCGACGATGTACTTCTCCGGTGGTGGGTTCAACCGCCGTGGGAGGATTGGTCAAAAAGTCGTGTGCGCGGTGCATGCCGCGCTTCGAGGGTGATTTCTTGTTCTGTTGAACAGCCATGCTGATCTCCGTCAGGCCTTCAAAAAGGCGAAAGTATAGCGCAAAACCCCGAAAAATCCGGGATTTATTTCAGTTTCGCCAGAATGGCGAAAGGGTTGTCGGGCCGAGGCTGCTCCGGCAGGACGATCTGGCAATCCTGGTGCATGGGACGATCGGCAGCCAACAGCATGATCTCATCTTCTAACAGGTGGGCCACGCTCATCTGGTCCTCGGTCGCCAGGGTCTGGATCTCCTCATCATCCATCTGCAAGGACTCATCGGCCTGGCTGGCCTGATCGAAGAGCCGGTATCGACGCACCGTTGCCAAGGCCAGGTCCAAGGGCTGCAGACACCGCGCACAGGGCAGGCTGACCCGCGCCTGGGCGCTGACCACCAGCTGATCCTTCTGGTATTGCATCTGCCAGGCCAGGCCATCCGGCAGCTCAATGCGCTCCGGCGCTAGCCTTGGCAGGTCCTCGGTCAGCAGATGGCCCTCTTCCTGCAAGCCCCCCGGGAAACGGCTGGACCAGAGGTGACGGTCAACCGGCCTGTGAGGATCGAAGAGGTCAAAATCATGGGTATCTGACATGCCGCCATGATAGCGGTCAGCAGCGATGAGACAATTGGGTCATGGTTCAGCTTGTTCTTGCCTCCACCAGCCCATACCGACGCCAACTCCTGGCCCGCCTGGGGCTGCCTTTTGAGCAGGCCAAGCCCAAGGTGGACGAGACCCCATTGCCTGGAGAAGCCCCCCTCGCCTTAAGCCTTCGACTGGCTAAAGCCAAAGCGATGGCCTTGGCTGGGCAATATCCCCAGGCCTGGCTCATCGGCAGCGACCAGGTCGCCGTCTGCAAGGGCCGGCTGATGGGCAAACCCGGTACACCCCAGGCCGCTCTGGCCCAGCTGCAATGGCAAAGGGGCAGCATCACCACTTTTCACACCGCCGTCTGTCTGTTTCGGCCAGATACTGACGAGAGCCAGATTCAAATCGTGAGCACGGACGTGCATTGGCTGGCCGAGCCAGACCTCAGTGACAGCCAGTTACAGCGCTACATCGACCTGGAGTCACCATTAGACTGCGCAGGCGCGGCCAAGTCCGAGGGACTCGGCACCGTCTTGATTCAGAAAATGGACACGCCAGACCCCACCGCCCTGATTGGCCTGCCAATGATCGCCCTCACCAAGATGTTGCGGGCTTGGGGGGTTGATCCTCTGACGGCCGGCGGCTAGCCACCAAGCGCTTAGTAGCCCAAATGTGGGCTGGCCCCACTGCTGCGCATCAGGCCAAACAAAGTCTGGGCCATCGATGCACCGAATCGCTGGGCCAGGCGCTCGGCCAAGGTGGGCGAGACACTGTAGTCCACCAAAGTCTCGGCCTTGATCTGGTCACGAGCAACCGACTGCACAGTGCCCAGTCCATCGGCCAACCCCAGTTGAATGCCTTTGGTGCCCGTGTAGACCATGCCGGAGAAGACCTCAGCCTTGTCGTCCGGCTGACCAGCCACCAGTTTGAGCCGATCGCCCCTGCCCTGCTTCACGGCCTCGATGAACTGAGCATGAACCTCTGCCATGAGGCTGCGCATGACCTGCTGATGCTCAGGCTTTTGGGGCAAAAAGGGATCCAGCATGGCCTTGTTTTGGCCGGCCGTGAGCAGGCGACGCTCAATGCCCAGTTTCTTCATGGCCTCGGTAAACCCAAAGCTGTCCATGCGCACACCAATCGAGCCGATCAGACTGGCCTGGTTCACATAAATCTGATCCGCGGCAGCGGCAATGTAATAGCCACCGGATGCGGCGACGTCCTCCACCACTGCCATGACCGGCTTGTCGGGGTAGGCTTTTTTCAGGCGGCGGATCTCGTCAAAAATCATGCCGGCCTGCACGGGGCTCCCGCCAGGCGAGTTGATTCGCAGCACTATGCCCTTGGCCTCCTTGGTCTCAAAGGCATCGGCCAGGGCCTCACTCACCATGAACCCATCTGACTCACCCTCGGCCTCGATCACACCGGAGATGTCGATGACCGCCGTGTGAGGTCCATTGATGACATCGGACCCCTGGAGGCCGGGGCCACGCGAGAAGACCATCCAAGTGATCCAGAGCAGGACCAACAGACTCAGCAGTCGGCGCACCATGGTCCACCGGCGAGCACGGCGCTGCTCGGTGACCTGGGCCATCAGGAGTTTTTCAATGAGTGGGTCGGTCATGGTTCTTCCTTTGATTACAAAACGTGGTCATCGAGCCAGGCTCGCAGCGCTGGAACCGACGGCAGACAAGCCCTTGGACTGTATTGAAGCAGCAAATGTTCTGGGTGGGCACCATAACTCACTGCCAACCCATGGGCCCCAGCCGCCCGAGCCATCTGCAGGTCATGCGTGGTGTCTCCAATCACCAAGGCCGACTCCGGATCGATGGCCAATTCCTCACAGATCTCCAAGACCATCTCAGGCCCTGGCTTGGGAACCGACTCATCGGCACATCGAGAGGTCACGAAATAGTGACGCGTCTGGGTGGCATCGAATGCACGCTCCAGGCCCACACGCGACTTGCCCGTGGCCACGGTCAAGGGCAAACCAGCCGAGCGCAAGGTCTCAAACACCTCGGTCATGCCCTCGAATGGTCGGAGAAACTGGTCTCTTGACAGGTAGTGAATCCGAAACCTGGCGGTGAGCTCGGGTACGCGCTCGACCGGTAGGTCGGGGGCCACATGGCGCAGGGCATCGTGCAGCCCCAGCCCGATCACGTAAGCCGCCTGCTCTGGGCTGGGCACTGCAATCTCCAGATCCCGACAGGCCTGACGAATGGCCTCGGCAATCGTCTGGGTGGAGTCCACCACCGTGCCATCCCAGTCAAAAATAATCAGAGACGGCTTCATGTGGAGGCCTTGGCCTTGCCGTTGGCGTTAACTGCGCCAACCTGGGTGAGACCCATTGCCTCAAAGTCCCGACGAAGCGCGCCTGTGGGCTCGGCTGCCAACTCCAGCCTCTGGCTGTCCCCTTCACCGGTTCCAATGGCCAGTCGCCAAGCATGCAGGTACATGCGACTCAGGCCCTGTTGTCGAGCCAGGTCATTCATCTCATCGACGCCGTACTTGGGGTCGCCCAAGATCGGGTGCCCTGCCGACTGCAAATGAACTCGAATCTGGTGGGTCCTTCCCGTTAGTGGCTCACACTGGAGCAAGCTAATAGGGCCGATCCCCGGCAGCTCACCACGAGCCAAGAGCCTGACCCGGGTCATTGAGGGCTGACCTTTGGGGTCCACCCGAACCCAGCGCTCGCCATTGGCCGAGAGGGTCTTGAGCAGGGGGGCCTTGATCAAACGGGTCGGATCGGTGCCCATGGGCTTCCAGTCCCCCAACACCACGGCCAGGTAGCGCTTTCGCATCTGGCCGTCACGCAGCTGCTGATGCAGACCCAGAAGCGCCTTGCGGCTGGTGGCCAGCATCAACAGGCCCGAGGTGTCTCGATCCAGCCGGTGAACCAGCTCGAGCATCGGGTCTTGCCGTTGGGCCCGCAGGGCTTCGACCACCCCGAGCCGAATCCCACTGCCGCCGTGGACGGCCACACCGGCAGGCTTGTCGACCACCAGCAGGCCATCGGCCTCGTAGACCACAGGCAGGCCGTCGGCCATGCGTTGGGCCAAGACTCGCTGGGAGGGATCGGACAGACCACCCTCTGAGTCAGTCGTGGGAGTGGCCTGTCGGACAGGCGGCAGACGCAGACGCTGGCCCTCGGCCAATCGGGTCTCTGGTTTCACCCGGCCGCCATCCACCCGGACCTCGCCGTTGCGCAGCATGCTGTAGATGCGGGACTTGGGCACTCCCTTGAGCTGGCCGAGCAGAAAGTTATCCACACGCTGGCCGTCATGATCCGGGCCGATCTCGATGTGCTGGACCTGCAGGGGCTTATTGGGGAGGCTCAAGACGGATTCCTAAAAAAATCCGACGCTTAGCGCCGGTTTAAAAACGATTTTCCACACATCAGGAAAAACTGTGGGCTATACTGGTTGGGTTCGTAAAAGAACCTGAGGTCCCCCGACTTCCGGCCAACCTGCTGTCCAGTTCAGTCTGAGCGCCTTGTTGCCGATGTGTCGGATTCCCCAGATTGTATGTGACCACGGAGCGCCCCTTGGCGTGGCCTGGCAAAAGTGAGACTCAAAGCAGAATTTATGAATCGCGTGGATGTTCCCGTGAAGAATCCCTCCAGCGGCCCCCAAACCGGCCGCTGCGTGTCGTTGTTCACCATTCCCTCTTTCATACCCAGCGCCAGCCCCGACCCTAGCGGTCTGCGGCCGGATGTCGCTCGCCTCTCACTCAAGCCACTCCACTCCCAGACGCTCCCCGGCTGCTGTTAGTCCGCTAACGCAGCGCCGACAGAACTTGGGTCTCCTGCAGCGCCTCATGCGCGCAGCCCCAACGCCTGTCATTTTTGGAGAAGTCTGAAATGAAACGTATGTTGTTTAACGCAACCCATGCAGAAGAACTGCGGGTTGCCATCGTCGACGGCCAACGCCTGGTCGACCTGGATATCGAAACCGCTGGCCGAGAACAACGCAAGAGCAACATCTACAAGGGTGTCGTCACCCGAGTAGAACCCAGCCTAGAGGCCTGCTTCGTCAACTACGGGGAGGAGCGCCACGGCTTTCTGCCCTTCAAAGAGATCGCCCGAGAGTACTTCCGCCCCGGGGTCGATTCCCGCGCCTCCATCAAAGAGGCCATCGCCGAAGGCACCGAACTGCTCGTGCAGGTCGAAAAGGAAGAGCGTGGCAACAAGGGTGCAGCCCTGACCACCTACGTGTCTCTGGCAGGCCGCTACCTGGTCCTCATGCCCAACAACCCCAAGGGTGGTGGTGTATCCCGCCGCATCGAGGGTGAAGACCGCCAAGAACTCAAAGAGGCCATGGACCAGCTGCAGATGCCATCCGGCATGAGCATCATTGCTCGCACCGCTGGCATCGGCCGCACCCCCGATGAGCTCCAGTGGGACCTCAACTACCTGCTGCAGCTCTGGAAGGCCATCGACGACGCCCGCAACCTGCAGTCCGGCGCCTACCTGATCTTCCAAGAGTCCAGCCTGGTCATTCGCGCCATTCGTGACTACTTCCACCCTGACATCGGTGAGATCCTCATCGACACCGACGACATCTATGAACAGGCTCGCCAGTTCATGCTGCATGTCATGCCGGACATGGCTGGACGGGTCAAACGGTATCGCGACGATGTGCCCCTGTTCTCGCGCTTTCAGATCGAGCATCAGATCGAAACCGCCTACTCGCGCCAAGTGGCCCTGCCCTCCGGCGGTGCCCTGGTCATCGACCACACCGAGGCCCTGGTGGCGGTGGACGTGAACTCCGCCCGCGCCACCAAAGGCTCCGACATCGAAGAAACAGCCCTGCGCACCAACCTGGAGGCGGCCGACGAGGTCGGTCGCCAGCTGCGTCTGCGCGACCTGGGTGGTCTGATCGTCATTGACTTCATCGACATGGAGTCCGCCAAGGCTCAACGCGAAGTCGAGCAACGACTGCGCGATGCCCTGCATCACGACCGGGCCCGTGTCCAGATGGGCAAGATCTCTCGCTTTGGGCTCATGGAGTTGTCCCGCCAGCGACTGAGGCCAGCCCTCAATGAGGGGTCTCACATGTCTTGCCCGCGCTGTAACGGCACCGGCGTGATTCGTGACACCGACTCCAGCGCCCTGCATATTCTGCGCATCCTGCAAGAAGAGGCCATGAAAGAGGGCACAGCCGCCCTTCACGTTCAGGTCCCGGTCGAAGTAGCCAGCTTCCTGCTCAACGAGAAGCGCACCGACATTGCCAAGCTAGAGGCCAGACTCAAGGTCACCATCGTGCTCATTCCCAACAAGCACCTGGAGACGCCCAACTACACACTGGAGCGACTGCGCCACGACGACCCACGTCTCGAGGAGGTCAAGGCCAGCTATGCCATGGCCGATGGCCCCGCAGCCGACTCGCCGTATCTCAAGCAAAAAGAAGAGGTCGCCGCCAAGCCCCGACAAGAGGCTGTGGTCAAGGGCATCACACCCTCAACCCCAGCGCCAGTGGCTGCACCAAGACCAGCCCGTGGGCAGGTCCAGGAGTCCAAGCCCTCTTTCCTGTCTCGCCTCTTCTCGCTCTTCATGGGCAGCCCCAAGCCAGAAGATAAGCCCACCAGCCCTTCCGGTGATCGAAACAACGGACGTCAGAATCGACGTGGCAGCGGCAATGCCGGCAGTGGCCGTGGTGGTGATCGCAACGAGGGCCGCCAAGGCCGGGAACGCGGTCAAGATCGCAACCAGGATCGCGACCGCAGCGAGTCAGACCAGAACCGCCAAGGCCGTGGCAAGCGCGGTCGTGGCAACGGACGCGGCGACAAGGCTGAGGGTCAGGAGATCCGTCAGGATGCAGCACAAGGCCAGGCCAACAACCCGCAGACCGCTCAGGCTGGTCAGCGTGGTGGCCGTCGTGGTGCCAAACCCACCGACCCCTCTCTGACACCAGATGCCGACCAGAATCTGAATGCAGCAGTCAACGTCGAGGCCGCAGGCCCAGTCGACGGTCAGCCTGGGGGCGAGACCGCCGAGGGCGAAGGCAACGGCCGTCGTCGTCGCCGCCGTCGCGGCAGCCGCGGACGTGGTCAGGGCGAAGAGGGTCAACAGACCAACATGGATCTCGCAGCCGATGACTCAGCAGACGCAGCACCTGTGTTCTCCGCTGAGCCCATCGTGGTTCCTGCAGAAGCCATCGCTGTGACGCCCACCATGACGTCCACCATCGCGCCCGCCGTTGCACCAACCGATGCCCCCGTGGCCCCGGTGGTTGTGGCGTCCGAGCCAGTCGTGGTCGCGGCACCAACGCCAGTGGTCGTTGAACCCGTTGCGGCGCCTGCCCCCACGCCGGTGGCCAGCGCACCTGCGCCCACACCGGTGCCCGTCGCCGAGCCTGTCGATCCCGCCAAGCTCAACCAGGTCCTGGATGCGGCCGGTCTGCAATGGGTCCAGACGGACCCCACCAAGGCCCCCGTCGAGGCAGTCGCAGAACCTGCACCCCAGTTGGGTCGTAAGCCCAAGCGCAGCCAGCAAACCGCTGAAGCGGAGCCCCTGGTCATGGTGGAAACCCGCTCGTCGGAGCAGCCCCCAGCAAGTTAACCTACGGGGTTATGACGGAGCGACAACGCATCATTCCGATACAGCCGGGTAAAGAGAGCCCTCTTCGCCCGGCTGTTTTTGATTCCAAGGCTGCCATTCCAACTGGCCGGGCCACCGACGCCCGTGGCCGCGGCCTGCGCGACCTACGCATCTCCGTCATTGACCAATGCAACCTACGCTGTGGCTATTGCATGCCGCGCGAGGTCTTCAACCGGGACTATGTCTTTCTCTCGAGACAAGAGCTCCTGAGTTTTGATGAAATCGATCGACTGGCTCGCAGCTTCGTCGCGCTTGGGGTTGAGAAAATACGAATCACGGGCGGCGAACCCCTCCTCAGAAAGCAGCTCGAGGACCTCATTCGACGCCTGGCCAGCCTGATCACCCTAGAAGGCAGACCACTGGAGCTGGCGCTGACCACCAACGGCCTGCTTCTCAAGGACAAGGCCGCTGCCCTGGCCAAGGCCGGCCTCCACCGAGTCACCGTCAGCCTGGATGCCCTAGACCCAGCCATCTTTCAGGCCATGGGAGACACACCCGAGGCCTCCCCCGAGCAGGTGCTCGAAGGCATTCGAGCAGCCCAGTCGGCAGGCCTGAAGGTCAAGGCCAACATGGTGGTCCAGCGCGGCGTGAATGACTCGCAGATCCTGCCCATGGCCAGGGCCTTCCGAGAACTCGGAGCGACCCTTCGGTTTATCGAATTCATGGACGTGGGCAGCTCCAACGGCTGGAACCCAGAACAAGTGGTGGCCTCGACCGAGATCCTGCACACGCTGTCATCCGAGTTCGACCTGGAGCCCTATGGACGAGACATTCCCAGCGAGGTCTCCGAGCGCTGGCGCTACGCCGATGGTCGTGGCGAAGTGGGCTTTATTTCCTCAGTCTCCAAACCATTCTGTGGCGAGTGTTCTCGGGCCCGCATATCGGCTGAAGGTGGCCTTTATACCTGTCTGTTCGCCAACACGGGGGTCGATCTTCGGGCCTTGGTCAGGGCTGAGCAAGACGATGAGCAGCTGCTTCGCGCCCTGTCCCAGGTCTGGCAGCACCGCAACGACCGCTACTCCGAATTGCGTGAGGAACTCATGAAAAAGGGGCCCGCAGGCCCCAAGGTCGAGATGAGTTATATCGGGGGCTAACCCCCGAGCACTCGATCGATTGGCTTAGCGTCGCTTGCTGGACTTCAGAGGACCAGGCAAGGAGGCGTAGTAAGCCGACAAATCAGCGATGTCTTCTTTGGACAAAGCAGCAGCCATACCAGCCATGATGGCGTTCTTACGCTTGCCACTCTTGTAGTCCGCCAGGGCCCGCTCCAGGTAGTCAGCGTGCTGACCAGCCAGGATGGGATAGGTCTCGTCCAGGCCTTTGACGCCGTCAACACCGTGACAGGCTGCACAGGCAGCAGACTTCTCTTTGCCGGCTGCAACGTTGCCAGCCTGAGCCACGCCCGCAGTAACCAGCAAGGCAGCAGCAACTGCAGAGATAAATGTGATCTTTGCCATGTGGGTTCCTTACTTGCTCTGTGCGTAGAACGCAGCCAGATCGGCCATGTCCTGTTCGGTCAGGGACCCGGAGATCGCCTGCATGCTGGGGTGAGAGCGCTCACCGGACTTGTAGGCCTGGAGAGCCGCCACAAAGTAAGCCTGGTTCTGGCCGGTGATCTTGGGCACACGGTAGAGCACTGGGAAGGCGGTCTTGTAGTTCTCGATGCCATGGCAGCCAATGCACATGGAGTTCTTTTTGGCACCAGCAGCGGCGTCGCCCTTGACGGCAGGCGCCTGAGCCATGGCCGAGCCGGACACCAGCATAGCGGCCAGGCCTGCAGCTGCAGCCAGACCGGTCACAGCTGCCTTAAAAGTCGTCTGTTTTGAAACGGACATGTCATCCCCCTAAATTCGGACAGACGAATATTAGCATTTGATTTTTGTCAAAGTTTCCCCAGCCCTTTGAGCAGGAACCCGTTGAGACGACGGACAAACTGCGCCGGATCCTCGGGCTGACCACCCTCTGCCAACAGGGCCTGGTCATGCAGCAGCCAGACCAGGTCACGCAGGGTGTCGGACACGCCATCGGTCACTTGTTGACCATCGGCACCAACAATCTGGCCACCAGCCGCCTCGGCCTCAGCGACCAAGGCCTGCACGATGGGATGTTGGGCATTGAGCTCCAGAATGGGCTTGCGATCGGGTGCCTTCTGGCCGGCAGCCTTCAGGATGCGCTCCAGATGTCCACTCACGTCCTGCTCATCGGAGACCAGGCAGCAGGCGGAGTCCGTCAGGCGCTGGCTGAGGCGAACACTCTTGACCTTGTCGCCCAGGATCTTCTGGGCTTTTTCCAAAGCGGACTTGGATGTCTTTTCCGCCTCTTTCAGAGCCATCTCAGCGGCCTTCTCAGCAGCCGAATCCACCGCATCTGACTTGACCTTGCTCAGGTCCAAGTCCCCTTTGGCGACCGACTGCAGGGCCTTGCCCTCAAACTCGTTCAGGAAGGACAGCATCCATTCATCGATCCGATCGGTGAGCAGCAGCACCTCGATGCCCTTCTTGCGGAAGACTTCTAGGTGGGGACTGGTTCGGGCGGCCGACAGGCTGTCTGCCGTGATGTAGAAGACTTTGTCCTGACCATCCTTCATGCGGGCCAGGTAGTCCTTCAGGCTCACATCGGGCTCATCACCTGCGCTGGCCGTGCTGACAAACCGGGCCAGACCCGACAGTCGTTCCTTGTTGGCGAAGTCTTCGCCAAAGCCTTCTTTCAGACACTGACCAAACTCTTTCCAGAAGACCTTGTAGTCGTCTGGCTTGTTGGCAGCCATGTCCTCGAGCAGGCCGAGAATGCGCTTGGTGCATCCCTCACGAATGGCCTTCACATCGCGGCTCTCTTGCAGGATCTCTCGCGAGACATTCAGGGGCAGATCAGAGCTGTCCACCACGCCACGCACAAAGCGCAGGTAGTTGGGCAGCAGCTGCTCGGCGTCTTCCATGATGAAGACACGCTTGATGTAGAGCTTCAGGCCATGACGCTGCTGACGATCATAGAGATCAAAAGGCGCCTTGCCTGGAATGTAGAGCAGCTGGGTGTACTCAGACCGCCCCTCCACTCGATTGTGGGTATAGGCCAGCGGGTCCTCCAGGCCATGGGCAAAGCTCTTGTAAAAGGCCTTGTACTGCTCATCGGTCAGCTCAGACTTGGGTCGGGTCCACAGGGCCGAGGCCTGGTTGACCACTTCCCACTCGTCCTTCTCCACGTATTCGTTCTTCTTGTCATCCCAGTCGCGCTTGCGCATCTCAATGGGAATGCCGATGTGATCCGAGTACCGCTTGAGAATCTCTTTAATGGTCCAGTGCGACAACAGGTCGTCATGGCTCTTGGCGTCCTCGCCCTCGCCCTCTGGCTCACGCAGGTGAAGAATGATGTCGGTGCCGCGCTCGGCGCGCTCGATGCCCTCCAGACTGAACTCGCCCGTGCCATCGCTCTCCCAACGCACGGCATCACTGGCTGGCAATCCAGCCCGACGGGTGATCACGGTGACATGGTCGGCCACGATAAAAGACGAATAAAAGCCCACACCGAACTGGCCAATCAGCGATGAGTCCTTTGCTGAATCGCCAGAGAGCTTGGAGAAGAACTCCTTGGTGCCAGATCGGGCAATGGTGCCCAGGTTGTTGATCACTTCCTCTCGGCTCATGCCAATGCCGTTATCAGAGATGGTGATGGTCCGCGCCTTGGCATCAAAGCCCACCCGGATCCGCATCCCGGTATCGCCCTCGAATAGCTGATCGTCGGCTAAGGCTTCCACCCGCAGTTTGTCGCAGGCGTCCGAGGCATTGGAGACCAACTCACGCAGAAAAATGTCTCGGTTGCTGTACAGCGAATGAATCATCAGATGAAGCAGTTGTTTGACTTCGGTCTGAAAGGCCATTTTTTCTTTGGACATACCAACTCTCCACTTGCAAGGAACAAGGTTAAGACACGGGTTTTATCTGGACTGAAGGCATTGGCCGGTCGGCCAGAGCCACAGTGCTTGAAAAGACAAATGGGGGCAAATGCCCCCATTTCAACCCCCCATACCGATCGTTTTTCAGGCGGGTCGCAGCTGCTTGGCCTTGAGCTTGGCCTCCAACGCCTTGCCCTTGCGGGCCCGCTTGCCGACGTGCACCAGCAGGTCCTTGCGGGTCATGGCCAACTCGGTCCACTTGCCTGCCCTACCCTCGCCCGCGACCACCAGACCGGACTCGGAGACCGGACTGACATCGAGCAGGCCGTCCTTGGGCCCCTCCAGCGTCACCAGGCTCACGCCTCGGCCGCCGGTAGCCAAGACCTTGATCTCGTCTAGACCAAACACCAAGAGTCGCCCCGTAGTGGTCAAGACGGCCAAGGCCCCAGCCCCTGGCTGCAGTGACCTGAGAACGACCGGTTGGTCGCCAGCGTCCAAGGTCATGAACTGCTTGCCAGCCCGGTTACGGGCCTGAAGGCCGGCCAGCTTGGAGACGAAACCCTGGCCACCCTGGGTGGCCAGCACGACGTCCGTATCGGCAGGACCTGCCAAGAAATGGATCAGTCTGCTGCCCGGCTCCAATTCCACCATGGTGGTCATGGGGGCACCGTCGCCACGAGCACCGGGCAATCCCGCGACCGAGACGCTGTAAGAGCGACCGGTGTTGGACAGGGCCACCAGCTGATCGGTGGTGCGGCATTCGTAGGTGGCGTAGAGCGCGTCACCCGTCTTGAAGTTAAAACCAGCGGGGTCATGGCCATGGCCCTGACGCGATCTCACCCAGCCATTGACTGAGACCACCACCGTCACCGGCTCATCGACCACCGGCATGTCCACAGTGGCGCGGCTGGCCTGCTCGATCAGGGTTCGACGATCATCCCCATAGGTCTTGGCGTCTTCGGCGATCTCTTTGCCAACTGCCTTACGCAGGGCCTTCTCGTTCTCAAGCAGGTGGCGAAGTTTGTCCGCCTTTTCTCGCAACTCCGAGAGCTCCTTTTCGATCTTGATGGCTTCTAGCCTAGCCAGTTGGCGCAGACGAATCTCAAGGATGTCCTCGGCCTGAATCTCGGTCAATCCGAATCGCTGCATGAGCGCCGGCTTCGGGTCATCACTCTCGCGAATGACCGCGATGACCTTGTCGATGTGCAGCAGGGCGATCGAGCGGCCCTCTAGGATGTGAATCCGGCGCTCCGCCTGCTCCAGACGATGGCTGCTTCGACGGCGTACGGTCTGAACCCTAAAGTCCACCCACTGCGACAAGACTTCGGCCAGCGACAGCGAGCGTGGACGGCCCTGATAGTCCACTGCCACCAGATTGATGGCCACCGAACTCTCCAGGCTGGTATGGGCCAGCAGGACTTTGACAAACTCCTCTCGATCCACCTTGGAGGTCTTGGGCTCAAAGACCAGCCTCACCGCTGCATCCTTGCCGGACTCATCCCGCACCGAATCCAAGACCCCCAGCACCAACGATTTCAGCTGCTGCTGATCCGCCGTGAGGGACTTCTTGCCGGCCTTGACCTTGGGATTGGTAAGCTCCTCAATTTCCTCGAGGACTTTTTGAGACGACACCCCGTGCGGCAACTCCTGCACCACCAACTGCCACTGACCCCGGGCCAGATCCTCATAGACCCAACGGGCTCGGGTCTTGATCGAACCACGGCCGGTCTCGTAGGCCTGGGCAATGTCCTGAGCAGAAGAGATGATCTGGCCGCCGCCCGGAAAGTCAGGACCAGGCATGTGGGACAAGATGGCCGGCACATCTAGGTCTGGCTTCTCCAAGACGGCGATGGCCGCGGCCGCCACTTCGCTCAGGTTGTGCGGCGGGATCTCAGTGGCCATGCCCACGGCGATGCCTGAAGCACCATTGAGCAGACAGACGGGCAGACGCGCAGGCAGACGCAGCGGTTCTTGGAAGGAGCCATCGTAATTGGGGCCAAAATCGACTGTGCCCTCATCAATCTCTGAGAGCAGCAACTCAGAGAACTTGGTCAGGCGCGCCTCGGTGTAGCGCATGGCTGCAGCGCCATCACCGTCTCGCGAACCGAAGTTGCCCTGGCCATCGATCAGAGGGTAGCGAACCGTAAAGCCTTGGGCCAGCCGCACCAAAGCGTCGTAGGCTGACTGGTCTCCGTGTGGGTGGAACTTGCCCAACACATCACCGACCACCCGGGCGGACTTCACAGGCTTGGCCGCAGCGTGCAAGGACATGCGATCCATCGCAAACAGGATGCGCCGCTGGACCGGCTTCATGCCATCGCACAGATCAGGCAGGGCCCGCCCTTTGACGACCGACACCGCATAGTCCAGGTAGGCCCTCTCGGCAAAATCGGCCAGCGACAGCGGATCGCCGTCGGCATCCACCCCTAGGTGCGGGGTGGGCGGCGGTGGGGAGACGGGTGCATCGAGCGAGTCAAACAAATCGGCCGTTGGGTCCGGCTGATCACCAGGATGATTCTGTCTGGACATTTAAACGTCTACCTCCACCTCATGGCCTTTTTCCTCAAGCCAGGCCCGACGGGAAGAGGCCTCGCCTCTGCCCATCAACAAATTGAACCGAGAGACCGTGTCCTCGTTGGAATGCAACCCCAGCGCCACTGGCATGAGACGGCGAGTGTCGGGGTTTAGGGTGGTCTCCCACAACTGCTCCGCACTCATTTCGCCTAGGCCTTTGAAGCGGGAGATCGACCAGGCCTTCTCCGTCAGACCCTCCTGACGAAGCTTGTCGAGCACATGCGTCATTTCGCCCTCATCCAGGGCATAGATCTTGCGCGCAGGCTTTTTGGCGCGCGCCTCGACGTCGACCCGGAATAGGGGCGGACGGGCTACAAACACATGACCGGCCGACAAGAGCTGGGGGAAGTGCTTGAAGAAGAGCGTCAGCAGCAACACCTGGATGTGAGCCCCATCGACGTCCGCATCAGACAGGATGCAGACCTTGCCGTAACGCAGGCCAGACAGATCGACGGTGTCGTGTGGACCATGCGGGTCGACCCCAAGCGCGACCGCAATGTCATGGACCTCGGCATTCGCAAACAGTCGGTCACGCTCGGCCTCCCAGGTGTTCAAGACCTTGCCGCGCAGCGGCAGAATCGCCTGGAACTCCTTGTCACGGCCCATCTTGGCCGAACCACCTGCCGAGTCCCCTTCCACCAGGAAGAGCTCGTTACGAGACAGATCTGTGGATTCACAATCCGTGAGCTTGCCCGGCAAGACCGCCACGCCCGAGCCTTTTTTCTTCTCCACCTTCTGGGCAGACCGCTGACGGGTCTGTGCCGCCCGAATGGCGAGCTCTGCAATTTTCTTGCCGGCCTCTACATCGCTGTGCAGCCAAATCTCGAACGGGCCCTTGACCTGTGAAGACACCAGACGAAGGGCATCACGACTGGTGAGCTTCTCTTTGGTCTGACCTTGGAACTGAGGATCCAAGACCTTGGCTGAGAGCACGAAGCTGACCCGAGCAAAGACGTCTTCTGGCAAGAGCTTGACGCCCTTGGGCAGCAGGCTGTGCTGCTCCACAAATCCCTTAACCGCCGCAAAGAGTCCTTCGCGCAGGCCCGCCTCGTGTGTGCCACCGGCAGACGTAGGAATCAAATTAACAAACGACTCGCGAACAACGCCGCCCTCTGCGGTAAAGGCCACCACCCACTGGGCGCCTTCACCCTCGGCAAAGGTGTCATCCTGTGCACCCACATACCCCTCGGCCGCCCAGGCCGGCACCACCAATGGCGCATCGGCCAGCGACTCCATCAGATAGGCTGATAAGCCACCGTCGTATCGCCACCGTTGAACCTGACCGGTCTTCTCGATGGTGAGCTCGGTGGTGACACCGGGCAACAAGACCGCACGAGCCTTGAGGCTCTTGGCCAGTTCGCCCAGAGGGATGGTCTTGTCATCAAAGTACTTAGCGTTGGGCCAGACCTGCACCTTGGTACCGTGCTCGCCTTTGGCAGGGGCCAACTTTTTGAGAGGGGCCACCACAGCGCCTTCTTCGAACCCAATCTGCCACTGGGCGTCGTCTCGCCAGACCGTGACCTGCAGTCGATTGGCCAGCGCGTTGGTCACCGAGACCCCGACGCCGTGCAAGCCGCCCGAGAAGGCATAAGCCCCGCCACTGCCTTTGTCGAACTTACCGCCCGCATGCAGACGGGTGTAGACGATCTCGACCACCGGCACTTTCTCTTCCGGGTGCGGACCCACGGGAATACCCCGACCATCGTCTGCCACGCTGATGCTGCCATCGAGGTGCGCCACCACGGCAATGGTCTTGGCATGACCTGCCAGGGCCTCGTCCGCAGCGTTGTCTATCACCTCTTGGATGATGTGAAGCGGGTTCTCGGTCCGGGTGTACATGCCCGGCCGCTGCTTAACAGGTTCTAGCCCTTTGAGGACTCGAATGGAGGATTCGTTATAGCTACTCTTGGCCACAAAAATATTTTTTAAAAAAGTTATCCCCAGCTGGTGTGGAAAACCTGGGGAAATGTTTCAGAAAGATCACCAGTCATGGGCATCAGGCTGGTTTGGTCACTTTTTGACCACCACACCCCACTCAACTTGACACCCTTTTTTTTGCTGTTCTCGATGCCCTTGTTCAACTAGGAAATCGGGCGGTCTGATATCAACACACCATCCGCATCGGCCAGGCACCACTCACCGGGACGCACGATCACACCGGCAATATCCAAGACCAGGTCTGTATGCCCCTGCCCTGCCCGAAGGCTGCGTCGGGGATGCGTGGCAATCGCCCAAATGCCCACCTGACAGTCGATCATCTCGGCCACATCGCGCACGCAACCATGCACCAGGACGCCGGCCCACCCATTTCGCTCGGCCAACTGGGCCAGGTTACCGCCGACCAGCGCACAGCGATCGCTGCCACCACCATCGACCACCAGAACGCGTCCCTCCCCTGGGGTCTCCAGCATCTGGCGGACCATGGCGTTGTCCTCAAAGACCTTCATGGTCACGATGGGCCCGGACATCACCTCGGCCCCGCCATAGTTCTGAAACACGGGTGGCAACACCCTGAGGCTCCCAGAGAGAAGACGGTCCTCAGAGGCATCACAGACATCCGGGGTGGCGGGTGGCTTGGCGGACTGCCGGGCTGACCCCCTGTTGCCTTGGCCGCCGTGGGCACCCTGAGGGCCTCGGGCCCGTCCATCCTGTTGATGTTTCATGATTTGTCATGCTCCCCTGCTCTAAATTGACCCAAAGTATGCCTGAGCCAGGGATGCGCCCGGCCGCCCGTCCGGGCTCACCGGCTTTGCGTTGGATCAACAAGCCTTTGTTCGGGCATGGGTTTTGCCCAGAAACGCGCCACAATAGGACCCCATATGAGCTCACTCTTTGAATCCCTCTCCACCGGGCAGGTCGCTGTCCTTCTTGGCATCTTGGTTGGGCTGATGTTTGGCGCACTGGCCCAGCAAAGCCGCTTTTGCCTGCGGTCGGCCTGTATTGAGTTCTGGCGTAACAAGCCATCGGCGAAGTTCGCCATCTGGCTCTTTACCTTTTCCACGGCCCTCTTGCTCACCCAATGGATGATCCAGGCCGGTCACTTGAACACGGGCAGCATCCGCCAACTCGCATCCACCGGGTCGATGAGCGGGGCCATCGTTGGAGGAACCTTGTTTGGCATCGGCATGATTCTGGCCAGGGGTTGTGCCAGTCGTCTGTTGGTGCTGTCTGGTACGGGTAACCAGCGTGCCCTGATTGCGGGCCTGATTGTGACCGTGGTCTCACAGGCCTCACTGCGCGGCGTGCTCTCCCCCCTTCGCGAGGACATCTCGACATGGTGGTTGGTGGATGCCAGTCAACGCAATCTCGCTCTGTTCCTGCCCTCATGGGCGCCCGTGGCCCTGGCCGTTGTCCTATTCCTCGCGGCGATCTGGCTGGCCACTCGCGCCACTCAGAAGGAACCACGCTGGCATCAAATCGCAGCCATTGGCGTGGGGGCCTCGGTGGCGTTGGGCTGGGGCCTGACGGCCTGGCATGCGAGCTGGTCCTTCGATGTCGTGCCCATCAAGAGCGTGAGCTTTACGGGACCCTCGGCAGACACCCTGATGGGCCTGATCAATGAGCCGGCCCTGCCCCTATCATTTGACATTGGCATTGTCGTGGGCGTCTTTGCAGGCGCTTTCTTTGCTTCAGTCTTGGCCGGTGAATTCAAGCTGCAGGTCTTTACCAGTGAGACCGGCCTGTCGCGCTACATCTTCGGCGCAGTGCTCATGGGCTTTGGCGGCATGCTGGCCGGTGGCTGCGCGGTTGGGGCTGGTGTCACGGGCGGCGCCGTGATGGCGCTCACAGCCTGGGTGGCCTTGCTCTTTATGTGGCTGGCAGCTGGGCTGACCGATGCCCTCGTCGACAAGAAAAGAGAGCTGGCAGCTGGGCATTAGGCCCAGCTTCAAAAACTGCAGAACTAGGCAATCGCCAGGCTGCCTGGCCCTACCAAGGCCAGGACCGCACCAGTGGTCAGCTGAGACCGCAGGCGAAGCCAATCCTGCGGCAGACCCAGGCTCTGGTAGTGCGTGCTGTCAAACACAAAGACAGCACCATAGGCCAGAGCCAGACCCAATAGCCGGTAACCGCCCGGCAAAAAGAACAAGCTACAGCCCACCAGGGCGGGCAGCACGCCAAACACCAATAACTTCTTGCGCAGATCAGCCGACAAATCTGGTGCAGTCATGGCGAACCCCCAGTGAACCGCACCCAGAAAAGCCAGAATCGCCACGGCGTAGACCGACAGCCCGACAAAGGCCAGGTTGCGCAGATTGGCGTCCTGAGAAAACAGCACCGCAATGCTGAGTGCGTAAAAAGGCACCAGGCCGCCAAACCCCAGGATTCTCATCAAAGGCATTTGTCCGTGCAGGTCATTGCTTGCCGCCATGGTCTGGGTTCCCTTACTGTTATCGGATCCTGAATATGCCATGACCGCTCGACCCATGTCATCGCCATCCCAACCCACACCGCTCGAACTCCGAAGCCTGCCAGGTCCTTTCAAAGCCCTCGTGCTTGGCGCCTCGGGCACCATCGGGTCTGCATTTGTTAACACCCTGAGTCAGATGCCCAGTTGTGCGCAGGTGATCGGCCTGCACCGCTCCTCTTCACCAGCCATCGACCTGGAACAGGAGGACACGCTTCGACACGCCGCCCATTGGCTGGCCGACCAAGGGCCCTTTGCCCTGATTCTCGATGCCACTGGTGCGCTCACCATCGATGGAACAGGGCCCGAGAAGAGTCTCTCGCAGTGCAAGCCGCAGGTCTTGACCAAGAGTTTTGCCATCAATGCCATCGGCCGCGCACTGGTGCTCAAGCACTTCTCCCCGCTGCTGCCCAAACACGGCCGATCACTGTTTGGCGTCTTGTCCGCCCGGGTGGGCAGCATCGAGGACAACCGACTGGGGGGCTGGTATGGCTATCGTGCGAGCAAGGCGGCCGGCAACATGATTCTGCAGAATGCCGCCATCGAGATTCACCGCACCAAGCCAGAAGTGGTGTTCGCCGCGCTGCAACCGGGTACCGTTGACTCCAAGCTGTCTTCGCCCTTTAACAAAGGGCATGACCTCACCTCGGCCCAGGAAGCAGCCACTGGCCTGTTGCTGGCACTCGACCGTCTCCATGCAAAGGGCAGTGCCTGGTTTGTCGACTTCAGAGGAGAAGAAATCCCTTGGTAAAACCCCAGGTATTCGCACAGCCCTAGGGTATTCCAGAGGCTATAGCGGACATAAGCACAAACAATTGGTCACAGTATCTTCATGTAAATAATCTATGGTCAGGACTCAATGTCCACCCATCCTCAATAAGGAGACTTTCATGAACGATATGACCCAATGCCCAGTGATGCATGGTGGCAACACCTCTGGCACCACGACCAACATGGAGTGGTGGCCGACCACGCTGAACCTGGACATCCTGCATCAGCACGACACCAAGACCAACCCGCTCAAGGGCTTCAACTACCGCGAGGAAGTCAAGAAGCTCGACGTCGCGGCTGTTAAGAAAGACCTGACGGCACTGATGACCGACAGCCAGCCCTGGTGGCCGGCTGACTGGGGTCACTACGGTGGCCTGATGATTCGTCTGGCCTGGCACGCTGCCGGTACCTACCGTGTTGCAGACGGCCGCGGTGGCGCTGGCACCGGTGCCCAGCGCTTTGCGCCCCTGAACTCCTGGCCTGACAACGGCAACCTGGACAAGGGCCGTCGTCTGCTGTGGCCCATCAAAAAGAAATACGGCAACAAGCTGTCTTGGGCCGACCTGTTCATTCTGGCCGGCAACGTGGCCTACGAGTCCATGGGTCTGAAGACCTACGGCTTTAGCTTTGGCCGCGAAGACATCTGGCACCCCGAGAAGGACATCTACTGGGGCTCCGAAAAGGAGTGGCTGGCAGCTGATCGCTACGAGGGCGAGGGCGCTGACCGCGCAACGCTCGAGAACCCCCTGGCTGCCGTGCAGATGGGCCTGATCTACGTGAACCCCGAAGGCGTAGGCGGCAAGCCCGACCCCGCCCGTACCGCCCACGACGTTCGCGTGACCTTTGCCCGCATGGCCATGAACGACGAAGAGACCGTGGCGCTGACTGCTGGTGGTCATACCGTCGGCAAGGCCCACGGCAACGGTAGCGCTGCTGACCTGGGCCCCAACCCCGAGGGCGAAGATCTGGAAGCCCAAGGCTTTGGCTGGCTAAACAAAAAAGGCCGTGGTATTGGCCGCAATACCGTCACCAGCGGCATCGAAGGCGCCTGGACCACTCACCCCACCAAGTGGGACAACGGGTACTTCCACCTGTTACTGAACTACGAATGGCAGCTCACCAAGAGTCCCGCCGGTGCCAACCAATGGGAGCCCATCAACATCAAGCCAGAAGACATGCCGGTGGACGTGGAGGAGCCCTCGATCAAGGTCAAGCCCATGATGACCGACGCCGACATGGCCATGAAGGTGGACCCCGAGTACCGCAAGATCTCCGAGAAGTTCTACAAAGATCCTGCCTACTTCTCTGAAGTCTTTGCCCGCGCCTGGTTCAAACTGACCCACCGCGACATGGGACCGAAGACCCGCTACATCGGACCCGAGGTACCAAAAGAGGACCTGATCTGGCAAGACCCCATCCCCGCCGGCAACGCCAAGTACGACGTGGCTGCCGTCAAGGCCAAGATCGCTGCCAGTGGTCTGAGCATTGCAGAGATGGTCTCCACGGCTTGGGACAGTGCCCGGACCTTCCGCGGCTCCGACTTCCGTGGCGGCGCCAACGGTGCCCGCATCCGCCTGGCTCCTCAGAAGGACTGGGAAGGCAACGAGCCCGCCCGTCTGTCCAAGGTACTGGCCAAGCTGGAGGCCGTTGCCAAAGAGACCGGCGCCAGCGTGGCAGACGTCATTGTGCTGGCTGGTAACGTTGGCATTGAGCAGGCTGCCAAGGCCGGTGGTTACAACATCACCGTGCCCTTTGCCCCTGGCCGTGGTGATGCCACCCAAGAGGAGACCGATACCGAGTCCTTCGCCGTCCTGGAGCCCTTGGCTGATGGCTTCCGCAACTGGCAGAAGAAGCACTATGTGGTCAAGCCTGAGGAAATGCTGCTCGACCGTGCACAGCTCATGGGCCTGTCGGCCTCTGAGATGACCGTGCTCGTCGGCGGCATGCGGGTCCTGGCTACCAACCACGGTGGCAGCAAGCACGGTGTCTTTACCGAGCGCGCTGGCGTGCTGAGCAACGACTTCTTTGTCAACCTGACCGACATGTCCTACAGCTGGAAGCCGACTGGCCGCAACAGCTACGACATCGTCGATCGCGCATCAGGCGCCACCAAGTTCACCGCCACCCGCGTGGACCTGGTCTTTGGATCCAACTCGATCCTGCGGGCCTACGCCGAGCTCTATGCTCAGGACGACAACAAGGAAAAGTTCGTTAATGACTTCGTGGCCGCTTGGGCCAAGGTCATGAACGCCGATCGCTACGATCTGGTGAAGTAAGACCCCGGGGAGTTCTCCCCAGAGCCCGGCCAGAGCGATCTGGTCGGGCTTTTTATTTGACGAACGCCAGAAAATTGCCAAGACTCCAAGGCCTCATGACCAAGATTCGCCACCTGGTTCTCATTCTGGGAGACCAACTCGACCACCAGGGCCCAGCCCTGTCTGGATTCGACAACCACCATGACGTGATCTGGATGGCTGAGGTCGCCGAAGAATCTGAGCATGTGCCTTCTTCCAAGATCCGGACCGCTCTCTTTCTGAGTGCCATGCGGCACTTTGCCAAGGCACAGCAGGAGTTGGGCCGGACGGTTCAGTACGTCCAGCTAGACGACCCCGACAACACCCAGACCCTGGCAGGGGAACTGGCGCGGACCCTGAAGGCGTCTGCGCCGGAGCGAGTGGTCATGACCGAGCCCGGCGACTACCGGGTGCTCAAGGCCATTGAGCAGTGCGCGGCCGATCAAGGCTGCACCCTTCGCGTACTCGCCGACAGCCACTTCGTCACGTCGCTCGAAGAATTCAAAGCGCATGCCAAAGGTCGCAAGCAGCTGCGGCTGGAATACTTCTACCGAGAGGTTCGTCACACGACTGGTCTGTTGATGCAAGGCTCAGAGCCAGTCGGCGGGCAGTGGAATTTTGATGTCGACAACCGAGGCGCCTTTGGCAAAGAGGGTCCGGGCCTGGTGCCGCCACCTGTGCAGTTTGCCCCCGATGAGATCACCCAAGACGTGATCGGTCTGGTGGACTCTCGCTTCAAAGGCCACGTCGGTGACCTGAGCCATTTCAACTGGCCTGTCAGTCGAGCCCAGGCGCTAGAAGCCCTGCAGGCTTTTGTCCGAGAAAGACTGCCCCTCTTTGGTCGCTACCAAGACGCCATGTGGTCCGGCCAGGCCTGGCTCTATCACTCGCACCTGTCCTCTAGTCTGAATCTCAAACTCATCAGCCCACTGGAGGTCGCCCAGGCTGCTGAGCAGGCCTACCAGCGTGAGGATGTCCCCATCGAGGCTGCCGAGGGTTTCATTCGTCAGGTCATTGGCTGGCGAGAGTACGTTCGGGGCCTCTACTGGCTCAAGATGCCTGGCTATGCAGACCTCAATGAACTGGGTGCAGACCAGCCACTGCCTTCGTTCTATTGGAGCGGTCAGACGGACATGGCCTGTATGCGAGATGCCCTAGACCACACCCTGCGCCTAGGCTACTCACACCACATTCAGCGACTGATGGTCACCGGCCTCTATGCCCTGCTCTTTGGCGTGAGACCAAAGGCCATCCATGAGTGGTACTTGTCGGTCTATGTAGATGCGGTGGAGTGGGTGGAGTTGCCCAACACACTGGGCATGAGCCAATTTGCCGATGGCGGCCAGATGGCCAGCAAGCCCTATGCCGCCAGCGGGGCCTACATCGATCGCATGAGCAACCACTGTAACGGCTGCCGCTACAAACCAAAAGAAAAGTTAGGCCCCTCGGCCTGCCCTTTCACGACGCTATATTGGGATTTCTTGATCCGGCACAAGGACCGACTGGCCAAAAACCCCAGAATGGTCATGCAGATCAAGAACGTCAATCGACTGGACCAAGCCACCCAAGGCCAGATCAGCCTGCAGGCCAACGAGCATCGAGCGTCTGTTCTCGCTGGCGCATAAAAAAGGGAGGCAGGCGCCTCCCTTTGATCGTGGCGTTGACAGGCTTAAAACTCGTCTTTGACCGAGGTCAGACCCAAGGCGTCCCAATCGAGCATGCCGCCACGGTAGTAATAGATCTTGTCGGCGGGAAAGCCATCGCGGGTCATGGCACGAATGGCCATGGGGCTCTGGGGACAGGCTGGTCCGTTGCAAAAAGCATAGACCTTCTTGGCCTTGCCGCAATTCCACTTGGCACCGGTCTTGGTGCAGCCCAACTCGTTCATACGAGAGGCGACCTCGGTGTAGGGAATGCCAACGGAGCCAGGGATGGTGCCCTTGACGCGGTCATTGGTGTCCCGCATGTCCAACACGATAGAGCCGGCATCACCAAGGGCCGCGATAACCTCAATCTCGGCCACGGGATGAACGCCCTTAACGGGCACCAGGGGCTGCATCACGCCGCCGTTCTTGCCACAGGCCGTCATCTTGCGGGTGATGGTCACTGGACCCTTGGCGGTCTTGATGGTGATCTGCTCGGGCTGACCATCCAGAATCTTCAGGGGGGTACCAACGGCGATGGTGGCAGCCTGCGCTAAGGCCCACTGGCTCATCAGCAGGCCGGCTAGGCCCACCAATACGGACATCATCTTTTTCAAAACAAGTCTCCTCAGACTGGGGTGTAAAGTTCGACCATGGTTCTTAGCCAGTGGTCTGGTTGTGAATCGTTCCTGAGATTAATGAGTTCCTGACGCCCTACTTTGATCTTTGTCAAAAATCCAACCATCCCGGTCAACCTAGCCCTGGCGCTGGGTGTTCACCTGGCCATCCTGCTCTTGGTTCTGGTACTGACGGGGCAACTGGTATGGCCAGAGGCCAAGGCACCAGCCCTCGACTCACTCAAAGTCGAGGTCATTCGTCTCGCGCCATCGACCCCGCCCAGCAAACCAGCCCCTGGACCAGCCAGCAAGGCGGCCCCGCCGGCGCCCACCGCCGAGGACTGGGCCTTGGCCTCGACCTACACGCTCAAAAACAGCAAGCGGTACCGCAACACCTGGGGGCAGCAGGTTCGCAGCATGATGGGTACGGCTATCGAGGGCCCCGACCAGGGCGCGGTGCGGTTTGCCATTGAGATTGCGCCAGACGGCAGACTCGCCAAATTGCAGACCATCTGGTCTACCTCCGACAAAGCGGAGCAACTGGCCCGTCAGGCGATTGTCAACCTGCCGCCGCTACCCCCTACCCCAACCGGACAGCCACTGGTCTTTGAGAAGACCATTTCGTTTCAGCCCTTTGACGACGGCTGGCCACCGATCTATAAGTTTGATTGTCTGCCCGATCCACCGCGTTACAGCAACCCCTTCGGATGGGATGGGCGATCGGCTTTTGTCGCAAAGCCACCACCAGCAAGACCGGACCCGAATCAGCCCATGCCAACCGAGTGCCCCGACGCGCCTGAGGATTCCCTCGAGGCCGAGGCCGCCGACATGCAACGGCAGGTCGACCTATGGGAATCCAGCCGACTCAAGACTCACCCCCAGTAGACCACTGGGCCCAGATCAGCGTTGGTCGCTGCTGTCTTTGGGCTTGAAGGGGAAGGCCGTTCCAACATGCCCCGGTTTGGCCGGAATGCGAAGAGACAAGACCATGGTCACGGCCAGCGTCAGGACGGTAAAGCCCAGAGACCAGGCGATGGGGATCTTGTAGAGATCGATCAGCAGCATCTTGGTGCCGATGAAGACCAAGACAATGGCCAAGCCGTATGACAACAGATGAAAACGCTCGTGCATGCCGGCCAGCAAGAAGTACATGGCGCGCAGTCCCAGAATGGCAAAGACGTTGGAGGTCAGCACAATGAAGGGATCCGTGGTAATGGCAAAGATGGCTGGAATGGAGTCCACCGCAAAGACCAGGTCGACAAAGCCAATCAGCAGAATCACCACAAACAAAGGTGTGGCCATCTTCACGCCATTGACCACTGTGAAGAACTTTTCGCCATCGTAGTCAGGCGAGATCTTCATGCGGCCACGAATCCATTTGAGCGCCGGGTTGTTCTCCAGGTCTGGTTCCTGACCAGCCGCCCACCACATCTTGATCCCTGTGATGACCAGGAAGGCACCGAAGACGTACATGACCCAATGAAACTTCACGATCAGCCAGGCGCCGACGAGAATCATGACGGCCCGCAGAACCAGTGCCCCCAGAATGCCAAACATCAGGACGCGCTTTTGGAACTCGGCTGGCACCGCAAAATAGGTAAACAGCATCAGGAAGACAAAGATGTTGTCGACAGCTAGCGCCTTTTCGACGACATAGCCGGTTATGAACTCCAAGGCCTTGCCATCAGCCAGCGCCTTGGCCGTGACGTCATCGCCCAGGCCTCCCAGGTGCCACCAGAGCCAGCCGACAAACAAGAACGAAACTGCCACCCAGATCAGAGACCAGATGGTGGCCTCTTTCATGGTGACAGCATGAGCACCCTGCTTGTTCAGGGCCAAGAAATCAATCGCCAAGGCGATCAAGACGAATAGGACGAACAACGTCCACAGCAACGGCGTACCGATGGAGATCATGTGAGAAGCCTCTCTGTCCAGACTGGCCAGATCTGGTGGTTTATTGAAAACTCCTCGCCAGTCTTGTTCCCCGTCCAAAAATGACGGTTGGCGGTACCGAGCGATGGTGGGGCCACCACCAGACGCTGTATTGACGATATCGCCGCACGGCTAACAAAGGCCGTGTGAACTACTCCCTTTGAGAGGCTTCGAGATTCTTATCGATCTGCAGGACGGCGTCAACTGATGCCGCCCACAGACCCATCAAAGGTTAATGCTTGGACTGGGCACCCGCTGCCCGTGCATTCGCATCCAGGCCGCCCTTGGCCTTCCACTCCTCAAAGCCACCCTGCAGAATTTTGACGTTGTCGTAGCCAGCGAGGCGCAGCGCAAGGCCGGCCTGGGCACTCAGACTGCCGGTATTGCAGTAGATCAAGACCATCTTGTCTTTGGGGATCTTGGAACGCTGCTCGAGCACCTTGCGCCATTCAATGTTGACGGCACCCGGAATATGAGCCCTGGAGAACTGACCAGCATCGCGGGCGTCGATCACCATCATCTTGGAATACTCAGCGCGGGGAATCTGCTCTGCAAAAATCACCGCACCACCGTAGTCAATAAATTCCAGATAGCCAGAGATCTCGTCGATCAGAACGGCCTTGGAATCCGCCATCGCGGGGGTACTGATCGCCATGGCTGCTGCCACTAACACTTGTGCGAATTTCATGTCCAAATCCTATGGATTGGCTTCAAAGTCTACGAACACCCGATTCATATTAGCCCGATGCAGGTCTGCAAAGTTCTCCAAATGCATGAATTGTTTGGGCTTGGCGAACTTGTCCAAGGTCTCGCCGATGGAATCCATGTTCCGAGCCGCTGCACCCACATTGGCAATTAAATAGTCGTAGTAATCCCCCGTATCCCGCTTGGCCTGAACCAGATCGGTCACCCGTCCATGACCCGGAACGATGTGCTTAGGATTAAGCGTTACAAGCCGCTGAAAGACAGCCCGAGCCTTGCGAACATTGGACGGCGGCAGAATGCCTAGGATTCGGTCGACATAGACCAAGTCGCCGGTAAAGACGACCGACGCGTCCGGCAGATGAATCATCGTGTCGCCGGGGTAATGAGCGCTGGTCTCAATCCACTGAATCCGAATCCCATCAATCGTCAAGGCCTTCTCTGGTGCAGGGTGAACCTGGTTGGCCTGCATGGCAATCGTGCCCTTCATCTGCTGCCCAACAAACCGCTCAAGGCCCTGAAGCTGCTGCTGAAAGAACGCCTTCTGAGTCTTGACCGTGTTGGCCATGGCATGCACCTCGGCACCTCGTTTGGCAAAGTAATCGTTGCCCAGCCAGCGATGGTCCTGAGAGCCTGTGTTGAGCACCCAACGAATAGGCTTGGGCGTGATCTCTTTCACAGCCTTCTCCAGCATGGCCGCGCTATGCGCGCTAGCGCCACTGTCAATCAAAATCACACCACTCGACGTGACGATGAACCCATAGTTGGCATTCAGCCCTGCATTGGCCTCACTTCGCTGGCCCAACGGGCCGACGATGGCGTAGACGCTCTGAGTCACCAACTGGGCCTTCGGTCGATAAATAGGCTCATTGGCCTGCGACATCTGAAGGACTAAGAAGGGCGTCAGTAAAGCCAGCTTTAAGAACGTGCGTTTTATGCTCATCATCGTTTTAGTCTCTACTCTGCTATTCGGGTAGCGAGGCAACAGTCCGGCAAATCTGGCATGTCACGGTTCTACGTCGACTAGGCAAATGTCTCAATATTCGAAAGCTTACCGCGCCACAAACAACAGAGGTTCCTCGTGAACCAAATGGTCAGCCTCCAAGAAAATCTCTAGCGAGAACTCGGTCGCAGCGACCATTGAACCGAGCTACCACAGTGCCGGGTTGCTGAAGGCACCGACGCAGGTGGATGGACCTTTGAGAGCAGACCAAGGCTGGCCGGACAGGCATAGCCTGAGCCAGCCCTGGGGAAACTGCAGTGCGTATGGCGGCGGCGCGTCCGCCTCTGCCACCCACTCAAAGCCCACCTTGCTGTAGAAACTTGGATCGCCGTACGTCATCACAACATCGACGTCGCCCTTGCGCATCACGTCCAAGCCATACGAGATCAGCTGTTGGCCAATGCCCTTCCCTTGGTGCTCAGGGATCACCGCCACAGGCGCCAATAAAAATACACATCGGTTGTCGTTCTTAAACAGCAGTTCGGTGAGAATGCAGGCCGCTACCAACGTCCCGTCCATCTCTGCGGCAACGGTGTGTATGTCGTCTTTCGGGGTGTCGGCCAATAGCGCTGTGACCAGCCCACCAATGAGGTCACCCTCGGCAGCACCCTCAGACTGAGTAAAGGTCAACTTAAACAGGCTGACGAATTCAGGGTCGCGATCCTGTGGATTCAGGAGAAACTTCATATTTGACCTATTGGGCGATCACCGGACTCTTCGGGGTGATCGGGACGGCTCTGAGCCGTATACAGCACTTTGTGGGTAGTGGCGGAGAGGGTGGGATTCGAACCCACGGTACGGTTACCCGCACGCCTGATTTCGAGTCAGGTACATTCGACCACTCTGCCACCTCTCCGCGAAGGGCGGATTATAGCCCGAGGCCGTAAACCCCACCGAAAAGACTGTTGCCCATGACCCAAACCAAACGATCCATTGCCATTGTTGGCGCTGGCCTGGCCGGCGTGACCTGCGCCCTTCGGCTGCAATCAGCCGGGCACTCTGTTGTGCTCTACGAGAAAAGCCGTGGCGCGGCGGGCCGCATGAGCACCAGACGGAGCGACGATTGGCAGGCCGATCACGGCGCCCAGTACTTCACCGCAAGAGGCGACGCCTTCCAGACCCAGGTGGACCAGTGGGCCTCAGCTGGCCTGGTCTCGACATGGAACGCACGGATCGGTGAACTCACCTCTGTCCAACCCTTTCAGTGGGCCGCCAAATCGGGACCAAGACGCTACGTTGCCAACCCAGGCATGAACAGCCTGGTCAGATCCTTGGCCGACCAACTGAACCTGCAGATCAATACCACCATCACCCGCATCGAGCGGGCAGAGGAAGGCTGGCTGCTCTACTCAAAGGAACAGGATGCTGCCCTGCCCATCGTCCAGGCCGTGGTCTTCGCCATCCCGGCCCCTCAGCTGCTGGCCTTTGATTCGGTCTTGCCCAGCCCATGGATCGCCCAGGCTAGCCAGACTCGTTTCGACCCCTGCTGGGCCAGCCTGGTGGGCTTTGACCAGCCGCTGGACCTGCCATTTGATGCCTTGTTTATCAACGAGGGGCCGCTGCGCTGGATCGCCCGAAATCACTCCAAGCCCGGCCGCACAGGACCCGAGACCTGGACCCTGCATGCCAGTCCGGAGTTCAGCGCCCAGACCATTGAATCCGATGGCCAAGACATCCAATCGACATTACTAGCTGCCTTTGCGCAGATCACAACCGTACAGCCCGTGTGGACCCAGATTCACAAATGGCGCTACGCGCTGAGCCATCCGGCTGGGGAGTCAGGTGAGCCGGCCCTGTGGGATGCCCAGATGCGCCTGGGTGTCTGTGGTGACTGGCTCGCAGATGGTCGAATCGAAGGGGCCTGGCTCAGTGGCCAGGCCTGCGCCAAGGGGGTCATCCAGAACGAGTAACACCGGCCTTGTTACCGCAACTCCCGTACTGCCCTGATGTAAGACGAGAACGACTGGCAGGGACGGGAGGGGGTCGTCAGCCACGGAATCGGCTCCTCCCAGCTCGGACGCAAGCCGGCTATCGCCTCTCGAGTGAGGGGACTGCCCGGGCTATCTAGACACAACAGAGATTGAGTGCAGGATAAGGCGGGTTGCAATGACGTGACGTCGCCCATGAAGACCGCATCGCAGACCTCCCGCATGCGGCTGATCACAAATTGCCAACGCCCGTGTGACCAGGGCCAGTCTCGATGCGCGGGCAGGTGAATCAGACCCAATCGAAGTGGTTTGGTGCCCGTCGTCACTGTTGAGGAGACGGCCGAGCGAAGCGCCCAGGCGTGGACCAATTCGACTCGGGACAGGTCGCTGGCCCATGCACTGCTGGCCAGCCATGCCTGTAGGTCAGAGACAGAGCAAAGAGCCCCCTGCTGTAACTCGGGTGGCGGAACCTGATGCAAAAGAGGTTCCGCCAGCGCGTCCGAACGCTGCCTGGCGTATCGAGAAAGGGATTCGAACTTGCCCCGCCCATCCTCGTCCAGACCACGGGCCATGCGCTCCAAGACCTCATAGCTGGTATCCAGTGGGGTCCCCGGGCACTGCCAAACAGCCGGTGCAAATTTGGCCACATTGTCGGCATTAAACAAATAAGGCTTGACGCTGAAGGTGCCTGCAACCCACTGCCAAGACAGATGGTTGGATGCCAGATCACCGTCCAACAAGTGGCCAAACATCCAGTCAGCCCCGGCTCGCCAATTCACATGGCGCAGATGCACCACGTAACTCGCCAGCCACATCCGCGCATGGTTGTGCAGATAGCCGGTCTCATAAAGTGCGGCGACTGCCTGATCAATGACCGCCAGTCCTGTTCGCCCCTCCCGAATATCTGCAGGAAGCTCGCTGCGATAACGGATACCGGGCAGTCCCGGCCGCATGTCCTTGAAGATGCCATCACCAGCCCACTCCCAGACATGGTGAAAAAAGGACCGCCAGGCGAGTTCTGCGAAGAGTTTGTCCATGGCCTCAAGCCGACTGTGACTGCGGACCCCTGCAACAGCCTCTTGCAGGCCAAGAAAACCATGGGTCAAGTAGGGGGAGATACGAGAGACCGCACCTTGCAGATGGTTCCGTGTTTTTGCATAGACCTGAGGATTCAGGTCTGCCAGACGACTCTGCCAAGCTTGATTCGTTGGCGGGAAACTGGTCTCTACCACCTCAGAGGGAGGTCAATCCACCCATATAGGGCAACAGCACCTTGGGAATCACCAGGCTGCCATCGGCCTGCTGGTAGTTTTCTAGGACCGCCACCAGGGCTCGGCCAACGGCCAGTCCAGAACCGTTCAGGGTGTGCACCAGCTCGTTCTTGGTCTTGCCACCATCGACGGGCTTTTTATAGCGGGTCTGCATGCGACGGGCCTGAAAGGCCTCGCAGTTGCTGACACTCGAGATCTCTCGATAGGTCTGCTGGGCTGGCAGCCAGACTTCCAAGTCATACGTCTTGGCGGCACCAAAGCCCATGTCCCCGGTACACAGCAGCATCACCCGATAGGGCAGTTCCAGGCCCTGCAGAATCGCCTCGGCATGACCCACCATCTGCTCAAGGGCCTCGTAGGACTGCTCGGGCTCCACCACCTGCACCATCTCGACCTTGTCGAACTGATGCTGACGAATCATGCCGCGCGTGTCTCGCCCGTAACTGCCGGCCTCGCTCCTAAAGCAAGGCGTGTGAGCTGTTAGACGCATGGGCAGCTGATCAACCGACAGAATCTCGTCGCGCACCAGGTTGGTCAGAGAGACTTCTGAGGTGGGGATGAGGTACAGAGACTCCCCTGCCCCTTCTTGGCCGCCCTTCTTGGCGGCAAACAGGTCTTCCTCAAATTTGGGCAGCTGCCCAGTGCCAAACAAAGAGTCTGCATTGACGATGTAGGGGGTGTAGCACTCGGTGTAGCCATGCCGCCCAGTCTGAACATCCAGCATGTACTGAGCCAGGGCGCGATGCAGACGAGCCATGCCACCTTTCATCACGGCAAACCGTGAACCCGTGAGCTTGGAGGCCACCTCAAAGTCCAGGCCCAACGAGGCCCCCACATCGACATGGTCCTTGACCTCGAAGTCGAAGTCCTTGGGCGTGCCCCAGCGACGAACCTCTTGGTTGTCGTCTGAAGAGGCGCCAGCAGGGACAGACTCATGCGGCAGGTTTGGAATGGTTGCCAGCCAGCCGTCTAACTCGGACTGCACCTGAGCCAACTCGGCGGCGGCTGCATCCAACTGGCTGGGCAGATCAGCCACCTGGGCCATCAAGGCACTGGCATCTTCGCCCTTGGCCTTGGCCTGACCGATCTGTTTGGAGAGCGCGTTTCGACTGGCCGCCAGCGTCTCGGTCTTGGTCTGAATCGCCTTGCGCTGGGCCTCCAGCGCGTTGAATCGAGGCACGTCGAGCGCATAGCCACGGGCCTGAAGGCGGGCCGCCACCTGGTCAATGTCTTTGCGCAGCAGGGCGATGTCAATCATGTGGTCTTCTTTTCCTGGTTTCTCTGACGAAGGCTCGCCAGCTTTTCGGCAATTTTACTTTCAAGTCCGCGGTCCACCGGCTGATACAGCGCAGACTGGCCCAAGAGCGCATCGGGCAGATAAGTCTGACCGGCCGAGAAGCCGTCGGGCTCGTCGTGGGCATATCGGTAGCCACGGCCATGGCCTTCGGACTTGGCCAGGGCGGTCGGAGCATTTCTGAGGTGATGAGGAACCGGCAGAGAGCCAGTCCTTTCAACCACGGCCCGGGCCGCCTTCCAGCCGACATACACAGCATTGCTCTTGGCAGCCACGGCCAAGAAGACCGCCGCCTGGGCCAGGGCCAGCTCCCCTTCGGGGGAGCCCAGCCGCTCATAGGCCTGTGCCGCAGACAGGGTCATCTCCAAGGCCCTGGGGTCTGCCAGGCCGATGTCCTCGGAGGCCATTCGAATCAAGCGCCTGGCCACATAGTGGGGGTCTGCGCCGCCATCGAGCATTCGGGCCAGCCAGTACAAGGTGGCGTCGGGATCAGAGCCCCGCACGGACTTGTGAAGTGCACTGATCTGGTCATAGAAGCTATCGCCACCCTTGTCGAACTGTCGCAGCAGACTGGGCATCGCTTTTGAGAGCGCCTCGTCGTCCACCACAAAGGGACGATCCGCAAAGGCAAAACCAGCCATCTCGATCAGGTTCAATAACCTGCGGCCATCACCATCAGCCGCCAGCAACAAGCGGTCTGCTGCCGCCTGATCAAAGCTCAGGCCTGCCAAGGTCTCGCTGGCCAGTGCTCGCTTCATCAGCCTGTCCAGGCTGTCGGCCTGCAAAGCCTCCAGCCGAAACACCTGTGCGCGGGACAACAAGGCCCGGTTGACCTCAAAAGCCGGGTTCTCGGTCGTCGCGCCAATGAAGACAAACAAGCCCGACTCCACATGCGGCAAAAAGGCATCCTGCTGAGACTTGTTAAACCGATGGACCTCGTCCACAAAGACAACGGTGGTTTGCCCCTGGGCGACATAGAGTTCCGCCTGCGCGACGGCCTCGCGGATCTCTTTAACGCCACTCAAGACGGCCGAGATCATGAGCATGCGAGCCCCGATGGCCTGAACCAAGAGTCGAGCGATGGTGGTCTTGCCAACACCGGGCGGTCCCCAGAGAATCATCGAGGGCAGGCGCGCGCCCGCCACAGCCTTGGTCAGTGGCCCTGACGGACCGAGCAGGTGGTCTTGCCCCAAAACCTCTTCAAGCCGCTGCGGCCGCAACAACTCAGCCAGCGGCGCGGGACTTGTCACTGCGAGATGACCTCTGTGCCAGCAGGGATCACCAGCTGGAATTGACTCGCGGGGATGGACTGGTTGATGCGGACCTGCGAGAAACGAATCTTGAGGCTACGCCCAAGGCCGTCAAGGGAATCAAAGGCCTTGACCACACCGCTGGCATCCAGGCCAATGCCAATGTGGACCAGGGCCTGATCGGCCTGCCTGGGCACCAGCCGAACCCAGGCCAGGTCCTCGCGTGGTGGCTGCCCCGACATGAGAAACTGTTCGGTCAGTGTCTTGGCCACCTGATCCTCTGCACCCAACAAGAGTCCAGCAGGAGTTGCCGAAAAGGCCTTGGTCAGGCTGCGTTTGGTGACCTGCGCCAAATCAGGATCAAACAAAACAAAGGTCTGCCCCTCGATCAGATGGGTCTGCGAATAGGGCTTCTCGATCTTCCAGAGCAACTGACCTGGCCGCTTGACCCAGAGCTGCCCTGACATGCGGGTACTGCGCCCCGAGGGACTGACCTGGGTCTGCTCAAATCGGGCGTAGAACGTCTTGGTCTTTTCAAGTGCGGCAATGAGCCTGGCCTCTGGACTGGCCTCTACCGTCACAACCGCCCCGCTGTTGGTGGCCGTCGACTCAGCCGCCATCGAGGCTCCCGCGCTGAGAACCGACAAGGCCAGACAGACGGCCAGCGAGCGAGCCCGCAAGACAGCCCTGCGGCTACTCATTGCCAGCCGGCACCAGAATGTCGCGATTCCCGTTGCTCTGCATGGCCGAGACCACACCAGCCTGCTCCATGCTCTCGAGCAACCTGGCCGCACGGTTGTAGCCGATGCGAAGGTGTCGTTGCACCAAGGAGATCGAGGCACGTCGGTGCTTGAGCACCACTGCCACGGCCTCGTCATACAAGGCATCGGCCTCGCCATCCGCGCCACCAGCACCACCGCCAACAATGCTCTCCAGACCTGCTGTAAAACTGCCGCCAGCCTCGCTCGCGCCATCCAAAATGGCGTCGTTGTACTGGGCACCACCGGCCTGCTCTTTCAGGTAGCTCACCACCCGAAAGACTTCGTCGTCGGCCACAAAGGCACCGTGGACCCGAGTGGGCACGCCAGAGCCAGCAGACAAGAACAGCATGTCACCCATGCCCAATAAGGCCTCGGCCCCCATCTGATCCAGCACCGTTCGAGAGTCAATGCGACTGGAGACCTGAAAGGAAATCCGCGAAGGAATGTTCGCCTTGATCAGACCGGTGATGACATCCACCGACGGACGCTGAGTCGCCAAGATCAGGTGAATACCGGCTGCGCGCGCCTTCTGGGCCAGTCGAGCAATCAACTCCTCGACCTTCTTGCCGACCACCATCATCAAGTCAGCCAGCTCATCAATGACCACCACGATCTGCGGCAAGGGCGCCAAGGGCGGCACCTGACCGGCATCGGCTATCTCCGGATGGGCCAATGGATCTGCCAGCGGCTTACCCTTTTTCAGAGCCTCTTCCACCTTGGCATTAAAGCCCGCCAGGTTTCGCGTGTTGAGCTTGCTCATCAGCCGGTAACGACGTTCCATCTCGCCAACACACCAATGCAGCGCGTTGGCGGCCAGCTTCATGTCCGTCACCACAGGCGTGAGCAGGTGCGGAATGCCCTCGTAGATCGAGAGCTCCAGCATCTTGGGATCGATCAGAATCAGGCGAATCTTGTCGGCCGAGCCGTGGTACAGCAGGCTCAGCAGCATGGCATTCACACCAACCGACTTACCCGAGCCCGTGGTACCCGCCACCAGCAGGTGGGGCATCTTGGCCAGGTCGACCACAGTGGGCCCACCGGCAATGTCCTTGCCCAGGGCCATTGGGAGGGTGGCGCCGCTGTCCTGAAAGGCGGTTGATCCGATGATCTCCGCCAGGCGAACCGTCTGACGTCTGGGGTTGGGCAACTCCAGCCCCATCAGGTTCTTGCCGGGAATGGTCTCCACCACCCGAACCGAGGTAAGTGACAGGGCGCGAGCCAGATCCTTGGATAGGTTCACGATCTGCGAGCCCTTGACCCCCAGCGCCGGTTCAATCTCGTAGCGAGTGATGACCGGCCCTGGTTGGGCACTCACCACCCGAACCTCTACACCGAAGTCGGCCAGGCGGTTCTCAATGAGCCGAGAGGTGTACTCCAGGGTCTCGGCCGATACAGGCTCGCCCTGGTCGACCGCTTGGTCCAAGAGACTCAATGGCGGCAGATCACCGCCACCCCCCGCCAGGCCCACAAACAGCGGAGCCTGCTGGGCCTTGAACTCGGTCTCGGCAACCTTTTTGGACTCCACCACCTCAGCCACGGGCATGACTTCGACCTTGGGCTCTGGCCGAGCTCGTTTTTGCAAGACTCGCTCTGCGCGCTCCCCGGCCACGGTGACGCCGAGCTTGCGGTCTTGGGCCTCATCGACCTTGGCCCGCACGCCCGAGACCAGCTGCTCGAGGCCCCGGCCCAGCTGTTCAAAAAAGCCCAGCCACGTGAAATGAAAGAAAGCCGAGAAGCCCAGGAAAAAACCGATGAGCGACAAAAAGGTCAGGCCTGCACTGCCCACGAGCCACTCAATGGAGCTACCCACGAAACTACCCAGGGCGCCGCCGGGCATGTAAGAAAAGACGCTCTGTCCTAGTTCCAAACGATGGGCCTCTAGGGCACAGCTGGAGGCCAGCAACAGCCAGAATCCACCAAACCGACGCCAGCCCAGCTCGGCCCAGGGCGATGGCGGCTCACCGGACAGGCCCTGGCCCACCAATTGCTGGGACCGTCGAAGCATGGTCGCAGCCCGGAAAAAGAAAAGTGCTAACACAGAGAAGAGCACCACCCACCAGATGGCACTGACGCCAAACAAAAAGAAAAACAGGTCTGCGACCACGGCACCGGCCCGACCAAACCAGTTCTGGGGCACCACCTGGGTGGACACGGCAAACCAGCCCCCATCGCTTGGAGAAAAACTGGCAAAGGCTGCCGCCAAAAAAGCCGTCGCAGCCAGCCATAGAATCCAGGCCACATCGGCGGCAAACACCTCGGCCGCCCCCACGGCCTGACTGGTGCCGACACCAGCCTTGCGGCGGGCAGAGACCCGCCTTGGTTTGGCTGGTTCAGGGGCTTTCGATCGTTTGAATAAAGACATTCATATAATTGTACTGAGCCCTCCCTCCTAAAACAGACTGAAAGCTTTTTTATGGCCGTTCACCACAAACTCCTCATCCTTGGCTCAGGTCCGGCAGGCTATACCGCCGCCATCTACGCTGCCCGTGCCAACCTCAACCCCGTTCTGATCACCGGCATGGCCCAGGGCGGTCAGCTCATGACCACGACCGAAGTGGAAAACTGGCCTGCTGAAAAAGAAGGCCTGATGGGTCCCGACCTCATGGCCCGCTTCCAAGAACACGCAGAGCGCTTTAAGACCGAACTGGTCTATGACCACATTCACACAGCAGCCCTCACCGAAAAGCCTATCAGGCTGGTTGGCGATGCCGCCGAGTACACCTGCGATGCCCTGATCATCGCCACAGGCGCCTCGGCCATGTACCTGGGCCTGCCCTCCGAAGAGGCCTTTATGGGGCGTGGCGTCTCTGGCTGCGCCACCTGCGACGGCTTTTTCTACAAAGGCCAAGACGTGGCCGTGGTTGGTGGTGGCAACACCGCCGTTGAAGAGGCGCTTTACCTGTCAAACATCGCCAAGACCGTCACCGTGGTCCATCGTCGTGACAAATTCAAGGCTGAGCCCATTTTGGTCGACCGACTCATGGACAAGGTCAAAAACGGCAACGTCCGACTCGAACTCGACAGCACCCTGGACGAGGTCCTGGGTGATGATGGTGGCGTGACCGGCATGCGTCTGGCCCACAAGTCGGGCAGCAAAAAAGACGTGGCCGTCCACGGCGTGTTCATTGCCATCGGCCACAAGCCCAACACCCAGATCTTCGAAGGCCAGTTGGATATGGCCAACGGCTACATCAAGACCCGGTCTGGCCTCGAGGGCAATGCCACCGCCACCAACATCCCGGGCGTGTTCGCAGCAGGCGATGTCCAGGACCACATTTACCGGCAGGCCATCACCAGTGCCGGCACCGGCTGTATGGCTGCGCTAGACGCTCAGCGCTACCTTGAAGCGCTCGAGCACTAAGCCGCCGGACAGTTCATCTGACCGTCCAGCACCAGAGGATCGCCTGCTGTTTGAGCAGGCGGTCGCTGGGGCCCTGCCATTGGAGCACGACCGGCATCCCCATGCTGGTGTCAAACCCAAGCCCAAGCCGCTTCCGCTTCAACGTCTGCGAGACGAGCAAGAGGCCCTGATCGAGAGTCGGTTGTCAGACATGACGCCCGACGCCCTGCTCGACAGTGACGAGGCCTTGTCATTCGCCAGGAATGGGGTCTCCTCCGATACGCTTCGCAAGCTGCGACGGGGCCACTGGTCCGTAGCGGCAGAACTCGATCTGCACGGCTACAGAACCGACGAGGCCCGTGAGACCTTCTCGGCTTTTATTCGGCAATGCCATGGTCGAGACCTGCGCTGCCTGCGCATCATTCACGGCAAAGGTCTGGGATCAGTGGGACGCACGCCAGTGCTCAAACAAAAGGTTCGAGCCTGGCTGATGCAAAAAGAAGAAGTACTGGCCTTTTGTCAGGCCACGCCCCCGCAGGGTGGCGCAGGGGCGGTGCTGGTCCTACTAAAAAGCGCGGCGCGTTAGATCGCCTCGTTGCCAGTCTCGCCAGTGCGAATGCGAATGACCTGGTCGATCGGCTGAACAAAAATCTTGCCGTCACCAATTCGGCCCGTACGAGCGGCCTGAACGATCGCATCGACAGCCCGATCCACCAGCTCTTCAGCCACGACGGCCTCGATCTTGATCTTGGGCAGGAAATCGACCACATACTCGGCACCCCGATAAACCTCGGTATGACCCTTCTGGCGGCCGAAGCCCTTGACGTCTGTGACCGTAAGCCCAGAGACCCCAATTTCTGCCAGGCCCTCGCGCACCTGGTCTAACTTGAACGGCTTGACGATGGCAGTGATGAGTTTCATTGAAAAATCTCCTTCTCCAAAAATCGGTTGGTCAACGGAAAGCGCCAGTCACGGCCAAAGGCCCTGGGGGTGATGCGCACACCGGGTGCGGCCTGTCGGCGCTTGTATTCGCTGGAGCGAACCAGGCGGTAGACCTTTGCGAGGGTCTCGCGGTCATGGCCCGCGGCCAAAATCTCGGCGGTCGACTGACCCTGCTCAACAAAGCGAACCAAAATATCATCGAGCACATCGTAAGCTGGCAGGCTGTCTTGATCGACCTGATCTGGACGCAATTCTGCGGAGGGCGGACGATCGATGATGCGCTGGGGAATCACCAGTTGGCCATCAACGCCGGTCTTGTGCTGATTGCGCATATTGGACAGCCGATAGACCCAGCCCTTGGTTAAGTCCTTGATCACCGCATAGCCGCCAGCCATGTCGCCATAGAGCGTGCAATAGCCCACAGCCATCTCCGACTTGTTACCCGTGGTCAACACAAGTCGACCAGTCTTGTTAGAGAGCGCCATCAACAGGACACCCCGAATACGAGACTGCAGGTTTTCTTCGGTGGTGTCTGCAGCCCTGCCCTTGAAGAGGGGCGCCAGACTCTGGCTCAGGGCATCGTAAGCCGGGGAAATAGAGACCTCGTGGAGCTCAACAGCCAGCGCCTTGGCACAGGCCCTGGCATCGACCAGACTCATCTCTGAGGTGTAGGGCGAAGGCATCATGACCGCAGTCACGTTTTCAGCCCCCAGGGCGTCCACTGCAATCGCCAGGGTCAAGGCCGAGTCAATACCACCCGACAGACCCACAATGCCCCCGGCAAACCCATTTTTCTGAACATAGTCCCGTGTGCCGAGCACCAAGGCCTGGTAGACCTGGGCCTCGGGCGACAAGCCAGCCGCCACCTCGCCACCGCCAACGGAACCGGCCGGCTGCACGCTCACCATCAGGTCGTCTTCTGCGAAGGCCTTGGCCCTGGCGACCACCTCACCAGAGGCATCGGTGACGAAGCTGTCTCCATCAAAGACCAGCTCATCCTGACCACCAACCAGATTGCAGAAAAAAGCGGGAATCTTGTGACGAGAGACATGCTGACGAATCACGGCCAGCCGCTCGTCATGCTTGTTCAAATGAAAAGGCGAGGCATTGAGAACCAACAAGCCCTCCGCCCCCTCGGCCTTGGCCATGGCGGCCGCTCGTCCAAACCAGATGTCCTCGCAGATGGCCACGCCCAGCTTGTGGCCGCCGGCCTCAAAGACCAAAGGGGCACCATCTGGCACAAAGTAGCGCTGCTCATCAAAGACAGCGTAATTGGGCAGTTCCAGCTTGCCGTAGACCCCGACGACCTTGCCGTCACGGGCCACGGTGGCCGCATTCACGACCCGCCCGTCGACTTGGCGCGGGTGTCCAATGACCAACGCAAGACCTGGCCACTGGGCCGTCTCTTGAACCAACTCCTCTAAGAGCTCTTGCGAGCGACGCAGAAAACTCGGTCGTAGCAAGAGATCTTCGGGGGGATAACCGACCAGCGAGAGCTCAGGCGTCAGCAATACCCCGGCGCCAGCTGCGTGTGCTCGTGCAGCTGCCTGTCTTATGCTGTCGGCATTGCCCGTGACATCGCCCACGGTGGCGTTGAGCTGGGCCAAAACGATTTGGAGAGGCATTGCTGAATTATCGCATGCAGGTCCTGCCGGACTTTGCATCCCTGTCTGTCGAGCAGGCCGAGGCCTGGGATCGTCTCTGGGCCCTGAGTCCAGAGCCGACCCCCTTCACCCACCGACTCTTTCTGACCGCCCTTGAGACCTCGGGCAGTGCCGTGTCCAAGACTGGCTGGCAGGCCCATCCAGTGTTATTGCGAGACCAAAACGACAAGGCCCTGGCCGCCACACCCCTCTATGGCAAATCCCACAGCTATGGGGAATACGTATTTGACTGGGCCTGGGCCCAGGCCTATGAGCAGACCGGACGGGCTTATTTCCCCAAATGGCTGATTGCCAGTCCTTTTAGCCCAGTACCCGGCTCCCGTCTTCTCGGCGAAGAGCCCCTGGCGAGACAGGCACTGGCCCAGCAACTGACCGAATTGGCCCAGTCTAGTGGTCTGTCATCGATGCATTGCCTGTTTGGGAGTAAGGTGGACCACCAGGCCCTCAGCGAGTCGGGCTGGCTCACCCGTCAAGGCGTTCAGTTTCACTGGCATAACCGTGGCTACAACAGCTTTGAGGACTTCTGCCAGACGCTCACCCAACCCCGACGCAAAAAAATCAGGGCAGAGCGTCGCAAGGTTGAGCAAGCCGGGATCCGAACACAAGTGCTGACGGGCCTACAGATCACCGAGGCCCAGTGGCAGTTTTTCTATGACTGCTACGAGGCCACCTATCTGGCCCACGGCAATCCCCCTTACCTCAAGCCGGCCTTCTTCAAAGAAGTGGCCAAGACCATGCCCTGGGCCTGGGTCATGGCCCTTGGGCTGGACCCGCACGACCAGCCGGTCGGTGCAGCCCTACTGGCGCATCAGCCAGCCAAAGAACAACTCGCGGCAGCCCTATCCAACCCTTCTGAATGGGACTTCAAAGGTGGCGCACTCTACGGCCGCTACTGGGGCAGCCTGCGCAGCATCGACTGCCTGCACTTTGAATTGGCCTACTACACACCGATGGCCTGGGCCATCGACCATGGCATTACTCGGTTCGAGGGCGGGGCCCAAGGGGAGCACAAGGTCTGGCGAGGCTTTGAGCCAGTCACCACACAGTCCTCTCACTGGCTGGCCGAGAAGCAGTTTGAATCGGCCGTCGCGCGATTCCTAGAGCGGGAAAAACAAGGGCTGTCTGGTTACCTGAGCGAACTCAGCGACCGACAGCCCTATCGCAACCAAGCAAGCTAGGTTGGCTTACGCACCCATCTCCTGGGCGTACCGGGCCAAGCCACGGTTGATTTCTTCGTGAGCAGCGTCAGGGCCTTCCCAGCCCTTGACCTTAACCCACTTGCCTTTCTCTAGGTCTTTGTAATGCTCAAAGAAGTGCTGAATGGAGTGAAGACGCTCAGGCGCAATGTCCTCAGGCTTTTTCCAGTGCTTATAAATGGGCAGGATCTTGTCGGTTGGCACGGCCAAGAGCTTGGCATCACCACCAGCCTCGTCTTCCATCTGCAAAATGCCGATCGCGCGACAGGCCACCACGGCACCTGGTTGAACTGGGAATGGGGTGATCACGAGCACATCCACCGGGTCCCCATCGTCGGCCACCGTGTTGGGGATATAGCCGTAGTTACAGGGGTAGTGCATGGACGTCATCATGAAGCGGTCCACGAACAGCGCGCCCGATTCCTTGTCGACTTCGTACTTGATGGGGTCTGAATGCGCTGGAATCTCGATGATGACGTTGAATTCCTCTGGCAGCTTGTTGCCAGCCGGAACATTGTTTAAAGCCATGAAAAGCCTCCCGGGTTAATTGTCTGGCTATTTTAAGGGATTCCCCCAATCTCACGGGCGGGGTAAAAGTTTGAGCATGGGTGGGCAGTCCCATAACTACAAAACCACCCAGGAGAAAACATGCACGACGGCCTCACCTTAGCCCTGATCTGCGGGGCTCTGGCCATTGTCTATGGCCTTGTATCGAGTAAGTGGATTCTGGCCCAACCGGCCGGCAACGCCCGCATGCAAGAGATCGCTGCGGCCATCCAGGACGGCGCCTCAGCCTACCTCAGCCGACAGTACAAGACCATTGCCCTAGTCGGCGTGGCGATCTTCGTGCTGATCGCGCTGGTGCCGGGTCTGGGCTTTTCGGCCGCCATCGGCTTTGCGGTCGGCGCCATTTTGTCCGGTGCCGCTGGCTTCATCGGCATGAACATCAACGTTCGAGCCAACGTGCGAACCGCTGAGGCGGCAAAGGGCGGAATCAACCCCGCGTTGGCGATTGCTTTCCGGGGCGGCGCCATCACCGGCATGTTTGTGATCGGTCTGGGCCTGCTAGGCGTCACCATCTTCTACATGGTCATGCGAAGCCAGACGCCCAACGTCACAGATGCCCTGCATCCACTCATTGGCTTTGCCTTTGGCTCCTCTCTCATCTCCATCTTCGCCCGATTGGGCGGCGGCATTTTCACCAAAGGTGCAGACGTCGGTGCCGACCTGGTCGGTAAGGTAGAGGCCGGCATCCCCGAGGACGACCCGCGTAACCCCGCGGTGATCGCCGACAACGTGGGCGACAACGTCGGTGACTGCGCTGGCATGGCCGCTGACCTCTTTGAGACCTATGCCGTCACCGTGATCGCCACCATGCTGCTGGGTGCCCTGACTCTGAAGGGTCTGGGCGACACGGCAGCGATCTACCCCTTGGCACTTGGTGGCGTTTCGATCATCGCCTCGATCATCGGCTGCTACTTCGTTAAATACAGCGGAACCGGCAAGATCATGAATGCCCTGTACAAGGGCCTGATTGTGGCGGCCGTGCTGGCGGTCATCGCCTTTTGGTTTGTCACCAACTGGCTATTTGCCGGTCAGGCCGGTGCGCCATCAGTGATGAGTCTGTGGCTGTCGTGCGTGGTGGGTATTGTGCTAACCGGTGCCATGGTGATCATCACCGAGTACTACACCGCCACCGAATATGCCCCGGTCCAGCACGTGGCTAAGGCCTGTGAGACCGGCCATGCCACCAACATCATCGCCGGCATCGCCGTCTCGATGAGATCGACCGCCTGGCCGGTGATGGCCGTGGTCTTGGCGATTCTGGCGGCCTTTAGCCTGGCGGGCCTCTACGGCATTGCCATTGCAGCCACTGCCATGCTGTCCATGGCTGGCATCATCGTGGCCCTGGATGCCTATGGTCCGATCACCGACAACGCCGGTGGCATTGCCGAAATGGCGGAACTGCCCCCTGAAATCCGCAACGTGACCGATCCACTGGATGCCGTCGGCAACACCACCAAGGCTGTGACCAAAGGTTACGCCATCGGCTCGGCGGGTCTGGCAGCACTGGTGCTCTTTGCGGACTACACCCACGCCTTGGAAACCGCTGGCCAGGCCATTCGGTTTGATCTTTCAGATCACATGGTGATCGTGGGCCTGTTCATCGGTGGTCTGATCCCCTTTCTGTTCGGTGCCATGGCCATGGAGGCGGTTGGTCGTTGTGCGGGCGCTGTGGTCACCGAAGTTCGTCGCCAGTTCCGCGAGATCAAAGGCATCATGGAAGGAACGGCCAAACCCGAGTATCACAAGGCTGTGGACATGCTCACCACTGCAGCCATCAAAGAGATGATCGTGCCCTCTCTGCTGCCTGTGATCGTGCCCATTGCAGTCGGCTTGTTGCTGGGACCCAAGGCATTGGGTGGTCTGCTCATGGGGACGATCGTCACGGGACTGTTTGTGGCGATCTCCATGTGTACTGGTGGTGGCGCCTGGGACAACGCCAAGAAATACATCGAAGACGGTCACCATGGTGGCAAGGGCTCAGAGGCCCACAAGGCTGCCGTAACGGGTGACACGGTTGGCGACCCTTACAAGGACACAGCTGGTCCTGCGGTCAATCCCTTGATCAAGATCATCAACATCGTGGCACTGCTGATCGTGCCGATTCTCTAGAAGCACCCCGACGCTAGCGAAGCATCTCCGAAGCCCTGCGCCAATAGGCCAGGGCTTTTTCTTCGTCCCCCATCTCGTGGGCGGTTTCACCCAGGGCCAGGCAAATCTTGAGGCTGGGTCGAAGTTCCAAGGCATGTTCCAAATGAACATGGGCCTTGCCCCACAAGCCTTGGGCCTGTGAGAGTCGCCCCAGGGCCCAGTGCAAGGCGACTGTACGGGTCTGGCCAACGGCCCACTTCTCTAGGTTGTTGTACTGCTGAGCCGGTTCGTCATGACACTCGGCGTAAGCCTCGAGCAGTCGATCATCCAGCTGGGATTTAAGGGCCGGCTCCAACAGGGCTCTTGCCTTATCCTGCAGGCCAAAGGCCAACAGGGCCCGAGCTGCTAGCGCGGCCAACTCAGGGTCGTGGCGCTCTTGACGTGACAAGCTATCGATGACGGCCTGAGTGGCCTTGACTTGCTGATTGGCCTGCTGGAGCAAGGCCGAGAAGGCCTTTGCCTTGGTCTTGCGTCCCACCACCTCGTGCAGTGCCTTGCGGTTCTCCAGTAGACGCACCACTCGAAGAACCTCAGACCAATGGCCCGCCTGCTCGTGAGCCCGAAGCATGAGGCGCATGGCATAGATGTGCTTGCGGTCACTCTTCATGACCGGCGCCAGTATCTCGACCGCCTCTTCCCCACGCTGCTCGTCCAACGCGAACTCCGCCTGCAGCAGCGGTTTGAGCTGGGGGTGAGGCAGATCAGGCGTGCCCATGTCTTCAATCTGAGCCATGAAGCCATCACGCGCCTGTCGATCCGACAAGGCGTGCGCCGCCCGCGCCGCCATGGCGTTGACCCATCGCATCACGGCCTGGCGAGACCCGGGTACATCCTCAAACTGTCGATCGAACCGGGTGGCCTCCTTCAGAACCCTGGCGTAGCGGCCTTCCGAATAATCCAAACCCAGGTCTGACAAGACACGCACCCTTTTAAGGTCACGCTGACGTGAACGGTAGGCCCTAAAACGCCCTGGCAGTCCAAACAGCCAGGTCGACCATCGGTTCAACCAGACAAAGACCAGGGCCAAACCGACCAACAAGAAGACCGCTGTCGACAAGGCAAAGTCGACGCGAACATCAGACCACCAGATGCTGACCGCACCACCCTGAGATTGCAGGCCTAACACCAGTCCGACAAAGACCGCTGCTATGAGCAGCCAGGCCAAGAGTCGGCGAATGCTGCTCATGGCTGACCTGGCAGGGAGGTCAGCACAGCGGTGAGTCTCTCAGCAAAAGCCTGAACCGCCGAGTCGTCGGTTCGAAAGAACTTGGGTAACAAACCTTGGGCCGCCAACAAGTCGGCCCGGGCCTGCCGGGGCTGATCCATCATCAGACTCATACGAGCCGACAGCAACAAGAGTCGAAGCTCTTGGCGAGCCAGACGATCGCCTGCCTCGTCGAGCATCGGCTGGGCCGAGGGTGAGAGGCGGCGAACCACAAAGAGCTCGGACAGGCTGTCGGACAAACGCGACCAGAGGCTTGGTCCAGCCAAGGGGTCCTGGACGGGTGAGGCAGATCCCAATGGCGAGGTGGAAGGCGCGATCAGTGGCTCTTGCGGGGCGGAGGCTTGCGGGGACGGAGCCGGAGCCTGGGCCTGCTGCGGTTGTGCGGGTGGCGTCAAATTAGGGGGCTGCGCCAGACTTGGCAAGCCTTGTACCTGCCCGATCAAGGCCTGGATCTGATCCTGCTGCTGGGCGTAAGGCACCACAGGCTTGGCCGGTGCCGGCGCAACGGCTGGCGCACTGCTCGCCGAGACCGTGGCTGCCGAGGGGCTGGCGTCAGACGAAGGGGCGGAGCCAGCGCCCGCCTGGGACGCCTCGCCAGGCTCGGTTGATACCGAAGTCTGCAACGAGCCGGTCGTGGGGAGGCGAACACCCAATCGATCCAGAACAAACAAGACCAGGGCTGCGGCCAACAGCAGGCCCACGATCAAAGACCAGAATCGACTGCCCTTGGAGGCCTTGGGCTTGGCCTTTGAGAGGTCTGAGGAAACGTCTGCGTCGACAGGAATCGATGGGTCCGGCGGGATGGCGCTGTTCATACCCTCAGTTTAATGCCGTCAACAATCTTGTCGACCTCAAGGCTATCGACCTGCAGACAATCCGCTTGGGGCAACCGGGCCTGCAGGGCTCGAATGATGGCGGGGTGATGCGCCATCCAGATCACAACGTCAGTGGCCAGGCCCTGCTGCTCGCAGCCTTCGATGGCCGGGCCCACCAGGGATGAACTCGTGACCAAGACGAATGTGGGCGCTGTAGGCCTGGGCGACAACACCGGCATCGGCAGGGTCTCGCGCCGGTAGATGGGCAGCCGCACCACCTGCCGGCATAGGGGCGCCAGACCTACTGCCAAGTCATCTCGATTCTGGCTGGCCTCTAGCAACACCATGGCGTCGGCTGTGATCGGCTTGTCGGACACCCAACTCAGATAGGCACTGGCATCGGCACTGGTCACACTTAGTTTGCCGCTCGCCGCCTGAGCAGACGAGGCCTTGGCCTCTGGCGCGCAGACCTCAGCCGCCTGCCCGCTGTCCTCCATCCATCGAATGAGCGGCAACATAGAGGCACGACCAATGCCGCTGATGACCAGGCGGCCATCCCTCACCACCTTTTGCAGATCCTTTAAAAGTGCAGCCTGCTGGACGAAGGCATAGGCCGCTGACGGGCTGCTGCTGACCAGCCAAACCCGTTCAGACTGAGACTTTTTCAGACAAGCCTGCCACTGCTCCCGCAGATCGAGATCCAAGGGTTGGGAGACGAATCGCTGAAGGGGCGCCGAGAACAAGTCCACCCCAACGGCCTGCAGACCGCGGGCCAACTCAACGGTATAGGCATTCAGTGGATGCGGCCAGCCAGGTCGAGTGAGCACCAGACTGGGCAAACCGAATCGCTCCCTAGTGCTCGGCCAAGGCCGAGATGATCTCGGCAGCGCCTTGGCCCATGAGGTCTTGAGAGACCCCTAGACCAAGCGCCTCAGGGTCAGAGCCCGACATCTGGCTCTTGCAAGACTTCGAGCCGTCTGGCATGGCAATCCTGGCTCTCAGAACCAACTGTCCGGTCGCGAGATCGGTCACACAGTAAGCGGCCAGCGGCACCTGACAGCTACCGCCCAAGGCGCGCGAGACTGCTCGTTCGGCACTGACCTCGCGGAAAGTCTGCTCGTGCATGAGTGTGGCGACCAGATCCGCACTGGCCTGATCGTTGGCGCGAATCTCGATGCCCAGTGCCCCCTGCCCTGCTGCCGGCAGCATGACCTCTGGTGCAATGATCTGAGCGATGCGATTGGCCAAGCCCAGCCGTTTGAGACCAGCTGCGGCCAGGATAATGGCCTGCATCTCGCCCTTGTCGAGTTTGCCCAGCCGCGTATCCAGGTTGCCACGCAGGGGCACCACCTTCAGATGAGGATAGAGCGCCCGGAGCTGAGACTCTCGACGCAGCGAGGACGTCCCAACGACCGAGCCGGCCGGCAGATCTTCAAGTTTGGTGAAGTCATTGGAGACAAAAGCATCCCGCGGGTCCTCCCGCTTCATGACCGCCTGCAGGGCAAAGCCCTCTGGCATCACCATTGGAACGTCTTTGAGCGAATGGACGGCCAGATGGGCCCGACCCTCAGCCAGGGCCGTCTCCAGCTCTTTGACAAACAGGCCCTTGCCGCCCACTTTGGAGAGGCTGCGATCCAGAATCTGGTCGCCCCGGGTGGTCATGCCCAGAATCGAGACGGGCTGACCCGAGGACGCCGCCAGTAGGTCCCGGACATGTTCGGCCTGCCACATGGCCAGGCGACTCTCACGCGATGCAATAATCCACATAATGCGCAGTGTATAGGAGCGCCAAAAAAACCTCTGATAGAAAAAGGCACCCCCATGAGCAACGCCCTGAATCAAAAAGACAAAGCCTGGTCCGGCCGCTTCTCTGAGCCCGTCTCCGAGCTGGTTCAGCGCTACACGGCCTCGGTCACCTTTGACCAGCGACTGGCCTTGTTTGACATTCAGGGCTCACTGGCTCACGCAGGCATGCTGGCCTCGGTTGGGTTGCTCTCTGCCAAGGACCTGGCCGACATCCAAAAGGGGATGGCCCAGATTCAGCAGGAGATTGAGTCCGGGCAGTTTCAGTGGTCCATCGCCCTGGAGGACGTTCACCTCAACATTGAGAAACGACTGACCGACCTGATTGGTGATGCCGGCAAACGTCTGCACACCGCACGGTCGCGCAATGACCAGGTCGCCACCGACATTCGCCTGTGGCTGCGGGCCACCATCGATGAGATTCGCAAGGCGCTGGCCCAGGTCCGTTTGGCGCTGATCAACCAGGCTGAGCAGCACACCCAGACCATCATGCCCGGCTTCACCCACCTGCAGGTTGCCCAGCCCATCAGCTTTGGCCATCACCTGCTGGCCTACGCAGCCATGTTCGCTCGCGATGATGAGCGCCTGGTCGATGCCCGCAAGCGGGTCAACCGTCTGCCCCTGGGGGCCGCGGCGTTGGCGGGCAGCTCCTTTCCCATCGACCGAGAGATGGTCGCCAAGACCCTTGGATTCGAGGGCGTCTGTGAGAACTCTCTGGATGCGGTCAGCGATCGAGACTTCGCCATTGAATTCACCCACACGGCCTCGCTGATCATGATGCACATCTCCCGTCTGTCCGAGGAGCTCATTTTGTGGATGACTTCTCGCTATGGGTTTGTCGTGCTGCCAGATCGCTTTTGTACCGGCTCGTCCATCATGCCGCAGAAGAAAAACCCGGATGTGCCCGAGCTGGCCCGAGGCAAGACAGGCCGAGTCTATGGCCACCTGATGGGCCTGCTCACGCTCATGAAGGGGCAGCCCCTGGCCTACAACAAGGACAACCAGGAAGACAAAGAGCCGCTCTTTGACACAGCCGACACGGTCTTGGACACCCTACGCGCATTCGCCGAGATGATCGAGGGCATGCAGCCCCAGCCCAAGGCCATGCGCCAGGCGGCCCTGGAAGGCTACGCCACCGCCACCGACTTGGCCGACTACCTGGTCAAAAAAGGCCTGCCATTTCGGGATGCCCACGAGGCGGTGGCCCATGCAGTTCGCGCGGCCGTAGAGAAAAAATGTGGCTTAGAAGATCTGAGTCTGGAAGACCTCAAGGCCTTCAGTCCACTGGTCGAGGCCGATGTGCACCAGGTCTTGACGCTAGAGGGCTCACTGAACGCAAGAAATCACCTCGGTGGGACCGCACCGGAACAAGTGAAGGCCCAAGCCCAAAAGGCCAGAGCAGCACTGCCCAAACTCTAGGCAAAAAAAAGCCAGCCCGCCTGTGGACGGACTGGCATAAGACCGGTGAAGGAGGAGACTTAACGTCGCTTCGCCGGAGGGAGGTCTGTACAGGACCCTTCGAAGACTTCGGCCACCATGCCGATGGACTCTCCAAGGGTCGGATGCGGGTGAATGGTCTTGGCAATGTCGTCTGGCGTACAGCCCATCTCGATGGCCAGCGCGAATTCACCAATCATGTCGCCTGCATGGGTTCCCACGATGCCACCGCCCACCACTCGATGGGTATTGGGGTCAACCAGTAACTTGGTGAATCCCTCGTCACGACCATTGGCGATGGCTCGTCCAGAGGCCGCCCAGGGGAACACGGCCTTTTGGACAGGCAGGCCCTTGGCCTTGGCCTCGTCCTCGGTCAGGCCCACCCAGGCCACCTCAGGGTCTGTGTAGGCCACGGATGGAATGACATGGGCATCGAAGTGCGCCTTGTGCCCTGCAGCAGCTTCTGCCGCCACATGGCCCTCATGGACTGCCTTGTGGGCCAGCATGGGCTGGCCAACGATGTCCCCGATGGCAAAGATGTGGCCCTGAGCCGTTCTCATCTGGCTGTCGACGGCCAGGAATCCGCGCTCATCGACCGGCAGGCCAGCGGCTTCAGCCCCGATCGCCTTGCCATTGGGACGACGACCAACCGCCTGAAGAACGAGGTCGTATTTCTGGGGTTCCTTGGGAGCTGACTCGCCCTCAAAACCCACATAGATGCCGTCCTTCTTGGCCTCAGCCGACACCGTCTTGGTCTTCAACCAGACGTTGTCAAAACGATGCTCGTTGAATTTCTGCCAGACCTTGGTTAGGTCGCGGTCTGCGCCCATCATCAGGCCATCCATCATTTCCACCACATCGACGCGAGCACCCAGCGTTGAGTAGACCGTGGCCATCTCCAGGCCGATGATGCCGCCGCCGATGACCAGCATGCGCTTGGGACGAGACCGCAACTCCAGGGCGCCGGTTGAGGTCACCACCCTTGGGTCATCCGGCAGGAAAGGCAGCTTCACAGCCTGCGATCCTGCAGCCACGATGGCCTGAGAGAACTTGATCACGGTCTTCTTGCCATCGGCCGCTGTGACTTCCAGATGGAAGGAGTCCAAGAAACGACCCTCGCCCTGCACCACCTGAACCTTACGGGCCTTGGCCATGCCGGCCAGACCAGTCGTCAGCTTGCCGATGACCTTTTCCTTGTGACTGCGCAGCTTGTCCAGATCCAGCGTGGGCTCCGCGAAGCTCACCCCAACATCGGCGAAATGCTTGACCTCGTCCATGACAGCAGCCACGTGAAGCAGGGCCTTGGAAGGAATACAGCCCACATTCAGGCAGACACCGCCCAGGGTGCTGTAACGCTCGACCAGGACGGTCTGAAGCCCCAGGTCAGCGGCGCGGAAGGCAGCCGAGTAGCCGCCAGGACCCGCACCCAAGACCATCATCTGGGCCTCGATGTCCACCGGGCCGCTGTAACTACGGATGGGGGGGGTGGCCTCGGGAGACGCCGATGCGACAGATGCCGCAGCCGTTGGAGCCGAGGGGGTTACGCCGGTCGGCGGTGAGGCCGTGATTCCATCGGCCGAGACGCGATCGGCGTCTCCCGAGGCCTTAGCAGCAGTCGAGGCGCCATCGGCCAGCTCGATCATGCCGAGCACGCTGCCCTCGCTCACCTTGTCGCCCAGCTTCACACTGAGACTCACCAGCTTGCCCGCATGCGACGACGGAATCTCCATCGACGCCTTGTCACTCTCCACCGTGATCAGACTCTGCTCAAGACCCACCACATCACCAGCCTTGACCAACACCTCAATCACCTCTACCTCTTTAAAGTCCCCAATGTCCGGAACCTTCAACTCAATCGTGGCCATGGTGACTCCTTAAAGGGCAATGCGACGGAAGTCGCCCAGCAGTTGGACCAGCGTGGCGTTAAACCGAGCACCAGCAGCCCCGTCAATCACGCGATGGTCATACGAGAGTGACAGCGGCAGGATCAGACGCGGCACAAATTCTTTGCCATTCCAAACGGGCTTCATCAAAGACTTGGACACGCCCAAGATGGCCACCTCTGGTGCGTTGATGATCGGTGTGAAGTGCGTGCCACCAATACCGCCCAGAGACGAAATTGAGAAGCATCCCCCGGTCATCTCTGCAGGCGAGAGCTTGCCGTCACGGGCCTTCTTGGCTAGCTCGGAGGTCTCCTGGGCAATCTGAATCACACCCTTCTTGTCAGCGTCTTTGATCACAGGCACCACCAGGCCATTGGGCGTATCTGCCGCAAAGCCAATGTGGAAGTACTGCTTGAGCACCAGGTTGTCACCATCCAGAGAAGCATTGAACTCTGGGTATTTCTTCAGGGCAGCCACGACAGCCTTCACCAAGAACGCCAGCATGGTCAACTTGACGCCCGACTTCTCGTTCTCTTTATTGAGCTGAACACGCAGGGCCTCCAGATCAGTGATGTCAGCCTCATCGTTACCGGTGACATGGGGAATCATCACCCAGTTGCGATGGAGGTTGGCACCCGAAATCTTCTTGATGCGAGACAGCGGCTTGGCCTCGACTGGGCCAAACTTGGCGAAGTCCACCTTGGGCCAGGGCAAGAGGTCCAGGCCACCGCCACTGCCACCCGCAGGCGCACCGGCGACAGCGGTCGAGCCAGACATGACACCCTTCACAAAGCCGCGTACATCCTCGGGGGTGATGCGGCCGTTGGGGCCAGAGCCCTTGACTTGGGTGAGGTCTACACCGAGCTCTCTTGCGAACTTCCTCACCGAGGGCGAGGCGTGGGGCAGCTGCCCGGCGTGCGCCGCGGTCTGGATGGGGGCGACTGACGTAACAGCCTCGGCTTTGGAGGCTGAGACCGTTGTGGCGGCAGGCGACGAGACTGTGATTCCATCAGTCGAGGCGCTGTCGCCACCGGTCGAAGCTTTAGAAGCGGAGGCGCCATCGGCCAGCTCGATCATGCCGAGCACGCTGCCCTCGCTCACCTTGTCGCCCAGCTTCACACTGAGACTCACCAGCTTGCCCGCATGCGACGACGGAATCTCCATCGACGCCTTGTCACTCTCCACCGTGATCAGACTCTGCTCAAGACCCACCACATCACCAGCCTTGACCAACACCTCAATCACCTCTACCTCTTTAAAGTCCCCAATGTCCGGAACCTTCAACTCAATCGTGGCCATCTTTTTGCTCCTCTGAGGTTAGGCGAACGCGGGGTTCATGCGGTCGGTGTCAATGTTGTACTTCTTAATAGCCTTGGCCACGTCCTCAGGCTTGATGGCGCCGTCCTTCATCAGACCGTAAAGGGCTGCGACCGCCACATACCGGCGATCGACCTCAAAGTGCTCACGCAGCTTGGCGCGAGAGTCCGAGCGGCCGAAGCCATCCGTGCCCAGCACCATGTAACGACGTCCCTCTGGCATGAAAGGCCGAATCTGATCGGCAAAGGACTTCATGTAGTCGGTCGCCGCCACCACTGGGCCCGCATGCTTATCCAGCTGCTGGGTCACGAAAGGCAGCCTGGGCTTGGCAGTTGGGTGCAGCAGGTTGTGACGCTCAGCATCCAATCCCTCACGACGCAGCTCGTTAAAGCTTGGGCAGCTCCAGACATCGCTGGCAATGCCAAAGTCTTGGGCCAGCAGGCGGGCGCCTTCCTGGACCTCTCGCAAAATGGTGCCGCTACCCAACAGCTGAACACGCTGCTTGGCCTTGGCCTCTCCGACCTGCTCGAGCAGGTACATGCCCTTGAGAATCTGCTCCTCTGTGCCCGGCTTCAGACCGGGGTGAGCGTAGTTCTCGTTCATCAGGGTGATGTAGAAGAAGACGTCCTCTTGGTTCGCCACCATGCGCTTGAGACCGCTGTGCAGAATCACAGCCACCTCGTGGGCGAAGGTGGGGTCATAGGACACGCAGTTCGGAATGGTCGAGGCCAGAATCTGGCTATGGCCATCCTCGTGCTGAAGGCCCTCACCGTTCAGGGTGGTACGACCCGCCGTGCCCCCCAGCAGAAATCCCCGGGCCCGCATGTCACCAGCCGCCCAGGCCAGGTCGCCCACGCGCTGCAGGCCAAACATGGAGTAGTAAATGTAGAACGGGATCATGATCCGGTTGTTGGTCGAGTAAGAGGTCGCTGCTGCGATCCAAGAACTCATGCCACCGGCTTCGTTGATGCCCTCTTGTAGGATCTGACCCTTGATGTCCTCGCGGTAGTACATCACCTGGTCACGGTCGACCGGCTCGTATTTCTGACCCTCGACCGAGTAAATGCCAATCTGACGGAACAAGCCCTCCATGCCGAAGGTGCGGGCCTCGTCCACCAAGATGGGAACGACACGTGGGGCCAGCTCCTTGTCGCGCAGCAGCTGGGTCAGGCAGCGGACATAAGCCTGCGTGGTCGAAATCTCACGGCCCTCAGGGGTCGGCTCCAACACAGGCGCAAACAGATCTAAGCCGGGCACACTCAGCTTCTCCTCGGCCTTCTCACGACGATGGGGCAGATAGCCTCCCAAGGCCTTACGACGCTCATGCAGGTACTGCATCTCGGGGGCATCCGGCGATGGCTTAAGTAGGGGAACCGACGGCAACTGCTCATCCGAGACGGGAATGCCAAAGCGGTCGCGGAACTCTTTGATGGACTGGTCATCAAGCTTCTTGGTCTGGTGGGCCGTGTTGCGGCCTTCGGCGACCTTACCCATGCCAAAGCCTTTGATGGTCTTGACCAGGATCACGGTTGGCTGACCCTTGTGACGAACCGCGGCCGAGAAGGCCGAGTAAATCTTGTGAGGATCGTGGCCACCACGGTTCAGGCGCCAGATGTCATCGTCTGACATCTTGGCCACCATCTCCAGGGTCTTGGGGTGCTTGCCAAAGAAATGTTTGCGGACATAGGCACCGTCATTGGCCTTGTAGTTCTGGTACTCGCCATCGACGGTTTCCATCATGATCTTTTTCAGAATGCCGTCGGTGTCTTTGGCCAGTAGCTCATCCCAGTAGCCGCCCCAGATCACCTTGATCACGTTCCAGCCGGCACCACGGAAGTCGCTCTCGAGCTCCTGGATGATCTTGCCATTGCCACGAACTGGTCCATCCAGGCGCTGCAGGTTGCAGTTCACCACCATGACCAGGTTGTCGAGCTTTTCGCGAGCGGCCATGCCAATCGCACCCATGGACTCCGGCTCGTCCATCTCGCCGTCGCCACAGAAGGCCCAGACTTTGCGCTCAGCCGTATCGGCCAGGCCACGGGCATGCATGTATTTCAAGAAACGCGCCTGGTAGATGGCCATGATCGGGCCAAGGCCCATCGAGACCGTGGGGAACTGCCAGAAATTCGGCATGAGCTTGGGGTGTGGGTAACTGGAGAGCCCTTTGCCATCCACCTCGCGTCGGAAGTTGTTGAGCTGGTCCTCGGTGAGACGCCCCTCTAAAAAGGCACGGGCGTAAATACCGGGTGAAGAGTGGCCCTGAATAAAGAGCAGATCCTGACCCTTGGGATGCTCAGGACCCTTCCAAAAGTGGTTAAAGCCAACGCCCAACATATTGGCCAAGGAGGCGAAGCTTGAAATGTGCCCACCCAGATCGCCGTCAGCCCGGTTGGCCCTGACCACCATGGCCATGGCGTTCCAGCGCATCCAGGAGCGCAACCGCTCCTCGTATTCCAGGTTGCCCGGGCAATGCTCCTCGGCGGATGGTGGGATGGTGTTGACATAGGCCGTCGCTGCCGAGAATGGCACCGACCCACCCGAACGACGCGTCTTATCGATCAGCGCCTCCAGCAAAAACTGCGCACGATCCGGTCCCTCAGCAGCAATCACGGCATCCAGAGCCGAGAGCCATTCCTGGGTCTCTTGCGGATCGGTATCGGCCGCCGTATTGATCTGTTCGGTGATGTGGGCAGGCAATGTCGACATGGTGTGTCTTCCTTGTTGTTGTGGGCTTTGACGTCTTTTGAGGATTGTTGTGCTGAGCCTGCGGAAAGGCAATCGTTTTTCCGCTATGCAGAACATCATTTCATATTAAGAAATAAGGGGGTGGGTTTTCCTCAGGCGATACACTCCCCTGGTGAGCTTTCGCCTATCCCACCTCTTCACCCTGCGGGCCCGCCCAGACCCGGCCCGAACGCAGCGCCAGACCGAGGCCGAGCTCTCTCGAGAGATCGCCTTCCGACGGGCCATGGAGAACTCCATGCCAACTGGTATGCGGGTGATCGACCTAGAAGGGCGGATCAGCTACGTCAACCCCGCCTTTTGTCGGCTGGTCGGCATGACCCAGGACGAGCTACTCGGACAGACGCCTCCCTATAGTTACTGGCCGCCGGAGCAGCTCGAGCAGCATCGACTCAACATCAAGCGGCTTTTGCAAGGCGAGATCAAGAGCCTCAATACACAGATCCCCGTGATGCACCGGGACGGTTCTCGACTGATCTGCCGCATGTATACCTCTCCCCTTGAGGACGCCCAGGGCAAGCAGGTGGGCTGGATGACCTCGGTGACCGACATCACCGAACCCAGCAGGATTCGCCTGGAGCTGGCCCAGGCGCAAGAGCGGTTCATCACAGTCTTACAGTCCTTGGACGCGGCTGTATCAGTAGCGGCCCAGGCTCCGGATGACGAGCTGCTGTTTGCAAACGAGGCCTATCGAAAGTGGTTTGGCAACAGCCTGCAGGCCGGTCACCGTCCTATGGCGGATGCCCACCGAGCCCCTTGGAGTGACACACGGGAGTACTTCCACGAACAAGTGGCCCGCTGGTTCGATGTCCGGGTGCGCAGCATTCAATGGGTCGACGGTCGGGTCGTGCAACTCCTCGTGGCCACGGACATTACCCAAAAGCGTATTGCCGATGACAACCAACGCCTGCAGTACGAGCGTCTGCAACAGACCTCACGGTTGATCAACATGGGAGAGATGGCTTCGTCGCTTGCGCATGAGCTCAACCAGCCCCTGACCGCCATCAACAACTACCTGATGGGGGCGGTAGCCCGCATTCGCTCCGCAGAGAACCGACAAGAAACCGTCGCAGCCGATGACCTCATCGAGATGCTCACCAAAACCGCCAAGCAGGCTGAGCGAGCAGGGACGGTCATTCAACGGATCCGTGGTTTTGTGAAGCGTAGCGACCCCATTCGCAAGTTCATCGACCCGGCCGCGCTGGTCGCAGAGGCTGTCGGGCTGGCCGAAATCGACGGCCGTGCCCTGGGTGTGCAAGTCCTGCAGGAACTCGACCCCGACCTGCCCTCCATTAACGTGGACCCCATCCTCATTGAGCAGGTGCTGGTGAACCTGGTTAAAAACGGGATCGACGCCATGCGAGACGCGAGCATCAAGGTCCTTCGCGTTCGGGTTCGGATCGCTGAAAACCAAATCCTGTTCTCAGTGAAAGACCGTGGTCATGGTGTCGAACCCAGCATACGAGACCGACTCTTTGACTCCTTCTACACGACCAAAGCCGAGGGCATGGGCATGGGCCTGAACATCTGTCGGTCTATTATTGAGTCCCATCAGGGCCGACTCTGGTTTGAGGACAATGCCGATGGCGGCAGTACCTTCAAATTCTCTCTACCATTAGAGCCTGACAACCCCATTCAAGAACTCAACGGAGAAGCGGTATGAACGAGATGGTCTACGTGTTGGACGATGATGAAGCAGTTCGAGACTCGCTCCGCTGGCTCCTGGAAGGCCATGGGTTTCGGGTCACGAGCTTCGAATCTGCAGACCGTTTCCTTGCTCAGTTCCCCGTTGGCCAGACACCGCCTCGGGCCTGCCTGATTTTGGATGTGCGCATGCCCGGCATGACAGGGCCCGAACTACAGGAAGAACTCCTGCGCCGCGAAGTCCATCTGCCCATCATCTTCATCACCGGTCATGGCACGGTGCCCATGGCGGTCGACAGCATGAAAAAAGGTGCAGTCGATTTTCTGGAAAAGCCCTTTAGCGATGAACTGCTGTGTGCTCGCGTGGCCAATGCCTTCGAGACCCTGCGTGGTGAGTCCGAGAAACTCGATGCCTGCAAGCGTGCAGCCGATCTGATCGCCCGCCTGACCCCAAGAGAGGCCCAGGTGCTCGACCGCATTGTGGCCGGCCGCCTTAACAAGCAGATTGCCGATGACCTCAACATCAGCATCAAGACGGTAGAGGCCCATCGAGCCAACATCATGGACAAGATCGAGGCCCGCACCATGGCGGACCTGATGAAGACGGCTCTCGCAGCCAAGAGTGCGTAAGCCAACACAAGCGATCGCAAGAGGAGTCGAATCAACGTCTTCTTCGTGCTAGAATCACGGTCTTTCGTGATGCGGCTGTAGCTCAGTTGGATAGAGTACCTGGCTACGAACCAGGGGGTCGTGGGTTCGAATCCTGCCAGCCGCGCCATCTCTCCCCTCATCACGGGGAACAGCTCAAAGCCAGACCACTGGCTTTTTTCGACCTATTTAATTTTGTACAAATATTTCAACAAAAACAGAATCCTCTTTACCGATCTCGATGGCACTCTGCTGGGCGGCACGCGCCAGGACAGAGACCGCCTGACCGACTGGCTATGGTCCCAAAACGGCCAGATCAAGCTGGTGTTCGCTACTGGCCGCTCCTTCGAAAACATTGCGCCCCTGATTCAGGCTGGCGAATTGCCAGAACCCGATGCCATCATCGGCGACGTCGGCACCAGTCTGATGCTGGCCAATGGCGACCCCATCTGCCCCAGGATTCACGCCGAGATCGACACCCTGTGGGCCCTGCCCTCACAGCTGGTTGAACAACAACTAGCAGGCATCCAAGGACTCGTGGCCCAACACAAGACTGGACCGCGTCGACAGTCGTTCACGTTCACGCCGCCAATCGATCTGCAGCGAGCCTGCCAGGCCATCGAGGCCATCGGCGCCGATGCCTTGGTGTCGGATAACCAATATTTTGATGTACTGCCCAAAGGCATCCACAAAGGATGGGCCGTCCGGCGCCTCATGGACCATTGGCAAGTCAAACCGGAGCACGCCGTGGTCGCTGGTGACACCCTCAACGACCTGGCCATGTTCCAGGTTGGGGTCCCCGCGATCGTGGTGGGCAATGCAGAGCCAGCCCTTCGCCAGGCACTCCCCTCCAATAGCCCGCACATCTTCCAAGCCCAGGCTCATGGTGCCGCCGGCATCTGGCAGGGCCTCAGTCATTTCGGTTGGCATCAATACCCTCAGGAGAATTGACATGGCCCGCACCATCATCGTTTACCACCGCCAGCCCTTCCAAGAAATCATCGACGCCAATGGCGTGTCCACCTTTAGGCCCCATAGCAGTCCCAACGGCATCGTCCCCACACTGCGAGGCTACATCGCCAGCCTGCCGGATCCCACCGAGGCCTTGTGGCTGGCCTGGACCCAGGTCGAGAAACAAGACAACGGTCGTCTGCTCGGCGAAGTCGTGTTACCCAAGAGCCCACCACTAGCCCCCAGCGAGATGCGGGTTCAGCGAATCGGCCTCTCGGCCGAGCTGGTCCGATCGTTCTACCACGTCACCTCAAAGGCCACGCTCTGGCCGATCCTGCATTCCTTTCCTGGTCGATTCGACTATGACGCCGCACAGTGGGCCGATTTTCGGGAGGTGAATCAGATCTTTGCCGACGGCGTCTGCGAGGCAGCCGACACTGGAGCCGTGGTCTGGGTCCACGACTACAACCTGTGGCTGGTGCCTGGGCTGGTTCGCGCCAAACGACCAGACCTCACCATTGGCTTTTTCCTGCACACGCCCTTTCCGTCCGCAGATGTCTTTGGCATCCTGCCTTGGCGTGAGGAGATCATCGGCAGCCTGCTGGCCTGTGACCGAATTGGCTTTCACATCCCCCGTTACGCCGAAAACTTCGCCGCCTGTGCCGAGGCCTTCTGCAGGGCCAAGCCCGCGCGGCGACAGGCGACCAGCCGGGCGTATGCCCAAGTCGGCAGCGTGCTGCACCAGCCGGCCTACACCAGTCAGCTGAGCAAAAATGGCCACACCACGCATTTGGATGTTGCGCCGATTGGCATTGACACGGGGCTTATCAGTCGAACCCTTCAACGAAAATCCATCGCCGAGATCCGCGGACGCATCCGAGAAACCCTTGGGGTTGAGAAGATGCTGCTGTCCGTGGGCCGAGTTGATTACACCAAAGGCACCTGCGAGATGCTCGATGCCTATGACCGCCTGCTCAGCCGACGACCGGAGTTGCAAGGCAAGGTCAAGCTCTGTCTGACCAGTGTGGCACCAGCTGCTGGCATGAACCATTACGCCGACATTCAGAACGACATCGAGCAGCGCGTGGGCAGTATCAATGGCCGTTACTCACGGCTGGGGTGGACCCCCATCTTGCTCTTCACCACACCGATCGCCTTTGATGAGCTGGTCGCATGGTACCGAGCTGCCGACATCTGCTGGATCACGCCGCTTCGGGATGGACTCAACCTGGTAGCCAAAGAGTTCGTGGCCTGCCAGCGGGACGGGCATGGTGTATTGGTCTTATCGGACTTCACCGGTGCAGTGATCGAATTGGACCAGGCTATTCATGTGAACCCCTATTCCACGCGCAGCATGGATGCCGCCATTGACGAGGCCCTGGATATGCCGGTCCAGGAGGCTCGTCTGCGAATGCAGGCCATGGTCGAACAGGTGACCCAGCACAACATCAAGACCTGGACCAAAAAGATGGTGAAGCTGCTAGCCGGGTAGACTCTTGGGCATGGACTTTGCCCAAATCGCCCAGACCGTCTCGGTCTACGCATTGCCAGTCTTGCTGGCCATCACCCTGCACGAGGCGGCCCATGGCTACGCCGCCAAGCGATTCGGCGACACCACCGCCGAACGGGCCGGGCGCATCAGCCTCAACCCCTTCTCGCACATCGATCCGATCGGCACCATCCTGGTTCCCATCGGGCTCTACCTCATGACTGCTGGCGCCTTTTTGTTTGGCTATGCCAAGCCCGTCCCCGTCAACTTTGGCGCACTTCGCAACCCCAAACGCGACATGATCTGGGTGGCCTTGGCCGGACCCGGCAGCAACCTCTTTCAGGCGTTGATCTGGGCCTGTCTGTTCATTCTGCTCAAGGCCTTTGACATCCAAGAGCCCTTCTTCACCGCCGTCGCCCGCGCTGGCATTCTGGTCAATGTGGTGATGTTCGTCTTCAACCTGCTGCCCCTGCCGCCCATGGATGGTGGTCGGATCCTGGTGGGACTTCTGCCCTGGCGTGCTGCCATGACGGTGTCACGTGTTGAGCCCTATGGCTTTTTTATTCTGCTGGCCTTGTTACTGGCGGGATTGGTCTCTGAGTGGTGGATGCGGCCTCTCATGTCTCTCACCTACCAAGCGCTAGACTGGCTCGTCTGGCCGCTGCGTCTGCTGCTGAGTTGGGTGCTGTAGGTGGGCAAGCGAGGCGATCCCGTTCTCATCGTTGGCGCGGGCATTGGGGGGCTTGCAGCTGGCATCGCCCTGACACAGCGAGGCATTGCCTGCCGAATGATTGAGCAAGCTGCGCAGCCACGGGTGACCGGCGCCGGTCTGCAGCTCGCCCCCAACGCGGTGCGCATCCTCAAGGCGCTTGGTCTGGCCAAACCCCTGACTCAAAAAGCCTTCGCCCCAAGCGCACTGCGCATTCGGAACCTCATGACTGGTCGGTCTATCGGCTGCCTGCCACTGGGTGAGCGTTGTAAGGCCCACTATGGCGATGCCTATCTCACCATGCACCGGGCCGACCTGGCCCAGGCGCTGCTAGACCAAGCGCAGGCTCTCAACATCCCGATTGCGTGGGGAGAGCAACTGCTCAGCCTCACGCAGGATGCTCATAGCACCAACGTCCAAACCACCCACCATCAGATTCAGGCACCGATCGTCGTCGGGGCCGATGGGCTCTGGAGCCGAGTCCGCCCATCCGTGCCGCTGGCCAGCCCGCCGACGCCGGTTGGACAGGAGGCCTTGCGAGCAGTCTTGATGGATCGCAAGCGTGACCCATCCATCGACCAGGAGGTTACGGTCTGGGTTGGTGCTGGCCGGCATGTGGTCGGATATCCAATTCAGGCCGGCCAGGCCTACAGCCTGGTCGTTGTGCGCCATCAGTCCTCTGCCTATCCAAATGACTGGGACCACCGACTCAGCCCGCAGACCATCGGTGATCTCTGTGTATCGAGCAATCCCTTGTTGAGGGACCTGCTGCAGACGGCCGATGAGTGGCATGGCTGGCCCTTGAGTGCCTGCGTGCCAGTCTCTGCGGCCGAGGCCTTTGGTTCAGGACGCGTTGCCCTGGTCGGTGATGCCGCTCATTCACTCAGACCTCACATGGCCCAGGGCGCTGCAATGGCCCTAGAGGACGCCTGGCGACTGGCCGACAACCTGGCCTGGAAAGACTACCAGCTGGACGATCCCATCGAGTCGATCAGGCGTTATGGGGAACAACGCTGGAGGCGCGTCGCCCGCGTGCAGAGACAGTCTGAGAAGGCTGGCAAAGTGTTTCAGTTAAGAGGACCCCTGGGCTGGGCCAGAAACCTGGCGCTGCGCATGGCAGCCACCCCGCTGCTCGACCAGCCCTGGCTCTACAGTGTCTCGGGTTCGAACAGCCGCGAGCACTAAAAGGCCCGCTTAGAGCTTCTCGGTCTCCCCGGCGGTGGGCTGCCAACGCATCAGTCGACGCTCAACCCGAGTCACCACACCATCGAGCACCAGGGCAAAGGCCGTCAGGACCAATATGCCCGCAAAGACGGTGTTGACGTCAAACAGGCCTTCGGCCTGAAGAATCAGATAGCCAACGCCGGCTGCTGAGCCCAGGTACTCCCCCACCACGGCACCAACAAAGGCCAGACCCACACTGGTGTGCAGGCTGGAGAAGACCCAGCTGGTTGCACTGGGCAGATAGACATGCCGCAACAGGTTGCGCTTGTCGGCCCCCAGCATGCGAGCGTTCGCAATCAGCGTGGGGCTGACTTCGCGAACGCCTTGATAGACATTGAAAAAGACAATGAAGAACACAAGGGTCACACCAAGGGCCACCTTGGACCAAACGCCCAAGCCAAACCAGACCGCAAAAATGGGCGCCAGGATCACCCGGGGCATTGAGTTCAAGGCCTTGATGTAGGGATCCAGCACCGCGGAGGCGGTCGGGCTGAGCGCGAGCCAGAGACCCATACCCAGGCCTGCAATGGTGCCAATGCCAAAGGCCATCATGGTCTCAAAGAGCGTAATGCCAAGGTGTTTATAGATGCTGCCGCCAGCAAACCACTCCCAGATCACGGCAAAGACCTTGATGGGCTGACCAAAGAAAAAGGCCGCCTGATTGGGGTTGTCGAAATAGAAGTTGGGGATCAGCTCTGGCTCGGTCATCACGTACCAAGTGACCATGATAGCCGCGAAAACAGCCAACTGGGCCAGTCTCAGTGGCAGTCCTCTCATGCTGCGCTCCCCATCTGCTGGGCATAGCCTTTAAGGACTTCATCGCGAAGCACGGCCCAGATGTCTGAGTGCAGCTCTACAAATCTGGCGTTGCTGCGCACCTCTGCCACATCACGAGGCCGCGGCAGGTCAATGATGAACTCACCGATGGGACGGGAGCCGGGACCAGCTGACAAGACCAGGACCCGATCTGACATGGCGATGGCCTCGTCCAGATCGTGGGTGATAAACAGCACAGCCTTTTGCTTTTCCTGCCACAGGTTGAGCAGCTCGTTTTCCATCAGCTGGCGCGTCTGAATGTCCAGCGCAGAAAAGGGTTCATCCATCAAGATGATGTCCGGATCCATGATCAGGGTCTGGGCCATGGCCGTGCGCTTGCGCATGCCACCCGACATCTGATGCGGATAGCGATCCCCAAAACCACCCAGGCCCACCCGCTTGAGCCACTGGTCGCTCATCTCCTTGGCCTGCGCAGCCGGCACACCGGTGAACTCAAGACCAGCCATCACGTTCTGCTCGGCGGTCCGCCAAGGCAACAAGGCTTCCGCCTGAAACATGTAGCCGGCCCGTCGGTTAACCCCCGAAATGGCCTGACCAAAGATCTCTATACGACCAGATGATGGCGCCAGCAGACCAGCGGCCACATTCAAAAGCGTGGACTTGCCACAGCCGGTGGGGCCCACCACCGATACAAACTCTCCAGCAGCAATCTCAAAACTCACATCCCTGACCGCGGTGTAGCGCTGCGATGGGTTGTGACGATCGGTGAACGTGCAAGTGACGTCCTGAAAACGAACTGCTGCTGGAGAAGCCATGCTTACTTGGGCGCCTTTTCCACGAACTGGTTGGTGTAAGTGCGCTTGAGCTCAATGGTCTTGGGGTCAAACTTGGGATCAAAAGCTGCCAGGGCCTTGAGCGCAGTCTCGGCACCGCTCGGGGAGATCACGCCATCGGGCGACATGGCCTCCTTCACATTCAGGAAGGTCGCCTTGTAGAGCGCGGGGTCACCCAGGTGGTAGCTGGCCGGCACGGCCTTGAGCACGTCGTCCGCACTGGCCTTAGCAATCCAACGGTTGGCTTTGACGATGGCATTGGTCAGGGCCTGAGTCGCCTTGGGATACTTCTTGATGAAGTCTTCCGGAGCATACAAAGAACCCGCTGGCATGTCACCACCAAAGACCTTGCGAGTGGCGTCCATCTTCCGGGTGTCGGTTACCACCTTGATCGCGCCATCTTTCTCAAGCGTCGAGATGACGGGGTCTAGGTTGGAGATCGCATCGATCTGCCCGGATTTCATGGCTGCAACAGCCCCGGCACCGGCACCCACACCAATAAACGAAACATCACTGGGCTTCACGCCACCGGCATCCAATACGAAACTCGCCACCATGTTCGTCGAAGAGCCGGGTGCGGTCACGCCAATTTTTTTACCCTTCAGGTCGGCGATGCCCTTGTAGTTGGCCATGGTCTTGGTGGAGACGGCCAACACGATCTGGGGTGCGCGGGCCTGCTGCACAAAAGCAGTGAAGTATTGCTTCTTGGACTGCAGCTTGATGGTGTGCTCATAGGCGCCAGAGACCACATCGGCAGAACCACCGACAACAGCCTGCAGGGCCTTGGAGCCGCCAGCGAAGTCAATGATCTCAACATTCACGCCCTCTTCCTTGAAGTAACCACGCTGCTCAGCAATGGTCAGGGGCAGGTAGTAGAACAGGCCCTTGCCGCCGACGGCGATGGTGACCTTGTCTTTGTCCGAGGCGGCCATGGCACTGGGCGCCAACAAAGCAGCCAACAGTCCCAAGACTCCGCATTTGACGGACATGGATAGAAATGAGCGACGCATGGAGATCCCCTCGTGTTGTGTGGTGTGAAGAGTCAAAGTATGACCACCACCCGCCAAAATGTTAGGTGTGCCCGACCCGGGATTTCCCTGAAGTGGCAAGCCTAAAGGTCCTGTTGCTACAGCGGATGACAACCATTGTTCAGGCGGCTCGGCATAGAATTTCGCATGCTTCCTCTCTCAGACCTCAAAGTCCTGGAAATGGGCCAGCTCATCGCTGGTCCTTTCTGTGCCAAAACTCTGGCTGATTTCGGTGCCCAGGTGATCAAACTAGAGCCCCCTGAGGGCGGTGACCCGCTTCGCAACTGGCGGGTCATGCGCAACGACGTCTCGCTCTGGTGGCATATCCAATCTCGAAACAAACAATCCGTGGGAGTCGACCTGCGTCAGCCCGAGGGCCAGGCCATTGCCCGACAGCTCGCCGCCCACACCGACATCCTGATTGAGAACTTCAGCCCCGGGACCCTCGAGAAATGGGGCATGGACTACGAGAGCCTCTCCAAGGACAACCCAGGACTGATCATGGTCCGCATCTCGGGCTTCGGTCAGACCGGCCCCTACCGCAAGAACCCTGGTTTCGGCGTAATCGGCGAGGCCATGGGAGGCCTGCGCTACCTCAGCGGCGAACCCGGCCGCAAGCCCGTTCGCGTCGGGATCTCCATTGGTGACACTCTTGCAGCCCTGCATGCGGTGGTCGGCATCTTTGCGGCACTGGAGGCTCGGCGCAAGACCGGCAAAGGACAGGTGGTGGACGTGGCCCTGTCCGAGTCGGTCTTCAATGTCATGGAGAGTCTTCTGCCCGAATACTGTCAGGCCGGTATCGTTCGTGAGCCTGCTGGCTCTGCCCTGCCTGGCATCACGCCATCGAATGCCTACAGCTGCGTGGACGGGCTGGTTCTGATTGCCGGTAATGGTGACGGCATTTACCGCCGCCTCATGGAGACCATCGGTCGCGAAGACCTGAGAGACGATCCAGAACTGGCCAACAATGCGGGCCGGGCCAAACAAGCCGATCGCATCGATAGCGCCATTGGCGAGTTCACGGCTGGCCGCACCGTAACGGATGTCATCGCCCTACTCGAGGCGGCCCGTGTACCGGTGGGTCGCGTCTATACCGCGAAGGACATTGCCGAAGATCCGCAGTACCAAGCCCGTGAGATGCTGATTCAGACCACAGCCTACGATGGCGAGCCCCTCACCCAGCCCGGCATCGTGCCCAAACTCTCGGCTACCCCCGGTCAGATCGTCCATCGTGCGCCCACGATCGGTGAACACACAGACCAGGTCCTCAAAGAGGCAGGCTTCGACGAATCAGCACTGGCCGAACTTCGGCAAAAAGGAGTCATCAAGTGACCAATCAATTTCCACCCAGCGTCGTTCTCTGCGACGTATCACCCCGCGACGGCCTGCAAAACGAATGCAAGCCGATTGCCACTGCTGACAAGATCGCATTGGTTCAAGGGTTGATTGATGCTGGCATGCCCCGTGTAGAGGTAACCTCTTTTGTCTCACCCAAGGCCATCCCGCAGATGGCCGATGCGCAAGAGGTCATGCTGGGCCTTCAGCGAAAGCCCGGCGTGGAGCTGGTCGTCCTGGTGCCCAACCAGAAAGGCGCCGAGCGGGCCTTGGCCTGCCGACCCGATGAACTCAACCTGGTGATGTCAGTGACCGAATCTCACAGTCGAGCCAACCTGCGCATGAGCCCGCAAGAGTCCTTCGAAAAACTCAAAGAGGTCGTGACCGCAACTCGAGATCAGGTCAAGCTCAATGTGTCCTTGTCTTGCAGTTTCGGCTGCCCCTTCGAAGGCGATGTGGCGACCGATCAGGTGCTGCACTGGGTCAAGGCCTTCGCGGACCTGGGCGTGACTGGCGTGTCGCTCTGTGACACCACGGGCATGGCTTTTCCGAGCCAGGTCAGAGAGCTGGTGGGACGGGTGCAAGACCAATCACCAGCCACGCGCATCACCCTGCACTTTCACAACAGCCGAGGGCTTGGGCTGACCAATGTCTTTGAGGGATTAAGGGCTGGTGTGCAGCACTACGATGCCTGCACGGGCGGGATTGGTGGCTGCCCCTATGCGCCCGGTGCGAGCGGAAACGCCTGCATGGAGGACATCGTTCACGCCCTGCACTGCGAGGGGATTCAGACTGGGGTCGACCTGAACAAGCTGCTGCAGGTCTCGAAGGGTCTTGGGGAATTGTTAGAGCACCCGCTCAGCGGACAGGTGGTCTATGCGGGCCCCCGATCCAGGACCTACGCCCTGGATCAGGCCAAAGCCCAATAAGCAGCCTTAGGGCTTGAGGTAGGCAAAGCCCTGTTTGAGCTGCAGGGTAGCCACCTCAGCAACGCCGGACGGCACCATAACGGCCTCGGGCGAGAGGGTCTTGGTATCCAGGTTGCGAGACTTGAAGGTGTTGGCGCAAGCGCGGAACTCTACGCCACGGGCTTTCAGAGTCTGCATGGTGGCCTCGAAAGGATTGCCGTTTTTATCCTTGGCTCCTTCCAGCATGAAATCGATCCCCTTGCTGTGTCCCACCACAACGACCTTGGTGTCCTTGGGCATGGCATTGAGCAGGTTCTTGACGTTGTTCAAAACGGCCGGGGCTTTATCGGTTCCCTCGTTGATGTGCACAACGACTTTTTCTGCCGCCATGGCAGCAGCCGAACTGATCATCAGGGCGGTGGCAATGACTGCGGATTGAATGGCCTTCATGTTTTTCAGTCTCCTGGTTGTTGAAGTTTTTGAGTGTATGAACTTTTCTTTTGAAATGGATTCATATCGTCAGAACTGTAACTCAGACACCGATCAACCGACCAATCGCCCAGATCATGCACTGCAAAAACAAGCCCATCCAGACCACCAAACGCACCGTCCTGCAAGTCGGCTTGGCCCTGTCGCTGCTGCCCTTCGGACAGGCCGCACTGGCTGTGTCGGCGGGCCAGCCCGCACCGACCATTGCCCTGCAGACTCTCGATGGCAAACCGATTGGATCAGCCGATCTCAAGAACAAATGGGTTGTGTTGGAGTGGACCAACCCTGGCTGCCCCTTTGTTCAGAAGCATTACCAGGCTGGCAACATGCAGGCGACTCAGGCGGCTGTTTTGAAGGCAGGCTTTACCTGGGTGCAGATCAACTCCACCAACCCTGGTCATCAGGATTACAAAGCCCCCAATGACATGGCCGCCTGGAATAGCCAGATGAAGGCCCAGGTCAGCCTGGCCACTTTGGATCCCAATGGGGTGACTGGCAAAGCCTTCGGTGCCAAAACGACTCCCCAAATGGTCATCATCAACCCCCAGGGCACAGTGGTCTACAACGGTGCCATCGACAGCATTCGCTCAGCCAGCCAAGCCGATATCTCAAAAGCAACCAACTATGTCTTGAAGGCAGTCACCGAGATCAAGGCAGGCAAGCCGGTCTCAGAGCCCGAGACCACCCCCTACGGCTGCTCGATCAAGTACTAGAGGAAAAGGACTGGTCTATTTGGCTGCAGGGTTTGAGCCGCCGAAAGTGGCGGGCAGCTCGAGCCCCTGGGCCACCAGCGACAAGGCGCTGTTCTGCGCCACATTGCCGGCGATCTCGAGATCGCTGGTCTGCTGACCAGCACAAGCCGATTTGATCTTGGCAGCATCGACCTGATCATAGGTATCCAACACTGCATTGGTCGCAATCACCGGCAGGGCCAACAGGCCGCCAGAGAGCACAATCAGAGTGGGACCAGCAATCAGCCGCGAGGTCTTGATGGTCTCGTGGGTGTTCACCGAGGCCAACGCACCTTTGCAAGAATTGGACTGAAAATCGGCATGCTCGGTATCCAATGACTTCGCCACCCGTGCGGATTGGCTGGCGCAACCGGTCAGTACCAATGCCGCGCCGAAGACTGCCAGCACGAGCTTGAAAGACCTGCTTCTGTGACCGAAAGATGCCAAAGCGAGCCCACCATGGATACCAAGGCCGTCCAGACTACCGCAGAATAAAGTGTCTAGACAACTGACCGTCCGATGAATTGGACATCTTTGGGTTGCGCTCAGACAACAAAAAGCCCTCATCTGAGGGCTTTGTGGCGGAGACGGAGTCCGCTCTTTTAAAATTACTAAGCACTTGATTTATATGGTAAAATATTTTTTATTGGCGCTCATTGCTTGATTATGTACCACATGTTGTACCACCCTGATCGCTAGTAGCACCGGCCTGACAGATTCACGGTCACCCCGAATATGGCGCCCATGCGCTGCTTGATGGGGGGGTGGGGTAGCGTCGAACTGCGACTGTAATTGGCACCCTCCCAGCCACAAAAATGCGCGCCCGATCCTCCGACCCCCCCAAAAAAAAACGATCATATAGCTCTTAGAGGTACCATGATCCAAGAGCTCTGCGAACCATGGGGGAACGACGATGGCACTACTCCGAACCAACGAATACTTCGGAACAACAGGAAATGACTCCCTGGTCTCTTCGAGCAACAGCACCACGTTCGGCCTGAGCGGAAATGACACCCTAACCTCATTGGCATACACGAGCTATAACTTCCTAGCTGGAGGCGCCGGCAATGACACCTACTACGTTGGGTACGGAGCCGCTATTACGATCGTAGATACGGGGGGAACAGATCGGATCGTCGCTAGTCGACTAGGCTTTTACGACGCCTACACATATGCATTTACGGTGGATGGCGGAAAGCACATAGTCGCCTTTAGCGAGTACTACGGAGATCAAGTAGCGATCGCTAACTGGCGAGATTCCACTTTTGCCGTCGAATCAATCACCCTGAAAGACGGGACCTACTCTTTTGACTACATAGCCTCCGTACTACCCAGCACCACCGGCTATCTCGGAGACTTTTCATCAGAGTACCTTGCAGCGAACGGCATCCTACCCGTCGGAACGACCAGTAGTGATGTTCTTGAATTCATCAACCACGTTTCAACAACAGAACAAGAAAAAAATGCAGCTCTCTCCCGGCCTACCTACGTAATAACGGGACCGTCCTCTATAGATGAAGGCTCCACCGGGTCCTTCCTGCTGCAAACAACAGGACTATCAAGCGGTGCGTCAGTAACCTATTCTGTGTCCGGAGTTTCTTCTGATGATATTGATTCTGGCTCGCTTACGGCGACGGCCACTGTCAACAACTCCGGTCAAGCGACAATCAGTTTGGGAATCAAAGAGGACCAATTGACTGAAGGGCGTGAGCAGCTAACTATCTCCGTAGCCAACGGTGCTGCTGCCACCTCAACCTACATCAACGATACATCAACTACCCCTATCAATCCGACAGTAACCATCCGCGCTGATGCCCAATCTTATCTTGAAGGAGAGGAAGCAACCTTTACAGTGGAAACAACCGGATACTCGGAAGGAACCGAGATTCCCTGGTATGTGATGTTCAACGCCCTGTCCATTAATGAGCATTCATTTCAATTACAAGACATTGCAGGCACAAACGGCGAAGCGGCAGCAAACATTGATGACCGGGGTTACGCAACCATCGATGTAAATGGACGCGCAACAATTTCGATTCCAATAAAACTTGACAGCGTCTCTGAGGATACGGAAGTCCTACAAGTAACGGTGCAGAGACCAAACTCGCTATCAGTATCATCCGTATTCGTTGATATCTTTGATGTCCAGGCGGGTTCCCCACCCACATCTAATCTTGTCTCAAAGAGCTACTCAGTGTCGTCTACCGCAGCAACAGTGCGATCATCGGATGGCGGACAGACATGGACCGTAATGACTCCATCAGGAACCGAGACACTCTCCAATTACGATCGCCTCAGCTTCTCAGACAAAACAATCGCACTGGACTTTGATGAGGGCGAAGCTGGTTATAACGCTGCCACCATGATCGGAGCAGCTTTCGGTGCTGAGTACATTGACCAGTACTTTGGGACTGGAGTCACTCTCTTTGATGCCGGCATGACCGTGTCACAGATCGCCCAGCTGATCGTCGATACAGGTTTGATTGAGGGAATGGTTGGTTCGACGAACAAAGCTTGGATTGATCACGTCTACGAAAACGTTGTTGGAGCCGCTCCCGATGCGTTTACGTCCGCCGCCTTCAGTACCCTACTTTCCAATGGCACTTACACGAAGGCAGGTCTTCTCGAGCTAGCAGCAGGCGTAGACGCCCTCGAAACGCAAATAGATCTTGTAGGGCTGCAGAGTTACGGCCTGGACTACCTGTCATTCATATAGGTCGGATCCTGTCGTTATCACCATCTCTAATAGCCGTGCAAATCTGGCCGCACCCGCGCCTCAAAGTCTGTCAATTGATGGGGAATTGGTAATGCAAATATTAAGAGTTGGTTTGTTCATCTTGAGCCTGTGTGTATGTCTAACTGCGCACGCATCGCCACGGGTTGGCGACAAGCTCTCATCAGAAATCAAGGTTGAGACCGATATTGGAATCAAGCGAATTCCTCTGCCAAATGGCGAATGGACAACCGTCAGCACCAGAAATCTTCCATCCACTCCAACATTTGGTGGGAGCGAGGCAAATAAATTCACAGAACTAATTTTTGCCAAATCACATAACGGCATCATGACTCACTTGCTCTACGTTTACCTCAACACAACTTCGGGAGTAAGTCGTTATTCAAACGAGTTATGTAAGAAAAAGGTTGAAGGCAGATTCTATGAGAACAAATACCTTGCAGATGTATGGGAACAGGCTTGCCTGGAGGTTCATCACAGCGCCGAATTCTTAGTAGTCTCATCTGCCGACAAAGCTCCTTGGTCCAACGTGCGGACAGAACTAAGACGGTCCGGGATTTCTTACCCAAGTTCGCTTCTTAATATCCGGTACCGAAGATATGATGAAAAAGGCCAGTGGCTTACCTACAGGTTATCTATTAATCCAATGACCTTCGGCTTTCCCGACTTTAACGGGAAGTGGGCGAATTCGCCTTGGCATAAGGATTTTCTTGGGAGAGACTCAAGGCGAATGTCTCTAATGAACTCTGTCTTACAAGCGGCTCTCGAGATCAGGCGAACACTAGACTGGCATTTCATGAATTCAACGGAACGTTCGCCCAACATTGCGTTTCCGTTGGGGTACGAATCTGATTAGCTTGCGGATCGAGCGCCACGAGCACCGAATTACATAGGAGTTCGAAGTTGCTGCGTATGGTCGCCCCCGAAGATGATGTAAGTATTAGTTCCTCAAACAGTTGCGATGAAAGGTACTCCTTAGTACCGAGCCAAAACAGACCATAAAGTCACCGCGAAGAACCCGGAATGATTCCAGTGAAAAAAGTACGTCAAAACATAACAAAGCTAATGCAGCTTCTAGGCGTACTAATGGTTGCGCTACTCGCGGCAAAGCCCGCGGTAGGATGCTGTAACGTGACTTCCATTCCTGGCTGGGTGATCGAAGAAGGCGTCCGTAAGCTTATTGACGTCGTTAAAGGTGCTTCTAAAGAGGGCGAAAAAAAGCCGGTTGAAGAGAAACCTGCCGAGGAGAAACCGAACCAGGAACCAAAAACAGAGTACAAGTCAGGTGGCAAGGAGGAAGGAAGTGATCCCGAGGGGCTGAGGGCACCACCACCAACACCCTTAAAAATCGCGGACTGAGTGCCCCCCCTTGCCGGGTTCTCTTTAACCTGGAAGCGACGGATTTGGTATGAACTTCGGAATTAAGAGCAGCAAATTCAGATAGTGCAAGACTTTTTTATATTGAATCTAAATTTAATGTATAAATTGCCATGACAATGAAATTCGTTCTCGCCATGCTAACGATAAGTGTGACGAGTTGCGCAAGTCAGTCGGCCAAAACCGTTGCTCAGCTCGATAAGGGGCAACCAGCTTACGAGTCACCGACTTGCAAACATCGAATGCAGGCCGCGACCAAACAGGATGAACTAAAGCTAGCGAGGATCTTGGCAAGCCCGGCTATCGTGATTATCTCGGGTGGCCTTCTTGCAGGCCCTGTTCTTGCAGCGAACGTTGGACTCGACACGAGTGACCACCTGACAGCGTCCGACATTTCAGTTGCGTGCGGTGGCCAACCAAAATCAAACCAGGAAATTGCAGTAGATGTAGTGAAAGGAGCTGCTTTTGGCTTGACCACAAGTGGCCTGATGAGCGGCAGTGCCGCTTCAACCAAGTGAGGGAGTTAAAAATGATTAAAAAGATAGTCGTCTCAGTAACAACAATTGCATTTCTAGGCGGTTGCTCAACTGCCGCTAAGGATATTACTCCTGCGCATGTGTCTCCCAGTCAGTATTCAAACTATGACTGTGAACAAGTCCGTCTAGAGCTTCTTCGCGTCTCTGGCCGAGTCAATGAGATGACTGGGAAATTGGACAAGAACCGCGAGAACGACAACACTACAGCGACGGTAGGGATTATCTTGTTCTGGCCTGCATTGTTCTTCTTGGGTGGCACAAAAGAGCAGGAGGCCGAGTACGCCAGACTGAAGGGCGAATATGTCGCTCTCGAACAAGCTTCAATCCAGAAAAAGTGCGGACTGACTGCAGCAAAATAGGAACATCTTCGAGGGGGCTACTGAATGCCTCTCAAGCTCAGCTGTTCAGTGCCCCCTCTCCGTTCCCAACTTTTTCAAAGTGAAAACCAATTCCGCTATCAGAGCGGTCAGCTAAGACTCAGTACCACGGGGTCAAGCTTCTAACTTCCTGTGTGGAGCCAGCCACGACCTACGAATAGTTTTCTACAGGCTATTTCTCCATCCTCAAAATTGTGCCAAGTTGCAGAGTTTTTACGTGATATTTACCCTGAATTTCGTCGATCTTGAAAATGCTGTTCCTTGCCATGATCAGGCCAATTGACGGCTCTTGTTGAATGAAGACTATTTCTCCCGCCTTAACGTCAATGATCCATTCGGACCAATTTTCTGCAAGGGATTGAATTTTTCTTGTCCCCGGCTTCACGTTAAAAAAGATGTATTGGCCTCCTCGCGTGTAGCCCATTTCTGACTCAGGTTTTTGATCATCCACGTATACGTTGAATCGGACCAGTCCACCCAATCCCGAGGGTCGCACAACATAGACCATAGCCCTGCCTGATTCGGGCGTCTTTGGCAGGACAAAGCCCTGCGTCTCCGATTGCATTACCTGCCGAGAGGGTAGCGTCGCACAGCCTTGCAAGACGAGAAGAACTGTAAGCAAACCAGCAAATTGCAGCCGGTTGACGCTAAAAATTGATCGAGACATTAGTTACCTCCCTCGTCGATACCTTCATTGACCCAGGATCTGATTAAGCGCTAGAACGGGATTTTCACACCCAGGTTTAAGCCGCGGATCGTTGTGTCAGACTTATCGTAGTAAGACATGTACTCGGCGAAGACAGAGACACTACCCCCCACCCGCGTCGACAATCCAACTCCGTAAGAAACGTCAGAGCCGGTCGTGCTATCGCTAAGGCCTCTCGGCGCGGATACCGTTAACCTACCTCGGAAATAACCCACTTTGGCGTATACCTCGGTGCCCTCGGACACTCTAAGGTAAGGCTTCACATAGAACCCGACAGCCGAGTCAACCTTAAGCGTCAAGGGAACTCCGGAGTAAGTCACTGAATCGTCGGAAACACCGGTCGCCAGAAATCCCTCGAACGCCAGACCGTCGTATACATATGAGCCAAAAGTACCAGAAATGATGCTCGGAGAGAGCGAAGACAGCCCGCTCTCTTTATAGGTGAGTTGCCCATAACTCAAATCGAAGTAGGTCTTCGTCGATGACTCTGCCGCATTCGTGGCGCCTGCAAAAGAAAGGAACACCAAAGCGAGAAATTTCTTTGCGGTTACATTCATTTATATACCTTTACGTTAAATGAAAGACAGTTAACGGTACATCCAGTACGATCATGGTGTCAAATATTTGCGCTAATACATTTAACCTACGACCCAATTGCTGCTGGCAACCCCTCACCACTCTATCAACCGCATTGCGATCAACCTTCCAGAAAGATAGAGACGAGTCGCCCTATGCCGAGCAGCAACGAAAGTAAGGAGTGCTCAAATTGCGTAAACCCCTACTTTTTTTACTCATTGGCATATCAGCCAACCAACCGGCACTCGCGATTAACGGTCTTGAGTACATCGCTAGTTACCCGGACTTGATCCGCGCCTTTGGAGCAGATGCACAGGCGGGAGAAAACCACTACTCGAATTTTGGTCAGAGGGAGGGGCGTTCAGTAAAATTTTCACCGGCCGCCTATCTAGCCAAGTATCCCGACCTGCAGAGGGCATTCGGCACCGACACCCAAGCCGCAACCCGTCACTTCATCATTTATGGATTCAATGAGGGGCGCTCATCTACTCCCTCATCTTCGTCAAATTCTGGATCCACTAACGGAGGCACAACAAGTAGCGGTTCCCAGAGCTACTACCAATCGATAGGGACAACCGACCCAAACGGCATCGTTACGTCTGCCACCACAAGTTACGACCTTCGAAGGGGATCGCCCGCACAGGCATTCAATATTCCAAACACGAACGCAGGCATTACCTTGACGGTAACACGCCAAGACTTTCAATTTAGGAATCTGGGTCCGTACAGCTCAACAGAGCGTTACACCGAGTCCGTTCCACTCGGAATGACTGCTAACCAAATGCAAGAAACCTGGATCACAAGCGATGTCAGATCAGCGTGGGCCTCGGGGTGGACTGGCAAAGGTATGAAAATTGGCGTGATCGATGATTTCACCGCAAACGACTGGTCAGATTTCATGCCCTTTCCGATCGAGTCTGGATGTAGCTACGAGCTCGGCGCGACAGTTTGTATCAATTCAGGCACAGGGTATCTTCGAATGACTCACGGTGAACAGGTCTCTTCAATTGCTGGGGGATCCCTCAACTATTTCAATGGATTCAGCGACATTTATGGATACATAAACATGCCTGAGTATGGGGTGTACTACGAGTCCTTCTCTCTCCGACAGACATTCGGGGTGAACGTCACTGGAGGTTCTTACTACGGAATCGCGAAGGATGCATCCGTATACAGAAATGATTTCTTAACTTATCAGAGATCCACTAATGGACTATTTGGTGAGTTCAAAAGGTGGGGAACTGGCTCAGACAGCGCCAGCGTTAATTATCGATCTCTGAAAGTCGTGAACCTGAGTCTTGGGGGAACAAGCAGCAACCCCGTCACAAACCGTGCCGCCTACGATCACCAACTAGCCTATGCGAATGCGTCCGTAGTTCCTGACGCCATATTCGTGAAGGCTGCGGGTAATAGTGGTTGCACCATATCGATTACAAACTGCGATCCACTGAATGCCGTCTTCTACAACTCAAACACCTTCAAAAACAAAACTATTATCGTAGGTGCTTTGAGCCAAGCGGGCGGCTCAATGGCAAGCTATTCAAATAAGGCTGGTGCCTACTACGACAGATTTTTGGTAGCTGACGGAAGAGGAATGCAGCAGGCAGACGGAAGCTACATGCAAGGAACCTCATTTGCGGCTCCACGGGTCTCCGGATACGCGGCCATTCTTAGACAAAAATTTCCCAACCTAAATGCTGAAAAGTCTTCACTAATCCTTCTCGATACTGCAAAGTGGAGTTCTTCGTGGGGAACAAAGAGCCCCACCACCCAGGCTGTCTACGGAATGGGCGAAGCAAATCTCTCTAGAGCACTCGCACCAGTCGGTAACCTGCGATGAATCTCAAAAGAATCTCAGCCCTGTCTTGCCTGCTCGTTTTGGCAACGAACCCAGTAATAGCTCAGTCAATGCTTGAACATCGCACATTGCTATCAACTACGTCTGAGAGCAGTTTGGCTCAAAGGCTTCCGGTTCCTTGGTTCATAAGTTTTCTCTCCCCCTACGAAAGGGGACAAAACATTAGAAGCGCTGACGGATCAATACTCCTGAATATAAGTGACTCTGTTTCCTCGATATACGACCCCACTACTAGCTACGATGTCGGAAGGTTTTTTAAACCTCAGGGTAGTCGTTTATCTTTCATTGTGAATTGGGGTCCAATAACTGGAACTGTCTGGTCTGTCGGTATTGATACCGGCTACAGGTCCCAAAAATTGAAGCTGAACCCGTCTATTTTTTTCGGAACTACGAGTTCTTGGCAGACGGGTAAAAACCAAACAATATCGTTCGGTCTTGGCGCATGGTTAGGGGGCAAAGTCAACGAAACGCCCTGTCTTGACGACTACGACCGAGAGTATTCATGTTCAACGCTGACAGCTTGGGCAGACAAAAACCCTGTCAACCAAAGTAGCTACAAATACCTTGACCTTCGCTTCAAGCAACTGTTCTAGGATGGAAGGGGGTAGCAGGGAATGAATGCATCACGGATGCCGCACGTACCAAAACACCTGGCATGTAACAGCACCAATAAACCAACCAAGATGGGCAAGTGGGTTTGACTACGCTACAAAATATCCATCCGAACCTGCGATGTGAAGTAATACCTCGTCAACAGCTGAGACGCCTACTAGCTTTACCAGGTCTGAGTATGAGAAGTCGGAGGCTACGACATTTAAAGCGGTTATCTCCGAAAAAAATTCAGAAGTAAACTCGTCGTCCCGAGTCACAACCTGGATCAAGGGGTCTATGGCGTCATAACTAAACTCTGAACCTGCATACACTAATTTGTGTTCAGCCAAAATCCCGTCCTCGAACCTTTTGGTTTCCACGATATCGCGCAACAACACCGCCCCGTCTGAGAGGATCCCCTGGTCAACGATAAGTACTATCTGACTTGATTCTGAGGTGATTACTGCCGGTGCGTCATATGAAAACGTGAAGTTAGTGGGTAGAAACGTATATTCGTCAAAGTAGAGAGTTTGTGTCTTGCCAGCAACCTGCTTTGCGACCCATGCCTCATTGTCCTCCGCGTTGTAAGTTGTCGTGACCGCACCCTCCTTTAAAAATCCAATCGACGAAACGAATACTGTTGCAACGTACTTACCATCCTTAAATGATTCAGGTAACTCTTCGGAAACCGTTCCTACCGAGGAGTCTGATTCCAAAATGAGGGCGTCTGTAAACTCCCCTCTTGCGGATACCGGTTCGATTGCAAAAACGATGTTGCCAACGGTTGTAGTGAAGTCCGCAACATAATCTATTGACAAAACTCCATTATCAACGGTGAAATCCAAATAGATCAGAACCGGGGTGGGTATGTCAGCGTAGACCTCTACTGTGTAATTTTTAAAGTTAAAGTTGTGCGTTGATTCGTAGGTAAGTTCTCCATCCTGCTCCTTAGTCATTACCGCCCTACCGGCTACGGACTCATAGTAAGTTCCTCCGTAATAGACTCGGTCGTAGTTGAAGCCATTCGACTCGTTATGAGCCATAACATAAGACAACTCATAAGTACCGGATGAAGGCATTCGATAGACGCCAGGATAGCTCTCTACCGGTTGGCCGAATAAATTTTGGGTGGCTGGGAAGTTGAACGTGTCATCTGGACTCGTTTTGCTACGAAAAACGGCTCCAATCCACAACGCGTTGCTAGACCCATTGATTACCGCATAGGCAGGGCTTATTGGCGATATGACGTCGTCAGTTAGTGATATCGAGGTAAACCGAGGGGTTAGCGTAGAAGCCACTGAGTTGATCTCCGATGTAATGGGTTTGTTACATTTAAGACTAATACAAATCCACACATCAAGTCATCTCGGAGCCTTTGGCTGCCGGGGGCAATCTCTTGGCGAGTAGCGTCCCACTGTCGGGAACACGCTGAGAGAGGCAAGCGCGGTACCATCAAGCGAATTAGGGGAGAACCCACCGGGTGGGGTCGGTCTGGCAGGGATTTTGGTGGGGGTGGGTCACCCGCAGCCCAGCGACAAATCCGAGAGGAAGTAGACCCGTCCAATAGCCAAGCGAATCGTTAATGGCATACCGGATGGTATGTAAATATTTTTGTGTACGCCAAATTCAACACCGACGTGAAAATTGGCGGAGACGGAGGGATTCGAACCCTCGATGGGCTTTTGGCCCATACTCCCTTAGCAGGGGAGCACCTTCGGCCACTCGGTCACGTCTCCTACTTCTAGACTGCTGGCGAAGAACTTAAGATTCTAGCCCAAACGCCTTGTGCAACGCACGCACGGCCAATTCCATGTACTTATCCGCGATCACCACCGAGATCTTGATCTCGCTGGTGGAGATCATCTGAATGTTGATGCCTTCTTTGGACAGGGTCTCAAACATCTGGCTGGCCACACCCACATGGGAGCGCATGCCAATGCCCACCACACTGACCTTACAGATCTCGGGATCACTGGTGATCTCGCGAGCCTGGATCTCGGGCTGGACAGTCGCCTTGATAACATCCAGGGCCTTGTTCAACTCGTTGCGATGAACCGTAAAAGAAAAGTCCGTCATGCCATCGTGACTGGCGTTCTGGATGATCATGTCGACATCGATGTTGGCCTGAGCCACTGGCCCCAGAATCTTGTAGGCCACACCGGGCTTGTCCGGCACGCCAGCAATGGTGATCTTGGCCTCATCGCGGTTAAAGGCAATGCCAGAAATGACCGCCTGTTCCATGGTCTTGTCTTCCTCGTAAGTAATCAAAGTACCGGACTGGGCTTCCTCAGTCAGGTTCATGTCGGGATCGGTCAGGCTCGAGAGCACTCGGGTCTTGACCTTGTATTTGCCGGCGAACTCCACCGACCTGATCTGCAGAACCTTAGAGCCCAGGCTGGCCATCTCCAGCATTTCTTCGAAGGTGATCTTCTGCAGACGCTTGGCATTGGGTTCCACACGCGGGTCGGTGGTGTAGACCCCGTCGACATCGGTGTAGATCAGACACTCCTCGGCCTTGAGTGCCGCGGCCACCGCCACGGCTGAGGTGTCTGAGCCGCCCCGACCAAGCGTGGTGATCGACTGGTGCTCATCAATGCCTTGAAAGCCCGTGATGATGACGACATAGCCATCGTCCAGATCCTTGCGGACGCGGGCGTCATCAATCGACTCGATGCGGGCCTTGGTATAGGCCGAGTTGGTTCGAACGGGTACCTGCCAGCCCGTGTAGCTCTTGGCTTTCAGGCCCTGCTTTTGAATGGCCAGGGCCAACAAGCCCACCGAGACCTGCTCGCCAGTGGCCGCGATCTGGTCCAGCTCGCGCGGGTCTGGGTTGTCCGAGATTTCTTTGGCCAGGCCCAGCAGTCGGTTGGTCTCGCCGGACATGGCCGAGGGCACCACCACCATCTGGTGACCGGCGCGATGCCATTTGGCGACCCGGCGAGCCACGTTCTGAATGCGCTCGGTCGAGCCCATCGACGTGCCGCCGTATTTGTGAACGATGAGGGACATAAGTTATTGAGTAAAAAAGACGAATCCAGCCCGGAACGATACTTGAAAAGACACTTTTTCGCCCGGTCCTGGTGCGTTCACCACCAACTGACAACGGGTGTCATGGCTCACGGATCGCAGTTGGCGAATAAATTCCTGCAGCCTTCTGGCCGGCGGCATGGGCGACCCCACGCGAGCCAATCCCAGCCTGAGCACCCGGCTGAGTCTGGCATCGGACAGCCCCAACAGGCGGTCACGGATCAGCAAATCAGCTGACAAGTCCAGGCCCTTGTGCTGGGCCCGATCCCGCTCCGCCGCCTCCGCCAGACAGGCCTGCCAATCCTGCTGCGTCACCTCATCCAAGACCGCCTTGTCTTGCTGAAGCAGCTCGATCGAGCGTCCCATGGCCTGCAGGGCACCGGCCCTCAAGGCCGTGAGCTCTGGCAGCACCCGTCGACGCAGGCGATTGCGGTCCAAGCTCTCGTCAAGGTTGGTCGGATCTTCGACCCAAGTCAACGCATGCGCCTGGGCATAGTCTCGAAGCGAGGCTTTGGTCAGACCCAGCAGAGGACGCCAGATCTGTCGCTCGGGCGACCAGGCCTGCATGCTCACCAAGCCATCCAGCCCAGCACCCCGGATCCACTGCAGCAGGGTGGTTTCGATCTGATCATCCAGATGGTGGGCCAACACCAGGGCCTGACCTGCAGCTTGCGCCCGCGCAAAAGCGCGATACCGCTCAGACCGAGCAGCCGCCTCCAGGCCCATGGATTGGATCGCGTCCTGCGAGATCTGCAAGGACATCACCTGCAAAGGCACACCCAGCTGCTGACAGCTGAGTTGAGCCTGATGGGCGAAGTCGTCTGCAGCCGGCTGCAGACCATGGTGAAGGTGAATCGCACAGAGCTCGAGATCAGGCCAGTCAGTCTGGCTGGCCTGCATCAAGGCGTGGAGAAGAACTGTCGAATCCAGGCCAGCTGAGAAGCCGACCAGCAAGCGATTGGGGAGGTCAGCTGGCCTCTTTAAATCGACCATAGGCGCGAAGACGAGCCTGCCGGGTGGCCAACATCTCCTCGGTGGACATGGCCTGGACCTGCGCCAGGCTCTCAACAATGGCCTTCTTTAGAGTCTTGGCCATCGCCGGAACATCACGATGGGCGCCGCCCATGGGCTCGGAGACGATGCGATCGACCAGGCCCAAGGACTTCAGACGCTGAGCGGTAATGCCCAATGTCTCGGCTGCCTCGGGCGCCTTGGCCGCACTCTTCCACAAAATAGAGGCACAGCCCTCGGGGGAGATGACCGAATAGGTCGAGTACTGCAGCATGAGGACCTGGTCGGCCACGGCAATGGCCAAGGCCCCACCAGAACCACCCTCACCAATCACCGTCGCGATGAACGGCACCTTGAGTCCCGCCATGACAAACAGGTTCTTGCCAATGGCTTCAGACTGCCCGCGCTCTTCTGCCCCAATGCCCGGGTAGGCGCCCGGGGTGTCAATCAAAGAGATCACCGGCAGCCCAAATTTTTCGGCCAGTCTCATGAGGCGCTCGGCCTTGCGATAGCCCTCTGGCCGGGGCATGCCGAAGTTGCGATAGGTCCGCTCCTTCAGGTCGCGGCCCTTCTGATGACCCATAACCACCACCGGCTGACCATCCAGTCGGGCCAGTCCCGCCACGATCGCAGGGTCGTCAGCAAACCCACGGTCACCGTGAAGCTCGTAGAAGTCCGTGAACATCTCAGCGATGTAATCCAGCGTGTAGGGCCGCTGAGGGTGACGCGAGACCTGAGAAATCTGCCAAGGCGTGAGCTTGGCGTAGAGATCTTTGAGCTGGGCCTCGGCCTTTTCTTGCAGGCTACCCAGCTCGACGGAGATGTCGACGGAGCCATCGCCCTGAACAAAGCGAAGCTCCTCGATCTTTTTCTCGAGATCAGCCAAAGACTGCTCGAAATCTAAAAAGGTAACTGACATAACTGTGATTGTCCTATAAACCTTAGGCGCGTCGCCAAGTGGTGCCAGCGGGCCCATCTTCCAGGACAATGCCCTGGGCCAGTAGCTCTGCCCGAATGCCATCGGCCCTGGCGAAGTCTTTGGACTTTTTGGCTTGGATGCGCTCGGCGATCAGGGCTTCAATCTGGCCCTCGTCCAACCCACCCGACCCACCGGTCTGGCCCTGACCACCCGCACGTTTGGCCACTGAGGCCGAGCGTGCCAGCAGCCCCAGGCATAGCGCCAGCCCTCGCAGGGTCTGGCCCAGTGCCATGGCCTGCTCTCCCTCGCCCGCTGCCACCAATCGATTGACCTCGGTGGCCAGCCCGAACAGCGCGGCAATCGCCTCGGGCGTGTTGAAGTCATCGTCCATGGCCTGACGAAACGCAGCCACCTGGTCATGCGAGGCGGCCATGGCCGCTTGCATCAACGCCTGAGCTGGCCCCTCCGACAGTTCATGCTCCAACCCGGCTTTTTCCAGCGCGGTGTAGAGGCGCAGCAGGCCGGCTCTGGCCTCTTCCAAGGCAGCATCGGAATAGTTCAAGGGGCTGCGGTAATGGGCTCGAAGAATGAAAAAGCGCACAACCTCAGGGTCGAACTTCTCCAGCACCTCACGAATGGTGAAGAAGTTGCCCAAGGACTTGGACATCTTCTCGTCGTCAATGCGAACAAAGCCGTTGTGCATCCAGGTGTTCACAAAGGGCTGATGGGTCTGAGCCCGGTAGGCTCCCTCCGACTGAGCGATCTCGTTTTCGTGGTGAGGAAACTGCAGATCTGCCCCACCCCCATGAATATCAAAATGAGGACCGAGCAGCTCACAGCTCATCGCCGAGCATTCGATGTGCCAGCCGGGACGTCCCAGGCCGTAGCCCGATGACCAGACGGCATCGCTGGGCTCATCGGCCTTGGCCCGCTTCCAGAGCACAAAGTCCAAGGGGTCGCGTTTGTCTCGGGCCACCGCCACGCGCTCACCCGCCCGGAGCTCGTCAATCGACTTGCCCGACAGGGCGCCGTAACTGGGGAACTGACGAACCGCAAAGTGAACATCCCCGGGCTCGCCCTGCTCGTTGGCATCCTGATAGGCAAAGCCATTGTCCACCAGCCGATCGATCATGGAGAGCATCTGAGGAACATAGGCCGTGGCCCTGGGTTCGTGCGTCGGTGGCAGCACGCCCAAGGCCTTGGCATCTTGCTGCATGGCGTTGATGAAACGGTCTGTCAGAGCAGAAATCGGCTCGTTGTTCTGGACCGCCCGGGCGATGATCTTGTCGTCGATGTCGGTGATGTTCCGAACATAGGTCACGCGGTAGCCCTGGGCCTCTAACCACCGGCGCACCATATCAAAGACCACCAGCACACGGGCATGGCCCACGTGGCAATAGTCATAGACCGTCATGCCACAGACGTACAGGCGAACATGGCCTGGCTCGATGGGCTGAAAATCGACCTTCTGACGGGATAAGGTATTGAAAATCTTCAAGAATTCACCATGCTAGACTGCGCGAGTCGGTTAACCACATTCCCGCATTCTATGGTCTTTATGCTCACTCGCCTGCTCGCCCCACTGCTTCTCTGCCTGAGCGCAACGGTCTGGGCCCAGACCGCGGCCACCACCCCGTCGACAACCGGCTCCACCGCTGCCACCGGTCTGACCGTCAAGCGCATGCCCCCCAAGATCTCGCCCGAAGTCAGCCAGACCATCGAGCTCATCGAACTCAAGCGCTTCAACGACGCCCAAGAAAAAATTGACGCCGCACTCAAAACCAAGCCCAGGGATGCCCAATGGCGCTTTCTGGAAGGCGTGCTCTATGCCGAGACCGCCCAAGACCAAAAGGCGATCAACGCCTTTGAGTCGCTTCGCGAAGAGTTTCCGGAATTAGCCGAACCCTATAACAACCTGGCTGTGCTCTATCAGCGCCGCGGCGAATACCAGCGCGCGCGGGTAGCCCTGGAGCAGGCCATCGTCAATCGGCCTGGGTATGCCTTGGCCTACGAGAACCTCGGTGACTTGTACGCCAAGCTTGCCTTGCAGACCTACACAAAAGGTCTATCCGCCAAAGGGGCCTCCCCTTTTTTATCCGCCAAGCGTGGGCACCTGGAAAAACTTCCCCAGCCCTCGCCGTTGTCCATCCAGCCTCGGCTGCAAAGAAATTAAGAGTGAGAAAAACCATGGTTGAACTCCACACCAACAAAGGCAAGATTGTCCTGACCCTCAACGCTGAGAAGGCCCCCAACACCGTGGCCAACTTCCTGGACTATGTGAAGTCCGGCCACTTCGACGGCACCATCTTTCATCGCGTGATCAATGGCTTCATGATCCAGGGCGGTGGCTTCGACGAAGACATGAACCAAAAGCCCACCAAGGACCCCATCGACAACGAGGCCGCCAACGGCCTGAAGAACAAGGCCTACAGCATCGCCATGGCTCGTACCAACGATCCTCACTCGGCCACCGCCCAATTCTTCATCAACGTCTCGGACAACGATTTCCTGGACTTCAAATCGCCCTCCGGCAGCGGCTGGGGATATGCGGTCTTCGGCGAAGTCACCGACGGCAAGGACGTGGTCGACACGATCAAGTCTGTCAAAACCAGCAACAAAGGCTTTCACCAAGACGTGCCCGTTGAGCCTGTTGTGATCGAAAAGGCTGTCGTCGTCGGCGAATGAGTCCTGGCGTAGCGCTGCAGCTCGAGCCCCGGCAGCAGGTCCTCTTTGTCTCGGATCTGCACCTGCTCGAAGATGGCGATGCGCTGACCACCCGTTTTCTAGATTGGCTCAGCCAGAGTCTGCAGGCCTACAAGCCCCACTGGCTGATGCTGTTGGGCGATGTCTTTGAGGCCTGGGTCGGCGACGATGTCCTGCAAGACAGCCAGGACTGGCCCCGCCTAAGGGCCCTGCTGCAACAGCACCATCAGGCTGGCCTCCAGATTGGCCTGGTCCACGGCAATCGCGATTTTTTGCTGGGCCAAGGCTTCTGCCAATCGGTCGGGGCCCGCTTGCTGCCCGACCCGTTTGTGCTGACCCAGGCCAACGGCCAGCGATGGCTGGTCAGTCATGGTGACGGCTATTGCACCGATGACCTCGCCTACCAGAAGTTCAGACAGATGGTCCGTGATCCCAAGTGGCAGGCTGATTTTCTCGGGCAGCCACTGGCTACTCGACAGGCCCAGGCTCGGGCCCTGCGTGAGCAGAGTCAACAAGAGAAACATCAAAAAGACATGGCCATCATGGACGTCAACCCACAGGCGGTAGACCAGGCGATATTGGCCCATGGGGCACAGGGCATGATCCACGGCCACACCCATCGGCCGGGTGTCTATCAGACCCCCGCCGGTTATGAGCGCTGGGTCTTAACCGACTGGTCTATCGACCCGCCCCGTCAGGGCGGTCTGCTGCTGGGCGAGTCGCGCCCAACTGTGATTTAAGCGCAGCGATTTCTTCTTCTTGTCGACGGAGGTCGGCCACTAGCTGATGCAGCATGACATCGATGGGGTCTTGCTGGCCCTGGGTCACACCATAGGCCGCAAACGCATCATCGGTATCACCGTCTTTCTGGCCTGACAGAGAATCCGCATGTTCCTCGTGAACCAGTCGACCGGGAATGCCAACCACCGTGCCACCTGGCGGCACGGCCTTGACGACCACCGCATTAGAGCCAATCTTGGCGCCACTGCCCACCGTAAAAGGCCCCAAGACTTTTGCGCCAGCGCCCACGACCACGTGACTCTCGAGCGTTGGGTGACGCTTGGCGCCCTTGGTCAAAGAGGTACCCCCCAGGGTCACACCCTGGTAGATGGTGCAGTCATCGCCCACGACCGCTGTCTCACCGATCACCACTCCCAGGCCATGGTCGATGAACACCCGACGACCAAAGGTCGCGCCCGGGTGGATCTCAATGCCCGTCAGCCAACGCGAGAACAAGGCCAAAACCCTGGCCAGCCAGCGCAGCAGACCCAGGCGGGTCCCCCACAGGCCATGCGAGAGCCGATGCAGCCAGACGGCATGCAGACCGGGATAGCAGGTGACCACCTCCAGCCAGTGACGGGCTGCAGGGTCGCGCTGCAAGATGGTCTCAATGTCTTCTTTGAAGCGATTCATGGCATGAGCCTATCAGGAATACGACCACGTCCTGGATCAACCCTGACGCTTGAGGACTCTTTGAACATCCGATAAAAAGCCCCTGAGCAGCTGCACCTCGTCCTCGTAAATCTCTGCGCGATTCCACAGCCGCCAGAGACGTTCATCCATTCGACCTGGGTTGGCTGGGTCTAGCTGGCCAACCGCCTGGGCCAGGTCCAACAGGTGACGGTGAAGCCCGTTGACCATCTCTCGGCTTGCTGGCTTGGCCGTTGGCCGACCGGCCCCCGAAGTCTGCGGTATCGGAAGGGGAAGGGACAGGCGTGCTCGCGCCGATCGACGACAGAGATAGGCCACCACCTGCATGGCCTGAGACAGGTTCAAAGAGGAAAACGACGGATTCACATCCAGGCTGCACAGGTGGCTGCAACGAACCAAATCTGCATTGGTGAGACCGGAGCGCTCTGGGCCAAAGACCAGGGCCACCTGCTCTGATGGATCTTGGGCCAACCAGTCCATCAGCTCATCAGCCGCCTGCTCCAACTCGATGCGTTTGGGCTCAAACTCTCGTGCCCGAGCGGTAAAGCCCACCACGCGACGGCAGGGACCAATCAGCTCGGCCAACTCCCCATAGCGACAAGCCGATAGCAGGGCATCGGCCCCGGAGGCCATGCTCACGGCCTGCTCGTCGCGATGCATCTGTTCTACAACCGGGTTGGCAACAGCCAGCTGGGAAAAACCAGTGGCCATCAAGGCACGCGCCGCTGCACCCAAATTCCCGGGATGCGTGGGACTCACCATGACCCAGCGGACACGCGACAACAGGGCACTGAGATCGGATTCGGTTTTCATGTAATCAAAGGTAAAATGTGGGCTGCTCTTTTAACAGTCTAAGCCCATGCATCCATTGCTCAACACGGCAGTCAAAGCTGCCCGACGTGCTGGCGCCATCATCAATCGCGCCAGTCTCGACATCGAAGCCCTTCGCATCACACGCAAAGAGCGAAACGACTTTGTCACCGAGATCGATCAAGCCTGTGAAAAGGCCATCATCGAGATCCTCTCAACGGCCTATCCCGACCATGGATTCCTGGGTGAAGAAACCGGCCTGACCTTTCGTGGCCAGCCGGTCGACCCGCAGGCCACTGGTCGAGCCCCCGATCACATCTGGATCATCGACCCACTCGATGGCACCACCAACTTCATCCACGGTCTGCCCATTTACGCGGTCTCGATCGCCCTGATGCAAAAAGGCCAGATCACCCAGGCCGTGGTCTATGACCCTGCCCGCGACGAGCTCTTTGTCGCCTCCAAGGGCAAGGGCGCCATGCTCAATGACCGACGACTGCGCGTGTCCAAACAAGACCGACTCGACGAGTCTCTGATCGGCACCGGCTTTCCCTTCAAACGCCAGGAGCAGATCGACGCCTACCTGTCGATGTTCAAGACCATCAGCGGCCGTGCGGCCGGTCTGCGTCGCCCCGGTGCGGCCGCCCTTGATTTGGCCTATGTCGCTGCTGGACGTTACGACGGCTTTTTTGAGATGGGCCTGATGCCCTGGGATGCGGCGGCTGGCAGCCTTCTCGTCAGCGAGGCCGGCGGCTTTGTCGGTGACTTCAAAGGCGAAGGAGACTACCTCTTCTCCGAGAACATCATCGCTGCCACCCCCAAGGTTTTTGCTCAGATGGTCGCCGTGCTGTCTGCCTACCAACTGCCGGACAGCCAGGTCGCAAGACGTTTTCAGCCCGTGACCGGATGACCATGGACCTGCGCGGCCATACGCCCATGATGCAGCAGTACCTGCGCATCAAGGCCGACCATCCGCAGGCCCTGCTGTTCTACCGAATGGGCGACTTCTACGAGCTCTTTTTTGAAGACGCCGAACGGGCCGCCCGCCTGCTGGGCATTACCCTCACCCAGCGCGGCCAGAGTGCCGGACAGCCGGTCACCATGGCCGGCGTACCAGTAGCCTCGGCCCAGACCTACCTGGCCAAGCTGCTCAAGGCGGGTGAGACAGTGGCCATCTGCGAGCAGATCGGAGACCCAGCCACCAGCAAGGGACCGGTCGAGCGCAAGGTGGTCCGAGTGACCACCCCGGGCACGCTGAGCGAAGAGGGCCTGGTGCCGGAAAAAGCCCAGGCGTGGCTGGCCTGCCTTCACCTCGCCCACGCCGGACAGGCCACACTCAGCTGGCTGGATGTCTCCACGGGTGCACTCTTTCACACAGCACTCTCCTCCTCGCAACACGGACAAGCTCTTACGCCTGCGCTGGTGTTAGATGAGGTCAGCAAAATCGCACCGGCCGAGTTGCTGATCAGCGAAGACCAAGTCGACGGTCCCATTGGTCAGTCCATCCAAGAAAGCCTGCCAGGGCTCTGCCTGCGCGCCCTGCCCAGTTGGCATTTCGATGCCAAGCACGGGTCGCAGCTGCTGCAAGATCGGCTCGGCGTGTCTCACCTGGCGGCCTTCGAGCTCACCGATCAGCCCAGCCTGCTGGCCAACCTGGCAGCCTTGCTCGGCTATGCCGAGACCAGTTTGGGCCAGAGCCTGCATCACCTGCAGGGACCCAAGGCAGTAGTCAGCAGCCAATCGGTTCAACTCGACCATGTCGCCCGACGGACACTGGAATTGGTCGCCCCACTCTATGCCGACCCATCTGGCGCAACCGCTGCCGCACAGACGCTCCTCAGCAGCATCGATGGCTGTGCCTGCGCGGCCGGCAGCCGCCGACTTCGCCAGTGGCTGCTCAATCCCCTGCGCACCAACGCACCGCTGCTGCTGCGCCAACAGGCCATCAATGACCTTCTCGAGTCCCAGTCGGTCGAGCCCGTCTATCAGGCGCTTCGCCCCATGTTCGACCTGGGTCGCCTGGCCGGTCGAATCGCGCTGCTGCAGGCCAAGCCCCGCGACCTCATCTCAGTGGCGAACAGCCTGTCTGCCCTGGGACCTTTGCTGGGCTCACTGGATGCACCGAGCAACGCTCTCATCGACCAAATCCGCCAAACCCTGGCTGACCCAAGCCTGCAGCGGACCGAGCAGACCATCCGTCAGATCATTGCCGAAGAGCCAGCCAACCAGATCCGCGATGGTGGTGTCATTCGAGAAGGCTTTGATGCCGAGCTCGACGACCTGCGGGCCATTCAGACCCAGGGCAGCGATCAGCTGTTGCAGTTGGAGCAGCAAGAGCGTCAGGCCACGGGCATTGCCAACCTGCGGGTGGGCTTCAATGCCGTCCATGGTTATTTCATTGAGGTCACCGCTGGTCAACTCGACAAGGTGCCCGATCGTTATCAGCGTCGACAGACCCTGAAAAATGCCGAGCGCTTTATCACGCCCGAGCTCAAGGCCTTCGAGGACAAGGCCCTCTCGGCCCAAGACCGTGCCCTGGCCCGAGAGAAGCTGCTCTTCGATCAGTTGTTGCTGGACCTGGCGCCTGCAGTCGCCAGCCTGCAGACTGCAGCCGAAGCGCTGGCAGACCTCGATGCCCTCAACAGTCTGGCGCGACTGGCCCTGGACCACCACTGGGTATTGCCCAGCCTGACCGAGACGACTGAGATCGTCATCGAAGACGGCAGACACCCGGTACTGGACCTGCAAGTCACCCAGTTCACGCCCAACGACACCCGGCTCCACGCAGGCCATCGTCTGATGCTGATCACTGGTCCCAACATGGGCGGTAAGTCGACCTATATGCGTCAGGTGGCTCTGATGGTCATCCTGGCTCGCATTGGGGCACCACTGCCTTGCCGAAGTGCCAGGATTGGCGACATCGACCGAATCTTCACCCGACTCGGTGCGGCCGATGATCTGGCCGGCGGACGATCCACCTTCATGGTGGAGATGACAGAAGCAGCCCTGATTCTGCACACAGCCACACCGCGCAGCCTGGTGCTCATGGACGAAATTGGACGTGGCACCTCGACGGTCGATGGTCTGGCCCTCGCTCGGGCCATCGCCTCGCACCTGGCGCAGGTCAACCAGAGCCTGTGCCTGTTTGCCACCCATTACTTCGAACTGACTGACCTGGCCAACAGCATGTCGGGGATCCGAAATCACCATGTCACAGCGGTTGAACATGGCCATGGCATCGTCTTTCTCCACCAATTGCAAGAGGGACCCACCAGTCAGAGCTTTGGTCTGCAGGTGGCCCAACTCGCCGGCCTGCCCAAGGACGTGATCGTGCATGCACAGGCCTGCCAGGGGCAGCCCCCGATGCCTGCCGCACCTGCTGATCAACTGGGCCTGTTCAATCAGGCCAGCCTGGACCCCAGCCTGCAATCGGTCATCGATGCGCTGCGTCTGGTCAAACCCGATGAACTGTCCGCACGGGCCGCACTGGATCTGGTCTACCAATGGCATCACCAACTCCAAGGTCCGTCCTCACCAGACCCAAAGACCACCCCATGAAAACCACCGCCCTCTCACAGTCCATCATGCCCCGCCTGCCACTGCCCCTTGACCAGCCACTGCCCTGGCTGGGAGGCCTCACGGCCACGCAGTTCATGAAACGCCACTGGCAAAAAAAGCCCCTGTTCGTCAAAGGGGCCTTTGCCAAAGCCTTTGCACAGCAGCTGCCCATCGACCAATCGGTGTTCTTTGAAGAGGCCCTCTCGGACGCCCTGCCAGTTCGACTGGTCTCAGCGCAGTCGGCCGTGACCCATGGCCCACTGATCAAGCGTCAGATTCCGAGCCTGAAGAGGGCTGGCTGGACCATTCTGATTCAGCAGCTCAACTCGCAACATCAGTCCGCAGACGACTTTCTCAACCACTTTCGCTTCCTGCCAGAAGCCAGGCTAGACGACCTGATGATCAGCTATGCCAGCGACCAGGGGGGCATCGGCGCGCACGTCGACTCCTATGACGTCTTTCTGATCCAGGCCCAGGGCAAACGCCTGTGGGAGCTGGCCCGGGACTACCCAGACGATCTGGTGGAAGGCATCGACCTCAAGGTGCTCAAGCACTTTCAGGCCGAAGTGGCTCACCTGTGCGAACCGGGCGACCTGCTCTATCTCCCGCCAGGCGTGGCCCACAGAGGGGTGGCCGTCGGACATGACTGCATGACTTATTCGGTTGGTTTTCGGGCACCTGATCATCGTGAGATTGCTGATGCCGCCTTTGGTCAGCACCTGGATCGACTCCTGGCCCAGCCCTGGTCGGATCCATGGCTGTCGGCGACCGACCGTGTCGGGGAGCTGCCAGACCGACTGGTCAAGGACATGGCTGACAAGGCCATGGCCTGCATGCCGGGTCATCAGACCGTCTGTGAGGAGGTCGTCATTGCCCTGTCGGTGCCCCACCCGACCGTGCTGGCCAACCTACCCAAACCGATTTCCTACCCAGCCTTTGTCAAACGTCTGGCCAAAGCCAAAGGTCTGGCACTGGCACCTGGGGCAAGGCTGATGACTTGGCAGCAGATGGCCGCGGCCAATGGGGAGCCCATTCCACTGGACGGGCTGTCAAAAGGCGAACGCACCCAGGTCATGGACCTGCTCAATCGGTTGGGTAACGAGCGAAGATTTGGACAAAAGTATTGCGATGCAGCACTCTCTAAAACTGGTTTTTCAGAAATATTCTTCAACCTGTACTTAGGTGGCGTTGTATTGTTTTTGTAGGAATTCAACGCCCACTTTCACTATAACTAACGCTATGATTGCGGGCGCTGTTAGACGTTTTTGTTGTGTTGCAAAACCCATCAAACGTCTAGCTGCTTTTTCTTAATCGTTAACGTTAGCCCATCAAGGAAAATCATGAACAAGTCCATCCTCGCCGCTGCTCTGTTTGCCGTTGCTCTGACCGCCTGTGGCAAGAAAGAAGAGAAAGCTGCTGCTCCTGCCGCCGCTCCCGCACCTGCTGCTGCTCCTGCCGCCGCTCCTGCTGACGCTGCTGCAACCCCCGCCGCTGCTCCTGCTGCTGCTCCTGCCGCCGCTCCTGCCGCCGCTCCTGCTGCTGCTCCTGCTGCCCCCGCCAAGAAGTAATCGGCAATCGGCACCTGTGGGTGGCCCTGCCACTCACAACAAAAAAGGCGAAGCATCTGCTTCGCCTTTTTTCTTTCTTCGCGTCACCCAGCTAGGCCAGGACGGTCCAAGGCGAGCCCTCCGCCTGAGAGGCAATCTGATAGCTCGCCTCTCCCAATGACAACCCAGACAGAACACCATCCACCAGACCGACCGTGTTGTTCTTCTGACTCAGGTGGGCTGCGGTCACCACCTGAAAATCGGGATGAAGCAACTCCAGCAGGAACGCAGCAGCCTGCTCATTGTTAATGTGCCCCCAGCCCCCACCGACACGCTCTCGCAGGGCAGGCGGATAAGGGCCCGTCATCAGCATCTCTCGGTCGTGGTTGAACTCTAAAAAAATCGCATCCAGACCCTGCAGCGAAGCACGCAGGTAGTCGGTCACACGACCCAAGTCAGTCACACAGGCCATGCTGTGATGACCATCCCTCACTCGCAGACAGGCGGGCTCGGCCGCGTCGTGGGGGACTGCCAATGGGGTCAGCTCTACCGATTCAATCTGAATGGGAACACCAGGCACCACCTGCAGACACTGGACATCTTTCCAGAAGGCGAGCCCCACGGCAGCAAAGGTGCCGCGAGTGGCCATGACTGGAATGCCATGGGCCTTGGCCAGTCGGGCCACACCGCCAATGTGATCCTTGTGCTCGTGGGTGACAAAGATCAGGTCGATGTCAGAAGGCAAGAGCTCACGCTGCTCCAAACGGCTCACCACCTCTGAGAGCGCCAAACCGCAGTCGACCATTAAGCGAAAAGGCTGGCCCCTTGACGGGGATCCAGCCTCAATCACCAGGGCATTGCCCTCACTGCCACTGCTCAGGCTGCTGTAACGCACGCCTGATGCTTACTTGAGCTGATCGAAGATCACGGAGAGCATGCGCTGAGCCTGCAGATCGCTGCTGGGCTTGCCCTCTTTGGTCATGACTTGAACCAGGCTCTGGCTGGCATTGGCACCGGCCGAGACCACCACCTGATACTGCTGTGCCGCTTGGTTATCATTGTCAGAGGAGAAGAGCTTGCCGAAGAAGCCCTTTTTGTCCTCTGTCTGTGCAGTTGGATCGCGATAACGGACGTAGAAGACACCCTTGGAGCGATTACGGTCTTCAACGGTAAAACCGAGTCGATCCATGGCCACGCCAACGCGACGCCAGGCCCGATCAAAGCCCTCGGCCACCTGAATCTGAGAGACGCTACCAGTGTTCACGATCTGGGCCACCGGCGCAGCACTGCTGGCCTGGACCAACAGAGACTTGGCACGGTTGTCATCGGCCCCGAGTCTGAGCATGATCCGACGCAGGAAATCTTCTTCCAGCTGACGATCGGTTGGACGGTTGGTCCAGGTGGTCTGGCTGTCGCTGCTACCGGTCTTGGCAATCTCGATCAGGCCACGATGAGCGACACTGATCTCGGTCTCACCAGAGCCAACCCGCTCAAGACGCATGCGAAATTTGTCGCGCTCGCCGGTGTCGTAGAGCCGATCGAAGACCTTACCCAGCGTCTTGCGCAGGAAGTCCTCTGAAATCTTGGCGCGGTCCTCGGCCCAATCGGTCTCGAGCACACCGGTCTCGGGGTTCTCGGTGGCAATCACAAAACCAGAATCCAGCCAGAACTGACGCAGCACAGGCCAGAGTTTTTCAGCGGTCTGGCTGACCACCAAGACCCGCTGCTCACCTACGCGCTCAATGCGCATGCCATTGACCGAGGGCAGCACGGCCGAACTGCTACTGACCTGCTTGGGGTTGCGCTGAGCAGCCTCGTATTCGGCCCGGCTGGCAACACCCGCCGCCGGAATGGCAAACCGCTCATCCTTGGCCGGCTTGATCAGATCGGGGGGTACCTCGAGAGGGGTCTCTCGCTTGGCAGCTGACTCATAGTTCATGTCCTTGTTGCCACCGGTGATGCCGCAGGCTGACAGACTCAACACAGCAGCCGACAACAAGCCGATTGATACCAAACGAGAACCCATCATGAACAGACTCCAAGAGAAATCAATGCAGACTCGACCATGGCCTGGGCCGATGGCGAGAGTTCGACCAGGGGCAGGCGAAGGCCACCCGGCATTTTGCCCATTCGGGCCAGAGCCCATTTCACCGGAATCGGATTGGCCTCACAGAACATGGCCTTGTGAAGCGGCATGAGATCCCGGTTGAGCTGTGCCGCTTCTTTGACCTGACCGGCCAGGGCCAGTTCACACAAGCGAGCCATGCGATCAGGCACCACATTGGCCGTGACCGAAATGTTGCCCTTGCCGCCCAAGAGCATCAGCACTGGGGCCGTGGGATCGTCTCCGCTGTAGACACTGAAGCGCGAAGGACAGTCACGGATCAGCCACTGACCGCGCTCTAGGTTGCCCGTGGCATCTTTGATGCCAACGATGTTCTCGATCTGCGCCAGGCGAACCGTGGTCTCGTGGGCCAGATCGGCCACCGTGCGGCCAGGCACGTTGTACAGAATGTGGGGCATGTCGACGGCCTCGGCCACCGCTTTGAAATGCTGATACAAGCCCTCTTGCGTGGGCTTGTTGTAGTAGGGCACCACCTGCAAAGAGGCATCAGCACCCAGCTTTTTTGCCTGGGCCGTCAGTTCGATGGCCTCGGCCGTGGAGTTGGCGCCGGTACCCGCAATCACCGGCACTCGACCACGCGCCTGCTCAACCGCCACTCGAATTAGTTCAAGGTGCTCGTCCACATCGACCGTGGGGGACTCACCGGTGGTACCAACAGCCACAATGCCGTGTGTGCCACTGCTGATGTGCCAGTCGATCAAGTCTTTGTAACTCTGCAGATCGAGGCTGCCATCTGGGTACATGGGCGTCACAATCGCCACCAGGCTGCCTTGAATGGGTTTTGCAGTTGCCGTCATTTAAAAACCAGTCCTTTTCTGTTCTAACCCAGGTCCAGGCCCATGACCTCGCGCACATCGCGCATGGTCTGCCGCGCCAGTTCTCTGGCCTTTTCACAGCCATCGGCCACAATATTTTTGACCAGATCCAGGTCTTCTTCAAACGGCTTGGCCCGGGCTCTGAAGATGTCCTGTTCGGCAATCACCGCATCGATCACCGGCTGCTTGCACTCAATACAGCCAATGCCCGCTGATCGGCAGCCCTGCTGGACCCAGTCCTGACGCTGCTCATCGGAATAGATCTGATGAAAGGCCCAGACGGGACATTTCTCTGGCGTGCCTGGATCGGTGCGACGGATGCGCGCCGGGTCGGTGGGCATGGTGCGAATCTTCTTGGCCACCACATCCGGATCCTCGCGAAGACCGATGGTGTTGTTGTAGCTCTTGCTCATCTTCTGACCATCCAGGCCAGGCATCCGAGAAGCTTCGGTGAGCAGGGCCTGAGGCTCGACCAGAATCAAACGGCGGGCACCTTCCAGGTAGCCGAACAGCCGCTCCCGGTCGTCTAAGGTCAGGTTCTGGGACTCTTGTAGCAGCGCCTTGGCCTGCTCCAATGCAGACTCATCGCCCTGCTCCTGGAAACGGGTGCGCAGCTCCAGCAGCAGACGGGCCCGCTTGCCTCCCAGCTTCTTGGCAGACTCTTCGGCTTTTTCCTCGAAATCGGTCTCGCGTCCATAGAGGTGATTGAAACGACGAGCAATCTCGCGGGTGAGCTCCACATGGGGCACCTGATCCTCGCCCACGGGCACCTGCCCGGCTCGATAAATCAAAATGTCAGCCGCCTGCAGCAGGGGGTAGCCCAGAAAACCGTAGGTCGAGAGGTCTTTGTCGTTGAGCTTGTCTTGTTGGTCTTTGTAGGTCGGCACCCGCTCCAGCCAGCCCAATGGCGTGCACATGGACAGCAGCAGGTGCAGCTCGGCGTGCTCGGGTACTCGGGACTGAATAAACAAGGTGGCCGAGGAGGGATCGATGCCGGCAGCCAGCCAGTCGATCACCATGTCCCAGGTGCTCTGCCGAATAACAGATGGGTCGTCGTAGTGAGTCGTCAGCGCATGCCAGTCGGCCACAAAAAAGAGGCACTCATACTCTGACTGCAGCTTGACCCAGTTCTTCAGGACCCCGTGATAGTGGCCCAGGTGAAGAACACCGGTGGGCCTCATGCCCGATAGGACGCGTTGGGGATACATAACCCCAGCATTCTATCAGTGGGATGTGACCCCTGTATTCAGGCCAAACCGCTCTGAATAGCCCGCCCAGACCGGCAGGGTGCCGCAGGGCAGCGCCGGGGCCTGGCCCACATCGCAGCGGCTTTCCTTGGGGCAATGAAAATCGCTGCCTCGTGAGGCCATCAGGCCCAATTCAATCGACAGGCGCTGGTAGCGACGGGTCTCGTCCAGGCTGTGGCTGCCCGTGGCGACCTCGATGGTCTTGCCCCCCAGCGACATAAACTCCTGAATCAGCGCCCAGTGGGCGGTGGCGTTGATCCGATACCGCGCCGGGTGCGCCAAGACCGTGAATCCCCCGGCCTGGTGTACCCAGTCCATGGCCTGACGCAGGCTGGACCACTCGTGGGGGACATAACCGGGATGACCGGGGGTGAGGTACTGGTCAAAGACAGCCTGCATGTGACTGCAGATGCCCCTGGCGACCATGGCCCTGGCAAAGTGCGCCCGCCCAATCAAATTGGGGTTGCCCGCGTAGGCCATGGCCTCCTCGAAAATCGACGGCAGTCCAGCCGCCACCAGCCCCTGATCCATGGCGCGGGCGCGCTCAAATCTTGAGGCCGCCACCTGGCGAAGGCTGCCAGCCAAGGCCGGATGCTGGTCGTCGAAGTCCAGTCCCACCATGTGAAGGGTTTCGCCCCCCCAGGTCACCGAGATTTCAACGCCATTGAAGAATCGAACCCCATAATCGGCTGCAGCCGCCCGAGCACGGGCCAGTCCATCCAGGGTGTCGTGATCCGTGAGCGCCATGATCTGCACACCATTGGCCGCACCACGCGCCACCAAGTCCTCCGGCGACAGGGTGCCATCGGATGCGGTGGAGTGCATGTGCAGGTCTACATTAAGATCATGGGGAACCATGGGATCATTTAATCATGCCTGCCTACCAACTTGACGATTTAACCCCTCAGATTGACCCCTCTGCCTACATTGCCCCCGGGGCCCAGGTCATCGGCCAGGTGCGCCTGCTGGCCAATGCCAGCGTCTGGTTCAATGCCGCCCTTCGGGGTGACAACGAACCCATTGAGCTGGGTGAAGGCAGCAACATTCAAGAGTGTGCTGTTCTGCACACCGACCGAACCCATCCGCTCATCATCGGACCCGGGGTCACCGTAGGCCATCAGGCCATGCTGCATGGCTGCGAGATCGGGGCCGACAGCCTGATTGGCATGCAGGCCATCATCCTCAACGGCGCCAAGATTGGCCGAAACTGCATCATCGGTGCTGGCGCCCTGGTCACCAGCGGTACCGTGATCCCAGACAACAACATGGTGATTGGCTCGCCAGGCAAGGTGGTTCGCAGCCTCAAACCCGAGGAACTGCAGATGATCAAGCGCGCAGCCGAGGGCTATGTGGAGCGTGCACGTCACTACAGGGCCAGCCTTAAACCTCTGCCCCTCCTGGGCTAAGGACAGTCCATCGTGTCCAGCCAAGCCCCCACGGGTGATGAACTCATCAAGCTGCACTTTGCTCAGGCCGGTGCCCGGGCACAGGTGGTGCGACTGGATCACAGCTGGCAGCAAGTCCTGAGCCGCCACCCCGATCTGTCGCCGGCACTCTGCGGTCTCTTGGGTCAGATGTCAGCCGCCAGCTGCATGCTCTCGGCCAGCCTGAAATTCAATGGCAGCGTCATGCTCCAGATCCATGGCGATGGTCCTGTTCGATTGGCGGTAGCCGAATGCAATGCTCAGATGGGCGTACGGGCCACACTCAAACTGCGAGACGACTGGCAGACGAGTCTGCCGGCAGAGCTGCTCGATGAGAACGAGCCCGCTTTGCAGCCCCTGGTCAACCAGAGCGGGCAGGGTCGATTCAGCCTGGTACTCGACACCAAGCAGCCCGACCAGCGCCCCTACCAGGGCATCGTCTCGCTCAACGATGAATCGATTGCAGCGGCCATCGAGTCTTATATGGGCCAGAGTGAACAGTTGGCCACACGGCTCTGGCTGGCCGCAGACCAGCACAGCGCCTGTGGCCTATTGCTGCAGCAAATGCCCCTAGAGGGTGGTCACGCTGCTGCCGAGCAGGCGACTCGACACGAACACTGGGAGCGGCTGGTGATGCTGGCCGACACCCTCGGACCAGCCGAGATGCTGGCCACGCCTCCGCAAGAATTGGCCCATCGTCTGTTTTGGGAAGAGCAGGCCATGCTGTTACAAAGCCAATTGGTGCAGTTTGAGTGTCCCTGTAACCGAGCTCGTGTCGGTCGCATGCTGGCCGGCCTGGGTCAGACCGAGATCGAATCCATCCTGGCAGAACAAGGCCAGGTGTTGGTCCACTGTGACTTCTGCAACAGCCCCTACGCCTTCGATGCGGTCGACTGTGCCCAGCTCTTTACCGAGTCGACGCAGGCGGGGTTTGACCAGGCGACTCAGCAGGGTTCGCAGGTAAAGCATTAGGCGTCACGATCTGCACGAAGCGCTCGTTGGGCTTCATCATGCCCATCTCGTAGCGAGCCCGCTCCTCCGCCGCGGTCACACCCGACTTTAGGTCTTTGAGCTCGGCCTCGAGTTCCTGAATCACCTGCTTTTGCTGCTCGGCTTTTTGAAGCTGCTGGTCCAACTGGCGTTCGAGCCGCCAGACGTGCAGCCAGCCTCCCTGACCAAACCAAAGGGGAATCTGGATGATCAGGACAGCTGCCAAGAGCACCTGAGCGGTGGACGGCAGCCGCAGTCGCATGGCTGGTTAGCGACGGCCCTTGAGTTGATAAAAGGCGTCCAGACCGGGATAGCTGCCGGCCCCGCCCAGATCTTCCTCAATGCGAAGCAGCTGGTTGTACTTGGCCATGCGATCGGAGCGCGACAGCGAGCCGGTCTTGATCTGCAGGGCATTGGTGCCCACGGCCAGATCGGCGATGGTCGCGTCCTCGGACTCGCCCGAGCGGTGGGACACCACCGCCGTGTAGCCAGCCCGCTTGGCCATCTCGATGGCCGCGAAGGTCTCTGACAGGGTGCCGATCTGGTTGATCTTGATCAGGATGGAGTTGGCAATGTCCTGATCGATGCCTCGCTTCAGAATCTTGGTGTTGGTGACAAAGAGGTCATCGCCCACCAGCTGAACCTTCTGGCCCAGTACTTTGGTGAGGTGCGCCCAACCAGCCCAGTCGTCCTCGGCACAGCCGTCTTCGATGGAGATGATGGGGTACTTGTCACACCAGGTGGCCAGCACATCTGCAAAGCCCTCGGCCGTCAGGGACAAGCCCTCTGCAGCCAGTTCGTATTTGCCGTTCTTGAAGAACTCGGAGCTGGCGCAGTCGAGTCCCAAGGCGATCTGACGACCAGGCTCATAGCCGGCCTTCTCAATCGCACGCAGGATCAGTTCGATGGCAGCAGAGTGGTTGGCCACGCTGGGGGCAAAGCCACCCTCGTCACCAACGGCCGTGCTCATGCCCTGATCATGAAGAATGGATTTGAGGGCGTGAAAGACCTCGGCACCATAGCGCAGGGCCTCCCGAAAGCTGGGTGCGCCCACTGGAATGATCATCAGCTCTTGCAGATCCAGATTGTTGTTGGCATGCGCACCACCGTTGATGATGTTCATCATGGGGACTGGCAGGGCCATGGGGCCTGAGCCGCCAAAGTAACGGTAAAGGGGAAGTCCACTCTCTTCGGCAGCGGCACGGGCCGTGGCCATGGAGACCGCCAGCAAGGCGTTGGCCCCCAGGCGGGATTTGTTCTCGGTGCCGTCCAAGTCGATCAGGGTGTTGTCGATATAGGCCTGCTCGCTGGCATCCAGACCAATCAAGGCCTCGCCGATCTCGGTGTTGATGTGTTCCACGGCGCGCAGCACGCCCTTACCCAGGTAACGAGACTTGTCGCCGTCACGCAGTTCAATGGCCTCACGGGCACCGGTAGAGGCGCCACTGGGCACAATCGCCCGCCCCATGACACCTGATTCCAGCAAGACATCACATTCCACAGTGGGGTTGCCGCGGCTGTCCAATACCTCACGGCCGACCAGATCGACAATTGCACTCATCTCACTTCTCCCTTGATTTTTTGTAGGTCTAGTTAAAGTCGTTTCCGAGCAGGGGCTGGGCCTTGACCACCCGGTCAATGGCCACCAGCTGCTCCAGCAGCGCCTGCATCTTGTCCAGGGGCACTGCATTCGGTCCGTCGGACAGGGCCTTGGCCGGATTCGGATGGGTCTCCATGAACAGACCCGAGACGCCAACCCCCACGGCAGCCCGCGACAACACGGGTACAAACTCTCGCTGACCACCACTGCTGGTGCCCTGCCCGCCCGGTAGCTGAACCGAATGGGTGGCATCAAAGACCACTGGACAGTCGGTCTCGCGCATGATGGCCAGGCTGCGCATGTCGCTGACGAGGTTGTTGTAGCCAAAGCTCGCACCACGCTCACAGGCCATGAACCGATCGGTGCTCAGTCCTGCCTCGCTGGCCGCCTGACGGGCCTTGTCGATGACGTTTTTCATGTCACCCGGCGCAAGGAACTGGCCTTTTTTAATATTCACCGGCTTGCCACTCTGGGCGACCGCCTGAATAAAGTCGGTCTGACGACAGAGAAACGCGGGAGTCTGTAGGACGTCGACCACCGAGGCCACCGCAGGAATTTCTTCGATGCTGTGAACGTCGGTCAAGATGGGCACGTTGAGCGTCTTGGCCACTTTTTCCAAGATGGCCAAGCCGGTGTCCATGCCCAGACCTCGAAAGGATTTGCCCGATGATCGGTTGGCCTTGTCGTAGCTAGACTTGAAGATAAACGGCACGCCCAGCTTCTGACAGATCTCCTTCAGGCGCCCTGCGGTCTCCATCTGCAGCATCTCTGACTCGACCACACAGGGCCCAGAGATCAGGAAAAAAGGCTTGTCCAGACCGACTTCAAAATCACAGAGCTTCATGCGGCTACTCCCTGTTGCTGGCCGGCCTGAGAAGTCCCGCCCGAGCGAGCTACCTTGTAGGCCAGTGCCGCCTGAATGTAGGACTCAAACAGGGGATGACCCTTGCGAGGCGTGGAGGTGAATTCAGGGTGGAACTGAACCGCCATAAACCAGGGGTGGACACTGGCCGGCAACTCCACCATCTCGACGAGTGACTCGTTGGGGGTCTCGGATGCAATTACCAGACCAGCCTTGGCCACCCGATCCTTGAGTTGGTTGTTGACTTCGTAGCGGTGACGATGGCGCTCGTAGACCTCGGGTCCGTAAATATCATGGGCCCGGGTACCTGGCTTGACCTGACAGCGCTGGGCGCCGAGTCGCATGGTGCCCCCAAGGTCCGAGGCCTGAGAGCGGCTCTGAACCGCACCATCGGCCCCAACCCACTCGGTGATCAATGCAATCATGGGCTCGGGGGTGCTGGGGTCAAACTCCGTGGAGTTGGCCTTGGTCAGACCAGCCACATGTCGGGCGTATTCGACGACGGCCAGCTGCATGCCAAGACAGATGCCCAGGTAAGGGATTTTGTTCTGACGAGCGAAGGCGATGGCCTTGATCTTGCCCTCGACACCGCGCTTACCAAAGCCGCCGGGAACCAGGATGGCATCGAAGCCTTGAAGCATGTCCGGTCCCTGGTCATCGATCTGCTCGGAGTCGATGTACTCAATCTGAACGCGAGAACGGGTGTGCAGACCCGCATGGATCAGGGCCTCGGTCAGAGACTTGTAGGACTCGGTCAGATCGACGTATTTGCCGACCATGGCCACCCGAACCGTCTCTTGCGGATGCTCGAGTCGATCGATCAGGTCGTCCCAGACCTTGAGGTTGGCGGCTGGCGCCTGCAGGGCCAGGGTCTGACAGATGACCTCATCGACCTTTTGCTCCCAGAGCATGCGGGGGATGCGGTAAATGCTGTCGACATCGGCCACCGAGATCACCGCCTCGTAGGGCACGTTGGAGAAGAGCGAGATCTTCTCGCGCTCATCGTCGGGAATGGGCCGATCGGCTCGGCAGAGCAGCAGGTTGGCACTGATACCAATCTCGCGAAGCTTTTGCACCGAGTGTTGGGTGGGCTTGGTCTTGAGCTCGCCAGCTGACTTGATAAACGGCACCAGGGTGAGGTGAACAAAACAACTGCTGGTGCGACCCTGTCGCAGGCTGAGCTGACGAATGGCCTCTAGAAAAGGCAACGACTCAATGTCACCGACTGTGCCACCGACTTCGACAATGGCGACATCGACCTCATCGGGGGTGCCCACACGGGCGCCACGCATGATGAAGTCCTGAATCTCGTTGGTAATGTGGGGAATGACCTGAACGGTCTTGCCCAGATATTCACCACGACGCTCTTTGCGAAGCACCGTGTCGTAGATCTGACCCGTGGTGAAGTTGTTGACCTTGCGGGTCTTGGCGTCAATGAACCGCTCGTAGTGGCCCAGGTCTAGGTCTGTCTCGGCACCATCCTCGGTGACAAAGACCTCGCCATGCTGAAACGGGCTCATGGTGCCGGGGTCTACGTTGAGGTAAGGGTCCATCTTGATGATGGTGACCTTGAGGCCCCTGGATTCCAGGATGGCCCCCATCGACGCGGCGGCGATGCCCTTGCCCAGAGAGGACACAACACCACCGGTAACAAAAACAAACTTGGGCATAACAGACATCCGCGAGTGGAAAGGCTAATTCTACGCGATGACCAGGCAGCCCGTCTTGGCCATGACCTCCTCTTTGGTCACCCCGGGGGCCAGTTCCACCAGGCGCAAGCCATGGCGGGCCACTTCCAGAACACAGAGGTCGGTGATGATCAGATCAACCACGCCTACGCCTGTAAGTGGCAGCGTGCATTCCTTGAGAATCTTCAAGTCCTCGCTGCCGTCTTTTTTCTTGGCCGTGTGCTCCATGAGAATAATTACGCGATCGACACCGGCCACCAAGTCCATGGCCCCACCCATGCCTTTGACCATCTTGCCCGGGATCATCCAGTTGGCCAGATCGCCTTTTTCGCTGACCTGCATGGCGCCCAGAATGGCCAGGTTGATGTGACCACCACGGATCATGGCAAAGGAGTCGGCACTGGAGAAAATCGCCGAGCCCGGCAGGGTCGTCACCGTCTGCTTGCTGGCATTGATCAGGTCGGCATCGACCTCCGCCTCCAGCGGATAAGGGCCAATGCCCAGCAGGCCGTTCTCGGACTGCAGCCAGACCTCCATGCCCTCGGGCACGTTATTGGCCACCAGGCCTGGAATGCCAATGCCCAGGTTCACATAAAAACCATCCCGTAGCTCTTTGGCAGCACGTTGTGCCATCTCATCGCGGGTCCATGCCATCTCTACTCTCCAATCAATTCGTTGTTAGTCGCAGCCTGGGCTTAGGCGCTGCGCGTCGTGCGCTGCTCGATGTACTTCGCCGGTGTCGGGTTGTGGACCATACGCTTCACAAAAATACCCGGTGTGTGGATCTCGTCTGGGTGCAGGCTGCCGGTCTCGACGATCTCCTCGACCTCCACAATGGTCATGTGACTGGCCATGGCCACGTTGGGGTTGAAGTTGCGCGAGGTGTAGCGATAGACCAGGTTGCCGGCCTTGTCAGCTTTCCAGGCCTTGACCAGCGAAATATCCGCAAACAGGCTGCGCTCCATCACGTACTTCTCGCCATCGAATTCGCGGATCTCTTTGCCATCGGCCACCACGGTGCCCACACCGGTCTTGGTGAAAAAAGCTGGAATGCCGGCACCACCGGCTCGCAGCTTTTCTGCCAAGGTGCCCTGGGGCGTGAAGTCCAGCTGCAACTCGCCCGCCAGAAACTGACGCTCGAACTCTTTGTTCTCACCCACGTAGGACGAGATCATCTTTTTGACCTGCCGGCTCTCCAGCAGAACACCCAGACCCTTGCCGTCCACCCCGGCGTTGTTGCTGATGGCCGTCAGGTTCTGGGCGCCCAACTCCCGAACCGCCAGGATCAGGGCCTCAGGAATGCCGCACAGGCCAAAGCCACCAACGGCCAGGGTCATGTTGTCTTTTAAAACGTCTTCGAGTGCCGCATGGGCGCTGGGATAAAGCTTGTTCATGTTGACTCCACGGGGTTTACAACCGGTCAGACCAGTAAAATGGAGGTCTGACGACTTTTACCTGTCGCCTAGTTTATCTGCCCCAGCCAAAAAGGATGCGCATGGAACGCGAGTCAATGGAGTTTGATGTCTTGGTGGTTGGCGCCGGCCCTGCCGGGCTGTCGGCTGCCATCCGCCTAAAGCAATTGGCCAACCAGGCCGGCCGTGAACTCTCGGTCTGCGTGCTCGAAAAAGGTGCAGAGGTTGGCGGCCACATCCTGTCTGGCGCGGTCATGGACCCCATTGCCCTGTCCGAGCTCTTTCCCGACTGGCAGGCCATGGGCGCCCCCCTGCATACGCCAGTCACCGAAGACCGCTTCCTGTTTCTCACACCCAACAGCGCCTACAAGACACCCCAGTTCCTGCTGCCCCGTTGCTTTAAGAACCACGGCAACTACGTGGTGAGCCTGTCGGACGTGGTCAAGTGGCTGGGTCAGCAGGCCGAGAACCTGGGCATCGACGTCTACCCGGGCTTTGCCGCAGCCGAGGTGCTCTACAACGAAGACCAGCAGGTCATTGGCGTGGCCACCGGTGACATGGGCATTGGCAAAGACGGTCAGCCCACTGACCAGTACACCCGGGGCATGGCCTTGTATGCCAAGTACACCCTCTTTGCTGAAGGCTCGCGCGGCCACCTGGGCAAACAGCTCATCCACCAATTCAAACTGGACGCCCAGTCCGATCCCCAGAGTTATGGCATTGGCCTCAAAGAACTCTGGGAGGTCCCTGCAGCACAGTCTCAGCCAGGCCTGGTCATTCACACCGCTGGCTGGCCCTTAGACCGCAACACCTATGGCGGCTCGTTTCTCTACCACCTCAAAGACAACAAGGTGGCCGTCGGCTTTGTGGTGGGTCTGAACTACAAGAACCCCTGGCTCTCGCCCTTCGAAGAATTCCAGCGCTACAAAACCCACCCGGCCCTTGCCGAACAACTCTCAGGCGGCAAGCGCCTGGGCTACGGCGCGCGGGCCATCACCGCTGGCGGCTTGAACAGCCTGCCCAAGCTGGTCTTTCCGGGTGGCGCACTCATCGGCTGCGACGCGGGCTTTTTGAATGCCTCGCGCATCAAGGGCAGCCATGCGGCCATCAAGACAGGCCTGCTGGCTGCCGAGGCCTGCTTCGAGGCGCTGGCCCAGGACAAGCCACCGGCCCTGTTGGATCAATACCCCAAGGCCTTTGAATCCTCCTGGCTGCACCAAGAGCTCTACAAGGCCCGCAACTTCAAACCGGCCATGGGCAAGGGATTGTTCTGGGGCAGCCTGCTGGTGGGCATCGACCAGACCCTGTTTGGTGGCAAGGCGCCCTTTACCCTGCGCAACACCAAGCCCGACCACGCCTATTTAGAGCCCGCCAACCAACACCAGCCCATCGACTATCCCAAGCCCGATGGCGTGCTGAGTTTTGATCGGCTGTCATCCGTGTTTCTGTCGGCAACCAATCACGAGGAAAACCAGCCGGCCCACCTCACCCTCAAAGACAACACAGTCCCGGTCTCGCTCAACCTGGCCCAGTACGCGGGGCCCGAGGCCCGCTACTGCCCGGCTGGCGTCTATGAATACCTGGATGCCGCTGGCAATGCCGTTACCGCCCCAGCAGAAGGGGCCAGCCTGCGCATCAATGCCCAGAACTGCGTGCACTGCAAGACCTGTGACATCAAAGACCCCAGCCAGAACATTGTCTGGGTGACCCCAGAGGGGTCTGGTGGTCCCAACTACGCTGGGATGTAAATCTGCTGCAGCACGGCCCGCAAGGGCTCGGGCAGGCTGACGGGTCGCTGGGTCTGGCGGTCTACGTAGACATGAATGAAGTGACCAGCAGCAGAGACCTGCTGGTCCTCGTTCTTAAAAAGACCCACCTCGTAGCGCACGCTGGAGTTGCCCAGCTTGGTCACGCGTAGGCCCGCATGAATCAGGTCCGGGAAGGCAATCGAAGAAAAATAACTACAGCCGGTCTGCACCACCAGGCCCACCACAGGACTCTTCTGAATGTCGAGCACACCCTGCTCAATCAGATACTGGTTCACCACCGTGTCGAAGTAGCTGTAGTAGTTGACGTTGTTCACATGGCCATAGACATCGTTGTCCATCCAACGGGTTGGAATGGCCATGAAGTGAACAAAGTCTTGGCGCGTAAGGGTCTTGAGGTCTTGGCTCATGGTCAATCAATCAATTGGGGTTCGGCTCGGACCACCGCCAGTACGGTGCGCACCAGCAGCCAAAGAATCAAGACTGTGGAAAAAGCCACCAGGCCCACCGCCAGGGCCTGCATCCAGATGCTGGGCACAAAGCTCTGGTAGACCAGGGTGGCTGTGGTGAAGGCTGCCACCGGAAACGAAAAGGCCCACCACGACAGGTAAAACGGCAGCCGCGCAAACCGACGCAGCTGGCTCAGCAAAAAGAGTGCAAAGAAAATGGCTGAGCCATAGAGCAGATGGCCCACGACATCCAGGCTGCGGCCATCGGCGTACTGACCCGAGAGCAACACCCAAGACAAAAAGCCCACCGCTGGCGGCGCCAGAAAAATACACAGGGTTGGAATCAAACGCTCAGGCAGAGGTGGCTGAACAAACAAGAGCCGGGCCATCACCAGGGTCAGCAACAGACCCCAGAACAAAATGCCCACCGCAAAGAACCACCAAGACAACTCTACAAATCCCAGCCGAACACCGGCCAAGGGAATCACCACATTGGCCACCGCCGGAATAAACCAGACCGGACTGGCATGCACCGGGGCCAGGGTCTCGCGATAAACCCAGGCATTGAGCACCATGATCATGGCCAGCACCTGCAGCACCGAGCCCACCACCCACAGGGGCAAGGCCAGTGGGCTGAACAGGTGAAAGCTCACCGTGGCCAACAAGGCAAACGAGACCGACACAGCCGCAAAAAAAGAGGACTTCACCGGGTGCTGCCACTCCTCCTGAACCGCATTGGGGTTTCGGCTCCACTTACCGGCGTACAAGACCGCCAGGCCGACAAACACCGCAAACGCCAACAGGCCGGTCAGGCCGGAAATCAAAGGCGCCCAGTCGGGCAGCCAACCCAAAGAGGCCGTACGAGCCCAGACCAGCGACAGGCCTGACAGGCCCATGACCATGGCAAAGGACGAGACCGGCAGGCTCAGAAAGAAATGCGAGGCTGTGATCGGCGCATGGCCAGCGGATGGGCCAGCAGCTTGGTGATGGGGGGATTGGACAGACATGGCTTGAACTTTCTAGGACACAAGAGTACTGTATAAATATTCAGTAATTAAACGGCGCCAACATGAAACTGCTGACCCCAAGACAACAAGAGATTCTCAATCTTATCCGCAGTCACATCCAGGATACGGGCTTCCCCCCCACCCGCCTTGAGATTTGTCAGGCCCTGGGCTTCAAGTCCCCCAACGCAGCCGAAGAACACCTCAAGGCCCTGGTCAAAAAAGGCGCCATTCGCATGACCGCAGGCGCCTCGCGTGGCATTCAGCTCATCGAACCCGATGCCGGCACATCAAGCGCCAAGTCTGCCAAGTCCCCCAAGTCCCCAGCGGGCCAAAAGCTGCTCCAGACCATGGCCAAACTCAGCCAAAGCCTGCAGACCATCAGCCTTCCCCTGGTCGGGCGGGTGGCAGCCGGCTCGCCCATCCTGGCCCAGCAGCACATCGAAGAACACTTCCAGGTTGATCCCGCCCTTTTCAAAACCCAGCCCGATTACCTGCTCAAAGTCCGTGGCCTCAGCATGCGCGATGCCGGTCTGCTCGACGGCGACCTTTTGGCCGTCAAAAAACTCGCCAACCCATCCGAAGTCCGCAACGGCCAGGTGGTGGTTGCCCGTCTCGAAGACGAGGTCACCGTCAAACGCTTCGAGCGTCAAGGCCACACCGTCTTGCTGCACCCCGAAAACCCGGACTACCCCGTCATTCGGGTCGACACGCGCCAAGAACCCTTGACCATCGAGGGTCTGGCCGTCGGCATGATCCGCCAGTCGTAATGCAGGCCAGGCCATCCAATCCCATGCGGTACATGGGCATTCACCCCGACCTTCGACAGGCCACAGACCTGCAGGCCCAGTCTCAGCAGTCCGCCGTCTGCAGCGGGCATCCCGCCCTCAATGCCCAGTTGCCAGGTGGCGGCTGGCCCACCGGCTGTCTCACCGAACTGCTGGTTCGCGGCCTGGGCGCTGGTGAGCTGCGTCTGCTGGCACCAGCGCTGCGTCGTCTGGCACAGGCTGGCAAAAAAATTCTCATGCTCGCGCCACCGCAAATGCCCTACGCCCCAGCCTTGGCAGCCTTGGGCCTACCAGCCGAGCAGTTCATCGTCATTCGCGCCAACCAGGCCGCAGACCGACTCTGGGCCATCGAACAAAGCCTCAAAGCCCAAGGCTTTGGTGCCCTACTGGCCTGGGCCCCACAGCAGACCACCGCCCAACAGATTCGTCGTTTTCAATTGGCCGCACGCCTGGCCACCGGACCTGTCTTTTTGTTTCGTCCTTTGTCCGAACAGCACCAGGCCTCTGCCGCACCGCTTCGGCTGGCCTTGCTGCCCAGGGCCTATCCCGGTCTGGGGGTGCAAGTCATCAAGCGTCGTGGGCCAGTTCAGCTTGACCCCATCCTCATCAACCTGCCGGTACCCGGCCGGGTCATGCAGCAGATCAATGCTGACGCATCCATCACCAAGCCACACCCAACTCACACGCCAGCCGCTGTCGCACCATCGTTGTCGACCAGCCAGATCAAAGGCCTTCCCCATGCTCTGGATCGCCTGTCGATTTCAAACCCCAGTCAGCTCCACAGCTGAGCAGTGGGCCCTGCAGTTCACCCCCATGGTCTGCCAAGGGGACTGGCCAGAGCACATCCTGCTCGAGGTGCAGGCCAGCCTACGACTCTGGGGCGGCCTGGATCAGCTCTGCCAGACCATTGAACACAGCTACCAATCCTGGGGGCACCAGATCGACCTGGCCCTGGGCCACACCCCCAGGGCTGCTGACTGGATCGCCCGCTGGCGCAGTCAACAGACCCATCCCCAGCCCTGCTTTCAGCCACTGACCAGCCTAGCGCCACTGCCACTGTCGTGTATTCCACAGGCGCAGCCCCACTTGGCAGTGCTCTCTCGCATGGGGCTTTATCAGCTGGGCAGTCTGCTCAAGCTGCCGCGCGCAGGTCTCAACAAACGCTTCGGTCCCGAACTGCTCAGGGCCATCGATGCGGCGCTCGGCCAGCGACCCGATCCTCGTCAGGCCATCGTGCTACCGGCTCGTTTCTCTCAGAGCCTAGAGCTGCCCATCACCAGTGCCCACCAGATCAGCCAAGGCCTGCTCCTGCAGGCCAGCGAAAAACTCTTGGTCCATGCCACCGCCTGGCTCAGAACCAAACAAGCTGGCAGCCGTTGCTTTGTCTTTTCCTTTCAGACCAGCAGCCGTCAGGCCCATCCATCTGGGCTGCGACTGACCATTGAACTGGCCCAGCCCACCGCAGACCTGCCCCAGGTGCTCCGCTGCCTGCAGATTCAACTCGAGCAGCATCGTTTCGAGACCAGCATCGAATCCATCTGCCTTCAGATCGACCAGGTCGAATCACACCAAGCCTGTCGCCTTGATTTTTTCTCTGGTCCCAGCCGGCATAGCGAACAACTCCAAGACCTGCTCGGCAGGCTCTCCCAGCGACTCGGGCCCGATCAGATTCTGGTACCTCGGCTACAAGACACCCATGCACCCGAACAAGCCTGTCAGTGGCAGCCTTGGCAGGCAGTGGCTGGCGCATCCAGTCGAACCGGCCAAACCGGTCAAGCCGGTCAAGCCGGCCGGCTCAGCAGCCCCGAAGCATCCAACTGGCGCAGCCCCGGCCAGCCCGCACGCCCACTCTGGCTGGTCGATCCACCGCAGGCCCTCAGGCGACAAGGTCACCGCCCGTGCCTGGATCAGCCTCTCCAACTCAAGGCCGGCCCCGAGCGCATCGAGACCCATTGGTGGGAGCAGCCCATCCAACGCGACTATTTCATTGCCCAGACCCATGACCAGCAGCTGGTCTGGATCTTCCGCAACCCAGACCACCAGTGGTTCTTGCATGGCTATTTTGGCTAGAGGCCTGTCGTGTCCAACGAACTCGCCTATGCCGAACTGGTCTGCGCCAGCCACTTCAGTTTTCTAAAAGCCAGCGGCTACCCAGAAGATCTGGTGGCCAGGGCTCATGCCCTGGGCTATCGGGCCCTGGCTCTGACGGATGAGGCCAGTGTCAGTGGTTCGGTGAGGGCCCACCTGGCTGCTCAGTCGCTGGGCTTTCATCTGATTCATGGGGCACGCTTTACCGTCAACGCCCACCTGGGCCAGCCTCTGGATCTGGTCTTTCTGGTCAAAGACCGAACAGGCTGGCAGCAGCTCTGTGGCCTGATCACCCAGGCCAGAACCCGCGCCCCAAAGGGCAGCTACTGGCTCGATGCCCAGATGCTGCAGGCCACCAGCCTGGACCACTGCCTGAGCATTTGGCTGCCAAGCCTGACACTGTCTGATCAGCCCTTACACAGCCAAGGCCGTTGGCTCAAGACTCTGTTTTCAGACCAGCTCATCATCGGCTGCAGCCAACACCTGCACATCGATGACCGCATCTGGCAGCAGCAGCTCATGGGCCTGTCTGCCCTGTTGCGTACACCGATTGCCGCTGTTGGCGATGTCCGCATGCACCGTCGGCGAGACAAGCCTCTTCTAGACCTGCTCACCGCAATTCGCCATGGCAAGACCATTGCGCAATGTGGCCGGCTGCTAGCCGCCAATGCCGAGCAATACCTGCGACCTCGCCTGCGCATCGCAAGGCATTTCCCAGAGGCCTTTCTGCAGCAGACCCTTCAGCTCGCCTCTCAATGCCAGTTCTCTTTAGACGAGTTGCGCTATGAGTACCCCGATGAAATCGTGCCGCCTGGCCTCACGCCTGGCCAATGGCTGCGACACCTGACCGAGCAAGGGGCCTCACAACGCTATCCCGCTCATCAATACCCACAGGGCATGCCAGCACAGGTTCGTCAGCAGATCGAACACGAGTTGGCTCTCATTGCCGAGCTGCGCTACGAGCCCTACTTCCTCACGGTCTATGACATCGTGGCCTTTGCCAGGTCCAAGGGCATTCTCTGTCAGGGTCGCGGCTCAGCGGCCAACTCAGCGGTCTGCTACTGCCTGGGCATCACCGAGGTCGACCCTTCTCGCATGAGCATGCTCTTTGAGCGATTCATTTCCAAAGAGCGGCAGGAACCGCCCGACATCGATGTCGACTTTGAGCACCACCGACGTGAAGAGGTCATTCAATACCTCTACGCGAAATACGGCCGACATCGAGCCGCCCTGGCCGCAGCCATCATTCGCTACCGACCCCGATCCGCCCTGCGCGATGTTGGCAAGGCCCTGGGCCTAGACCCTGAGCTGGTAGACCAGGCAGCCAAAGGCCGCAGCTGGTGGGACGGCCAGCAGATTCAGGCCGAGGGGCTACCCGTCACGCCCTTGTCTGAGCGATGGGCCGATCTCACCAATCGCATCATGGGCTTTCCAAGGCACCTGTCTCAACATGTCGGTGGTTTTGTCATTGCCCGCCGACAACTGAGCGACCTGGTGCCCATCGAGAACGCGGCCATGGAGGCCCGCAGCATCATTCAGTGGGACAAGGACGACATCGATGCGCTGGGTCTACTAAAGGTCGATGTCCTGGCCCTGGGCATGCTCTCGGCCATTCAAAAGGCTTTGCAACTGGTCGGCCAGAAGACGAACCAAGGCCCGATGCTCATGCAGGACATCCCGCCAGAAGACGCCCAGACCTACGACATGATCTGTGCAGCAGACACCATCGGCGTCTTTCAGATTGAGTCTCGGGCCCAGATGAGCATGCTGCCAAGGCTCAAACCGCGCTGCTTTTATGACCTGGTCATCGAGGTCGCGATTATTCGGCCAGGCCCCATTCAGGGCGGCATGGTTCACCCCTACCTGCAAAGACGACAGGGACTCGAGCCCATCGACTATCCCAGCCCCGAGGTCGAGCAAGCCCTCTCCCGAACACTGGGTGTCCCCATCTTTCAGGAGCAGGTCATGCAGCTGGCCATTCTGGCTGCGGGCTTTAGCCCAGGCGAGGCAGACCAACTGCGCCGGGCCATGGCCGCCTGGCGCAAGCGTGGCAGCCTGGGGCCCTTTCAGGACAAGCTGGTCAAGGGCATGCTGGCGCGCGGCTATGACGAGTCGTTTGCCCAGCGGGTCTTTGCCCAGATTCAAGGCTTCGGTGAATACGGTTTTCCAGAGTCCCATGCAGCGAGCTTTGCCCTACTGGTCTATGTCAGCTGCTGGCTCAAGTGTCATCACCCGGATGCCTTCTGCGCAGCCCTGCTCAACAGCCAGCCCATGGGGTTTTATGCTCCATCGCAGCTCATTCAGGATGCGCAGCGTCATGGGGTCCAGGTAGCACCGGTCGATGTCTTGTGTAGCGAAGAACAGACCAGCCTGATCGCCCCCATGCAGATTCGGCTGGGCCTGCAGCAAGTCGCTGGGCTATCGCAGCCTGGACTGGCGCGACTGCTCGAAGCCCGCCAGCAACAGCCTTTCACCAGTGTGAACGACCTGGCCAAACGCGCAGCACTGCAGACCAGCGACCTACGAGCACTGGCCCACGCCGATGCCCTGCGCGGTCTGTCCGGTCATCGACACCAGGCCATGTGGCAGGCCAGTGGCGCGGCACCACTGAAGTCTCTTCTGCAGACCACCGAGGCCATCGAATCACCCCTGGCGCCCGAGCAGCTGCCCACCCCCTCGGTCGTACAGGATGTGCTGCAGGACTACGCCAGCCTGGGTTTGAGCCTGCGAGGTCACCCCTTGGGTTTTCTGAGAGAGACCCTGGTTCAGCGCTTTCGAAGCCAGCCCATTCAGACCCTCAAGGCTATGCCCAGTGGACGCCTGGCCAGAGCCAGCGGCTTGGTCACCCACCGACAACGCCCGGGCACGGCCAAGGGCACGGTGTTCCTGTCCATCGAAGACGAGACCGGTGGCCTGAACGTGATCGTCTGGCCCAAAGTCCTGGCGCAATACAAGCAGGCGGTCTTACAAGGTCAGCTGCTGACGGTCTACGGCAGCTGGCAGCGTGACGACCGCATTGATCCTCAGGCAGCCGGTCAGGTTCATCACCTGCTGGCGGTTCGGATTGAAGACCACACCGAGCTGCTGACCCAGGTCTTGGGCCAGGCTATCGCTCAGTCCTCGCGTGACTTTCACTAGCCACTCGCCGAAAGGCTGTGATACGGGGACCCCAGTAGCTGCTCACCAGGGTCTCGAGTCGGACGGTACCGCCAGCCCTGGGGGCATGAACAAACCGGTTCTGACCAATGTAGATGCCCACATGCGAAAAGTCGCCACCAGTCGTGTTGAAGAAGACCAGATCACCTGGCAGCCGATCCTCCCAGGCGATCTCATAGCCTGCGTTGCTCATCTGCTCGACAGTCCTGGGTAGCGTGGTCCCCAGGGATCGACGCATGACATAGACCACCAAGCCACTGCAGTCAAAGCCACCTTTGGGCGTGTTGCCGCCCCATCGATAGGGCGTGCCCACCAGAGAAAAGGCGTGCAGGGCCGGCTCGGCCAAACCGGCCTGACCGTTGGCCTCTAGCCGGGCCAAGGGTAGATCAGAACCGCGGCGACTGGGTCCACTGGACAAAGACCCCAGGGCGGCACAGCCCGAGACCAGCGAGGTCAATCCAGCTAGGCTCAGCAGGCCAAACAGTCGTCGTTGAGAACAAGAAAGTCCGGAGTTCAGCGGCGCGCTGGCCGACTCGCTGCAAAGCTGGTCTTGGTTAACGCAGACCTTGTTCAAGGTCTTTTTGCAGATCGACCAGGTCTTCCAGTCCAACCGCCAGGCGGAGCAGGCCTGCGCCAATGCCCGCCCGGGCCCGCGCCTCTTCTGAGATGCGACCGTGGGTCGTAGAAGCTGGATGGGTGATGATGCTTCGGGTGTCGCCAAGGTTTCCGGTTCGGCTAAAGAGCTGCACACGATCAATCAGAGCAAAGGCTTTCTCGGTGAGTTCGACCGAGTCAGTCCCCTTGAGTTCAAAGGCCACCACCGCCCCACCGCCGCACTGCTGACGCTGGGCCAGGGCGTGTTGGGGGTGACTGGCCAGGCCTGGGTAATGAACCTTGGCCACCGCCGGGTGCGCCTGCAGCCATTCAGCCAGCGCCTGCGCATTGGCGTTGTGGGCCCGCATGCGAACCGAGAGGGTCTCGAGTGACTTGTGCAGCACCCAGGCGTTAAACGGCGACATCGATGGCCCACAGGTGCGGACCACCTGACGGACCTGGTCCACCAGTGCCTTGGGGCCGGCCACCGCCCCACCCAACACCCTGCCCTGACCATCGATGTACTTGGTCGCCGAATGCAACACCAGGTCGATGGGAAAGGCCAAAGGCTGCTGCAAGGCTGGTGTCAGAAAACAGTTGTCGACCACGGTGATCACCCCGGCCTGGCGGGCGATCTGACCGATGGCCTGAAGATCAGCCAACTCCGTCAGTGGGTTGGAGGGAGTCTCCAGGTAGAAGAGCTTGGTCTGCGGGGTGATGGCAGCCTGCCAAGCGGCTGGATCGGTCAGAGACACATACCGCACGCTAACCCCGAACTTCTGCATGAAGTTGTCAAAGAGCTGAATGGTGGCGCCAAACAGGGATCCACTGGTGACGATCTGGTCACCGGCCTTCAGCAGCCCAAGGCAGACTGCCAAGATGGCCGACATGCCAGAGGCAGTGGCCACACAGTCTTCGGCTCCCTCCAGGCAGGCCAACCGCTCTTCAAACATCTGAACCGATGGATTGGTGAAGCGCGAATAGACGACGCCGAGCTCTTTGTTCTGGAAACGATCAGCCGCCTGCTGGGCATCTTCGAAGACAAACGACGAGGTCAGAAACAGCGCTTCTGAATGCTCGCCGTATTCAGAGCGATGAGTCCCCGATCGAATGGCCCGAGTAGAGAAACCGGCATCCGCTGGCAGACTGGGCTCGCGCTTTGACTCTTGCTTAGCCATTGCCGCGAGACGCCTCTAGACGATCCAACAAAGCCGGACTGACATCACCGGTGACATAGACCCCATCAAAGCAGGAGGCCTCCAGACCAGTGACCTGCGGGTTAAAGCCACGGACATCGCGCTTCATGTCATCGATGGCCTGGTACATCAGTTCATCAGCCCCAATGGCCTGGCAGATCTGCGCATCGTCGCGGTTGTGGGCGATCAGCTCACGCCGGGTAGGCATATCAATGCCGTAGACGTTGGGAAAACGCACAGGTGGCGCAGCCGAGGCAAAGACCACACCCTTGGCGCCCGACTCACGGGCCATGCTAACGATCTCGCGACTGGTCGTGCCACGAACAATCGAGTCATCGACGATCAACACCCGTTTGTCTTTGAACTCGCTGGCCATGGCATTGAGCTTTTGACGAACCGACTTCTTGCGAACTTCCTGGCCCGGCATGATGAAGGTGCGACCGACATAACGGTTCTTGATAAAGCCCTCTCGATAGGGCACGTTCAGATGCTTGGCCAGTTGCAGCGCGGCCGGCCGGCTGGAATCGGGAATGGGCATGACCACATCAATATCGCCCGCCGGGAATCGACGAGCCACCTCAGCAGCCAGGGTCTCGCCCATGCGCAGACGGGCGTCATAGACCGAGATGCCATCCATGACCGAGTCTGGCCGCGCAAAGTAGACATATTCAAAGACGCAGGGATTTAAGACCGAACGCTCGGCGCATTGCTTGAAGAAAATCTGCCGGTCTTCGGTGATCACCACACACTCACCGGGCGTGATGTCACGCACCAGGGTAAAGCCCAGGCCTTCAAGGGCGACGGACTCAGAAGCCAGCATGTACTCCTTGCCCCGAGGCGTGTCCTGTTCACCCAGCACCAGGGGACGAATGCCGAAGGGGTCCCTAAACCCAATGACCCCAAAACCAGGAATCATGGCTACGCAGGCATAAGCGCCTCGGGCCCGTTTGTGGAGGACCGATACCGCACTGAACACCGTATCGGGATCCAGGGTCAGTCCGCTCACCGCATGCTGTAGTTCGTGGGCAAAGACGTTGAGCAGGACTTCGCTGTCGCTCTCGGTGTTGATGTGGCGACGATCTCGTCGATACATGTCCTCTTGTAGCTCAGCCGCATTGGTCAGGTTGCCGTTGTGTCCCAGCACAATGCCAAACGGTGCGTTGACATAAAACGGCTGGGATTCCTCGGAGTTCACGGCACTGCCGGCGGTTGGGTAGCGGACGTGTCCGATGCCCATGTCACCCAAGAGGTTGCGCATGTCGCGGGTACGAAAGACATCTCGCACCAGACCATTGCCACGGGCCAAGTTGATGCGCTTGCCCTGGGCGGTGGCGATGCCGGCCGCATCCTGTCCACGGTGCTGCAGCAACAACAAGGCGTCATAGAGCAGCTGGTTGACCGGCGCGGTCGAGACAATCGCAACAACACCACACATAACAAAAATCCCTTAGAGAGAACGGACCTGTTGAGCTACGGTTTGGGAATACTGACACGACTGGCAATGAAGTTGGGCAGCCAAGGCGCTGCCACCCGAATCGACATCTCCAACAACGGACGGCTAACGGCCTGCTGCCAGGCTTTCTGCTTGGGCAGCGGCGTCATCGCTGCCAAGACGGCCAGCACCGTCACGATAATCAGGCCGCGGGCAAAGCCAAACAGGCTGCCCAGCAGACGATCCAGCACGGACCCACCGGTGGCGCTGACCAATTCCTTTAGGGCCATGGTGACCAGCTTGCCCAGCAGCAAGACGATCAAAAAGACCAGGATAAAACCCAGGGTCATGCGAATCGGGTCGGATAAGACACCGGCGAAGGGTTCAGCAGCAATGCCAGCCAGCTTGCTGGCTCCGATCAGGGCCAAGACCCAGACGGCGAGAGAGGCGACTTCTTGGACCAACCCACGTAGAAAGGACAACAAGGTGGACGCCAGCATAACCACCAGCAAGACAATATCGATCCAGGTGGTGTCGGTCATCGGCTGTCACCCTTGGGTGGTGGGATCACTGCGACCTGATACTTCTGCTGTCGGGCCCGGTCTGCAAAATCCTTGGCACCGGCTGCGTCAAAGGGGCCTACCCGCACCCGATACCAGGTGCCAGACGAGGTGGTAACCACCGTCACGGTGACATTGTGGCCACCGGATTGCAGACGCTTTTGGATGGATTCGGCGGCAGCCCGGGTTTTATGGGCGCCCAACTGGACGAAGTAGCCCGATGATGAGCCCGATGAGGCCAGCTTAGGATCGGGCTTCACGGCGGGTTTAACCTCGGGTTTGGCCTCCGTCTTCGTTTCAGACTTGGGCTCAGCTTTTGGCTCAACCTTGGGCTCTGCCTTGGGTTCAACCTTGGCTGCTGGCTTGGGCTGGGGCTTTGGTTCGGCCTTGGGGTCAACCTTAGGCTCAACCGTAGGCTCTGCCTTGGGTTCCACCTTAGGTGCTGGCGCAACTGGCGCCACGGGAGTGACTGGGGCTACAGCCACCGAAGCCGGCTTGGGAGGCATCTGCAAGATGAAGTCCTGCGACAGTGGACGGGGCGTGTCTCGCAAGACCACCATGGCCACGGCAGCAGAGGCCAGACTAAAAGCCAGGGCACCGATGAGACGCCAACGGGCGCGTTGCTTGTGCTCAGCCATCGGGTCGCTGACCGAGCGGGTCGAACTGGTCTGCGAGTCGTCGAAGTCGGTGGGCATCAGTGGGCAGAAGGCGCGTGAGGGGCTTGACCTAATCTATGGGCCGCCGGCCAGCCATTGGCGACTGTGTGAAACGACCCAAACACCACGATTCTATCACTGGGGTCCGCCAGCGAACCCGCATGGGCAATGGCCTCCTCGGGATTCGGGTGCAGGCTGATGGGCGCCGGACCCATGCCCGCTCGCCCCCCATCTGGCAGCTCTGACTGCAGCTCTCGTAAGACCTGGGCAACCGATTCGGCCGATCTCGCGCGACCTGCCGTCTCAACGGGATCTAGATCAGTCAGGCACCAGTGGTCGACCCGTCCAATCAGCTTAGCCAGCAAGCCTTTGGCATCTTTATCGGAGAGCAGACCCAAGACTGTAATCGTCTGAGGGAAGAAACCCATCTGATCCAGGTTGGTGGCCAAGACGGCAGCTGCATGGGGGTTGTGAGCAACATCCAACACCACCGCTGGCTGACCAGGCAGGACCTGAAAACGACCAGGCAGGCTCACCATCGACAGCCCCTGGCGAACCGCCTGCTGGGAGACGGGCAGCCGATGACGCAGGGCCGACAACACACTTAGGGCTGCCGAGGCATTGAGCAGCTGGTTGGCCCCTCGCAGGGCCGGGTAGGCCATGGCGTTTCGGCGTTGCCCCCGACCCACCCAACTCCACTGCTGACGGTCGCCCTGATAGTTGAAGTCTTGCCCAAAACACCAGACGTCAGCCCCCCGATCCCGAGCCACCTCCAGGACGGTTGAAGGCGGCATGGGATCGGCCACCACAAAGGGCTGACCGGGTCTAGCCACATGGGCCTTCTCAAAACCAATCGCCTCTCGGTTATCGCCCAAATAAGCCTGGTGATCCAGGTCCACGGAGGTCAACACCGAGGCATCGTTAGCCAGGACATTGACCGCATCCAGGCGACCGCCAAGGCCAATCTCAAAAATCGCCAGATCGAGCGAGTGCTGGTGAACCAGGGCGATCGCAGCCAAGGTCACCACCTCAAAAAACGTCAGCCCCTGATCCAACTGGACGGCCGCCTGTGCTGCAGCCACCTGATCGAAAGCAGTCAGCCAATGCTCGGCATCGACAGGCTCACCATCGATGGTGAGCCGCTCTTCAAACGTCAGCAGGTGGGGGGAACTGTAGACTGCGACCCGATAGCCGGCCTGTTGGGCCATGCTGGCCAGCATGGCGCAGGTGGATCCCTTGCCATTGGTGCCGGCGACCACCACCGTGGGGCAGCCCAGTCGAACATCAGAGGCTGGATCCATGGGAAGGCCCATGGCCTGAGCCACCTGTCGGACCCCGTCGAGTCCGAGCCGAATGGCCGCAGAAGGGCCGGCCGCCAAAGCGGCCAGTCTTGCTTCTAGTCGGGACTTGGCATCAGCACTCACGCGAGACAGCGGGACATCAACTGACTCAGGCCGCCTGATAGCCGGTGAGCAGGCTCAGCATGCCAAAGAGCTCTTCGCGCATCTTGCGACGGTCGACGATTCGGTCGATCGCGCCCTTTTGCAGCAGAAACTCTGCACGCTGAAAGCCCTCAGGTAGTTTTTCGCGAACCGTCTGCTCGATCACCCGCGGGCCGGCAAAACCAATCAGCGCCTTAGGCTCGGCAATCACCACATCTGCCACAAAGGCAAAGCTGGCCGAGACACCGCCCATGGTGGGGTCGGTCAAGATCGAGACATAGGGCAGGCCTTTTTCGGCCAACTGGGCAATGGCTCCCGTGGTCTTGGCCATCTGCATGAGCGAGAGCAAGCCCTCTTGCATACGGGCACCACCGCTGGCCGCAATCGAAATAAAGGGCACGCCCAGTTCCATGGCCCGTTCGGCACCACGCACAAAACGCTCACCCACCACCGAGCCCATAGACCCGCCCATGAACTCAAACTCAAAGCAGGCCACAACCACCGGCATGCCCTGAATGGCACCAGACATCACCACCATGGCATCGGTCTCGTTGGTCTCGTTCTGAGCCTCCGATAGACGCTCGGGATACTTACGGCTGTCTTTGAATTTCAGGCTGTCGATGGGCTCAACGGTCTGACCGATCTCGATGCGACCGTCTGCATCCAGCAGCTGGTCTAAACGCAAGCGAGCACGTATGCGCAGGTGATGACTACAGGCCGGACAGACCTGCAGGTTTTTCTCTAGGTCATTGCGATACAAAACGGCATCACAAGAGGGGCATTTCAGCCAGACGCCCTCTGGCACGCTGCGCCGTCGAGCCTCGCCCGTCTGAATCCTGGGTGGCAACAACTTATCAATCCAGCTCATCTCACTCCCCTTTGTGTCTTGCGCTTGTGCAGCCCTGGCCGGTCTTGGCCGGTCTTGGGCTGTCTGGTTTGGTTGGTCTAGCTGATCTGATCAATCGCCGTTCGAATGCCAGCCAGAAAATGACTCACAGCTGGGACCACGGGTTTTTGCTCGGACACCTGCTGCTCCATGAGCTTGATGATGGCGCTGCCAATCACGACCGCATCGGCATGAACCGCGACCGCCTTGGCCGAGGCTGCATCCGAGATGCCAAAGCCCACACCAATGGGCAGGCTGGTGTGCTGTCGCACGACGGCAACCTTTCGAGCCACATCCTCAGTGTCCAGGTGGCCCGCACCGGTCACGCCTTTGAGCGAGACGTAATACAGATAACCAGCGCCCAGTCGGCCCACTTGGTCCATTCGGGTCTCAGTAGAGGTTGGCGCGAGCAAAAAGATGGGAGCCAGGCCTTTGGCCTTGAGCATCTGAGCGAAGTCCTCAGACTCCTCTGGTGGGTAGTCCACTACCAGCACGCCATCGACCCCAGCCTCCGCAGCAGCCTCGGCAAAGGCCTGCTGACCAAAGCGCTCAATGGGATTGGCATAGCCCATCAACACAACGGGCGTGGTCTGGTTGGTCTGCCGGAACTGGCTCACCCACTCTAGGCAATCGTTCAGGCTGACACCCAAGGCCAAGGCCCGCTCGCTGGCCCTCTGGATCACCGGGCCATCGGCCATGGGGTCCGAGAAAGGCACACCCAATTCAATGACGTCCACGCCAGCCGTCACCATGGCCTGCATCAGTTCGACTGTCAGCTCAGGAGAGGGATCACCGGCGGTGAAGTAAGGCACCAAGGCCTTGCGGCCTTGCGCTTTGAGCTGATCGAAGGTCTGCTGGAGTCGCTGCATGCGAGAAAAACTTTCTATGAGTTACAGGCTCAGACCGCCGGCCTGCGCCACGGTGTGCATATCCTTGTCGCCACGGCCCGAGAGGTTCACCAAGATGACCTTGTCCTTGGGCAGGCTCGGCGCGACCTTGGCGGCATAGGCCAGGGCATGGCTGGTCTCGAGCGCCGGAATAATGCCCTCAATGCGACAGCAGGTGTGAAACGCCTCTAGGGCCTCTTGGTCATTGATGGGCTCGTAACGGGCCCGACCGCTGTCTTTTAGCCAGGCATGCTCTGGGCCCACACCGGGGTAGTCCAGGCCAGCGGAGACGGAATGGGTTTCGATGATCTGACCGTTCGCGTCTTGCAGCAGATAGGTGCGGTTGCCGTGCAAGACACCCGGCGTTCCAGCGGACAGCGAGGCCGCATGATGGCCGGTATCTACGCCCTCGCCGCCAGCCTCAACGCCGACCAACTCCACACCGGGCACGTTGATGTAGTCATAGAAGATGCCCATGGCATTGCTGCCACCACCCACGCAGGCGACCACCATATCCGGCTGGCGACCCACCATCTCGGGCATCTGCCAGAGACACTCTTTGCCCACCACCGAATTAAAGTCGCGCACCATCATGGGATAAGGGTGTGGTCCGGCCACCGTGCCAATGATGTAGAAGGTGTCTTCGACGTTGGTCACCCAGTCGCGCATGGCCTCATTCAAGGCGTCCTTCAAGGTTTTGGAGCCACTCTCAACCGGTACCACCTCGGCGCCCAGCAGCTTCATGCGATAAACGTTGGCCGCCTGACGGGCAACGTCTGTGGAACCCATATAGACCACGCACTTCATACCAAAGCGGGCTGCCACGGTGGCACTGGCCACACCGTGCTGACCGGCTCCGGTCTCGGCGATGACACGGGGCTTGCCCATGCGTTTGGCCAGCAAGGCCTGGCCAATGGTGTTATTCACCTTGTGTGCACCGGTGTGATTCAGGTCTTCACGCTTGAAATAAATCTGGGCGCCGCCCAACTGCTCCGACCAACGCTTGGCGTGGTAAATGGGGCTGGGACGACCAACAAAATGCTTGAGCTCGCGGTGGAATTCTTCTAGGAACTCTGGGTCGTTCTGGTAGTGGGCATAGGCCTTGCGCAGCTCATCCAGAGCATGGCTCAGGGTTTCGGAGACAAAACTGCCGCCATAGGGGCCAAAGTGACCCTTCTGGTCTGGGTAGTTGTAGGGCAGATCATTGACCTTCATTTAACGCCTCTCCATGTCTTGGTCGGCTAAGCGAACTGCGTTCACAAAAGCCTGGATCCGAACGGGATCCTTGATGCCCTTCTGGGGTTTGCCATCGACTAACTGCTCCACACCGCTGGAGACATCCACAGCCGGCGGCCTGAGCTGGCGAATCGCCTCTGCCACATTGTCCACGGACAGGCCACCACTCAACACCCAAGCCCTGTTCAACGTCTTGTCAGCGTCCTGCAAACAAGTCCAATCAAACGACTGGCCGCTGCCGCCAAAACCAGCAGAATCGGCATCGAACAGCACCGCTGCGCAATCTCCGTAGGGCTGGGTCAATTTTATCAGTGCCGCCCCGTCCAGACCGCCTTGCCCCTTCGAACCCGCAGGAAGGCGAATGGCCTTAACTACCGGTCGCCCAAAGCCCTGGCAGTCAGCCGGCGCCTCGTCCCCATGCAGTTGAAGGTGGCTCAAGCCCACGGCATCAGCCGTCTGAAGAATCTGCTCCCGGCTGGCATTCACAAAAAGACCGACCGACGCCATCCAGGCCGGCAGGCGCCTGACCAGTTCACGAGCAGTCTCGGTGTCCACGAAACGGGGGCTGGCGGCATAAAACACCAGGCCAATCGCGTCCACGCCGGCCTCGACGGCGGCGTCAACGTCTTGGGGGCGGGTTAGCCCACAGATTTTGATTCGGGTACGCATATCAAGGCCTCATCGTACTCGACCTCTTCCAGGCAAAGCCCTTGGGCTGGGAAGGTTCGGGCCGCCTGGGTTCGGTCTCGACCCTGCAATAGGCTAGCCATCCAATCGACCGGGCGGGCCCCACGGCCGATCTCTACCAGGCTGCCAACCAGGTTTCGGACCATGTGGTGCAGAAAAGCATTGCCCTGAATGTGAAAGACCAGGCGACGGTGGTCGGCCACTGGCTGCTCCCACTCACATCGCGTGACGATCCGGATCGGCGACGCAGCCTGACACTCAGCCGCCCGGAAGGCCGAAAAATCATGCTCCCCCAGCACGTCGGCGCAGGCCGCATTCATGCGTTCCAGATCCAGCGGCTGAAAGACCCAGGTGGCGAACCGACTGACCAGGGGCAAATCCACTGGTTCGTTCAGGATGCTGTAGCTGTAGCGACGCGAGGTGGCTGAAAAGCGCGCATGAAAACCATCTGATGCGTGGGCCGCCCAGCGAACCCGGATGCTCTCCGGCAAGAAGGTGTTGACGCCCCTGACCCAATTCCACAAGGGCCGCTCAGCAGTGGTCTCCAGGTGGACCACCTGTCCCCGGGCGTGAACACCGGCGTCGGTTCGCCCCGCGGCGACCGTCTGGACGGCCTCGCCGGTCTCTAGGAACTTGGTGAGTGCAACTTCTAGCTGGTCTTGGATGGTGTTGCCACCCGGCTGGGTCTGATAGCCGTTGAACGTCGTTCCGTCGTAGGCCAGACCCAGGGCTATTCTCATAGCAGGATGCGAAGCATGCGGCGCAAAGGCTCGGCCGCCCCCCAGAGTAGCTGGTCTCCACAGGTGAAGCCCGTCAGGAAGTCATCTCCCATGGCCATCTTGCGCAGGCGTCCCACGGGAACGGTCATGGTGCCGCTGATGGCCGCCGGCGTGAGTTCACGTTCGGTGGTCTCGCGGTCATTGGGAATCAGCTTGACCCAGTCGTTGGCCGAGGAGATGAGCCGCTCGATCTCCGCCATGGGAACGTCTTTCTTAAGCTTGACGGTCATGGCTTGGGAGTGACAGCGCATGGCACCAACGCGCACACACAGGCCATCGATGGGCACGCTACCGGGTGAGCGAAAGGCGGGGTTGCCCAGAATCTTGTTGGCCTCGGCGCCGGCCTTCCACTCTTCCCGAGTCTGGCCATGGTCAACCAGGGTGTCGATCCAGGGAATCAGGCTACCGGCCAGTGGCACACCCCGGAAGTTCTCAACCGGCATGTCTTTGGCACGCAGCTGCTCGGTGACCTTGCGGTCGATGTCCAGAATGGCAGACGACGGGTCGGCCAACTCAGCGGCAACGCTGTCACGAAGCGCACCCATCTGCAGCAGCAGCTCGCGCATGTTCTGCGCACCAGCGCCCGAGGCCGCCTGGTAGCTCATGACACTCATGTACTCCACCAGACCGGCTCGGAACAGACCTCCCATGGCCATGAGCATCAGGCTGACGGTGCAATTGCCACCGACCCAAGTCTTCATGCCAGCATTGAGGGCCTGGTCGATCACCGGGCGGTTCACAGGATCCAAAATGATGATGGCCGAGGGGTCCATGCGCAGGCTAGACGCCGCATCAATCCAGTGGCCATGCCAGCCCCGCTCACGCAGCTTGCCGTAGACCGCCTTGGTGTAGTCCCCACCCTGACAGGTGATGATGATGTCCTGGGCCGCCAGCGCATCCAGGTCGTCGGCCGCCTGCAGGGTGCCTGCGGACTTCGCAAAACCAGGGGCAGCACCACCGGCGTTGGAGGTCGAAAAAAAGGTGGGCGCAATCAGATCAAAGTCCTTTTCCTGCTGCATGCGTTGCATGAGCACCGAACCCACCATTCCACGCCAGCCAACCAGACCAACCCGCTTCATCTTCTTCTCTCCCTAAGGCCGGTGTTCCACCAGCTCGTCTTTAAATAACTGCTCTCTATTAGCCGCTACAGGGCTGCCACCACGGCATCGCCCATGCCGACTGTGCCGACTCGCTTGGCACCCGGACGATCGATGTCACCAGTGGCAACGCCCTGCGCCAGCACCTTCTGAACCGCTGCATCGATGGCGTTGGCTGCATCAGCCATGCCAAAGGTGTAGCGCAGCATCATGCCGGCCGACAGAATCGTGGCCAAGGGGTTGGCCAGGTCCTTCCCAGCGATGTCAGGTGCTGAACCATGAATCGGCTCATACAGCCCTTTGTTGTTGGCATCTAGTGAGGCCGAGGGCAGCATGCCAATCGAACCCGTGAGCATGGAGGCCTCGTCCGACAAGATGTCACCAAACATGTTGCCGGTGACCATGACATCGAATTGCTTGGGGTTCTTAAGCAGCTGCATGGCCGCGTTGTCCACGTACATGTGCGAGAGCTCAACGTCTGGATAGTCCTTGCCCAGGGCCGTCATCACCTCACGCCAGAGCTGGGTGGTCTCCAGCACATTGGCCTTGTCGACCGAGCACAGACGCTTGCCACGCTTTTGGGCGGCCTGAAAGGCTACATGGCCGATGCGCACGATCTCGCTCTCGCGATAGATCATGGTGTCAAAGCCCTCGCGCTCACCGTTTTCCAGGGTGCGAATGCCGCGTGGCTTGCCAAAATAAATGTCACCGGTCAGCTCACGGATGATCATCAGGTCCATGCCAGAGACCACCTCGGGCTTGAGCGTCGAGGCGCCAGCTAGCTCGGGGTAGATGGTGGCGGGACGCAGGTTGGCAAACAGGCCCAATTCTTTGCGCAGGCCCAAAATGGCCTGCTCCGGACGCAGCTCCCGTGGCAGCGTATCCAACGAGAAGTCGCCCACCGAGCCAAACAAAATGGCATCCGCTGACTTCGCCAGATCCAAAGTGGCCTTGGGCAGCGGGTGACCGCTGTCGCGATAGCCGGCTCCACCGACGGGCGCCTCTTGCAGCGTCAGGCTGAAGTGGCCCTGGTCTGAGAGCTTTTGCAGAACGCGAACCGCCTGCGCGGTGATCTCAGGTCCGATGCCATCACCGGGCAGTACCGCAATGTTCAGATTCTTCATGCGTTGGCCAATCGTTGATGGGGATCGGTCGCCACCCAAGGACGGTCTTGCAGGCGCTTGGCCTCGTAGGCCTTGATCTTGTCGGCCTTTTGCAGGGTCAGGCCAATGTCGTCCAGACCATTGAGCAGGCAGTGCTTGCGGAAGGGCTCCACCTCAAAGCGACGCTCAAAGCGGCCATCGGCCGAACGAACCGTCTGCTGGTCTAGGTCGACCACCAGTTCAAAACCAGGCGTGGCCTCGGTGAGCTTGAACAGAGCGTCAACGTCGTCCTCGGACAAGACAATGGGCAGCACACCGTTCTTAAAGCAGTTGTTAAAAAAGATGTCGGCATAGGACGGCGCAATCAGCACCCGAAAACCCTGGTCTTCCAAAGCCCAGGGGGCATGCTCACGCGAAGAGCCGCAACCGAAATTACGACGGGCCAACAGAATGCTGGCGCCCTTGTAGCGAGGCTGGTTCATGACGAAGTCAGGATTGAGCGGACGCTTGGCACTGTCCATGCCAGGCTGGCCCTCATCCATATAGCGCCAGGCATCGAACAGGTTGGGGCCAAAGCCCGAGCGCTTGATCGACTTTAAGAACTGCTTGGGAATGATGGCATCGGTGTCGACGTTGGCCCGGTCCATGGGCATGACCACACCGGTGTGAACGGTTAACGGCTTCATTTAGAAACTCCTCACGTCAACAAAGTGACCGGCCAAGGCGGCGGCTGCGGCCATGGCGGGCGAGACCAGGTGGGTGCGACCACCAGCACCCTGACGGCCTTCAAAGTTGCGGTTACTGGTCGAGGCACAGCGCTCACCAGGCTCCAGCCGGTCCGCGTTCATCGCCAGACACATGGAGCAGCCAGGCTCACGCCACTCGAAGCCGGCCGCGGTGAAGACCTTGTCCAGTCCCTCGGCCTCTGCCTGGGCTTTGACCAGGCCGGAGCCAGGCACGACCAGGGCGAGCTTGATGTTGGAAGCCACCTTACGGCCTTTGATCACCGCAGCTGCAGCGCGCATGTCTTCAATGCGCGAGTTGGTGCAAGAGCCAATGAAGACCTTGTCGACCTTGATCTCGGTCAGCGGCGTGTTGGGCTTGAGATCCATGTAGGCGAGCGCGCGGCTCATGCCTTCGCGCACGGCAGGATCAGCCTGCTCCTCAGGATTGGGTACCTTGGCCATCACGGGCAGCACCATCTCGGGCGAGGTGCCCCAGGTGACCTGAGGCGCGATGTCCTCGGCCTTGAGCTCCACCACGCGATCGAACTTCGCGTCTGCATCGGAGTGCAGCGTCTTCCAATAAGCCACCGCCTGGTCCCAGGCTTCACCAGTCGGTGACAGGGGGCGACCCTTGACGTACTGGATGGTGGTGTCATCGACTGCCACCATGCCTGCGCGCGCACCGGCCTCGATGGCCATGTTGCAAATGGTCATGCGGCCTTCGATGGACAGCCCACGAATGGCGCTGCCACCAAACTCAATGGCATAGCCCGTACCACCGGCGGTGCCGATCTTGCCGATCACGGCCAGCACGATGTCCTTGGCCGTCACACCAACGGGCAGTTGGCCCTCGACACGCACCAGCATGTTCTTGGCTTTTTTCATGAGCAGGCACTGGGTGGCCAAGACGTGCTCGACCTCAGAGGTGCCGATACCAAACGCCAGGCAGCCCAGGGCGCCGTGGGTGCTGGTGTGCGAGTCACCACAGACGACCGTCATGCCCGGCAGGGTTGCGCCCTGCTCAGGCCCGATCACGTGAACAATCCCTTGTCGATGGTCACGGATGTCGAAGTATTTGATCTTGAATTTTTCGGCATTGGCATCCAGGGTCTCCACCTGCAGACGCGAGACCGGGTCGGCAATGCCTTTGGTCCGGTCCGTGGTCGGCACGTTGTGATCCACCACCGCCAGGTTGGCGGAGTTGCGCCAGAGCGGACGGCCCGCCATTTCCAGGCCTTCAAAGGCCTGGGGGCTGGTCACTTCGTGAACCAGATGCCGATCGATATAAAGCAGGCAGGTCCCGTCTTCTTGGCGGTCGACCACGTGCTCATCAAAGAGTTTGTCGTATAGGGTGGGCATGTTTGATCTCTGAATAAAGACAGTTCAAATACAGCCCTCCATTATGCCCGCGCTGCCCGCCTGGCGACTAGCCAACCCAGGCCTGCAAAGGCCGCCGCCAGCCCAAAACTAGCCTGCGGCGAGACCGATTCCCAGACCCATCCGGCCAGAATGCCGCCCAGCGAGCCGCCCAGACCATAGGAGGCCATGGTGTAGAGGGCCTGCCCTCTGGCCTGGGCAGCCTGGGGAAACCACTCACGCACCAAGGCCATCGAGGCGCTGTGATGGACCCCAAACGTGACCGCATGCAGCAGCTGGGCCACCAACAAGACCCAGATGTTGCCGGCCGATATCGCGATCAGTCCGAACCGGATGGCCGCGATGGCATAGCTGCTCGACCAGGCCCGCGCCAGGCCAAAGCGTTCAAACAAGGGACGTTGGATTCGGAACATTAGGATCTCGGCCAAGACGCCCAGGGTCCAGAAAAGTCCAATCTGGGTGCGGCTGTAACCGTTTTGCTCCAGCCACAGCGAAAACAAGGTGTAAAGCGGGGCATGGGCCAGCAGCATCAAGAAAGACGCCCATAAAAAGCCACGGACTTTGGGCTGTCGCAGCATGTCCCGGACGCCCGATCCAGATAGATCAGGTGCGTGGACCTCTCGCGCGGGCAGACCCAAGGCGGTCAAAGCCACCAGCCCCAGCACCAGCATCATGGTGGCCGGTAAGGCCTCTACGCCCACCCAGTCAAACCACAGGCCACCAGCCATCACCGCGAGGATGAAACCCACGGAGCCCCAGACCCGCATGCGGCCATAGACCCCCATGTCTCCTCGGCTGGTCTGCATGGCCAGGGACTCGGCGATGGGCACCTGACCGCTTAAGAAAAAACTCATCAGACACAGGACGGCAAACAAACCCCAGAACGACCAGTCCAGCAACAAAAGACTGGCGGAGAGCAGCGCCGCTAAGGCAGCCCACTGGATGATTTGGGGGACGCGGCTGGCCGGCGAGTGATCGGCCAGATAACCCCAGGCGGGCGGGCCCACCACCCTCGCCCACTGCATGGGCGAGACCAGCACGCCAATCTCAGCCGGCGAAAAGCCCCGGCCATTGAGCCAAAGGGATAGAAAAGGAGAAAAGAGCCCCACATAGGCGAAGTAGCTGCCAAAGAACGCAGCAACCCGCCTGGCGGCGTAGTTCATACCTGACCAGGGATGCGCGGGGTGCTGACGACCACGTCAGCGTTCTGGGCCCGATGGCGAAGGGCGTGATCCATGAGCACCAAGGCCAGCATGGCTTCGGCAATGGGTGTGGCCCGAATCCCGACGCATGGGTCATGACGACCGTGGGTCTCGACGGTGATCGGATTGCCCTGTAGATCGATCGACTGCCGGGGCGTGCGAATGCTGGAGGTGGGCTTGATGGCAATCGAGACCGTAACCGGCTGGCCCGTGGAGATGCCACCCAGAACCCCACCAGCGTTGTTGGTGAGAAAACCCGCAGGCGTGAGTTCGTCGCCATGCTCGGTGCCACGCTGAGCGACGCTGGCAAAGCCGGCGCCGACCTCAACACCCTTGACGGCGTTGATGCCCATCATGGCGTGGGCAATGTCAGCATCGAGTCGATCAAACACGGGCTCACCCCAGCCCACCGGCACGCCAGTGGCCTGGACATCGATGCGCGCACCGCAGGAGTCACCCGCCTTGCGCAGGTCGTCCATGTAGGACTCCAGGGCCTCAATCTGAGAGACGTTGGCTGCAAAAAATGGATTGTTGGGCACATGCTCCCAGCCCTCGAAGGCAATGGGAATGGTTCCCAGCTGGGTCATGTGGCCACGAATCTGGATCTGAAACTTTTCGGCCAGCCACTTCTTGGCGATGGCCGCTGCAGCCACACGTACGGCGGTCTCGCGAGCAGACGAACGCCCACCACCCCGGTAGTCCCGGATGCCATATTTGTGCAGGTAGGCGTAATCCGCATGGCCTGGCCTGAAGGTGTCTTTGATGTTGCCGTAATCCTTGGAGCGCTGATCCTGGTTGCGAATCAGCAGGGCAATCGGTGCGCCCGTAGTCTTGCCCTCGAACACCCCAGAGAGAATCTCAACGGTATCGGGTTCTTGACGCTGGGTGACGTGACGCGAGGTGCCGGGGCGTCTGCGGTCTAGTTCTGGCTGAAGATCCGCCTCACTCAGGACCAGTCCTGGGGGGCAGCCATCGACCACGCAGCCAATGGCTGGGCCATGGGACTCTCCAAAGGAGGTCACACAAAACAGATGACCAAAGGTGTTTCCTGACATGGTGGCTATTCTACCCGGCTCGCCTTGTGCACTAGACGAGCATGCGCTCGATCTGTTGGACCACACGACGCTTGCCCAAGACGACCAGTACCTGGTCAATCGAAGGCGTCTCGGTGCGACCCAACAAGATGAGCCGTAGGGCCATGGCGAGCTGCGGCATTTTTAGGCCATGCGCCAGCAACACCTCTTTGGTGATCACCGAGGCCTGCTTGGCATCGAAGACCTCAGGCAGCCTGGAAGCCAGGTCTCTCAGTGCGTCGGGAACGGTGCCATGGAGCTTCTCGGCCAATGCAGCCGGATCTGGAGTCGCCTCGACGTAGAACATCGAAGCGGCTTCGGCCAACTCCTCCAGGGTGTTGGCCCGGTCTTTGAGTAACTCACAAACTGCTGCTAAGTCTGGGCCACAGCCTTCAACGAACCCTTCTTCTTTCATGCGAATCGTCACCCGCCTGGCAAGCTGCTCACCGGAGAGCTGCCGCAGGTAGTGGTTGTTGAGCCACTTGAGTTTTTCAAAATCGAACTGGGCCGCGGACTTGCTGCAATGGTCCAGGCCAAACCAGTCGATAAACTGGTCCATGGAAAAGATCTCGTCATCGCCGTGGCTCCAGCCAAGGCGAGCCAGGTAGTTCAGCAAGGCCTCTGGCAGGTAACCATGGTCGTCGTATTGCATGACCGAGACTGCACCGTGACGCTTGGAGAGCTTCTCGCCGTCCGGACCATGGATCATGGGCAGGTGGGCGTATTCGGGCACCTGGGCCCCCAGGGCCCGAATGATGTTGATCTGGCGAGGGGTGTTGTTGATGTGGTCATCGCCGCGAATGACATGGCTGATCTGCATCTCGACGTCGTCGACCACCACACAGAAGTTATAGGTGGGGGTACCGTCTCCACGGGCGATGATCAGGTCGTCGAGTTCTTCATTGGAGATGGTGATGCGACCTTTGACGCCATCTTCCCAGCTCACAGCGCCATCGGTTGGGTTCTTGAACCGAATCACGGGTTTGACACCCTCTGGTGGCACGAGGCCCTTCTTCGCGACGTTCTCCGGCCGCCAACGGCCGTCGTAACGGGGCTTGAGGCCTGCTGCCCGCTGCTGTTCGCGCATGGCATCGAGCTCCGCTGGGCTGCAATAGCAACGGTAGGCCAAGCCTTTGGCCAGCATGTCATCGATGACCGCTCGGTACCGATCCATGCGCTGCATCTGATAGAACGGGCCCTCGTCTGGGTTCAAGCCCAGCCAGGCCATGCCATCCAGTATGGCCTTTACCGCCTCGGGCGTGGAGCGCTCTAGGTCGGTGTCCTCGACCCGCAGAATGAACTGACCTTTGTGATGCCGGGCAAATGCCCAGCAGTAGAGTGCGGTTCGGGCGCCACCCACGTGCAGATAACCGGTGGGACTGGGGGCAAAACGGGTCCGAACCGGGCGATTTATAGTGCTCATCTGACAAGTGTAGCGAGACCATGGACCTTCTTCTTTCCCAGATCAACACAGGCCAGCTGGCCTGGGCCTTTGGGGTGACCCTGGCAGCCGCCTATTTCCATGGCCTGCTGGGCCTGGGCTTTGTCTCTGTGGCCATGCCACTACTGGTCCTGTTCATCGACCTGCGAACCGCCATGGTGGTCACGGTGCCCCCAGCCTTCTTCCTGTCAGCCCGCCTGGCTTTTTTTGGCGGCGGGCTCAAGCAGAGCCTGGGGCGGCATTGGTTTATGCCGGTTTTCATGATGATCGGCGGGGTCAGTGGTGCCTGGCTCTTCCAGACGCTCCCTCAGCAGGCCCTGCTGATGATCATCGTCTTGGTGCTGATCCTGTTTCTCTCGATCGACACCCTGAAGAAGAGCCACGTTCATCTGCCCAAGCCCTGGGTGATGCCCGCGGCGGCCTTTTTCGCCTTCCTAGCTGGCAATACCGAGACGTCCATCAACATGGGGGCGCCCTTTCTGCTGGTCTTCTTCTTGATTGCGGGCTATGCCCCTAACCTAATCGTCCAGGTGATCAACTTGTGCTTTTTCTCAGGCAAGGTGGTCCATGTCATCACCCTGTCGATTGGCGGCGCGGCCAATGCGGCTGTCACCCTGCCGGAATGGATTCCCGGCCTGATCATGGCGCCGGTCTGCATTTGGCTGTGTAACTTTGGCGTCCGCAAGCGGGAGCGCACCCCGGTGGAGACCTACCGGCGATGGCTCAAGGGCTTCCTGTCGGCCCTGGTCTTGGTGTTGTTGGGCAAGCTGGCGCTCGGTCTTTGGCCAATGTGAAATAATGGGGATCTAGTCAGTCAGCTGGACAGCTAGCTCAGTGGTAGAGCACTGCCTTCACACGGCAGGGGTCACAGGTTCGAACCCTGTGCTGTCCACCACTCAAATCCGGATTTATCCCCACTCTTTGATCAAAAAACCGATCGGCTCTGGACCAGCCCACAAGAAGTCATGGCCGCCAGAGAACAACCGAAGCTTAGCTACGGGCATCAAGGCTGCTAGGCGCTCCTGATTGGGAACTGGCGCGATGCCGTCCTCTCTTCCCCCCATGACCCAGGTCTGGTGAGTAAGCGTATTCAGACGTTCTGCACAGTCATGCTCTGCCCTAGCCTGCAGGAGCCGGCGATAGCCATCCGCCTGCGCGAGGCCGGCGAGAAAAGCCTGCTCAAACTGAACGCGGCCAGCCACCATTTGATCGAACCTCTGCGGATCATTTGCAGCGATGTCTTGGTTTCCCACATTGATGTGAAGCAGCACCTGTCTGGCTCGCTCTTCGGCAGATTTATCCAACCATTCATGAAAGGGGAATGACTGTCCTGCTGCCCCGCCCGCAGATCCACAGGCCAAAGCAACTCGGTTGAATCGATCCGGGTTTGCCAACACAGCCCACTGAGCCACCATGGCACCGAAAGATTCACCGATTAAGTCAGCTCGATGAAGCCCTAGGGCATCCATCACACCCACCACATCATCAGAAAAATCCACCATTCGCCAGTGACCATCGGGGCCCTTGGAGCGAGCCAAGCCACGGTACTCAAAGGTGGTCACCCGAAAGGCTTTGACCAAAACACTTGAAAACACTGCTCGGCGCAGCCGAAAATCCACATTGGAGCCCGGCAAGTAGACCAAGTCAGGTCCCTCGCCAATCTGGAAGGTCGTCAGCTCAGCGCCAGATGGCAGTTGAATCAGGCTCTCTCGCAATTCGTTCAACGACAACCCCTATAAAGAAGCCCGGCTGGTAATACGCCGAACATCGGTCTGTAGCTCTATGAGTGCTGGGCCCCTTGCCTGAAGACATCTCTCCAAAGCGGGCTCAAACTCCGCCATGGTCTTGACCAACTCACCATGCGCCCCAAAAGCCCTGGCAAAGGCTGCAAAGTCGGGGTTGTGAAGACCTGTCCCACTGACCCGCCCTGGGTAGTCTCGCTCTTGGTGCATTCGAATCGTGCCGTAGCTGCCGTTATTCACTACCACGATCAAAAGCTCTAGTTGTCTAGCCACCGCGGTTGCCAACTCTTGAGCGGTCATCAAAAAGCAGCCATCTCCTGCAAAACAAACCACCGCCCGGTCGGGATGGGTCAACTTAGCAGCAATCGCAGCGGGTAGCCCATAGCCCATGGCACCACTGGTCGGCGCCAACTGGGTTCGAAAGCCACCATAAGACCAGTATCGATGGACCCAGCCGGAATAGTTACCCGCGCCGTTGGTGATGATCGTGTCTTTGGGTAGACGTCTCTGCATCAGACCAATCGCAACACCTAGATCCAATTGGTCGGTGGCCAATGGTGGTGTACTGTCGACCTCGAAGGTCTGGCGAGCCGCAGCCAGTGGCCCTGACCGTTCCGAACCAGAGGGCACCCTCAAAGTGCCCAAAGCCCCTGCTATCTCTGGCATACCCGCCTGAATCATCAAATCAGCCTGATAGACACGGCCCAGTTCGTCTGGTGAGGGGTAAACATGAACCAAGGGCTGCTCCGGCACAGGACACCGAACCCGCTCGTAGCCATTGGTGGTCATCTCGCCAAGGCGAGCCCCCAAGACAAACAGTGGGTCGGCGTTCTGAACATAGTCGACCAGATATTTCGGTGCACCAATACCAAGATGACCAATGTAGGACTTTGAGCGATTGTCGATGAGGTCCTGCGCCCTAAAAGAACTCACCAGCGCGATCTGATGCTGTTCGGCAAAGTCCGTCACCTGCTGGCAGGCTTTGGCGTTCCAGCCACCACCGCCAACCAGTATCACGGGCTGCCGCCCCGATGACAGCATCGTTTGAAGCGTGTCGAGGTCTGTTGCCCGAGGCGCGGCACCGTGGACTTGATAACGACGCGTCGCAACCGAGCCAGCGACAGACCGAAGCATGTCTTCTGGCAAAGCCAAGACGACCGGTCCCGGCCGCCCAGACACAGCAAGCTGAAAGGCGTGGGCCACCATTTCAGCGACCCGGTCTGCCCGGTCAATCTGGGCAACCCACTTGGTCATGGGCCCAAACATGCGTCGGTAATCGACCTCTTGAAAAGCCTCTCGCTCGACAAAGTCGCTGCCGACCTGGCCGATAAACAGGACCATCGGTGTGGAATCTTGATATGCGGTATGAACCCCGATAGAGGCATTGGTCGCTCCGGGGCCGCGAGTGACAAAACAGACGCCTGGTTGACCGGTCAGCTTGCCATGGGCATCCGCCATGTTGGCTGCACCGCCTTCGTGACGACAGACCACCAAATCAATCTGGTCTTGAACGTCATGTAAGGCATCCAAGACAGGCAGATAACTCTCACCCGGTACGCCGTAGATTCTCTCCACACCCTGCGTCAACAGGGCCTGGACCACCAGCTGACCCCCGCTTAACGCACTCAATCCACCCTCCTGTGAGTGAACATTAGTAACCAGCAGCGGTCTGGCCCGGTTTGGTCCGCATCTGGGAGACCACAGAGGACGCACCGGCGGCCATGAGTCGGGCATCGGATCCTACTGTGACGAAACGAAAGCCCTTGGCAACCCGAGCCTGGGCGACATCAACGCGTCCGTTATGAATACCCGCAACCAACCCGTGCGCCTTGGCCCTCTCAAGGATGTGATCAATGGCCTGCGCAGCTAAGGGATCGACATCATCAAAGACTGGGCGACAACCGAGCGACAAGGAGAGGTCAGATGGCCCGATGTAGATGGCGTCGAGCCCCTCAACCGACAAAATGTCATCGAGTCGATCCAACGCCTGCTTGGTCTCAATCATGGCGAACCGAACAATAGTCTGATTGGCTTTCTCCGGGTAGTCGGCGCCACCATAGAGCAGGGCACGCACTGGCCCAAAGCTTCGGGCTCCCATGGGGGCATAGCTGGTGTACTCCACAAACTTCTGCGCATCCTCACGGGAGTTCACCATGGGACAGATCACCCCATAAGCACCCATGTCCAGAGCCTTCATGATGATCCCAGGCGCTAACCAGGGAACACGGACAACGGGGGTCACGTCAGTCGTGCTAATGGCTTGCAGCATCTGAACCAGAGCGGCCTCGTCGATCACTCCGTGCTGCATATCAATGGTCAAGCTGTCCCAACCCTGGTGAGCCATAACCTCTGCAGAGAAGCTGTTCGGAATGGCCAACCAGCCGTTGACTGCGGCCTGATCCTTGGACCACAACTCTCTTAATCCGTTTTTACGCATGGAGACTCTCCTGAACCCACTGTGGGGCATCTTGTAAACACACCGGCCTAAGAAAACGCATCATGGCGTCCGGCCCTACCGAGGTGGTCGACGGCATGGTGGACGAGGGAAATGGACCACCGTGGTGTTGACCAGCAGCCACTGCCACACCAGTAGGAACACTGGCAAACAACACGCGACCTGCGATCTGACGTGCCACACGCAGAATCTGATCTACACCGTTCGTCGGTGAGTCAGCCCCCCAGAGCGTGACCGTTAAGCTTCCTCCGACGGCATGCAAACCCTGGCAGACCTGATCGGCCGAGTCCACCTGAACCAACAGACAGGCTGACCCAAAGACTTCTTCTTGTAAGGTCTTGCTCGCCATAAAGGTGGCTAAATTGGTCTGGGCGACATACGCCTGACAACCGTCACGTGGCTCAACGAGAGTTTGAACACCAGCAGCCCGAACCTGAGAAATACGCTTGTCGTACTGGGCCTGAATGCCCTGGTGAAGCATCGCATGCGTAGACGCCTTGGCCAGGGCAGCCTTCAATTGGACGGCGAACTGATCACCTAAAGCCCCTGAAGGTAGGAAGACGATCCCGGGACTTGTACAGAACTGGCCACAACCCAGCGTGATGGAACCGGCCAGAGTCTCGGCCAGCGCCTGAGAGTCTTTTTCCAATGCGGCCTCGAGCGCCACAATCGGGTTAATAGAGCCCAACTCCCCAAAGAAGGGAATGGGCCGGGGACGTGCGTTGCATCGAGCCCACAGCGCCAAGCCACCGTGCACGGAACCCGTGAAGGCCACAGCCGCAATCTGGGGGTGATCGACCAGGGACTGCCCCACCTCGACTCCTTCACCGGTCACCAGGCCAAATACCCCTGGGTGCAGGCCTTGGGCTGCAACGACGGACTGGGCCATCTCAACCGTGCGCTCGGTGAGCTTTGGGTGACCGGGGTGGCCCTTGACCACCACTGGACAGCCGGCCGCCAAGGCGGAGGCGGTATCTCCACCCAGAACCGAAAAGGCAAAGGGAAAGTTACTGGCTGAAAACATAGCAACCGGACCCAGTGACTCGTAATCACGGATGAGTGCCGGATGGCCAACTGGGGGAGGACCTGCGACGGCAGGGTTCACCAGCACGCTGTCCAACTGACCCTGGCTCACCAAATCTGCAAACATCCGAAGCTGAAAACCGGTGCGGGCCACCTCGCCCGTCAGGCGTGGCACACCCAGATGAGTCTCGCTATCGGCGATTGCAATCAACTCAGCGGCGGTTGCATCCAAAGCATCGGCCAGGCCATTGAGCAGAGCGACTCGATTCGCTCTAGACCCAAGCGCCCTTTTTTTATGAGCCTCAACAGCCGATGAGACAGCCTGATCAACTAGTTTCACTATCGACATCCTTTTCTAAAAATACTCAGGGAAGTTGGCCATGAGCGTGCTGACGGCTTGGGACTTGCTGGTAAGGTGATCTCGAACCGCATTCATGACCCGCATCTTGTCCTTACTCAGAACCGCCGCTAGGACCTCACGATGCTCCGCCAGAATGCTTTGACGCTTGCCCTGAAGAGGCAGTTGCAACATACGCATGCGGTCCAAGTGAACACTGTGCTCCTGGACAAGGTCATTCAAGCTTGTTTGCCCGACTAGCTCAAACAATTTGCTGTGAAAGTCTTTGTCGAGTTGCATAAACAGGCCCATCTTGCTGTCGTCATCAATGACCGCCTCCTGAGCGTCCAGTATGGACTTCAGCTCCGCCGCACCAGCGGCGTTCAAGACATCGACCAGCTTCATGCAGACCTCGGTCTCCAGCGCCCGGCGCATGAACTGCACCTCTCGGATCTTGACGGCATTAATGGGAGAAACTTCGGTGCGAGACTGTGGATAGACATCGACGAGCCCCATCACCTCTAACTTCAGCAAAGCTTCTCGAACCGGTGTCTGACTGACCCCAAACTCTTCAGCGAGCCCTACCCGTGAAAGAACCTCATGAGGCTTCAAATCGAGCTTGATAATCCGGTCTCGGAGAATCTCGAAGACCTGCTCGGCCGTATTGACCCTTCTATAGGTGGTAGCTCGAGGCAGTAAGGTCATGGACACGCGTCTAGCCCAACACTCCAATGGGCCATGGGCAGAACTCCTCCTCACCGACGCCCAGCGCCTCACTCTTGGTCTTTTCCCCTGAGGCTGTCCGAAGAATCAACTCAAAGATCTCTTGGCCAATCTGATCGAGTGTCTTCTCGCCATCGATCACCGGCCCACAGTTAATATCCATATCACCGATCATGCGTTGGTACATGGGCGTATTCGAAGCCAGCTTGATCGTGGGTGCCGGATAAGAACCGAAACAAGAGCCTCGACCGGTGGTAAAGCAGATCAAGTTCGCACCGCCAGCAATCTGGCCTGTGGCGGAGACAGGGTCATAGCCCGGCGTGTCCATAAACACGAAACCCTTTTGCTTGACCTGCTCGGCGTACTTGTAGACTTCCATCAGGCCGGTAGACCCTGCCTTTTTGGCGCCACCAAGACTCTTCTCCAGAATGTTAGCCAGACCGCCCGCATTGTTGCCAGGCGACACTTGACCATTGATCTGGGTGTCACGGCCTTTGCTGTACTCCAGCCACCAGTTCATTCGATCGACCAGTTTCTGGCCGACCTCCGGCGTGCAGGCCCGACTGGTCAAGGTCTGCTCCACGCCATAGATCTCAGGTGTCTCAGACAGGATGGCGCCGCCACCATGTCGCACAAGAATGTCCATCGCCTTGCCTAAACCAGGATTCGCAGACAGTCCAGAAAACCCATCCGATCCGCCACACTGCAGACCAATCAACAGATGCTCTGCGGAGCAAGGAGTTCGTTGATGCTGATTCACCTCGACCAGGAGCTCCTTGATGGCCTGGATGCCTAACTTGACTGCTGCTTGGGTACCACCCACCTCTTGCATGGTGATGGTCTTGAGGGTCTTGCCCTCACTCAAGCCCTCTTGCTGAAAAAATCGCATCAGGTTGTTGCGCTCGCAACCCAGCGACAGGACCAAGGCGCCGCCAATGTTTGGGTGGCGAATATAGCCACTGAGTGTCCGACGAAGCAGGTCCATCGGCTCTCCGCTCATCTCCATACCGCAGCCCTGCTCATGGACAAAGGCTACAACGCCATCCACGTTCGGATAATCCGCCAAACGCTCCTCGTCAAAATAGGCCGACACCTTCTTGGCCACCGTGGCAGAACAGTTGACCGTGATGAAAATGCCGATCATGTTGCGGGTACCGACTCGTCCATTCTCACGGCGGTAGCCCATGAAGCTTGCCCGCTGTTCTAACGGTAAGACAGCCGTAGGCACATAGTCCCGTGAAAAAGCGTAGTCCTTTTCGACATCGTCAAATCGAATGTTGTGACTGTGCAGGTAGTCCCCAGGCACCAAATCGTGCGCTGCATAGCCGATCACCGTGCTGTATTTCAGGATGGGCTCGCCCTGCCGAATCGGCCTGGTGGCTAACTTATGGCCCTGGGGCACATCGGCCAGGGCCTTGATGTTCTCAGTTGGAATTTCGGTACCAACCTTAATCTCAGTCCGCGCTACGACAATATTGTCAGCAGCATCCAGTCGAATCACAGGAGAAACCACAGTCATCCTCTTCTAGTAAGTCTTGCTTAGTGAATGTCTGGCTCGCCTGGTGACGGCCCAAACTCGGTCTTCAGGAAATCAAAATCGCAGCCTTTGTCCGCCTGCTCGATGTGCTTTGTGAACATCCAGCCATAGCCACGACCAAACCGGGGGGGCGGAGGCGTCCACGCCTGCCTTCGAGCCGCCAGCTCCTCATCGGATACCAGCATGTTGAGTGTCCGATTGGGAATGTCCATCTCGACCAGGTCACCGGTCTTGAGCAGGGCTAGAGGACCACCGACATAAGATTCGGGTGCCACGTGCAAAACACAAGCGCCGTATGAGGTACCACTCATTCTGGAGTCCGACAGACGAACCATGTCTCGAATGCCCTTTTTGAGCAAAGCCTTGGGCATGGGGATCATGCCCCACTCCGGCATGCCAGGCCCCCCCTGCGGTCCCGCGTTACGCAGAACCAGAACGGTGTTGGGATCCATGTCCAGGTCTTCGTTCTCGATAATCGCCGTCAGGCTGTCGTAATCATCTGCCACCAGGGCTGGTCCCGTGTGCTTATAAAACTTGGGATCACAAGCGGCTGGTTTGATGACTGCGCCATCTGGCGCCAAGTTACCCTTGAGTACGGCCAGGCTACCCTCGTGATAAACGGGATTGTCCAGCGATCGGATGACGTCTGGGTTAAAGACCTTGGCGCCATCGATGTCCTCACCCAAGGTGCGACCCGAGACGGTTAGAACCTGGGTGTGTAGCCGCTCCTTGATCCGGTTCATGAGTGCGCGCAGACCACCCGCATAGAAGAAATCCTCCATCAGGTAGGTCTTGCCGACCGGACGGACATTGGCTACTACTGGGGTGTGGCGGCCAATCGCATCCAGCGCCTCCAGTGAGAACGGCACACCAGCCCGTCTGGCCATGGCCAGTAAGTGGATCACCGCGTTGGTAGAGCAGCCAATCGCCATCGCGACGACACCCGCGTTCTCTACGGCCTGAGGCGTCAGGATTTCGTCAGGGGTTAGATCCTCCCAGACCATCTCGACGATTCGACGTCCAGATTCTGCGCACATGCGCTGATGGTTCGCGTCGGCCGCCAGAATAGAGCTAGCACCGGGCAAGGTGAGCCCCAATGCTTCGGCAATGGCCGTCATGGTCGAGGCGGTGCCCATGGTCATGCAATGACCATAAGACCGGGCAATGCCACCCTCTACCCCAACCCACTCCTCTGCTGTAATCGTGCCAGCGCGCCGCTCATCCCAGTACTTCCAACTGTCACTGCCAGAGCCAAGCACCTCTCCGCGGTAATTGCCCCGCAACATAGGGCCTGCCGGCACATAGATAAATGGCAAACCCATCGAGACGGCGCCCATCACCAAGCCAGGTGTGGTCTTGTCACACCCTCCCATCAGGACAGCGCCATCCACAGGATGGCTGCGCAGCAGCTCTTCCGTCTCCATGGCCAGCATGTTTCGGTAGAGCATGGTGGTTGGTTTGACGTAGCTCTCACTCAAAGACAGTGCAGGAAGTTCTAACGGAAACCCGCCAGCCTGGAGGATGCCGCGCTTAATGTCTTCAACCCGATGTTTAAAGTGGGCATGACAAGGCTGTGCATCTGACCAGGTGTTCACAACTGCAATGATCGGCTTGCCCACCCAGTCGGCTGGTGCATAGCCCATCTGCATGGTTCTGGAGCGATGCCCAAAAGACCGCAGATCATCTGGCGCCATCCAACGGGCACTTCTAAAAGCCTCCGCCTGCTTACGAGGCTTGGTTCGTTTCATAGCCATAGTCTTATGCGAACCCTTGCGCCAGCCCAAACATCAACAAGACAACCGAAGCCGAGAGCAGGCCGCCAGCGACCCAGGCCCAAATGCCATATTTGTCTGCCTCTTCAAGTCCTTCACGACCAACCATAGTCAGCTCCTTTACTTTCCGAGAGTCTCAGGTAGCCACAGTGCAATCTGTGGGAAAGCCACGACCAAGACCAAACCAATGGCCTGCAGTGCAATGAACGGCAGCACCGACATGAAGATCTCATGCAGCGTGACGTCTTTCGGTGCCACGGACTTCAGCCAGAAACAGGCAGGCCCAAAGGGTGGTGACAAGAAGTAAATCTGAATGTTCATCACAAACAGAATGCCGAACCAGATCTTGGCCTGATCGGGAGTCAATCCAAGCTCAGGCGCCAAGGTCACCACCACCGGCGCAAAAACCGGCACAGTGATAAAGACGATGGCGATCCACTCCATAAAGGTGCCCAAGACCACCAAGATGGCCATCATCAAGAGAATGACCCCCAGTGCGGGAATGCCGAGTCCCGTGAAAAGAGACCGCATGAAATCAGCGCCACCAATCAGGTTGTAGATGCCGACAAAAGAGACCGCACCTAAAATCAGCCAGATGATCGTGCCGACGGTTGCCATCGAGCCAACCAGAGAGACGCGGACGATGTCCCAACGCCAACCTGAGCGCACAAAGGCCACTACGATTGAGCCAACAGCACCCACTGCGGCCGCTTCGGTTACCGAGGCAATACCGCCATAAATCGATCCCATCACACCGCCGATAAGAGCGATGCTCAGAAAGACAGCCTGCAGTCTCTGCTTGGAGAGCTTCTGTTCTTTCCCGGTCATGGCCACCACTTCAGCTGCCGTAGGCGCGAGCTTGGGGTTTAGGTTGACGCGAACCAGTACGTAAATGGCATAGAAGGCTGCCAGCATGAAGCCAGGCACAAAGCCCGCCATGAAGAGATCACCGATGCCCACCTCGGCCGACAGGCCATAGACGATCATGACAATCGATGGGGGAATAAGCGTGGCCAGCGCACCGGACGCACAGATCAAGCCAATCGATAGCTTGCGGTCATAGCCCAAGCGGAAGAGCTGCGGCAGGGCGACCAAGCCCAACATCACAATTTCGCCACCCATCACACCCGACATAGCGGCCAGAATCACAGCGACCACCACCGTCTGAACTGCAACTCCACCACGCAAATTGCCCGCAAAGATGGACATCGCGTCAAATAGATCTTCAGCAATACCCGCCTTTTCCAACACAGAGGCCATCAAGACAAAAAACGGGATGGCAACCAGGGTGTAGTGATCAAGCAATCCACCGGCGTTTGTCGAGACTAGATACAGACCTTTGGGCCCAAAAAAGCCAATGGCCATGATGACGGAAACAATCAGAGTCACAATGCCCAGTGGCATGCCGGTCATCATCAGCGCGACCAAGACCACCACCATGGCGAGGGAAATCACTCCCAGCCCGTATGAGCGAAGGTCCAACGTGTCTTTGATGTCGAAGCTTGCTGCGAATTGGGTAAAGCCTGAGGCAATGGTCTGAAACAGACTGATGTCCGCAAAGGCGTGCTTCAAGATGGCATTGAGCACATAGAACGCCATCAAGGCACCCACCAATTTCACAGCCGTTCGGGCTGCGTTCGAGCGCACCAGATAATGGAAATTGACGGTTAGCTGGGCCAGGTAGAGTCCGCAGCCAATTACCAAAAAGCTCTTGAGCAACATGGGCATGGGCGAGTTGAAGGCACTGCCAGCCCGCTCCACCCGGTGAATGGCCTCAGCGGCCTCGACCAAGGCGTCGGTGAGCAAGAGAAACAGCGACACCATGCCCACGATGTGACCAAACACTGCCAGTCGCCACTGGTTCTTCTCCGAAACTGAGTGCGAGATAACGGTGATGGAAATGTGCTTCTGGCGCAACGTGATGTAGCCAGACGAGAACATCCAACAGCCCGCGATGAGCACCATGGTCATCTCGAAGGCCCACTGAGTCGGTGCATGAAGGAAATAACGGGAGACCACCTCCCACAATGTGGCGATTGCTGCCACCAAGAACATGACCGCAGAGGCCACGCCACAGAAGTGGCTGATGTGGTCCATGACCCCATAGGGTCGCTGCATCATCGGGGTATTTTCGTCATCTGGCTCTGTGTGGACGTCGAGCTCGGCAGTCTGGGAACCCATGCCTATCCTTTCAACAACACATAAAGGAGCCGAGACATTTGGTCAGGACAAATGCCTCGGCTTGGGAAAAGCTACCGAAGGTTTACTTCAGCAGACCTTTCTTCTTCATGTAGGCCATGTGGCTCTCGTAGGCCTCTTTGCCCAGCGGAGTAGCCTTTCCAAAGGCCTCCCAGGCGCCGGTCGCGATCTGACGGAACTTGTCGCGCTCGGCCTGCGCCCAATCGATGACCGTGACGTCCTTGCCGGCCTTGTCACGCGCAACCAGTTCCTTGTCTTTCTTATCGCCCGCAGCGGTTAGACCAGCGTAGGCGTCCTGATACCACTGCTCAAACGTCTTGCGATCCTCGGCAGACATTTTTTTCCAGACACTGGTCGAAACCGTCAACTGAAGAACAGGCATGGAGTGGATGCCAGGGTAAATCGGATACTTGGCGACCTTGTGTAGGCCGTTGGCGTCATTGTTTGAATAGGAAGAGTTGTCCGCCGCATCAATCACGCCCTTTTCCAGAGCGGTGTAAACCTCGGAGCCGGGTAGCGAGACTGGAGCAGCACCGGCGCGCTTAAAGACCTCAGCCGCCAAACCCTCGGGCGAACGGATCTTCTTACCTTTCATGTCCGCTACTGTGCGGATGGGCACCTTCGAGACAAAGGCCTCGCGGTTATAGGTACCGCAAGCGACCACTGTCACGCCAGGCTGGTATTTATCGAAGAGCTTTTGCAGCAGTTCACGACCCCCACCGTTGCGGCAGTAATCTTGAATCTGCTGGGGGGTGTCATAGCCGGCGATCAGGTCACCGATCAGCGCGAATGCAGGATCAAGGCCAGAGAAATAGCTGGTCGAGGTCCAATCACCATCCAGAATGCCAGTGGCAACAGCCTTAGGCGTGTCCTTGTGAGGGACAACGGCCTTAATCGGTAGAAGTTCAATCTCCCAACGGCCCTGGGTGCGCTTTTTAAGTTCCGGAACCCAGTTCTCATTAAGGTAAGCAAGCGAGAAGTGGCTCGCGTTGGAACTGGTTTGAATTTTTAGTTTTTGGGCGAAGGCTGGTAGCGATGACGTCATGAATCCAACGGCTAGGGCCGAGGCCAGTACTTTTTTAAACGGGGCTCTCATCGATTGTTTCTCCTGATAGTTAGAAAAAGTGGGGCTTACACCCTCTGTGAGACAACTTATACACTAATATATTAGTACATAAGACCGACAAACTTTGAGTGCATCAACCCACCATTCCTAGCTCGCAAAAACCCTATAATCTTAAAAAGTTCATATAAAACATTATCTTAGGAGACCGTATGGCCACTATTACCCCCGAGGCCCGTAAGAAACTCGAGTCCTGTAGCACCGCTACGCTGACTACCCTCTTGTTCAAGCGCGGACTCAACAAACAATTTATACAAAACGTTTATCCGCTCGGTAAGTACGGAAAAAGCATGGTCGGCGAGGCCTTCACGCTGCGAACCATTCCCGCCAGAGAGGACCTAAACCCCATCACCGCCTTTCGGAATCCCGAGCACCCTCAACGCAAAGCCGTCGAGACTTGTCCGGCCGGTCACATCCTGGTCGTAGACAGCCGCAAGGATCCACGCGCCGCCTCGGCTGGTTCCATCCTGATCACTCGACTGATGAAACGTGGCGTTGCTGGCATCGTCACCGACGGCGGCTTTCGAGATGCTCCCGAAATTGCCGAGCTGCCCTTCCCGGCTTATCACAGCCGCCCTTCAGCCCCCACCAACCTCACCCTTCACCAGCCCATTGAAATGAACGTGCCAATTGCCTGCGGCGATGCGCCCGTTTTCCCTGGTGACATTCTGGTCGGTGATGGCGAGGGTGTCGTTGTTCTGCCAGCGAACATCGCAGAGGAAATGGCTCACGAGGCCTTTGAGATGACCATCTTCGAAGACTTCGTTCTGGAGCGGGTCAACGCCGGTGATAGCATCATTGGGCTCTATCCCCCAACCGATCCTCAGACCGAAGTGAACTTCGCCCAATGGCGCAAACAAAAAGGCCGCTAGCCAAAGGCTCCTTGCAATGAGTCGACGGCGTGGCCTGTCCTACCGCCTGTGGCATGGGGTGGCCACCCGTCAGCGCTTTCTGGCGTTGATCCTCCTGTGCATGGCTTTGACAGTTGCGGTTGGTGAGCGGTCCGCCCTCTCGATTGCTGCCCCCAGTCTCCAGTCAGACTTGGGCCTGACCACCATTGAACTGGGATGGCTCTTATCAGCCTTCGCCTGGAGCTATGTGGCCGCTCATATTCCAGTGGGCATCATCGTCGAGAAGCATGGGACCAAGCGGTCGATTGGCATCGGCATTGCAATCGGAGCCCTGACCAGTCTAGTGGTTGCAGCCTCTGGCTTGTCGATCTTCACCAGCTCCGCGCTCGGCATCATCCTTGCCGCCCGCGTTTTGCTGGGTGTGGCCCAGGCACCCGTTGGATCCAGCTCTGGGGTTGTCATGTCGGCCTGGTTCCCGAGAACTGAGCGTGGCGTAGCGGGAGCTGTGTTCAGCTCCATTCCCTATCTGGCTGTCGCAGTCCTAAATCCACTTCTGGGTTATCTCACCGAGCACGCAGGCTGGGCGACCATGTTTGTCGGCATGGCCGCCATTAGCCTGCTCGGTGCCCACGTCTGGTTCTCCATCTTTCAGCTGCCCAGTGGTACACCCAGACTAACGGCCAAAGAACGACGAAAAATTGAAGCAGGTGGGGCCCTTACGTCAATCACGCACAGTCGATCACTCAGCCACGCCCCCACCCAGTCCAACTCAGTCCTGGATGATCTCAAGGCAGTCTTTCTAAATCCCATGATGGGTGGCACCGTGATTGCACAGTACTGCATCAACGCCATCACATGGTTTTTCTTGGCGTGGTTTCCAAGCTACCTGGTGATGTCCTTTGATTACTCGATTGCACGTGCTGCCGCCGTCTCTGCTATTCCAGCAGTCGCTGGCTTTGTGGGTGGCTTTGCCTGCGGGTTGTTGTCTGATGCCATTCTTAAGCGAACACATAACCTGACTCGCGCCAGAAAGATTCCCATCTACATCGGCATTGGATTGTCTTCGCTTAGTTTCTTAGCGTGCATCCTGACCGACAACGACACCATCGCAATCATCCTGATGACTGCAGCATTTTTTGGCAAAGGATTGGGGACACTGGGCTGGACGTTGGTCGCCGACCTGGCACCAGCCAACAAGGTTGGCTTTACCGGCAGCGTGGTCAATGGAGTTGGCAATCTGTCGGGCATCTTCACACCGGTGATCATCGGCTATCTGATCGCAGCGACTCACAACTTTGACCTGGCCTTGGTCATCATGGCCTGTCATGGCCTAATCGCCATTTCTTGCCACATCTGGCTAACCGGAACACTGCAGCGCATGCCACCAGTCCAGCACCGACCTACAGCGTAAGCGCGGACCTAACGCGGCACCGCCACCTGAGTCATCCGCGCCTGAATGACCTCGGCCTTCTGCACAATCAAATAAGGCGGATTCGTCGGGCTATCACTAACACGTCCCGTTTCCGGACACTCAGCTAGCAGGGCCTGCTGCTGGACCAACCCTGGCTTGTGACGTCTCCGCGTCTCGTGACTTAACTACTTTTTAACTACAGCTCTTTTGGGTATCGTTAGGTTGTTGATTTAATTAGAGAACCAAAAGCCGTTGGCGCCTTCACACGGCAGGGGTCACAGGTTCGAACCCTGTGCTGTCCACCACCCAAATTCATGCTTTTTCAGTGACCTACTCTTGGTCGCTCAGCTGCCCCATGACCCAAAAGTAGTTAACATTTTTGTTTACTACTTTTAAGGCCCCTATTCCCCGACTTCTCGATTAAACGGGGACCGATGTACGTGATTGCCTAAGGACGTTTAGCACATTCCCTACTGAGGCAACACCCATCTTGGTATAGGCGTCTGCGGTGACACCGCCGATATGTGGGGTCAATAGAATTCTTGGCTCTTGATGAAAGTCATGGGACGGCAACATTGGCTCCACATGGAAACTATCAAGCCCAGCGGAGGAGAGCTGTCCTGACCGGACAGCCTCAAGCAACGCACCTTCGTCAATGAGCCCGCCTCTTGCGGTATTCACGAGAATTGCACCTCGCTTTAAGGATGCGAGTGTCCCCGCATTGATGAAATTACGATTTTCATCAGTCAGGGGGCAGTGGAGCGAGACGACATCAGAATTACTGAGTAGGTCCGGCAACGTGACCAATTCGATGTAGTCTGGCAATGGACTGGCATATGGATCGAAGCCCAATACTCGCATGTTCATTGCATGTGCAATTGCCGCAAAACGCCGCCCAATTGCGCCAAGGCCAACGACTCCCACCACGCGCCCATCTAACTCTATGCTCTTGTGTGTCGCCTTATCCCAGTGTCCAGCGCGCATCCTTGCATCGAGGCCAACAATTGATTTTGCGCAGGCCAGCATCAATGCAACAGCATGTTCAGCTACGGCTGCAGCATTGGCGCCGACAGCCGCCGTCACCTGAATTCCCCGCTCGTTTGCGGCTTCTTTATCGATCGTATCGGTACCACTCCCATGCTTTGAAATCACGCGCAGATTTGGAGAGGCATCCATTGCTTGGTAACCGACTTTTCCATAGCGGACAATGATGGCAACAGGATTGTGGTCGCCGCAAAGACGGACAATGTCATCTTCAGATGGAGTCTTACCAGCGAACACCACATTAAATTCAGTAAGCAATGACATTGCCTCTGGTGCAAGATCAGCTGCTGTTACCAAAATCACTGGCTTGCTCAAAGCGCCTCTCCCTGCCCTATCACGCCAGCAGCTCTGAGGGCACCATCGAGCCACGTGGGTCTAAGAGCCTTACGACTCTTGATGTCGGATATTCTTTTTGTTTCCGAATCAACTTTTTGGACTGCTAGTTCCAGTATGGATGGGACCTTGGCCCGCTCAATGACTGTGACTCCATCCGCATCGCCAACGACGAGATCGCCGGGCGACACAGTTACTCCGCCAATTGAGATGGGGTGGTTTACCCGTCCGGGTACGTTTTTGGTTGGTCCGTTGGGATTCAGCCCAGCGGCAAACATAGGAAAACCTAGGTCACAAATGGCAGAAAAATCTCTGACGGCTCCATCAATCACAACAGCAGCTACTCCAAGCGCCACGCATTGTTGGGACATAATTTCTCCCATTAAGGCGCTGGACAAGTCGCCTTTCCCGTCAACAACAATTACATCGCCCGGCTTTGCAATTGCCATTGCGGCATGAATCATTAGATTGTCCCCTGGTCTCACCTCTACCGTTAGGGCTGGTCCCGCAAACCTCATCTCAGGCGATAGAGGTGAGATACGCCCGCTCAGCCCACCTCTGCGTCCTGCAACATCCGCAAGAATTGACGATGGAAACTGCGCCGCCCGATCTACCAGCGACTTCTCAGTTCGCTCGAAATCCTTTACAAAATCTGGCAACACATCAACTGAGATCATTCACCCACTCCCTTGTTAGTTAATCGTTGTCTGAGCTATCTATGACTGTCTTTCGTCTCATCCGAACGGCTGGCATCACCATCAGAACTAGCAACCCGAATGTCACGCTAAGAAATGCCAGGCTTATGGGACGTGAGACAAAGACAGAGAAGTCGCCGTTGGACATCAAAAGTGCTCGCCTCAAGTTTTCTTCAAGCATCGGACCCAAGACGTATCCGAGTATCAGCGGGGCTGGTGGGCAGCCTAAGCGTGAAAATATGTACCCAAAAACGCCAATTAGCGCACACAGGTAGACGTCCATTGCACTGTTGTTGAGGCTGTAATTTCCCACTGCAGCAAACATCAAAATTGCCGGGTAAAGCCATCTGTAGGGAACCTGCGTTAAACGGGCCCATATGCCAACCAAAGGGAGGTTTAGAACAAGCAAGAGAACGTTTCCAATGAACATACTCGCCACCAGCCCCCAGAAGAGCTCTGGTTTTGAGGTCATGACATCCGGACCCGGCTGTATTCCCTGCATTGTTAGGGCCCCCAACATCAGAGCCATAACCGCAGTGGCTGGAATTCCCAACGTCAAGGTTGGTATGAAGTGAGTTTGGGCCGCTGCATTATTCGCAGCCTCTGGAGCAGCAACGCCTTCAATGGCTCCCTTGCCGAATCGCGATGGGTCTCTAGAAATTTTCTTTTCCAACATGTAGGCCGAAAATGATGCAATCGAAGCAGTCATTCCCGGCAGCGCCCCAAAGAATGAACCTAAAGCGGTTCCTCTTAGCGTCGGGGACATAGCCTGCTTCATGTCCTGCCAAGTTGGCATGAGATTTCCGACGTTCTTTGAAAACACCTCCACCTTTTCATTCGAACTCAAGTTCTGAACAATCTCTGCAACGGCAAACAGGCCCACGGCGAGGACCGTGAAGCCAATTCCATCGAGCAATTCCGTTATTCCCAGCGTGTAGCGCGGCAGACCTGAAGTCACATCTGTACCGACCATTCCCAACAGCAACCCAACTACTACCATCGCTAATGCCTTGACTAAATCGCCATGGGCTAACACAGCAGAGAACACAAGCCCCATGAACATGAGTGAAAAGTACTCTGCGGCCCCAAACTCCAGAGCCCATACTCCGACAAGTGGCCCTAGAGTCGCCACAATCACAGTCGAAATGATCCCAGCGACGAAGGATGCAACAGCAGCAGTTGCCAAAGCGGCTCCGGCACGCCCCTGCCTCGCCATCTGATAGCCATCAATAGCCGTTACAGCAGATGACACCTCACCGGGCATGTTGACCAATATTGCAGTTGTTGAGCCACCGTATTGCGCACCATAGAAGATGCCGGCCAGCATGATCAGCGAGTTAACCGGTTCCAATCCAAATGTGATTGGCAAAAGCATCGCAATCGTGACCAACGGACCGATACCAGGAAGTACACCGATCATCGTTCCGAGAAGCACACCAACGAAGCAGTAAGCGAGTGTTTTTAGGCTAAGAGCAACCCCAAAACCAAGTGCCAGTCCGCTAAGGATTTCCATATCAGCCCTTAACTAGAAATCGGGAAACAGTTGGTAAGGAAGTCCCAAGCCGACCACAAAGATTAGGACCGCCAATGAGCAGAGAGCGCACGTAAGTAGCAAGACCTCGGTCCTGCTTCCACGCTCGCCAGCCATCACGCTGATCAACGTCATCAAGATCAGTGCGGGAATCAGCCCGAGATGCTCCATAACCCAGCCAAAAGTCACCAGCGCAATGGACAGCAAAGAAAGAGGAATCCAACCCCAGTCACCGACGCGATCACCGCTAGATTTGACTGCACGGAGGATCAGCACCCCACCCAAAGCAAGGAGTATCAGACTTAGAACCCGAGGAAAGAAGCCTGGACCCATCTCCTGAAGAGATCCAAATGGATAGGACATCCCGAGAATGAGTCCAACCGCTCCGATAGCCATGAACAGAACCCCCGATAGGAAGTTCTGTTCACGAAGAAGATTCAGCGAGAACACCTTGTTAGTTCTTCTTGATACCCGCTGCTTCAATAACACCGGCCCACTTCTTGCGATCTGCAGCAAGCTCACGCGAGAATGGTCCCTGACCCAGAGGAACAAGACTACCGAGCCTCTCCACTACAGCGGGAGTCTTTAGGACTTTCTCGAACTCTGAGTCCAGTCTGGCCACAACTTGGTTTGGTGTATCCGCTGGGACAGCGATCCCCCACCAAGTTCCAGCCTGAAAATCAGGAAATCCAGACTCCGAAACGGTTGGTACATCCGGCCACAGGGGATGACGCTTGGATGATGTAACGGCAAGGGGGCGAAGTTGGCCTGATTTAACGGGACCTTTGGATGATTCTAGAGATGCAATGTAGAAAGAGGCTCTGCCACTGATCACATCTGGGAGTGCCTGACTAGTGCCCTTATAGGGGACGTGCTTATAGGAAACACCAGCGACTTTTTTGAAATACTCACCCGTCAAATGCGCAACAGTTGCATTGCCGGGAGAAGCAAAAAGGAGTGACCCTGGATTTTTCTTGGCTGCCGCCACAAGGTCGGCAAGAGTCTTGAATGGTGAATTTGCTCCAACTGTGATCGCCAAGGGGGACGCTGTCACCAGCGTAATCGGCGTGAAGTCCTTTATCGGGTCATAGGGAAGCGCACTCATGAGAGATGGTGCAATCGCCATGTTGCTGTTTTGCCCCAGAACAACGGTGTAACCATCTGCTTTGGATTTGGCAGCGGCATCAAGGCCAATCGTGCCGCCTGCGCCGGGTTTATTTTCGACGACCACCTTCCACCCTGTTTGCTTGGCCAACTGATCTGCCAATACCCGTCCAACGATGTCAGTACCCCCACCCGGTGGAAACGGGACAATCAGCTTGATGGGCTTGTCTGGGTAGGTCTGCGAAATCGCTGAGTTGGTGAACCCAAGAGCTGCAAAGAGTGCAACCCCGCACAGAGATGAAAAAGCGCGTCTTTTCACGTTGTGTCTCCTATATTTAATTGAGCCTCTTTGGTGTGGCTTTTTGCACTATCAACGCGCACAATTCATAATGTCTATTGAATAATTTGAATATTCTGATAAAAAATGTGAATAATTTAGATACCCGAGATCTTCGATATTTCGAAGCAATTGCCGCTACCGAGCACTTAGGAACGGCGTCCAGCCTAGTTTCACGATCCCAGCCTGCGATGACCAGTTGCATCAAACGGCTTGAATCAGCGTTGGGAGTGGCACTGGTAGAGCGGGTCGGCCGTGGGATAACCCTTACTCCGGCTGGGCGGGTTTTGGCTGACCGAGCGAAGAAGCTTCGATCATCAGTTGAGGAGATCGTAAGAGAGATCGCAGACATTGAGACGGGTAAAAGTGGCCTCATCAAGCTCGGCGTGCTGCCGACATTGGCTAAATTTTTTCTGCCAACGATATGCAGAAAAATTCTCAGTGATGCGCCCAAAGCACAGATTCAAACAACAATCGCCCAAAATGACGTGCTGAGCCGCCTTCTCAGAGATCGAGAGGTCGACATGATTCTGACAATTGCTAGTCAGGAGACAGGAGACTATGTCAGCCATACAGTTTTAGAGGACGAAGCTGTCGTGATGGCCAGTCAGAGCCACCCGTTATTTCAGGAGAAACGGGTAACGCTGCAATCGCTCCTCAATCACCCTTGGGTTCTAGCGCCCCCAACCGTTGGCACGAGAAAGTGGATCGAGGGCGTTTTTCGAAAAAACAGCCTTCCCGGCCCAAACGTTCAAATCGAAACAAATCAGATCTTGATGATGCCGAACCTGATATGTGAGACAAATCTCTTAGCCTTTACCTCTCGGCTACACGTTACCCACCCTGAAGGGATTGCATTTTTGAGGGAGGTACCACTGACTGAAACAACCATGCCTAGAAAATTTGATTTGGTGTATCGCGCTGAATCTTACCTCCCCCCCGTCGCCCAGCATCTAATAGAGCTCCTGAAAGTCGAAGGTCCAGAGCTTCTCGCGCGCCCGGGGGGATCCCTATAGTCCCTCTAAAAGATCTATGTTTTGCTAGGAGTGCAGTCGTCGGACTAATCGTCCTGTTTCCGGACACCTCACCACCAGGCCCTGGTCTTCGACAGACCCTGGTCTTTGAGAAACCCGCGTCTCATGACTTAACTACTTTTTAACTACAGCGTCTTAGAGGACGGCTAAGTCATTGAACAAAATAAGGAATCAAAAACCGCTGGCGTCTTCACACGGCAGGGGTCACAGGTTCGAACCCTGTGCTGTCCACCAATCAATTCAATTACTTACCAGCCGCAAGTCGCCGGCTTATGCGTTTTTGTCCATCGCCTGTCCATCAGGAGACGCAAAACCGTGGCTTCCATCCGACGCAGAGGCAGTTCTTGGCAGGCTCGAATCACTCGACACAACCAACCATCGCTAGCGAAGTCTTTTGACTCGAAAAGCGAGGCGTTGCGTTGGGCAAGGCAGATCGAGACTCAACTCGACGGCACATGACTTAGACCAAAACAGTCCGTACCCACATCAATCACGCTGGCGGAGGTACTAGAAAAGTATCGAGCAGAGGTGACCACCTATAAGCGTGGCCACCACTCAGAGACTTATCGAATCAAGGCAATTAGCAGGCATTGGCTGGGCAAGAAGCGGCTTCGAGATGTATCGAAGGACGATGTCTATGACTACCGAGAAGAACGACTCAAGTGCATTCAGCCGTCATCCCTAAGACGAGAATTAAACCTCTTGAGTCATGTTTGGAACACAGCAAAAGATGAATGGGGAATGCCACTTCCGAACAATCCGTTCACCAAGGTACCTCTACCCAGAATGCCTGCTAGCAGACAGCGTCGACTATCTGCCGAGGAGGAAGACCTACTTTTGAAGTCGCTAGGAACCCCAAAGAACCGATCAACAGAGCAGATTGTCCGGTTTGCGATTGCCACAGGCCTTCGGCGCTCAGAAATCCTCAGGCTCGAGTGGACTGACATAGACAAAGCAAGAAGGTGTCTCCATGTAAAAGACACTAAAAACGGATCATCAAGATGGATACCGATAATGGAGGAGGTTGCTGCTGTCCTTCGCAATCAACATGATTCACAGTCGAGTCGAGTGTTCCCAGTATCGGAAAACGCCTTAAAGCTGGCGTGGACTAGATCACTAAAGAAGGCAGGAATCTGTGACCTTCATTTCCATGACCTTAGGCATGAAGCACTTTCTCGCTGGGCAGACCGCCTGAATGGAAACGTATTCAAACTGCGTCAAATATCTGGCCACAGAACCCTCACGATGGTGATGCGCTACGTGCATCCAATACTGGATGAAACCTACTATGGCAACGCCTTTTCTTTATCCTCCTCCGCATAATTTGCAGAGGAGGAAAGTTAGCTCTAGCACAGACTACTTAAGAGTTGAAATATTCACCGTAGTTACAGCGAAAAATTCTCCATCTTGGATTCCTGCCGCCGCACCCTGGCAATGCGAACCAGCAGGCATTTGGCGGAAAGAGGCTACGCTTCTGTTCTTCTCAAAGGCTTTGCTGCCGGCACCGAAGTAAAACTGTCCGCTCACACCAAGAAAGTCGCCAACGCTGACCTTTGCTAGCTCGTTATACATCGGTGAGTTTTCAGCGATAGTTCCCAGAAACTGGGAAGCCGTATTTCCACATGCGTAGGAGCCAACTACGACGTCGCACGGTAGTTCAAACAAAACTGCAGCAGAGCCGTCGGATGCTTGCTTTACGCTTACCGCTCGGACGATCCAATTCTCGAAGGCCCCTTTCGGCAGAAGCGCAACGAGTCGCTGCTCTCTCTCACGCAATGCGATGTTTTCCTTAATTTGATTTTTTTCCGCTCGAGCCTTTGCAAACTGCTCTTTAAAGTTTCCAATCAAACGACAGAACTGATTCTGCTGAAAAGGAACACCAGACTTGTACATTGCCCAGTCTTCGCCTGTGCCGGTAGCTTTGTTGCCATAGCCTTCGTTGATAGTGGTGGTTCTGGACTTCATTTCGGCTCTGTTCGCAGTCATTCGATCATTAGTCGAATTGATCGCATCGACATTTCGACCAATCGCAGAGCGGTTATCGGCTATCCCACGGGAGTTGTCCGCTATCCCACGGGAGTTGTCCGCTATCCCACGGGAGTTGTCCGCTATCCCACGGGAGTTGTCGGCAATACGAGAATTTGAATCACCGATTGCCTGCCTGTTTGACGCAATACCCTGTTCATTGCGATCAATTCGGCCGCTATTTGCATCGATTCGACCCGCATTCTGTGCGATGGCACCCCGGTTGACAGCGATATCTGAGGTGTTCCTTGCAGTTTGAGGGTCACGTTGCGCAGTTCCGCCGCCAAGTGCCGCCGACAAAGTCTTCGCCTGCGAATCAGCAACCACTATTGAACAATTGCGCTTGCCTCTGCCCCACGTGTAAACAGATTCAAAAGTTACCGGCAAGGCTGAACTTGAATTTATCTTTACTGGCGAAAACTCGTTAACGTATTTAGATGTGCCGTCGGCCTTTTTCTCTTCGGAGTAGGAGGCGCCTTTGACCTCAATCTGACCACCTCTGTCGACCAGTTGGAAAATGACTGCGTTTCCGTCCCCAAATTTTCTTGCCAGACGGACACCGTCGCCGCCGGATACGCTACTCATCTCAAATGCCCAAGGCTTCTTCCAATTCGGCTTTGCCTCACCTTTAACATCATGGGCGGGGTCGCAGTTCACCTTTGCCGTCATAGCCGCTGATGCAGCCAAAGGCATTAGCCCACCGATAAACGCTACGACCAGCAATGGCTTGTTTTTGAAGTTCTTCATATCTCCCTTTCTTAGTTTTTCTAGAGTTTACTTATCTTAAGTTCTTATTTTTATATATATATTTTTACGAATATAAAATGGTCAATTACAACGGTTGTGACGACCTAGGAATTGGCTTTAAATGCACGCTGTAGCGGCGTGCGCTTTCCGAATGACCGCCGATCTACAAAGCACCTATTTCCAATACCGGTGCTACAGCAGCCACCCAGCCCTATTCAATTTGAAAAAAGATGCGCCGACCGAGTAGAAACATCTCGATCAGCGCACCGAGGTCAATACTTGAACCGCGCGGTCGACGACTCGCCGCCAATCTTGAGCTGGACCACCGCCCTGGCCCCTTTGGCGGGAGTCTTTGCAAACTGTCCTGAGAAATAGGCGCCGGCTGGCTTAAGCTGAACCTCGCTCTTTTGAGAGCCCTCCAAGACAGTGAGCTTGGCACTCGCACCGGCCAAGTTCACCACATTGCCATGGTCCGTCACATAGAGGCGTACTTCCCCGTCTTTGATCACCAACTCATAGTCGTGAGCAGCCTGATGAAACAGACCGCCGTGCATGGGTTTGTGATCTTTGCCATGATCATGGCCCGGGCCAGCCATGACTGACATCTGAACACCAACAAGCAGTAGCACTGCCAAGAAAACTCTTTTCATTCTGAAACACTCCTTTTTAAATAATTAAAACTCACCTGACTCTGACTGACGAACGAGTTTCTCTGAATCTCTGCGCCCAAACACCCAGAACATCACCGGCGTCAGAAACGAATCCAACAACGTTGAGCTCAACAACCCACTAAAAATCACCACGGCAACCGGGTGCAGTATCTCGGTCCCGGGTTGCTCGGCCTCAAATAGGAGCGGCGCCAAGGCCAGGGCTGTCACCAGGGCGGTCATCAGGACGGGAGCCAGCCGCTCCAAGGACCCCCGCATGATCATCTTCTGGTCGAACTGCTCGCCCTCCTGCCGCATCAGGTTTAGGTAATGACTCACCTTTAAGATGCCATTTCGAACCGATATTCCAGCCAGCGTGACAAACCCGATCAAAGCAGCAATCGAAAGAGGCTGGCCTGAAATGGCCAAGCCAATAACGGAACCAACCAATGCCAAGGGTATGTTGGCCATGATCAGCGCAGAGAGTCGCCAAGACTGGTAGCGCGCGTGCAGGACCACGAACATCATTACCAGAGACACGATAGACAACAGCATTACCAAACGAGAGGCTCGCTCCTGCGCTTCAAACTGACCGCCAATCGTGATGTAAAAGCCCTCTGGTAGCCTGATCTCTGAGGAGACCCTCCGAATATCAGCAACCACCGACGAAAGGGCACGGCCCTGGGTGTTGGCCGACAGGACAATCCGCCGCTTACCATCGTCGCGACTGATCTGATTGGGACCGTCACTCTCCTCGATGTCAGCCAACAGAGACAAAGGAACGCGACCTCGGGGCGTGTCAATCATCAGGTTGCCCAAGCCCTGGGGTCCACGAGATGACTCCGGCACCCGAACCACAAGCGCGAACCGCCGTCCCTGCTCGACAATTTGAGTGACCTTTTCCCCGCCGACAAGAGACTGTAGAACCCCCGTCAACTGTGCACTTGACAGCCCGTACTGAGCGGCTCGCTGCTGATCCACCCGAATCTTGATTTGAGGTGCCAACACCTGTTTCTCAACCTCTAGGTCCGCTAGGCCAGGAAGCCCTGCGAGGCGACTGCGGAGCATCTCCGCTTGAGCCCTTAGCTGATCCAGGTCTTCTCCATAGACTTTGATAGCGATCTGCGCCCGGACACCGGAAAGCATGTGATCGATCCGATGGGAGATGGGCTGACCAATGGCAACCGCCGCCGGTAGGTTTTTCAGTCGATCTCGAATGTCCGCCTGAACCTCTGTCATTGACCGCTTCATCTCGCTACTGGGGATGAGTCCAATATCGATCTCACTCACATGAACGCCTTCAGCATGCTCATCAAGCTCGGCCCGCCCGCTTCGTCGTCCTACGTAAGCCACCTCCGGCACCCTGGCCACCAGACGTTCCGCCTCACTGGCCAGGGCGGATGATTCAGACAGCGTCACACCCGGATTCAGTCGCATGCCAACGAGCAGAGTGCCCTCGTTGAAAGGCGGTAGAAAGGACGTCGGGAAGAACGGAACTGCCGCAACTGCTACAAGCACGCAAACCAGGCCAAGCCGAAGCGCCCGCTTTGGGGCAGCCATGACTTTTTTCAAAGCGGCAATATAGTGTCTCTTTAGCCAAGCCAGAAACCTGGTGTCACCGTGATCCAAAGACTTCATCGACGGGATCAAGTAATACGCCAAGACTGGCGTAATGGTGACGGACACCAACAGAGATGCCAGAGTCGATGCAATAAAGGCTACGCCCAGTGGCACAAAGAGACGACCCTCAATGCCTGGCAGAAAAAACAACGGCAAGAAGACCAGAACAATGATGACGGTTGCATAGAGAATCCCACTTCTAACCTCTAACGAAGCCCGTCGGACGACCTCCACGGGATGCAATCGATGAGCTCCCAGAAGCTGATTGTTCATCCGAAGACGCCGAATGATGTTCTCAACGTCAACAATGGCGTCATCGACCAACCCCCCGATGGCAATGGCCAGGCCCCCAAGCGTCATGGTGTTGATCGTCAATCCAAAGTACGCGAAGACCAAAGCGGTGACGCAGATGGAGACTGGAATTGCAGTAAGGGCAATGATCGTGGGGCGCACAGTGCCTAGGAAAACGAACAGAGTCAGGGCTACAAACAGTGAGGCTGCAATCAGTTTGCCGTTTAGATTGCTAATGGAGGCCTCTATGAAGGAGGCCTGCCGAAAGGTGACCCTTGGCGCTTCCATGCCAGCCGGAAGGCCTGCCTTCAACTCGACCAACGCAGCCTCAATCGACTGAGTCAGCGAAATGGTGTCGGCCGTCGGCTGCTTCTGGATGCCCAAAATGACCGCAGGCTTTCCACCAAAGCCCCCGTCACCCCGCTTGATGGCGGCAGCAAACTCAACTGACGCAATCTGTTGGAGCTTGATGACCTGACCATCACGTGCGCTAATCGCCAGACTGCGAAGATCGTCAAGTCGTGAGGTCTGACCCAGGTTTCGAATCAGATACTCGCGACCGTTGAGTTCTAAAAAGCCACCCGAGGTATTGGCCGAGAAGCCTTTCAGAGCCGACTCGAGATCGCCATACGAGACACCGAGCCGGGCCATTCGAACCGTATCAGGCTGAACCTGAAACTGTCGAACTTCTCCACCAATCGGAATGACCTGTGCAACACCTGGGATAGACATAAGCCGGGGACGCAGCACCCAGTCAGCATATTCCCGCACCTGCATCAAAGAGATTTTGCTGGGGTCGATCGGAATGGCGATCTGCATAATCTCGCCCATCACTGAGCTAATCGGCCCCATCCGAGGCACCACTCCGCCGGGCAGGGCCTCCTCCATTGAGTTGATCCGCTCTGCCACCAACTGCCGCGCTCGATAAAGGTCCATCTCCCAACCGAATGTGACGTAGAGAAAGGACAAACCCGCCGATGACACCGAACGGACCCCTTCTACCCCTGGAAGCCCATTGATCGTACTCTCCAGAGGAAACGTAATGAGCTGCTCCACCTCCTCGGCCGCCATCCCCCCAGCCTCCGTCATGATCGTGACCGTGGGCTTATTGAGATCCGGAAACACATCAACACCGGTATGGGACAGAGTGAAGGCCCCATAGACCATCACCACCACACTGGCCAACACAACGAAGAGCCGATTTTTAAGACTGGTCTCTAGGATCCATGTAAACATGTCATGACTCCTAACGAACCTGGTTGACCAAGGAAGCGCCGATGATGACCACCCGATCCCGGTCCTGCAGGCCGGAAGTTACCGACACCTGATCCGCACTAATCGGGGTAAACGTCACCAGACGAGGTTCGAATCGCTCCGGATCATGCTTCACCCAGACAATCGATTGATTCGAGGGTCCTCGAACGACTGCCTGGACCGGCAGGACATGGCCCTCAACCTTCCGTGTAAGACTCGCAAAAATGGTGGTTAACAAATTCAGCTGCACCGCCACTGCGCTGTCACCATTGACTCGATACTTCACAGGGAGCGCTTGATCGCGAAGGGCGCTAGATACTCCCACCAAGGTCAGGGGGACAACGGTCTGTCCGATCCGCATGGTGGCGTTGCCAATAGATGAGGCTAAACCTGGGTCGTAGAGTAAACCCTCAACCATAAGACGCTTGGGGTCAATGACTTCAAAGAGAATATCTCGAGCTTCAACCACCTGACCAACCGAGGCATTGGCCGTGGCAATCACACCTGAAATGGGTGCCCGCAGCACCTCGTTGGCGACAGCAGCCTGGGCTTCCTCCAGCCTTCTGCGAGGAACTGAGTCGGCTAGATTGCTAAGCCGATCCAATCGAATTTGCGCTAAAGAGCGTCCCTCTGTATCGACCTCGGACGAGACGTAAGCCAGAACCTGTCCCTTCTGGACCCGTTGACCAACCGTGGGTAAGCCTCTTTCATCTGCCCTAACTCGCCCAGTGATTAACGTCTGTACCTTGCCGCTGGCATTGGGATCCATCACCACACGTCCTGCCAGCTCAATGACCGGACTGCGCTGCTCCTTCTTAACAACCAGCGTTTGAATGCGCAGCTGCCGCTGGGCGGCCTTCGGCATGACGACGGAACCATCCGGCTGACGCTGAGGAAAGGCTCCTGACACCGCGGTAGTTGGTGCATCTCCATGATCGTGTCCGGGGCCAGCCAAGGCCGGTGACTGCGTGGCAAGCATGGCCCAAACAACCATCACAGGCCACTGATAAGCAACTTGAAATTTTTTCATGATGTAACCCTTTGAGCGCGGTTTGCCTGGAATCGGCGCGTCAAGAAAGTCAGCAGAGCAATGACGCAGACGAGAGCCAATGCAGCCACGGCATACTCCTCCCAGTGAAACCCATGGGCATCGGCCGAGTCTTGGGTTATCACCAAGTCACCCGCCAGTAGGTCTATCTCGTCTTTCAAGGCGATCGTCGCGACCAGCCCAATGCGCTTCTGAGCACTCAATTCGCCAAGGGCTGCTTCAAACAATCCTGCCTCCAGACGCTTAACCGGAACAGAGACGCCATTGAGCTCCAGACTGAGGGTCGCATCTAAAGGACGGTTGTCTTCCCAGCCATCTAGGTAGAGCCGCAACTGACGACCCTCAACGACCGCGACCAGCTCGGCCAGCTCTGACTCAAGCACGAGTTTGGGTATTACCGCGACGGGCCCAACTGGCGTTGCGGATTCCCCATGGTCGTGACCAGGACCAGCAAACACGGTCCCGCTCAATAAAAAGGAACAAACAAAACTAACGATCATTTTTTTCATGGTTGCCTGACTCCACTTGGCTTACGGCCGATCGATTGCAAGAATTCTGAGACGGTCTGGTGATAGTCCACATCGGCATCGAGTGCCGCCAACTGAGCCTCAAAGGTCTGTCGCTCCGCCCGCAAGCGTTCCAAATAGTCAATTTCACCGGCATCAGCAGCCTTGGTTAGGGCCTGCAGAATGACCATCGCATCTCGGCTGCGCTGCTTGGCTAAATCTCGAGCGCGCTGCTTTTGGGAGACAAGCTCTAATCCCGTAGACCATCCAAATTCAAACGTCTTTTGGTAACGCATGAGAGCCTGCTCTGCGTTGGCCAAGTCAGATGCGAGATCGGCTAATTCGGCCCGCTGCGAGGCTCCCCCACCGAACGGCACCGAAACAGACAAGGTGGTGGTCTGAGCGAATGGCTCACCGAAGACGGATCTGGCCCGAGTGGACTCGATACTGAGTTCAGGACTTCCAGACCCGCGCTGCCGGATCAGACGCAGCTGGTCCTGGGCGTGACGAACCCTGGCCAATAGCTGCTTGTGCTCAATCGAACTCTCTAGGGCGCGCTGACGATCCTCCGCCCGCGGCAACGTCTCGGCCAAACGATTGATCGCTGCACTCAGTGCCGCCACATCGGATCCGAAGCCCATGTCGGCTCCTGACAACCCTGTGGCTTCAATAAGCTGTCGCTCCGCCTTCAACCGACGATTCGTCTGTTCAACGAGCTCAGTCTGCAGGCCCTGCGCCGCCATCCTGGCATTTAGCTGATCAACCCGCGAAATGTCACCCGCCCCTAAGCGCCTCATCGCGTCCGCATCTGTCTTGAGAGCCTCTTCCAGTTGCCCTTTGAGCATCTGTTCGCGAAGCGATGCGCGCAGGTAGCCCCAGACGCCATCCCGCACCTGACCCGCTAGCGCGTGACGGTGTGCCTCGGATTCCGTCCGGACACTCTCGGACCTAGAGCTCGCAGCTGCCATGGCCGCCTGGCGCTCGCCCCATCGCCAAAGTGGGACTGTCAGCCCTACCGCGTCTTCCTGGTTCCCGGCGTCTTTGTTCCAACGATCAGACTTTTGCGACAGACTGATACTAGGTGTCCCTGCGATCAATCGACTGGCACTGGCCATGCGTTCGGCTGCAGCCTGCTCGCGCAGAGCCTTCACACGATCAATAGATTGGTAATCCGATGCCTTTTGAAAAATCGCGGCCATGCTAAGGGCGTCGGCCGCCAAGGCCGGACCCGTGAACAAAAACAGACAGGCAAAAAAATGTCCACGTAAAGCAACCATCCCACTCTCCTGAATCAAAAAAAGGAAATGGGCGGGGACCCAGGCAAGCGCCTGGACTATTGTAAAGCCAGCAGATCCCCGCCGATTAGGCGCGGGAAGCCCATTGAGGGCGCTCTGGTTGGTCTAGTGGTGGAGAGAGTGCTTGAAGCCGATTGATATCGGCGGGTTCAACCGATTCCACGGATGAGACGGTGGACTCTTGTGGCATTAAAACGGCGATGGAAGCACAACCGGAGTGACAAGTTCCACACGAATGGGAATCTTGCACCTGCTTACCGTCGTGTTCGACACTGCCATTTTCAGTCTCTACAGGAATTTTTTGGTGAAGCTGTTGATGATCATGAGAGCCAAGGCCTCGGTTCATCTCAGCCACCTGATGAACCTGTAACTGCGTATCAACAACTTTGCCCGACAGCTCGTAACAATGACTAACGGCAGATGCCACGACTGCCTGAAATGGCAGCAATATCGTGAGAACCAGGGCACACAGCTTTTTCATTGTTTGATAATAGCACCGCTCGGCCCAATCAATCGCCCACTGAGGCCGTGGCTTTTTAATCAAAGGGGGCAGCCTTCCGGACAAGCCATTCTGAGCTATCGTCTTCCGAAAGGAGATCCCGTGGAACCACTGCTCGTCTCAACTGGTGTTGTTGCCCTGGCCGAGATCGGCGATAAAACACAATTGCTAGCGTTCATCTTGGCGGCTCGTTTCAAGAAGCCAGTCCCAATCATCTTGGGCATTTTGTTGGCTACGATTGTGAATCACGGGCTTGCAGGGGCTCTCGGCGCCTGGATCACTTCAACAATCAGCCCTGAGGTCCTAAGGTGGGTCCTGGGACTATCCTTCATTGGGATGGCCATCTGGACCATGATCCCCGACAAAATTGAGGAAGAGGAAACCCTAATCGCCAAGCGGTTTGGCGTTTTTGGTGCCACCTTGGTGACCTTCTTCCTGGCAGAGATGGGCGACAAGACGCAAATAGCCACGGTAGCCATGGCTGCCCACTACACAGCGCCGATCATGGTGGTCGTGGGGACTACGCTAGGAATGCTTATCGCAGATGTTCCCGCTGTATTTGCGGGAGACAAGCTAGCAAGCAAAATCCCGATGAAGCTAGTTCACTCCATCGCTGCGGCTGTCTTTGCTGCCCTCGGAATTGCAACACTGCTAGGGGCCGGAACTGCATTGGGTTATTGATAACCCCCAGAGTTGGCGCCTTCACACGGCAGGGGTCACAGGTTCGAACCCTGTGCTGTCCACCAATAATCAGATATCAATGGCCTGACCTCGGATGATTAAGAAAAACTTCACCTCCGGCGACATTACCCAAGTGTCGTATGACCCTGCCTCCCGGCATTTCGAACTGGTCTGGCGGAACAAGACGGTTATAGCCCACAAGCCCGTGCCGGAGGAGGTCTTCAGAAGACTCTGTAATGCGCCCAACAGGGCCACCTATTACGAGGACAGAATTGCCGAAGAGTACCCAAAGACCCAAGCCCAAAAGGGCAGCTCTGAAGACGCAAAAAATAAGTTAGACGACCTTTTCGGGTAAAGCCCAAAGACCGCTTTAAAAGTCCTCTAACGAACCTCTGCCCTAACCCACTGGGCATAACCATCCAAGGCCGACTCCACCGGTATAAAGAGAAGCTCTGGCGTCTCGTAGGGATGGTTTTCTTGAATATGAGACTTCAACTGGTCTACCTGGGCCGAGGTGGTCTTGATCATCAGCACCACCTCTTCCGCAGTCTCCAACGTATCCTTCCACCAGTATTGAGATCGGACACCAGGAAGCTGGCTCACACAGGCCGCCAGACGGCTCTCCAGAATCGATGTCGACAGAGCGCTGGCAACCTCTATATTCGGTGTGCTACAGATCGCTACCAAAAGTTTTTCCATCAGACTTCACCAGTCGGTTTGTTTAAGAGGGCTAACTGAGAAGGACCTGACAGGCCGCCTGAGTCACTTGAGCGGTGGTCGCGCTTCCACCCAGGTCTCGAGTGTGCAATGTTGGGTCAGCGGTCACTTTCTCGATCGCCGACATGGCCGACTTGGCGGCAGACGTCTCTCCCAAATGCTCTAGCAGCATCACGACCGACCAGAAGGTTCCTATCGGATTAGCCAAACCCTTGCCCATGATGTCAAAGGCCGACCCGTGGATAGGCTCGAACATGGATGGGTAGCGTCTCTCGGGGTCTATGTTTCCCGTGGGTGCAATGCCAAGGCTACCAGCCAAGGCTGCTGCAAGGTCACTCAGAATATCGGCATGCAGGTTGGTCGCAACAATCGTGTCCAACGAGTCAGGGCGGTTGACCATGCGAGCCGTTGCAGCATCCACCAGCTCCTTGTCCCATGAGACATCGGGAAAATCCTTGGCCACCTGCCCCGCAATCTCGTCCCACATCACCATGGCATGGCGCTGAGCATTGGACTTGGTCACCACGGTGAGTTTTTTCCGCGGTCGGGATCTGGCCAACTCAAAGGCATAGCGAATGATTCGTTCGACACCAACCCTGGTCATGATTGACACATCAGTCGCGACCTCGATGGGATGACCTCTATGAGCGCGCCCACCCACTCCGGAGTACTCGCCTTCCGAGTTCTCTCGAACAATGACCCAATCAAATGAACCAGGCTCACATCCCCGCAGAGGGCTCTGGATACCGGGGAGGATTCGGGTGGGACGGACGTTGGCGTATTGATCAAAGCCTTGGCAGATCTTCAGACGAAGCCCCCAGAGCGTAATGTGGTCAGCGATATCTGGATCACCAGCCGAGCCGAACAAAATCGCATCCGCGTCACGAATCTGATCAAGACCATCCTCCGGCATCATCACCCCATGCCGGCGGTAATAGTCACCACCCCAGTCAAGACTCTTAAATTCAAACGCCAACTCGGTATGTCGCTTGCTCACAGCCTCTAAAAAAGTCTGACCAGCCGGGACGACCTCCTTGCCGATGCCATCACCAGGGATACAAGCAATTCGATAGTTTTTCATAAGCGTTTTGAAGAAATTTTTGGGAACCTTGATGATCTCATGTGCAATGAGGGAGTTGTTAAGGTTAGGATGAGCTACAGACTTACTAGAGCATATGTTTTGAACATCAGCTTCCTCGGCGGTGCAGGTGAGTTCACCGGTTCGAAGTACCTCGTTTCTGAGAGCGCCTCGGCCGTCTCCTCATCGGGGGGCACTGCAAAAAGGCAACCAAGAGTTTTTCCTTCTCACACACCCACTTGAACTAAGATTTTTAGGATTAACCAAGATTTACAGCGGAGGTAAAGATGACTGATCAGGCTCGTCTTAAATTCTCGGTAGTCCTATGTGCAGTTCTGTCTGGCCTTTTGGCGTCGCCAGTCGTCGCCCTCACGACCAACCGGACCGGTGAATACTTTGCGAACTATGACGCCAATGGCGACGGCAAGATCGATTCTAGGGAGTGGATTGGCCGGGGCAACTTTGAACGCCTGGATGTCAACCAAGATGGTGGCATTGACCTGGGTGAGTTCCAGAAGATTTACGAAAACTCTGCTGTTCTAGCCCCCAACAAGGCCATTGCACCGCAGGGTACGCCCACCATGGATGCATCGATTGGTGAAGTAAAAGTCAGCCCCGATGCCCTTAGTCGTGAAATGCGATGCGCCATCACACGCTCCAATCGCTGCCCTGATGGTCAAGAGCTGGCTCAGACCAGGGGTCTGATTGAGACCGGTCTGACACCCACGTTTCCGGAGAGGTCCTTTTGTCAGGGTGTAGACGAGACCTTCGCCATGTCTTACTCAGAGAAGCGGGGTCGCGAGGCGAGCCATGGGGGTATCGACATCCCGGCCGACTTTAACGTGCCCATCCTGGCAGCCGCTAATGGCACTGTCGTTGGCATTTTCAGTGAGCAGGATGGCCTCGCACGGGGTCGAACGGTGGTGCTACGCCATTCACCGGAGGAAACGGGACTGCCCGTATGGGCCTACACCGAGTATGCCCACCTCAATGAGATGCCAGACCTGGTAATCGGTCAACGCGTGAAAATGGGGGAAGTTCTTGGGCCCACCGGGAACTCTGGCAATGGTGTTGGCGGGAAAATATCCCGCCGAAATCTTCGCCGGCCGGCCATTCACTACGCGGTCTACCACGCCAATAGTCCCCGCTATGCAGTGACCCGGTCTTACGTTATTCCAGAAGACGGCTACTGGATGGATCCGATTGCCCTCTATCGGACTCAAACGCCCATCGATTCTCAATCTCTCGCCAACTTGTCCCCGGGAGAGAAGTCTGTATCGATCTCTGTTGTCTTCACAGATGGCAGTCTGTCTGCAGATCAGACCAAGGTCATCTGGCCCTACCCCTGCCAGAAGCAACCCTAGCGATTCAATCAGCGATTAAACCTGCTCTCTAAACCCGATTTCTGCCGAAAGGGTCTTGCGAACAGGGCACTTGGAGGCGAATCGGCGTACGTGAGCCAGTTCCTCCTCAGAGAGCTTTGGATCCAGGTTTAGTTGGTAGACGAATACCGTGCGCTCTGGGGTCGATCGGTCCAGACTCACCTGACAATTGGTCTGGCCCAGGTCAAAGCCATATTTCATGGCACCCATCTTCAGAGTGATCTGAATACAACTGGCCAAGGCAGCCTCTAGCAACTCGTGAGGGCCAAAGCCAGCATCCTCACCGCCCTTCTCCACCAACACATCTGCCTGAATGGTCTGCCGACCATTGTTTAATTCAGTTGCGAAATTCCGCGGCCCAGCTTTGGCTTGAATCATGGCTAATACCCTCACAAAAAGTTGACCAGAGCACTGAGATTCTCAGGGACGTGCCTTCTCCAACATAGTCCCGTATTTCTGACAAATCCATTTTTGATCCGCGAGGATCAGCTCCCCAGATGATGGGTTGAATCGAACCTGGACACCTGTGCTTGGCTCAGCGTAAGCGCGCCACGCCCCCGCCTCTTCCCAAAAGCTGTACGAGACACCATTGAGCTGTAGTCGAGTCGGCGTCATTTTCATCTCGGTCTCCTGTGTGCCCTGACAGTTGTACTCCAGGTTTCGCTGAACGCATGCCACCTGGGTTAACAGAAGGATTAAGACAGACAGTTTGAGAATAGGCTGACCACCTGCGAGATTGATCATGAGTGGCTAAGAGCGATGCGCCAGGGGCAGGTTAATCAAAAGGTTCTGAGGTTTGATCCGAAGGCGATTGTTCCCGTCTGCCGCAATGGCCATGTAGACGGGCTGCCCCGCCACTTTCGGAAGCATGTCGGCTGGATCCAAGAACTTAAGCTGAAACAAGACCAGCAGGCGCCGAAGCCGTTCATCATCCATCGGCTTGCCCTGGTACAAATCATTCAAGATGGCCGTCGACTGGGCATCCAGCCCCAGGTGCCAAGACCACTGCTCGTCCTCAATGGCGCCGACTGTGTTGACCGTCACCTCTGCATGCAACAGATGACGCACCCATTTCTCAACCAACCAACAAAGCGCCTTGGCTGCCGGCTGCCCCCAATTGAGCACCACTGCCATGTCGAAGGCCTCTGTAGAACGCCAGTATCGATCGGCATTGTCGGCAGTCAGAACCTCAAGATCACCTTGAGTAACCGTCACCCCGCCCTTCTTAAGTAGCTGCCCTAACGCGCCATAGCCTGGCACCTGCGAACGCTCAAAGAGCGTCAGACTGTCGGCTGCCATCAAACTGCCCTTCTCGTGAACGGTCAACGTCTGAGATCTAAAGAACATCTCTCCCACACGGGCCTGCATCGAATCACAGGCCTCGCCAAGCACATGTCGAACCAATACCTGTGCGATGTCATCGACGAACACGGGAGGGAAATCGATGCCCCCTCCCTGAAAAAAGCCCTTATAGACCTCTTCTAGCGTTGGCGAGGCCAGGAGGCGATCCCGAAACCGAAGCCAGACCCTGAAGTTATCCGCCATATCCTGATTGACCAGCTTCGAGAGCGTCTCTGGACTGATGCTAGATCTCGGTGTCTGGCACAACTGCTCAAAAACAAGCCGCTCGGTCTGACAGGAGGTATCGACCGGAGACAGCTCTGGCCGCCGAATCAGGTGGGTTAAAAATGCATCGGTCACCAGCAGCTGGTTTTGATCATTAATCGATAGTTGGCCATAGCCACAATTCGGCCAAAGCCCAGAAGATTTACTCGATGCCAATTGGTTCATGGTCTGTTGCTAAGCGCTTGGTGATGTCAATTCGGTGCGGTGTGTCTGTGAATTGTGCAACAGCACCCACCGCCAGGCTATCTGGGCACTACCACCTGCTGCATACGCGCCTGAATGACCTCAGCCTTCTGGGCAATCCAGGGCGCGTCTCTCTTGCGATCAGCCCGCTTGGGTGCGGGCAGAATCGATGCCAGCCAGGCAGCCTGCGACTCAGACAGGTCTGCGGCCGAGACGCCGAAGTAATGCCGAGCTGCCGCCTCTATGCCAAAAACGCCCACACCCCATTCAGCGACATTCAGGTAGATCTCTAGGATCCGCCTCTTCTCCAGGGTGAGTTCCATGATCCCAGTGAGAACCAGCTCGGCTCCTTTTCGAAAAAAGCTCTTGGATGCCGACAGGTAGAGGTTTTTTGTGAGCTGCATGCTGATGGTGGATCCCCCACGGGCCACCTTGCCTCGATTCAGATTGTCCTTGATGGCCGACTCCACTGCCCGCCAGTCAACCCCATCATGCTGGGTAAAGGCCGCATCTTCAGCCGCCACCACAGCCCGTTTGGCGGCGGTGCTGATGCGGTTGTACGGTACCCAAATGTGAGTAATGCTACGAGGTGGCGTGAGCTCAGCAAGGCGATCTCGCTCGGCGTCCATGAAGGCCGTGGAGCTTGGGTTCACCCAGTTCAGACTGACAATTCTGACCGTCATCACCGTCAACACCACCACAATCAGAATCGACATCCATTTCAGGAGTCGACGGCTGATGCCGATCTTGGATTGTTTAGTTGAACGTCTTGCCATTGCGGGATTCTAAATCCCGTAGCCACCCCAGGTCAGACCAGCTGCCAGGGCAAGGCCATGGATCAGGCTGGCTGCGATCGTCAGCACAATGGGAGCTCTGAGTGCAGTTGGCCGATCATGGCTTCGAATCAGCAAGACCGCCGCCAGCAAGGACAGTGGGGCAGAGACGAACCCCCAGGCCGCTCCAATAGACTGGATCTGCAGGACCATACCAATCCCAAGCCAGAGATAGGCCTCCAAGGCCACAACCAGATAAACCCAGGACGCCAAGCGGGTGCCCATGAGCACCACCAGGGTCCGCTTACCCACCGCACCATCGCTCTGTCGATCGGGGAAGCTGGCCGCCAACAGGATCAAGGAGCCAAGAATGGCAAAGCTTACTGCCGTCACGCTGGGCACCAAGAGAAAAGTCTGGCGTTGCACGTAGTCAGCTCCGATGACCAACAGCCATAACATGGCCATCACCGCCAGCTCTCCCAGCCCCCTCGACATCAGACTGACCGGGCGCAATGAATAGGCCCAGCCCAAGATCAGACCCGCCGCACCGATGAAGAGCAGGCCGGGGCCGGTCAGGGCTATCAACAGGACGCCCCCACCCGACACCAGCATCAACAGTCCATAGCCCAAGGTTCGAGCGGTATTAGTCGACACCTGACCAGTAGTCAAAAGCCCAGAGCCCCCCGTGAAGGGGGCTAGCGCCGAGGCATTGGCCTGGTCTGCGCCACTGAGGGCATCTGCATAGTCGTTGAGAACATTGACGGCAGCATGCAGCAGAACCGCCAGCACCCCATAAGCAGCTGCCAGCCAGAGATTAACGCCACAGCCACAAGACGCTGCCATGGCACTGCCCAATACGACGCCAACCACGGTGATCAAAATAAAACCTGGGCGCATCAGCGCCCAGAAAAGAGATGGCTGCAGCACTAGCCTATTCCGACTTTATCTGAGGTACTGGTCAAGCTGCCCCAGCTGGGCTTCCAGTAACTGGCCAGCCTGGGCCTGACGCCTGGCCAGTTGTCGCGCAATGGCCAGCCGCTCCAAGTAGAGCTGACCTTCGGAATCAAAGACTGCGGACTGTGCGGCCAGCCACTCCAGCGTGGAACGAGCACCCTGCTCATAAGCCTTTTGAGTATTGACCAGTCGCTGTTTGGCTGTTGCCAAACGCTGGGCCAAGACATCTAGACGAACCTGACTGGCCTGTGCCGCCAGGTGCGCTGCCCGAGCGCCCTGCTCCAGCTCAAGGGCTCGCTGGGCTCTCTCGTCCATCAGGCGATCGGCCTCGATGGCCATTTCCTGTGCTTTGGCGGACCGATAGCCACCGGTGCTCAAGGGTACCGTCACCTGGACACCGACAAACTGATTGGCCGAAGTCTGACTGGCATGGCCATAGTCGCCATAGCCCTCGGCTCGGTCAAAGCCCACCGAGCCCACTGCACTCACGCGAACACCGTCCTGGCCAGAGGAATACTTCTTGGCCTCTAGCAGACTGATCTGGCGACGCAGATCCACTGCCCTCAGCAAGGGGTGACTGGTCTTGAAATCAGTGACGAGCTGGTCTAGCGATGTAGAGGACAGACGGCTGATCGCCGCCGCTTGAAAGGCCGGTCCAGCCAAGGTGTACTGCTTGCCAGCCAAATCGGCCAGGGCCCGATTGGCGACCACCAGCTGGGACTCACGTGCCAAACGCTCAGCCCGAAGCTGAGCGATGCGCTCCAGAGATTCATCGACATCGACTCGACTGACGTCACCCAGCTTCAGACGCCTCTCCAGCTGTGCATGGGTCTTCTCCAACGCACCGAGCTGCTGACTGGTGAGCCGAACCATCTCTTGGGCAGCCAGTACATCTAGGTAACGCTCGACCACCGAAATCGCCAGAAACTGGCGACTGACATCGGCCATCAGATCCGTGACCTGAGACGACAACTGCAACTGGCGCGCATTGGACTCGATGGTCTTATCAAACAAGGGCGCCACGGCCACCAAGGCGGCCCTGGCGGTCGCCCCAAGATAAATGGAGGTGTTGAACTCGGCCTTTTCATAGGGGCCCGAGCCCATCTGCGACGAATAAAACTGGGCCCCCTGGGTGCTGCTATACAGGCTGGTGACCCCAGCGGCACCGGTGAGAGAGACCTGTGGCCGCGAGAGCGCCTTGGCCTGTTCAAGCCGAGTCAAACCCGCCCTTTGATCAGTCTTTGCGGCTCGGTAGCCAGGGTCATTGGTCTGCGCAGCCCTCCAAATGGTCATGAGATCCGCCGAATACACGGCTGACGAGGTCGCCACCAGGGTGACCGACAACAAACCCATGAGACCCATCTTCAGAGCACTCTTGCGCATACCAAACTCCTAGTGTGAGGACTTCAACATCCGGTTCAACTTGATGACTTAGCAGCCGCCCTGCACGCCCAGCTTGCGCAGAATGGACTCCATCAGGCACCACTTGGTAATACCACTTTGCAGCAGGTTGGCGCCAACAAAGGCTGTGAACCACAGAAAGTTGGCGTTGACAAAAATGGGGCTGGCTTCGATGCCAAGACCCAGAGACAAGAGGACAAAAGCACCAGCTACAACGTGAACGATTTGCCATGAACGCATGATTAAGCTCCTTTGGGTTTGAACAGCACGAAATACAACAGAGGGATGACCACCAGGGTCAGAAGCGTCGACACCAAGATGCCGAACAGCAGAGAGATGGCCAACCCATTGAAGATGGGGTCGTCCAGAATGAAGAGCGCCCCAAGCATGGCGGCCAGGGCCGTCAACACAATGGGCTGGGCCCGCGTGGCAGCTGACAACACGACAGCCTGCTTAAAGGGCATACCAGCATCGGTCTGAAGGCGAATAAAGTCCACCAGCAGAATCGAGTTGCGCACGATGATCCCGGCCAAGGCAATCATGCCAATCATGGACGTCGCCGTGAACTGTGCCCCCAGCAGTGCATGACCAGGCATGACACCGATGATGGTCAACGGAATCGGCGCCATGATGACCAAGGGCATCAGGTAGGACCCAAAGTGGGCCACCACCAGCAGATAGATCAACACCAATCCCACTGCATAGGCCGCGCCCATGTCGCGGAAGGTTTCGTAGGTCACCTGCCACTCCCCGTCCCACTTGATGGCGTAACCCTTGTAAGGGTCTGTAGGCTGGGAAATAAAGTATTCATCAATCGGCTTGCCATCGGCACCCTTGAGGTCAGCCACCTGAGCACGGCTGCCAAACAATCCGTACAGAGGGCTGTCACTGCCGCCAGAGACATCGGCCGTCACAAAGCTCATGGGCAAGAGGTCCTTGCGGTAGCGGGTCTGCTCCCTTTGGGCATCGACCACCGAGACAAACTGGCCAATGGCCACGGCCTCGCGGGTAGAGGTACGAACCGTCAGCGACAGCAGGTCCTTTAGAGACTGCTGGTTAAGTTCGGGCAGACGAATCTGAACTGGAACGGGATACTTGGAGCCATCACGCAAGTGCGAAGCCTCGAAGCCTGACAGGCCAGCCCGTAGGGTCTGGACGATTGTGGCCTGCGAGACGCCCATGAGGTTGACCTTGCGACGGTCAATCACCAGAAAATGCTTGGGACCTGCAGCCACCAGGCTGTCATCGATGTCCACCACATGTGCCGTCTGCTGGAGAGCCTCGCGCACTTGGCTGGCCAAGGCCAGCCTACCCTGCTCGGTTGGACCATAGATCTCGGCCACGATGGGCGCTAGAACGGGTGGACCAGGTGGCACTTCCACGACTTTGACGTTGGCACCAAATGGCTTGCCAATCGCCACCAAGTCCTCGCGCAGACCGGCTGCGATCTGATGACTCTGCAGCTTGCGGTCCGACTTTTCCAGCAGGTTGACCTGAATGTCACCCAGGTGTGGCTGCTGACGGAAGTAGTACTGACGAACCAGGCCATTGAAGTTGATCGGTGCCGCAGTGCCAGCATAGAGCTGCACATCAGTGACATTGGGGTCTTTCATCAACCGATCAGACAACGCCCGTAAGACAGCTTGCGTCTTCTCGATGCGAGTGCCCTCTGGCATATCGACCATCACCTGGAACTCGCTCTTGTTGTCAAAGGGCAGCATCTTGAGCACCACCAGCCCCGTGACCGGCAGCAGCACCGACAAGGCGATGGCCGCGGCCACGCCGAAGCTCAGCATCCAACGGGCAAACCGACCCTTTTGTTCATCTAAAAAAGGTTTGAAGATGGTCTGCAGCAGGGGCAGCAGCTTGGCCGAGAGACCTTTGACCTGATGATCATCAGGCCCCGACGCCCCATGAGCCTGGCTGTCAAAGCGCATCCACTTGGCTGACATCCAGGGCGTCACTACAAAGGCAATGGCCAGCGACAAGAGCATGCCCATGCTGGCATTGATCGGAATGGGGCTCATGTACGGGCCCATGAGTCCCGAGACAAAGGCCATGGGCAAGAGAGCCGCTATCACCGTGAAGGTCGCCAAAATGGTGGGCCCGCCCACTTCGTCCACCGCACCAGGAATGAGCTCCAGCAGGGTCTTGTTGGGATGCAGATGTCGGTGACGGTGGATGTTCTCCACCACCACAATCGCATCGTCGACCAAGATGCCAATCGAAAAAATCAAGGCAAACAGCGAAACACGGTTGATGGTGAAGCCATAGGCCCAAGAGGCGAACATGGTGGCCGCCAGCGTGAGCACCACCGCTGCCCCGACGATCAAGGCCTCACGACGGCCCAGGGCCAGGTAGACCAAGGCCACGACCGATGCCGTGGCAAAGAGCAGCTTCTGAATGAGTTGTTTGGCCTTTTGGTCAGCGGTGTGGCCGTAGTTGCGACTCACACTGACCGAGATGTCTTTGGGCAGTCGATTGGCCTTGAGCGAGTCCATTTGCGCCAACAACTTCTGGGCCACCACCACGGCGTTCTCACCAGGCTTTTTGGTCACGGCAATCGTGACGGCAGGCTGTAAGACACCAGCCTGATAGCCAGTCTTTTGGGCAGACCAGACCGACTGGGCCAGTTGCTCGGGTCCATCGGTCACCTGTGCAAGGTCGCGCAGATAGACCGGCTCGGCCTGACGGATGCCAACCACCAGATTTTCAACATCGGCCCTGTTCTGAATAAAGGGGCCAGTCTGGACGGCGACCGACTGTTCGCCACTCAAGAGTTCCCCAACGGGACTGCCAGCGTTGGCCGTGCTCAGCACGCCATACACCTCAGACAGCGTAAAACCACGTGCTGCCATGCGACGTGGGTCCACCTGAACGCGGATGGTGCGGCCCGCAGCCCCAATGGTTCTCACCTCACGGGTGCCAGCCACGCGCTTGAGGTCCGACTCAATCTGATGAGCCCAGTGCTCCAGGTGTAAGGCCTGGTTTTCGGTTCGGGAGCTGGTCAGGGTAAAGGCCACAATCGGCACGTCATCGATGCCCTTGGGCTTGACCACCGGTGGCAGAGTCCCCAGGCCCATGGGCAGCCAGTCTTGGTTTGCATTGACCACGTCATACAGACGAACCAAGGCCTCGGTGCGCGGCACACCCACTTCGAACTGGACCGTGATGACGGAGAGACCCGCCTGTGACACTGACATGACGTGCTCGACGCCATGAATCTGGGAGAGCACCTGCTCGGCCGGCACCGAGACCATCTGCTCGACGTCGTTCACGGTGGCCCCGGGAAATGGGATCAGCACATTGGCCATGGTCACATTGATCTGGGGCTCTTCTTCCTTTGGCGTCACCAGGACGGCAAACAGCCCCAGCAGCAGCAAGGCCAATGCGATCAACGGCGTGATGCGGTCGGTGAGAAATCGCTTGGCAATTCGACCGGACAGCCCCAGGAGGGCAGCGGAATCAGACTGGGCGGAAGATTGGCTCGTTTTCATATGAGCCAATTATATTATATAAACTTATATAAAGTCTAGTCTTTCCAGTACTCGATCGAGAAAATCGCCAGGAAAGACATCATCTCCAAGCGCCCCAGAATCATGGCAATCGAGCAGACATTGGCCTGGAAGTCGCTGAAGCCGGCGTAATTACCAGCGGGCCCAATTTCGTTGAGACCGGGGCCCATGTTGTTCACACACGCCACGACCGCGCTAAAAGCCGTGTCGAGCGGCAGGTCCGTCAGCAACAGCACGAACGTAAAAAACAAGACCGTGCCACCGTAGACCAGCATGAATGCCAGGACACTAAAGATCGTCCCGTTTGAGACCACATCACCATTGACGGTGAGCGGATTAATCGCCCTGGGGTGAAGCATCCGGTGAATCTCTCGCCGCGTCTGCTTCATCAGAATCACCAGACGGGCCATCTTGATGCCGGCGCCAGTCGAACCGGCGCTGGTGGCCACACCGGACAGCAACAACATCAGAACGGGCGCGAAGACAGGCCACTGGTTGTAGTCAGTTGTGGAGTAGCCAGTGGTGGAGCTGATCGATACGGTATTGAAAGTGGCGTAGCGAAGTGCCTCGAGCGGATCCGTGTAGACCCCCCGAAACAGCAACAAGGCCGCAATCCCTGCGCTACACAACAACATCAACACAATCGTGCCTCGCCACTCTGGATCGGTAAAAATCAGCAATGGCTCACGCTTGATGAGCGCGACGAAATACAACGCAAAACTGCCGCTGGCGATCAGCATGAAGACCACCGAGATCCATTCCAGCAAGGGTGAGTTAAAAAAACCAAAACTCGCATCGTGGTTGGACAGGCCACCAAGGCTCATGGTGGAAAACATATGCAGCCAGGCATCCTGGATGGGCATACCACCGGCCCAGTAGGCCAGCAGACAGACCAACGAGATCAGGCAGTAGACACCCCAGAGGCCCTTGGCTGTCTCGGCGATACGAGGCGTGAGTTTGGATTCTTTTAGTGGGCCCGTTGACTCAGCCCTGAAGATAGACCCTGCGCCGGCACTGACCAAGGGCAGGATGGCAACAGCCAGAATCAAGATGCCCATGCCGCCCAGCCACTGCATAAAGCAGCGCCAGAAGTTAATGGAGTAGGGCAATTGGTCCAGCCCCACGAAAACAGTAGCGCCTGTCGTGGTCAGCCCAGAGACAGCCTCAAAGTAAGCGAACGACCAGCTAATCGGGTGGCCGGTATCGCTAAAGTGGATGTAGAGCGGCACTCCGGCCAAGGCCGGGATGATGGTCCAACAGAGCACCACCAATAAAATGCCATCACGTGGCTTGAGCTCGGGCATCGCTTGTTTGCCAATGGCCGGCAGCAGGCAGAGAAGTCCCGAGAGAAGTGTGAGTCCAAATGGCAGCCAGAAGTCGTGCTGCCCGCCATCCTTTCCGATCAGGGCGATGGCCTCCGGCACCAAGAGGGCGCCCGAGAAGACGAATAGAACCAGACCAAAAGTGGGCAGGATTCGAAGAAAGATATGCATGTTGTTGCGTTGCAATATTGCTTCGGAAAACTATACGCCTAGTTCTTTTGGGCGTCACCTAACCCACCACCCTCGTTCTTAAGCCGCCCTTCAGATTCAAGTCCTAGAGTGATTGCCATGACAACCACTCCTCAAAGGACACCCATGAAAAAGCTCGGAGCGCTCGTTCCGATAGCGCTGGTGCTCATCGTGCCGGCAGCCATCTGGGGCAGCTATGCCATGGCTGCAGACGCCTACCAGATGCAGCAGGCCTACGAGAAGCAGGCCGGTCAGACCGCCAACAGTCAGCGTGGACAGGTCTTCTTCACCAAGACGCATGGCGGGGACTGGTCCTGTGCCACATGCCACACCGCCAAGCCCACGGTAACTGGCAAACACACCATTACCGGACGCCCGATTGATCCCTTGGCGCCCAGCTTTAACAAAGAGCGATTCAGCAGCGAGCGTCAGACCGAGAAATGGTTTCGACGCAACTGCAAAGACGTCCTACAGCGGGAATGCACAGCCATCGAAAAGGCTGACGTCATTGCCTTTCTCAGAACCTTTTAATGAGGACACACAAGATGAAACCCCTCCTCAAAGCCCACCTCACCTCTCAATTCCTGGCCGCCACCCTGGTGTCTCTCGGGCTCTCCTCCTCCCTCGCATGGGCAGACGGTGATCTGAAGCGCATGCCAGCAGGTGCTCCCAAGGCCTTTCAGTCTGAGTGCGCCAGCTGCCACACCGCCTACTCTCCCAAGCTGCTGCCCGCCGCCTCTTGGGGTCGCATCATGGACAAACTCGACAAACACTATGGGCTGAACGCCACTCTATCGGCCGAGGAAACCGCCGACATCAAGCGCTGGCTCATGGACAACGCCGCCACCAAGTCCAAGCGACTCGAGGAGCCTCCGCAAGACCGCATTACCGAGGCAGCCTGGTTCAAGAAGGAACACCGACGCATCTCACAGACCACCTGGGCCAATCCCGCCGTCAAGAGCCCCTCTAACTGTGCAGCCTGTCACACCCAAGCCGACAAAGGACGATTCGATGATGACAACCTTCGCATCCCGCGCTAAAAAAACCTTAATCTGGGACCTGCCCACTCGCGTGGGCCACTGGCTGCTGGTCACCTGCGTGGCTGGCGCCTGGCTCACCAGCGAGAGTGAGCGACTGGCTGTCTTGCATGCGGCCTTTGGCCACACGATTGCAATGGTCATCGGCTTTCGGCTGATCTGGGGCTTTGTGGGCACCCGCTATGCAAGGTGGCAAGACTTCTTTCCCACCACCTCCCGAGTCAAGCACTACCTTTTGTCGATCCTGCGGGCCAAGCCCGAGCACCACACGGGCCACAACCCGTTGGGGGCGGTCGGCATTCTGCTCATGATTGGATTGCTCAGTACCACTGTGCTCACCGGTGTCATGAGCCAGCTTGAAGTCGGACCACACTGGCTCTCGGATATTCACGAGGCCAGCGCAGAAGGCCTTCTGGTGGTCATTGGCATCCATGTGGCGGGCGTTCTGGTCAGTTCTATACTCCACAGAGAAAACCTGATCAAAAGCATGATGACCGGCACTAAAAACGAACCTCAGTCACTCGCCATCGAGCGGCCCTATCAATGGCTGGGCTATGTTCTGGTCATGGCGGCAGCTGGTTGCTTCGTCTATCTCCTGCGCCACCCGATTGCATGAGAGTTCTGCTCGTCGAAGACGACCAACCGCTGGGTCGCGGCCTGAAGAAAGGGTTGGAACAAAATGGCTTTGCGGTGGATTGGGTCCAAGACGGGCAGGCTGGTTTACGCGAGGGCGCCCAGACGCAGTACGGCGCCATCGTGCTGGATCTTGGGCTCCCCCAGGCCACTGGAATGACTGTTCTATCGGGTCTTCGGGCCCAGGGTGTCGATACACCCGTGCTCATCCTGACGGCCCACGACCACCTGGACTCGCGCGTCCAGGGGTTGGACCTGGGTGCAGACGACTACATGGTCAAGCCCATCGACATTCGCGAACTGTCGGCCAGGCTTCGAGCAGCCATCAGAAGGGGCCAAGGGCTGGCCCACTCGGCTTTTAGCATTGGCCAATTGACGATTGATCCCGCCAAACGAGAGGCGACCTGGGATGGTCAGGGGCTGGACTTAACACCCAGAGAGTTTGATGTGCTGCACGTGCTGGCCCTGGGTAAGGGCAGAGTCCTAACCAGAGGACAGATCGAACAGCAGATGACATCCTGGGGCCAGACCATCGAGAGCAATGCGGTCGAGGTTCACATTCATCACCTGCGCAAGAAAATGCCAGACCTCCCACTAAAGACGATTCGTGGCGTTGGCTATCAACTACTGGACAATCATGCGTAGATTCAGCATCGAGCGCCGAATTCTGGCGGTCTCCCTGGTCACACTGCTCCTGATATGGGTCGGTGGAATGGGATTCTTGTACTTCGAGCTGACGCATGAAATCGACGAGCTCGCACCGCACCTATTCCCTGGCCAAGATGCCTTGGAGCACACCGAAGAGCTGCGGGAGGCCTTGGCCACCACCCTCTTCTACCCACTAATCGCCGGCCTGCCTTTGCTGGGCGGTGCGCTCTTGCTGGTGATTTACACCGGCTTTCGGCCGATCCGGCAGCTCAAACAGACCATCGAGAGCCAAGACCCCTCTGCTCTCAAGCCCCTGCCCACCGATCAACTACCCACCGAGTTGATGCCCATGGTGAGCGCGCTCAACCAGCTCTTTGCTCGAACCTCAGACCTGGTGGCAAGGGAGAAAAGGCTGACCGCTGATGCAGCACATGAGCTTCGCACACCCTTGGCGACCATCCAGGCAAATGCCCAGAGCTTGCAGACCATTATCACACCGGGTTCCGAACACGCAGACCTGTTGGCCGACATGCTGGCGGGCTGTGAGCGGGCCAAGCGGGCGATTGATCAGATGCTGGAACTCGCCCGACTCGAACACGACCTGCAGGCAGACGACATCCAAAGCATCAATCTGGCTGAGTTGGTCCGACAGGAAGTCGCGCTCCTCTTGCCAATGGCTCAGCAGAAGCAGCTTGAGGTGGAACTGGAGGCACCAGACGTGCTGACGATTACAAATCGAGAGGCCATTCTCAAGACCGCCCTCACGAATCTACTCTCCAATGCCATCAAGTTCTCCCCTGTGTCAGGTCGGGTCCAGGTCTCGATCAACCAAACGGCATCCATCGCCATTGTTCGGATCGAAGACAGTGGTGCAGGCCTCACACCCGATCAAATCCAACGGCTGGGCGAAAGGTTTTTCCGAGTAGACTCCAACAAACCGGGCACAGGTTTGGGCTGGTCGATAGTTCGTCAGTGCGTTGAACTCATGCACGGTCGGATCAAGGCCAAGCCAAGCGCCGCTCTCGGAGGGCTACTGGTAGAGTTGGAGCTCCCGACCTAACGGAGTTGCCTGGTCTCATGCACGGCCTTCATCACCACGGACCACTCGACAGCGAAATCGGCCACCAGCGGCAGCACCACATTGGTGTCCGAAGCCTGGGCGTCGCGATTGCACTGACCGGCGGATTCGCTGTGGTGGAACTGCTGACCGGTCTATGGTCGGGATCTCTGGCCCTGGTCTCTGATGCGGGACACATGGCCACCGACGCAACTGCGTTGCTTATTGCCTTGTTTGCTCAAATTCTGGCGCGTCGACCAGCCACGGAGGCTTTCTCGTATGGATATGGTCGCATCGAGGCCCTGGCCGCACTCATCAACGGCTTGGTGCTGCTAGCACTGACCGTTTGGATCGTTGTCGAGGCGATTGATCGGTTCACCGCACCTCATGCCATTCAGAGCACAGCACTCATGGCTGTGGCTGCCTTTGGTCTAGTCGTAAACCTCGCAGTCGCCTGGGCCCTATCCAGAGACCGACACGACTTGAACACCAAAGCAGCTCTGGCCCACGTCATGGGGGATTTGCTCGGATCTCTAGCAGCACTGGGCTCTGGAGTCGCCCTGTACCTCGGTGCGCCCAACTGGGTCGACCCAGCGCTTTCGCTTCTGATCTGCCTGCTGATCTTCCGATCAGCCTGGGCGGTGAGTCGAACCTCTTTCAACATTCTGATGGAGCGCGTGCCTGAGGGCTTAGATGCCACCCATGTTTTCGCGATCATGAGCGCAGTACCTGATGTCCATCACGTTCACAACCTGCACATATGGGAACTCGCGCCCGGACAGGTAGCCCTGACAGCGCACCTTCAAGTGAGTCGGCTTGAGAAGTGGCCCGAGACCATGGAGAGGCTCTTGGCCTGTCTTCACCAACAAGGCATTGACCACGTCACCTTGCAGCCAGAGCCTCTAGAGGGCTCTGCCCATCTGAAATAAAAAAGGCCCCTCCGAAGAGGGGCCAAAGCATCCAACACCCTATCCCTAGCGTTACTTGCTAAAGGGTGTCGGACGAGGTGTCTTGTCGCTCGAAGGCGGCAGGATCGGCAGACGGAAGAGCGGCTGATCACCTGTCAGAGTCTTCAAGAAGGCCACAATCTTTGTGTTCTCGTCCTTGGTGAAGTTCTTGCCCAACTGTAGGCGACCCATGACATCCACAGCCTCGGACAAGGTATTCGCAGCCCCGTCGTGGAAATACGGATAGGTCAACTCCACGTTACGCAGCGTTGGCACCTTGAAGTTAAAGCGGTCGACTTCTTGACCGGTCACTGCAGAACGTCCTTCTGCACCGCCCTTGGTCTTGTATGGCGCAACCACACCCATCTTCTGGAAGGAGTTGCCACCCAATGCAGGGCCGTTGTGACAGGCCACACAGCCACTATCTTGAAAGAGTTTTAGGCCAGCCAGCTCTTTGGGGGTCATGGCCTCCTTGTTGCCCAACAGCCACTGGTCAAAGCGGGAATTGGGCGTGACCAAGGTCTTTTCAAACTCGGCAATGGCCTCCGTCACCTGATCAATGGTGATCTTGTCCTTGCCGAAGACCGTCTTGAACTCCCGGGCGTAAGCCGGAATCGACTCAATTACACCAATGGCCAAGGTGTGGGTGAAGGCCATCTCACCGGGATTGGCAATCGGGCCGCCGGCCTGCTCTTTGAGGTCAGCTGCGCGTCCGTCCCAGAACTGGGCCAGGTTCATGCTGGAGTTCAAGACCGTTGGCGAGTTGATGGGGCCCTGCTGCCACTTGTCACCGATGGAGGTGGGTAGGTTATCGGACCCTCCCATGGACAGGTTGTGACAGGAGTTACAGGATATGAAGCCAGACTTGGACAGACGCGGATCAAAATAAAGTTTCTTGCCCAGCTCAGACTTGCCCAGGTTTACATTGGCCGCGGGCTTGACGATCTGGAACAGACCGCCTTCGGTGTTCTGTGCAGAGGCCGATCCTGCTGCAAGGGCAGCCGACATCACGCCGACTGAAACGAGTTGATGAAGTGTCTTCACTTCCTTCTCCCTGTGGTGGTTACATTCACACCAATAGTCTGAGTGCCCCCAACCGATGGGTATTGACCAAAGTCAAGCCAAACCCTCCCCTCACAAGATTCTTTGACCTGCCTCAAAGCCACATGCGCGCCTCGGTCCAGACGAGAGAGTCGTGCCCCATCTGCGTTACCCCTAGGGTCAAAATGGTGATTTAACCGGTGACCCGCTGGTGCAGCATGCATAATCAAACGGCATGAAAACCATCCAGATCAAAGCCGCCTGGAACGGCCACAGCGACTGCCTAAGCTGCGGGATTCGCCAGTCGGCCCTCTTCTCTGACATCCCAGAGGATCAGTTTGCAGACTTCCATCGTCAGGTCGACGACTTAGAGTTCCCCAAAGATGCGGCGATCTTTCATCAAGGTGACTCCGCTGAATACGTCTTCACCCTGCGGACCGGCCTGATCAAGATCGTCCTGCTCGCGCCAAACGGAGAGGAGCGCACCCTGAGGGTCATCCAGCCTGGTGCCCTCGCTGGTCTGGATGCCATCACAACTGGCCGCTATGGTCACACCGCAGTGGCCCTGGGCGCCGTCAAGGTCTGCCGACTGCCCATCTCTCTCATCAAGGACCTAGATGCCAAGCTACCGGCCTTGCACAAGAGGCTCATGGAGAAGTGGACTGAGGCTCTGCATGAGTCCGAGAGCTGGTTTGCGGAGCTCAATACCGGAACCGCAGAGCAGCGCCTGGCGCGCTTTCTGATCAAACTCTCCCAGCAAGACGGTGGGGTTACCACGGCTCACCTCTTCCGGCGGGATGAAATGGGCTCCATGCTGGGTGTCACCCTGGAGACCATCAGCAGGCGCCTATCCACGCTGAAAAAAGACGGGGTTATTCAGATGGCCACCAGCCAGAGCCCGACTGTGACCATCACCAACATGGCGGCCCTGAAAAAAATGGCTGGAGATTAAGCTAAACGGCAAGCAATAATCAGCCGTATGCCATACAGACTTTTTGTAAACTACTCTTCATGCGCAAACTGACCGAATACCGCATCAGCGGCACCAAATACTATGCTGTCTACCAGGACGGCATTTGTATTTTTTACGGTCCCTCCAAGATTCACGCAGAGCTGCTGGTGATGGGCCTAGAGCCCGAGATGCATTAAGCCGCCAACGGCGACTTGGCCTCAGGCCGACTGATTGATCAGCAGGCCTTCGATCGACATCAGATTCCGACTAATCCGCAGCATCTCTTCGCTGGGAATCGACCTGACCAGCTCACCGGTATTGGGATTGAGCACGCGGGTCACGATGTCACCTGCCACCTCGTCCACGGACAAAGCCAGGCTGCGACCGGAGTCCTCTAGCTGTTGCGAGATCTGTTTGACCAGAGCCTGGGCAGACTCTCTGGACAGGCTGACACGAGACAGATCTGGGGTGGGTAGGTCCATGGCGTCCACCCGAGCGTCTGCCCTGGCGAGCTCAGCCAGCGCCTGGGGTGCTCGAACCTGGGCCGTATAGCCCCGGACTGCCAGCGCCTGGTCGCTTAATAGGGACACCTCTAGGTTTGCCATAGCGCCTTTATCCTAACAAAATACGGGCTATGGATGAAGACTTCAAAGTTGCGCAGCAAGCCCTGGCCATCGGCGCCAACTATCAGGCCTTTGAGATCTTTTTCATGATGGAGCAGGCCAACACCGACAGTAACTTTATTAATTGCTGCCGAATGGCCATGCGGGGCCAGCTTTGCTCAGAGCATCAGACCCAGCTTTTTGACCGGCTGGAGCACGAGGTCAAGATGAACAATGGCCGAGCGACCTATAACTACGCTCTGGTATTAGAGCGCCTGGGCGGTCAGAACCAAAAAGTCATTGAATTGCTTCACAAAGCCCAACTTCTGGGCGTCCCCGAGGCCGAGGGCTCTCTTAACAAATTGATTTATACGGGAAATCTCTAAAACTGGGCTTTTTTGGGTGGGTCGCAGCCCTTTGGGAGAGGCTTTTTGCCCAAAAGATCTCATAGGGACCGAGGTGCTCAGTTAAACTTACGACACAGTTTTTTCCCGAGGTTTTCCCCATGCCCATGCTTATCGACGACGCAAAGGCTTGCCTGATCGCAGGCAAGTACCGAGTTGCATTCGAGATTCTGATGGAGATGGCCATGGACGACAGCCAGCCCGCCATCATGTTGCTGTCGGACATGTGCATCAAGGGTCAACTGGCCGAAGATCACCTGGCTCAACTCCAAGACCATCTGAACCGAAAGGCTAGCCGGGGTTGGGGTGCTGTGCAATTCAACCTGGGCGTCATCTACGAGCGTGGCATTAATGCCGAGAAGGATCTTGAGCGATCCAAGAGATACTACCGACAAGCAGCGGATCAACTGGTGCCGCAGGCCCACGTCAACCTGGCCTACATCTACCTGAACCAAGACCCCAAGGACGTTGAGAAGGCGCTTGAACACCTAGAAGAGGCCATCGAGTTAGGCTCGACCGCTGCCTGTAACACTATGGGACTCCTTTACATGAAGGGTGAGCACGTAGAAAAAAACACCACCAAGGCATTTGGCTATCTGTACGCTGGGGCTCGGGAAAAAGGCGAAGAGGCCAAAAAGAATTTGTTCCTGCTGCAGACCCTCTACCCCATGAATGACTTTGCGGAGGGCAAGGACTTGGCCAGCGAGATTGTGATTCGCATGGCCAATGCCCGAGACCGCTACTCCATCGACTAACAACTATAAAAACCTAGAAGAACCCCATGGCTTACGACTTAGAAGACGGTGAACGCGCGATCAAGCTGGGCGCATATCGTCAGGCGTTCGAGATTTTCATGATGCTCTGCGTCAACCAAGAAGATCCCGCGTTCTACAAACTCTCCGAGATGGCGATCAACAAACAGCTTGAAGAGGACGAGCTGCAGCGTCTGATCGACATGATGAAGGAGGAGGTACGTAAGAAAAACGGTGAGGCCACTTTCAACCTGGCAGTGGTTTATTGGCGAGCCCCCTATGCCACCAAAGATATTGTGAAAGCGGTCGAGTACCTAAACGCCGCCTGCCGCATGGAGGTGGCCCAGGCCTTTGTCGCGCTGGCCAAACTCTACATGGGGGAGGGAGCGCACCTGCCCCTGGCCACCGGCTCCAACATCATGAATCTTTTGCACCAGGGCTTTGAGCATGGCTCTGTCGAAGCAGCTCACCTCATTGCCAAGGAGCATTTGAGCGGTCATCACGCCAAGAAAGACAACTACGAGGCCTTTAAATACCTGTTCATCGCAGGTCGGCTGGGGATTACCGAGGCTAAGAAACACACCATGGTCATGCAAGGTTTAAACGCATCGCCAGAATTCAAAATGGCCCAGCAAGAGGCCATGCAGCTCATCGAGCATCTGGAGAACCAGATGGTCAAGTGGGTCTAATCGGTCACCATTCGTTTTAAAGCGTGGGCGCAGGCATACCCACTGGCCCAGGCCCACTGAAAGTTGTGACCGCCCAGATGGCCGGTCACATCCAAGCACTCCCCAATAAAGTACAGCGAACGATGCCGGCGACTGGCCATGGTTTTGGGGTCTAGCTCAGCGGTGTCGACGCCCCCCAGCATCACCTCTGCCTTGTTCCAGCCCTGATGGCCAGCGGGCGTTACCTTGAAGTCCGATAGCCGCGCCAGCACGGCCTGTCTATCCTTGCCCTTCAATTCCGCCCACTTTCGACCAGTGGGCTCCACTTGCTCCGCCAGTGCCTTGGCCAGGCGCTCCGGCAGATGCTGACCCAGAATCTGGGCCAGGTTCAGCCGCCCCACAACCCTCTCATCGAATAACTCGGCAAGGACATCCCCATCGCCGAGAGCGTCATCAAGAGCTGCCCACAGCCAATTGAGGCGGACCGACTCCCCCAGCTGCCAGTAACTACTGGCTTGCAGAATGGCTGGACCCGAGAGCCCCTTGTGGGTAAACAGCAGGTCTTCTTCAAAGCTCGCCTGGCCATAGGACGGCTCGACGCCCTTTGGGCTGCCCGCATGGATTTCAACCGGCGCACTTAGACCGGCGAGTCCCTGGAAAAATGCGGTCTGCTCACCAGTAAAGGCCAACGGAACCAGGCCCGGCCGAACCGGCGTCACGGCAAGCCCCAGGCTGCGTGCAAAGTCCAAGCCCCAAGCACTGGCCCCAATGGCAGGCACCGGCAGGCCACCTGTTGCCACCACCAACTGACCCGCCAGAGTGTCACCCTGGCCCTGGGTCTGAACCCGCCAATGAGCCCCCTCGGCACGAATGGCCGCGACCGACACCGGATGTCGAACCTCGACACCACCCGCCTGACACTCATCGATGAGCAACTTGATGATCTGCGTTGCGCTGTCGTTACAAAACAGCTGGCCTTTGTGCTTTTCGTGAAAGGCAATGCCATGGTCTCGCACCAGGCTGATGAACTGTTTGGATCGATAGCCGGCCAGCGCCGGTTTTACAAACCCTGGGTTGAGACTGAGAAAGTGTTCAGGGCTTGTGTTGCGGTTGGTGAAATTGCAACGACCCCCACCGCTGATCCGGATCTTTTCGCCAATCGTCTGGGCATGGTCCAGCACCAGAACCGACAGGCCACGCTGACCTGCAACGCCGGCGCAGAAGAGTCCTGCCGCGCCAGCGCCAATGACAACAACGTCGTAATTAGCCTTCAAGGAGGCTGCGCAGCATCCAGGCTGTCTTCTCGTGAACGTCTAATCGCTGCGTGAGCAAGTCGGCCGTGGGCTGGTCATTTGCCTTTTCCACAATGGGGAAGAGCCGGCGGGCCGAGCGGGCTGCCGCCTCTTGGGCCAACACCAAATGCCTGACCATATCCATGGCCTCGGGCACCCCAGCCACCTCTTTGATCGAGGCCAGCTTGACGTACTCAGCGTAGGTACCAGGTGCGGGAAAGCCAAGCGCCCTGATTCGCTCTGCGATCAGATCGAGTGCGCCCCACTGCTCGGTGTACTGGGTCATGAACATGTTGTGTAGCGCATTGAACATGGGCCCTTTGACGTTCCAATGAAAGTTGTGCGTCATCAGGTAAAGCGTATAGCTGTCCGCCAGAAAAGCCGACAGGCCTTTTGCAATCTTGGAGCGGTCCGCATCCGACAGGCCAATGTCGATCTTCATGGATTTGTCGTTGGCAGTTGATTTCTTGGCCATTTGAACCTCCTTGTCGTGAACCGACGCTTAACCGAGCGCCGTATCTAGAAACATCATGACGGCAAAGCCAATCATGAGCCCCATAGTAGCCGCTGTCTGGTGACCGCGCCGATGGGTCTCTGGAATGACCTCATGGGAAACAACAAAAATCATGGCGCCAGCAGCCAGACCCATGCCCAACGGATAGGCCATCTGAAAGCCCCCCGTCAAGGCCCAACCAATCACGGCCCCAATCGGCTCCAGCAGACCTGTAGCCGCGGCCACCAAGACCGAACGCATCATTGGCAGACCTACTGCCCGCAAGGTCAGTGCAACCGCCAGCCCCTCGGGGATGTCTTGAATAGCAATGGCACTGGCCAACGGAAAGCCCGCCGACCAATCGCCGTTGGCAAAGCCCACACCGATGGCCATGCCCTCTGGCAGGTTATGAATGGCAATGGCCAACACAAAGAGCCAGACCTTAGAGAGTCGGCTGCAGCCCACACCGCACTCCCCCACCTGATCGTGATAGTGCGGCACGAAGCGATCCAAGCCCAGCATCAGAAACACGCCCAGAAAGAGCCCAGCCACCACGACAATCGCTGGCAGCATGGGTTGGCTGGTGAGGGTGGCCGCATGCTCAAGGCCCGGCATAATCAAAGAGAAGGCTGCGGCCGCCAGCATCATGCCGGCTGCAAAGCCGAGTATGGCGTCCTCTGTCTTGGCGGAGACCGATCGAATCGACAGCGCCAGCGCAGCCCCTGCAGCCGTTCCAGCCAGGCCCATCATGCCGCCCAGAAGGCCATACCGCAGATTCTGCTGACCAGCCAGTTGGACGGAGCCTGACAGCACTATGGGAATCAGACTGGCCAGTGCAAGGGCCACCAGCGTGGCCAGGCCGAGCCAGAGGGCGAGCGCCATGATGGGCTGCCGGCGGTTGGCCTGCAGCCACTCTTGCCGAAAGCTGTTCACAGTTGCCTGAATTCGTTCAACCACGATGACCTCCTGATCAAAGGGGTGTTGGGATGAAGACAGTCTGAGCACCGCCGATAGATTTATCCAATGAATAATTTCTAAAGATTGAATAGGTTTTGGCAATCGTCTACCAGGGCCAGCACCCTCTCATCGGATCAAACTGCCCAAGCTGCGAACGCGATAAGCTTTGAGGCTATGTCGACTGGCCCAAACAGCCTTGGCCATGGGGGTGACCCCATCAAACGACTCCAGAACCTGGCAGTCGTCGTTGGCCTGCACGCCCTTGGCCTTATGGGGCTGGTCTACACGGCCAACCAGATCGACCTGCAGGTCTCAGAGGCCAAGCCGATTCTGGCCAGCATCATTGCGCCTTCCAGACCCTCTCCAGTGGTCGTGCCCGCACCAACCCCGCCCAAGCCGGTGGTGAAAGAGACCCCGAAAAAGATTCTGACCTCCCCCAAGCCTGCACCGACGCCCACGCCAGTGGCGCCAACACCAGAGCCGGTTAAAAAGGTCGAGCCCAGCCCAGTCGTTGAACAGAAGACCGATGCAAAGGCTAACCAGGAGGCCGCCGCATCCGAAGTCATCCAGCCCAAGTTCGATGCCGACTACCTAAACAACCCAAAGCCTGGCTACCCGTCCATCTCCCGCCGACTGGGTGAAGAGGGGGTGGTCATGCTGCGCGTGTATGTCAGCGCGCAAGGCACGCCAGACCAAATTCAACTGCTCAAATCCAGTGGCTTTGCCCGCCTGGACCAGGCCGCCCAAGAGGCGGTTGGCCGCTGGCGGTTTGTACCGGCCAGACAGGGCAAAATAGCCACAGCTGCCTGGGTTCAAGTACCCGTTTCGTTCCAACTCCGGAGATAGCCATGCCAACCGCTCAGCCCATGGGCTTTAGCCACTTTCTTAGCCAGACCGATGCCCTGGGCCTGGTCTTGTTTGTCATCTTGATCGCCATGTCAGTGGCCAGCTGGACGGTGATTGTCACCAAGATCCGCCAGGCCATGGGGCGCAAAAAAGAAACGGCGGCGTTTGTCCAGGAGTTTCAGGCGATCAGCAGCCTAGACGGCTTAAAGACCCTGGCCAGCCAGCATGCCGATGCCCATGGGCGCATTGCCCAGGCAGCGATCTCTGCGGCCACCTATGCGAGCGTGAAGACCGGCACTGGCCTCATCGATGCAGAGAGTCCCAGCGAGCTGGTGAGTCGTGCCTTGCAGCAGGCCATCGACGAAGAAGCCGCCCGCCAGGAATACGGCCAGACACTGCTCGCATCGGTGGCATCCAGCGCCCCGTTTGTGGGCCTGTTCGGAACGGTCTGGGGCATCTACCACGCGCTGGTCAGCATTGGCATGAGTGGTCAGAGCTCTCTGGACCAGGTGGCGGGCCCCGTGGGTGAGGCCCTGATCATGACGGCTCTGGGACTGGCCGTTGCCATTCCGGCGGCCCTGGCCTACAACGCATTTCAGCGCCAGGCCCGTCTGTACAGTGCACAACTGGAACGCTTTGCCCACGACCTGTTTGTCTTGATTGCCACTGGCAGCAAGCCCCGATAAGGCAGACCACCATGGCCTTTCACGTCTCCTCTAAGACCGGGCGACACCAGCCCAATCCCGAGATCAACATGGTGCCGCTGATCGACGTCATGCTGGTGCTGGTCATTATTTTTATGGTCACGGCTCCGTTGATGACCCACGCCGTTAAGGTGGACCTACCCAAGGCCAGCAGCCAGCGGAATGAAGTCAAGCCGCAGACCATCTCGCTGTCGATCGATGCGAGCGGCACGCTCTACTGGAACAAGGAAAAGGCCGACTGGGCTGCCCTGCCAGAGCGCCTGAAGGCCGAGTCAGCCAAAAACCCTCAGCCCGAGCTGCATATTCGGGCCGATGAGAACACCGCCTATAAGAAAGTGGCGGAACTCATGAGCGAGGCCTCTAAGGTGGGCCTAACCAAGATTGGGTTTGTGACAGATCCCAAGTGACCGGAAAGGCCTGCTCTCGCAGGCCCAACCCGTCGTTACGCGATCTACGCCGCCACGGCTACCGTTGTCACGGTGTCCTGAGCCGGTACGCTGCTGCGAATCAGGTAATCAAAAGCCCCCAAGGCGGCCTTGGCCCCCTCGCCTGCCGCAATGACGATCTGCTTGTAGGGCGTGGTGGTGCAATCCCCTGCTGCAAACACACCAGGCACATTGGTGGCGCCATGGCTATCGACCACAATCTCGCCGTACTTGCTGAGCTCCACTGTTCCCTTGAGCCATTCGGTATTGGGGACCAGACCAATCTGGACAAAAACGCCTTGCAGGGCCAGCTGATGCACCTGTCCAGAAACGCGATCCTTATAGGTCAGGCCGGTCACCTGATTACCGTCGCCATTGATCTCGGTGGTCTGCGCATTGGTGATGATGGTGACGTTGGGCAGGCTGCGAGCCTTGGCCACCAGCACCGCGTCGGCCTTGAGCTGGTCTGCAAACTCGACAACGGTCACATGCGAGACCACACCAGCCAGGTCGATCGCAGCCTCAATGCCTGAGTTGCCGCCACCAATCACAGCCACGGCCTTGCCCTTAAACAGGGGACCATCGCAATGCGGGCAGTAGGCCACACCGCGGTTCTTGTATTCCTGCTCACCGGGCACATTCACATTACGCCACCGGGCACCGGTCGACAGAATGACCGAGCGGCTCTTTAGAACGCCACCGTTGGCCATGTGAACCTCAACCAGGCCACCGACTTGTGAGGGCGCCACAATCTTCTCGGCGCGCTGAAGGTTCATGATGTCCACGTCGTAGTGCTTGACGTGGCGCTCTAGATCGGCCGCGAACTTGGGGCCATCGGTCTCGAGCACCGAGATGTAGTTCTCAATACCCAGGGTGTCATTGGTCTGGCCACCGAAACGCTCTGCGGCCAGCCCCGTGCGAATACCCTTACGGGCTGCATAAACAGCAGCCGCAGCACCAGCCGGGCCACCGCCTACGACCAAGACATCGAATGCCTCCTTGGCGTCGATCTTGGCCTTGTCTTTCTCGTCAGATTTGGTGTCGAGCTTGGCGACGATTTCCTCAACCGTCATACGGCCAGAGCCAAAGAGCTCGCCATTCAGAAAGACCATGGGCACTGCCATGATCTTGCGTGCAGCCACTTCGTCTTGATACAGGCCACCGTCGATCACCACCGTCTTGACCTTGCTGTTCAGAATCGACATCAGGCTCAGCGCCTGCACGACATCGGGGCAGTTGTGACAAGACAACGACATGTAGACCTCAAAGCTGTAATCGCCGTCTAGCGCCTGAATGCTCTCGATGACATCTGCCTCGACCTTGGGTGGATGACCACCGGCCCAGAGCAGCGCCAAGACCAGTGAGGTGAACTCATGCCCCAAAGGAACCGCAGCAAATCGCAGCGACATGTCTGTGCCATCGCGAGCCACCGTGAAAGACGGACTGCGGGCATCCTGGCCATCAAACCGAACAGAGACCTTTTCGGACAGACCACCAATGGTCTCGAGCAAGGACCGGACTTCGGCCGAGCTGGGCTCGTTGGAAATTGTGCCCGTTAAGGTGATGGGATAGACGAGTTTCTGCAGATAGGCCTGCAACTGCGCTTTGAGCTGATCATTGAGCATGATGGTCTCCGACTGGGTGACAGACAGCGATCAAAAAAGAAGGGGCAGGCCTTGTGGGCCCACCCCGGTGTCAAGATCGATTAGATCTTGCCAACTAGATCAAGCGAAGGGGTCAGCGTGTCAGCACCGGGCGTCCACTTGGCAGGGCAGACCTGACCAGGGTTCGCAGCGATGTACTGGGCAGCCTGCACCTTGCGCAGCAGCTCATTGGCGTCACGGCCGATGCCGTTGTCATGGATTTCGCACAGCTTGATGACGCCTTCGGGGTTGATCACGAACGTACCGCGCAGGGCCAGGCCCTCTTCTTCGATCATGACGTCGAAGTTGCGGGTGATGGTGCCGGTGGGGTCACCAACCAGGGGGTACTTGACCTTGTTGATGGTCTCGGAGGTCTCGTGCCAGGCTTTGTGGGTGAAGTGGGTGTCGGTCGACACGCCGTAGATCTCTACGCCCAGGGCCTTGAAGGTGTCGTAATGGTCGGCCAGGTCACCGAGTTCGGTGGGGCAGACAAAGGTGAAGTCGGCGGGGTAGAAGAACACCACGGACCACTTACCCTTCAGGGTGGCTTCGGTGATCTCGACAAATTTGCCGTTTTGGAACGCGGTGGCCTTGAAAGGCTTGATTTCGGTGTTGATCAGGGACATGTTGGTCTTCTTTCGTTGGGAGGATTATTCGTTGTGAATGGCTAATGTGGCAGCGCAACTAGTGCGCCGCAACGACATCTTCCCCGTAAGTGAAAACCCGATCAAATTGTAATTTTCAATCGGGTCGATAGTCCTCCGCTAACGACAGCCCCACACTACCAACTGGTCTCGCGCTCAGGGGTGGCGGACACCTGGTGAATGCTCAGGTCGGCGCCGTTGTACTCGTCTTCTTGGTCCAGGCGCAGGCCCATAAACGCTTTGATCAGTCCATAGACCACAAAGCCGCCCACCAAGGCGATGGCAATGGCCAATCCCGTCCCTATCAGCTGACTGACTAAACTGACCCCACCCAGACCACCGAGTGCTGCGCTGCCAAAAATGCCGCAGGCCACCGCACCAAAGGCCCCACACAGACCATGTAAGGGCCACACACCCAGCACGTCGTCGATTCGTAGCTTGGTCTGGGTGTAGGCGAACATCTTGACGAACAGCAGACCCGCCATGAAGCCCACGGCCAAGGAACCCACGGGGTGCATGACGTCGCTGCCAGCGCAGACGGCTACCAAACCCGCCAAGGGGCCGTTGTAGATAAAGCCCGGGTCGTTTCGACCAATCGCCAGTGCTGCTAGGGTGCCGCCCACCATGGCCATCAGGCTGTTGAGGGCCACCAGGCCGGAGATATCACCCACCTTTTGGGCGCTCATGACGTTAAAGCCAAACCAGCCCACAATCAGGATCCAGCTACCCAGAGCCAGAAACGGAATGCTGCTAGGCGGGTGGGCTGCGACGGCACCTTCCTTGCGATACCGGCCTGAACGCGCACCCAGCAGCAGCACGGCGGTCAGCGCGATCCAGCCACCGACTGCGTGAACCACGGCAGAGCCTGCGAAGTCATGGAACGGTGAGCCGAACTGGGCCTTCAGGGCGTCCTGAAAACCAAAATTGTTGTTCCAGACCAGCCCTTCGAAAAAGGGGTAGATCAGCCCAACCAGAAAGACCGTAGCCAACAGCTGAGGGCCAAATTTGGCGCGCTCTGCGATGCCACCGGAGATGATGGCGGGGATAGCTGCGGCAAAGGTAAAGAGAAAAAAGAACTTGGTGAGCTCAAAGCCACTGTTGACCACCAGTTTGTCGGCCCCCACCAGAAAGCTCACACCGTAGGCCACACCATAGCCAACGAAGAAATAGGCCACGGCGCTGACGGACAGGTCCGCGATGATCTTGACCAAGGCATTGACCTGATTCTTTTGACGAACCGTACCAACCTCTAGAAAGGCAAAGCCTGCGTGCATGGCCAGCACCATGATGGCGCCCAGCAAAATAAACAGCGTGTCGACGGACTGCATTTAGTGCTTCTCCTCCCAGAGGTTTTTTTGCCGTTGATCGGCGTTGGTTTGATTGGATGGACTTGCTGACGAATCAGCCTCGTTTTTGCTCTCAGGCTCGTGCTCTCGACGCATCCGGGCTGCCTGAGTAGGATGAATGGTCTCTAACAGGCGTCGCGCCAGAATCTCGTAGATGCTCTGGCGGCAGATGATTTTCGAGGTCAGGTTGGCAATCACAGCGGCCAGCATCAAGTAGATGAAGGCATCCTGGCTACCGGTCATCTCCATCACGATCACGGTAGCCGTCACCGGCGCCTGAACGACACCAGCCAAAAACGCGACCATGCCAATCAGCACCAGATGCTGATGCAGACTCTGAAGTCCAAACATCATGGCGAAATCGTGACCAAGTCCCGCCCCAATCGACAGCGATGGAGTGAAGATGCCGCCTGGGATGCCCGCCACATAGCTCAGGACCGTGGCAGTGAACTTAACCAGGCTAAAGCCAAGCTCCCGCTGATCCACGGCAGGGTCCGCATTCAAGAGACCGGCAGCCGTCTGGTAGCCCGTCCCCAGAGAACTGCCATCGGTGATGAGCAGCAGAACCGCCAAGACCAGGCCAATGGCAGCAGCCAATGCGGCTGCCCGCCAAGCAGTCGAGGCCTCTGGCAGATAGCGCGGTAGACCGGTGACCAACAGCCAGGACATCAGACCGGCAATCAGTCCAGCCACCGCCGAAAAGACCGCCAGAATCAGCAGACTGGGAGTGGTGTCGCTTCGATCAAAAATGGGGAAAAAGTCGTAGTTGCCCTGCGCCGCCAGAGAGATAAAGCCAGCGCCCAGAATGGTCATCAAGACGAACCAAGTGGCCCGAATGGCTCTCCCCTTGGCCAACTCTTCCATGGCAAAGACGATCCCGGCCAATGGCGTGTTAAAGGCCGCAGCCAGGCCACCCGCACCACCGGCAATCACCAGCGACTCTGCAGACACGCGAAGACGGCCAGCCAGCCGATAGGCCCAAAAGGCCATGGCTGCAGCGCCCACCTGAATCGACGGACCCTCACGCCCAATCGAGGCCCCGCAGGCCAGACCCAGGGTCACCAGAAAGACTTTCAAGAGGGTCTGCAGGGGATTGAGCAAACCCTTGGTCTGAACCGCGACGTCTTTGATGCGAACGGCGGCCATCGTCTGGGGAATGCCGCTGCCCGCGGCATAGGGCGCCCAACGAACGGTGACGTATCGGATGAACCCAAAGCCCAAGGGCATGATGAGCAAAAAGGCCCAGGGATAGACGGCAAACAGATCTTCGCTAAGATGCAGCGCCGCGTCGGCCATCTTCGCCAGCGCGATGACCACGACCGCCACCACAATGGCGCCGCTCATGTGCAGGAGGTAGTCCTTGGTTCGGCTGGTATTGCGAATCAGGCGGGAAAAATCCTGCACCTAGGCGACTTTCTGGTTAGATTTGTACGAAGCTTTGTATGGTAGCGTTGACCCATGCGTGGGATCAAATCTAAGTCACTGCTGAGCTGGCTGAAACGGCTGGGACTGGTCGCCCTTTTTGCTTTCACCCTACAGTCTGTAGCCCCGAACGCCACTCCGCCCTCGAGGTCGTCGGACTTCGCTGCTTTTGCAGCGCAATCTGGGCTGGTCGATCTGTTAAGACCGGGCCAGACCGTTGATCTTTGCAGCCACTCGAGCTCCTCCGATCAGCAGCAAACAGTTCACAGTAACTGCCCCCTCTGTCTGGTCTCAGGCATCCTCCCCGGAAACGCTGCGCTGTTGCAGCCGGCTGTTTCGTTCACCCACCCCGTTGCCGTGGCTGCAACCCATCAAGTCTGCGGTCAACGCACATGGCCCACCGAACTGGCCACGGGCCCCCCTGTAGGTCTCTCTGTCTAAACCGTCCCTGTTCAGTTACGAAGCAAGAAAGAGAGCACTCAAATGAAGCAATTTTTTATCTCCACCGGTATCGCCCTGGGTCTAGCACTGAGCCTCAGCCCCGCCACTGCCAAAGACGTCAAAGTTGGCAGCCTGAAAATTGAACATGGCTACGCCATGGAGACCCGCCCTGGCCAGCCCAATGGTGGTGCCTTTATCGAAGTCGAGAACCGTGGCAAACGCGTCGAGCGCCTGCTGTCAGTCAGCTTTCCGAAGACCGTCTCCGAGCGTGGCGAGCTTCACACCATGAAGCATGAAAACGGCAAGATGATCATGCGGGAAGTCCCAAAGTTTGAGATCCCGGCCGGCGGCAAACTGAAGCTGCAGCCCGGCGGCGATCACCTGATGATCATCGGCATCAAAGAGCCGCTCAAGCCTGGCTCAACCGTCAAGGCCACCCTGCAGTTCGAGAACGCCGGCAAAGTCGAGGTGGATCTGACTGTGAAGGCCCGAGGCGACATCAAGAAACACGGCCATGACGAGAGTCATCATGGTGGCCACGGCCCCATGAAGCACTAAAGCCTAGCCGCCCGGCTGGCCCGTATAGGGACGCACAGCATCCGCCTGCACCACATAGCCAGTCACCCCTTGGCTGGTGGTGGTGCGTCCCACCTCTAAAAGCCCCTCGATCCAGACCGTTGCCATGCTCTCGGGCACAGCCTTGATGCGACTGTCCGATTTGGGCTGAACCAAAATGATCTGATTGGCCGGTGGCGGTGGCGTGTGGATACAAGCGCCAAAATACGGCACCAGCAGAAACGCTCGCTTGGGGTCTCGGCTGGCGTCCAGGGGCACCACATAGCCAGGGATCCGAACCTTCTGACCGTTAAACCGATCCACCACGGGTGCCTCATCCCACTTCTGGCGCAGCTTGGCCATGGCGCGATCAGCCGCCTCGGTCCCGTCCTTTAGAAAGCCCAGTCGACCAATGGCCATCATCTCCGCCTGCATAGACTTGGCCCATTGCTCATCGATCAGGTCGTCCCAGGTGATGGTCTTGTAGGCATCTGCGGCCACGGCACCGATGGCCCCGGTGCCCCCGCTGACCCCAAGGAACAGGCCAGCCGTCGACAACCAGCCCAAGCCCAAAAAGACAGTTCTACGATTGAAGTCCATGACCATTACTCTGCACTAAGCCTGAGGAGCCGACAAACCATCTGACAACGACCAGCGGTAGGCCCGCCAAGCAGGAATCCCTGCAATGACCACCGCGGTCAGCAGCATGGCGCCGAGCGCCAGCCAGGCGTCGGTGGGGATTGACCAGACCCGAACGGCCACTCCCATGGCCTGACGCAGCCAATCAGCGGCCAGCATCAAGCCCAACTGCTGGGCCAACAGGCCCAGCAACAGACCCACCAAAGCCACCGCAGCGGTTTCCAACATCACCAGCCTCATCATGGCGCCAGGCGATAGGCCAACGGCCCGAAGAATCGCGAACTCCCTGCGTCTGGCCGAGAGCCCTGCCAGCATTAAGGCTGCGACCGACATCAGACTGGCCAGGCTCACCACCAGCCCCACCAACAGCAGGGTGTTTTCCGCGACCGACAACACCTGCCACAACTCATCAAGCGTCACCCCCGGCAAGACCGCCATCAGGGGCTCGGTCGTGGTGTTCTCAATCTGACGTCGAACCTGAAAGATTCTCGATCGGTCCTGTAGCCCCACCAGAATGGCCGTCAGAGAATTGGACTTGAGCGCATCCACTGGCATGTCAGCGAGCAAATCTTTCTGGACACTGGCCATTCGACTGCCTGACCCCAGGGGCATCACACCCCAGCCCACATGCATGGCCTCAAAGCCCTGCACAGACACCAACACAGCACGGTCAATCGAACCACCCGTTGGCGCCAAGACGCCAACCACCTTGAAGGGCGTCTGCTCGTGTCGAGCGGCCAACTCGCCACCATCACCGTGCGTCAAGACGATCTGATCTCCCAACTGATGTCGATAACGGCTAGCCACAGAGGCCCCCAACACCAGCTCGAAGACCGCACTCCGGTTGTCGGCTGAGGGCTGGGCAAACGCTCGACCCCGGGCGAACACCAACGGCTGCTGCTGCACCCGAAAGACATCGAAGAAGGCACTGCTCGTGCCCCAGACCGGCGCTTCTCGGTAGCGATCACCCAGCTGCAGGGGTACCGCCCAGGCCACCCCAGGCATGTTCTCCAGTGTCTCAAGGTGTGAGGCCTGCACGTTGCGACTGGGCCGGCCCAGCTGAAAGACGGTGTAGAGCAGAAACTCGGAGGCGCTCCCCCTTGGCCCCACCATCAGGTCTACCCCGCTCACCGCCTGAGAGAAACTCTGACGCGCGTCCTGGCGCAGCTGAAAGACCGACAAAACCAACATGGCCGAGACGGCCACCGACAAGACCACGAAGGACAATCCCAGGCGACGTGACCAGGCACTCTTGATCGCCAATCCCCAGATCATCTCTCCACCCCTACCGATTGGACTGACTTGGCATTGCCAAGCCAGAGTTGCTGGTCAAATCGATCAGCCAGCCGACGGTCGTGGCTGACCATGACCACACTGGTGGAGCCCTCGTTGGCCAAGCCCAAGAGCAAATCCAAAAAGGCGTCTCGGTTGTCATCATCCAAAGCCGAGGTGGGCTCATCGGCGATCACCAGCTTAGGCCAGCCCATAAAAGCACGAGCCACAGCAACACGTTGCTGCTGACCGACAGAGAGCCGGTGCACCGGCGTAGAGGATGGCAGACCACTGAGTCCCAGACGCTCAAACAAGACCTGAGCCTGCTTGGCGGGCGTCCCATATTGTTCGCAGGATTGCTTGAGCCGCTGGTGAGAGACCTGAACCGGCAGCAGCACGTTGTCCATCATCGACAAATAGGGCAGCAGATTGAACTGCTGAAAGACGATGCCCATGGCGTCGGCTCGAAGTCGATCCCTGGCCACTGGCGAGAGCGATGCCATGGACTGACCCAAGACCTGACAATCACCGGCTGTGGGCAGAACTACGCCTGACAGTAAAGCCAGCAGGGAACTCTTGCCACTGCCACTGGGACCACCCACAAACAAGGACTGCCCGGCCTCAAGGGTCAGGGCCTCAATCCGCAGCAAGGGGGGCTGACCCGGCCAGGCATAGACCAGCTGGGACAGTGAGATCACCAAGTTACTTCAGCTCCAGAACTGGCTTGGCCTGCGTCAGCGTGACAGCCTTCTGACCAGACGGGCCCACATACGCCACCATGAGTTTTTTCATGCGACGGCCCTTATCCAGACTGCTAAACCGAAGCGATGTCAGAGCGGAGGGGTTGGCACACTCGAAGGCGATGTCGACATCCAAATCGGCGTGACCTTTGACAGGCTTGCTGAGATCAAACAGGGCTGACTCAGCCTTGACAGACGTGACCTTGCACTGGGCCTGAGCCGCAGGCACCACCAGCCAAGCCGCATCCTTGAGCTGATCCTGTAGGGCCGTGAGCTGAGCGTGCTGGGCGTCGGTCTTGGGCGCATGCTCGAAAGACAAAAAGTTATCCATGGCCCCGCGGATCTCCACCTTGAGGACCTTGCCCTGTAGGCTCACCTCGGCATTGGCCTGGCCATGTGCGTGAGGATGGGAATGACCATGGCCATCGGCCAGGGCCAGCGAAGAGACAGTCAGAGAAACAGCGGCTAGCAACAGGCGGCCGAGACAGGACGATTTGGCTAAAACTCTCATCAAGAGGACTTCCGTCGAGTAGAAGTCCTTAGCCTAGCAAACCTGTCAAGCGCCATTGGTGGGGTTTGCTGGTCAACTGGCTCGTTGGCAAAAAAAAAGCCCAGGCTTTTGAGAGCCTGGGCTGCAAAGCAGAATGATTCTGCAAGGAGACAACAACACGGGAGACATCCCGTGACTGGAATTACACCACAATTCAAGATGTGTTGCAACGCACTAAAAAAAAAGACCGTTTTGTATGAAATCCATATAAAAATTGGGTTTTATGGCGATCTGACTAACGGTGCGCTGCGCCAGAATTGATCAAAACCGAGGCGGTATCCGTCTGTCGGCGTCTCGTAGGGTCAATGGCACCAGAACCCTTGTTATTGAGTGCTTTTGGCCCTAGCCTTATAGGCAGCCATGAACATGACCCTTGACCTTGACGCCATCCGACGGTTCATCGCGGCCCAATCTGACAGCACACGGATCTACATCGGCGCCGACTCTTGCCGAGTTCTGGTCAACGAGGCCTGGCATGCCGACTACACGCTGGTGGTCGTTGTCCACATTGACGGCAACCGGGGCTGCAAACTTTTTGGTGAAACCCAGCGCGAACGCGACTACGACCAGAAAGCCAGCAAGCCCCAGGTTCGCCTGATGAACGAGGTCTACAAGGTCGCCGACCTCTACCTGCGCCTAGCCGAAGCCATTGGTGATCGTCCGGTTGAGGTTCACCTCGACCTCAACCCAGACCCAGAGACCGGTTCCCACTGCGTGGTGCAGCAGGCCATCGGGTATATTCGCGGGGTGTGTAATGTCTCGCCCCGCGTCAAGCCCGATGCCTTTGCGGCCAGCTGTGCAGCCGACCGCTACAAAGAACTCAGCAGCCACGCGGCCAAAGATCAAAAGAACCAGAAAGCCGCCTAGTTTTGACCGCCCTGCTGGACCCCGCTGTTCTCTTCTTCATTGTTGGATTGTTCGCTGGCCTGGTTCGCTCGAACCTGGAAATTCCGCCGGCCATCAGCCGCTTTCTGGCCCTCTACCTGCTCATGGCTCTCGGCCTCAAGGGTGGTCTGAGCCTGGCCGAAACAGGTCTCACCTACGAGGTGGGCATGAGCCTCTTGCTGGCGATCGTGCTGGCCAGTGTGGTGCCCATCATCGGCTTCTTCGTTTTGCGCCCCCTGACCACGCCCTTTAATGCCATTGCGGTGGCAGCTACCTATGGCTCGGTGAGTGCGGTCACTTTTATTACTGCCAATCAGTTTCTGGATCTCAATGGCGTGGCGCATGGTGGTCACATGGCCGCTGCCATGGCGCTTATGGAGTCGCCCGCCATCATCCTGGCCGTGGTCCTGGCCAACCTGGTTCGCAAAGGCCAGCTGGGAGGACCCAAAGGACAGGCCACCACGCCACACCCGGGTGGGGTGATGTCCGTCTTGCATGAATCTTTTACCGATGGTGCGCAGCTGCTCTTGCTCGCGAGCATGGTGATTGGCTTTTACATGGGCCCAGAGGGCGCCGCCGCCATGAAGCCCTTCTCTGCTGATTTGTTCAAAGGCATGCTGGCCTTTTTCCTACTGGACATGGGCCTGATGGCCGCTCGCAATCTAGGGGCGCTTCGCGGTCAGTCTGTGCTGCTGCTGGGCTATGCGGTGGCAGCCCCGCTGGTCCATGCTGCCTTGGCCCTGCTGCTGTGTAAGGCCGTCGGTCTGGGACTGGGTGATGCGACTCTGCTCGCCGTCTTGGCGGCTTCAGCCAGCTACATTGCTGTGCCGGCCGTTCTGCGTGAGGCGATCCCGGAGGCACAGGCCTCGGTCTATGTGGGCCTGTCTCTGGGTATCACCTTCCCCTTGAACATCTTATTTGGCATTCCGCTCTATCACGCGGCCGCCCGCTGGTTACTCGGTTAATCAGGGTTGCTCGGCTCAGCCCAGAGGGGCGCCCCAGCATCAGTAGCAACTCCCAATAAAAAAGGCCCTGGACTTGGTCCAGGGCTTTTTCGTTAAGACGACTCTGCGGGCTTACTTGGCAGCGCGCTTGGTGGCCTTGGTGGCTTGACCAACAGCAGCCTCACCAGCCTTGGTCGCGGCATCCACATTGGTCTCAACCATCTCAACGACCTGCTTGGTGGCCTTGTTGATGGCATCGAAAGCAGAGTTAGAGGCAGCGAAAGCCGACTTCATCATGGCGACCATGCCCTCGGTGCCGGCAGGAGCGTTCTTGCTCAGGTCGTTCAAGGCGCTGGCCATCTGCTTGTTGGCTTCGGCGATGCGAGCCTCAACCAGCTTGGCAAACTCAGCAGCAGCTTCAGCGTTGATGTTGTAGACGTTACGGCCGTAGCTGGCAGCCTTGCTGACGTTGGGCGTGGCCACCGACTGAACGGTCGAGGACAGCTCAGGCAGATCCTTAACAGTCAGCAGCTGATGGGCAGCCTGGGTCGCGTCAGCCAGATTGGCCTTGGCGGCTTTCAGGTTCAGATCGATGTGCTTTTCCATGCACTCGAGCGAACGGGCAGCCAGGTCCACCAGGGCAGCCTGGGATTCTTTGAGGGAGTTGAGCATCTGCTCAGGGGTCATTTGGTTGGTCATGATGTGGGTCCTTTGAAGAAGGGGGTGTCAATGGATCCAACTATAATGACGCGGCGCAACAAAAACAAGGGTTCGACAAGAAAACTGGTCTATTTTCTCATTAAATCAATGATATAGAATCCAGCGCCAGCCAGCGCTAGCCCCCCAATCAGGTGGGTAACCGAAGCAATTGCAGCATCAGCCAGCCGACCAGCCTGCAGCATCTCCAGGACTTCACCGGTCAAAGCCGAGAAGGTGGTCAGACTCCCCAGCAGGCCAGTCACCAGAAATAAGCGAACCACCTGAGGCAGCTCGGGCATGGTTTGAATGAAGGCCAACAGGCCACCCATGACCAGGCTGCCCAACCAGTTGGCCATCAGCGTGCCCAGGGCCATCTGGGGCCAGACTGCGTTCAAGGCCAGTCCCAAGCCCCAACGCCCCCAGGCGCCCAACACCGCCCCAAGGCCAATCGCAAGTGCCTGAAGGCCAAGTCCCCCCAATCCCCCAAACCCAGTTGCAGCGGATCCCATGTGTTCGCCCCCTCTTCCTTAGGACTTCTGCTTGGCCGCCTGAACGCCCGCCAGATACTGGAGCATGCGGTCCTTCAAACCCGGACGCTGGGCCGACGCCACCAGTGCCCGACGATCTTGGGCCAAGGACTCAGACGTGACGTCGTCCGCAGCTCTGGTGGCTGCCATGATCTGACGCTGGGTCTCACGGTCCACCCGAATCTCGGGCAGGTCTGCCTGCTCAAACCCCTCGACGAGTCTGTGCAGCATGCCAATGCCCAAGGCCTGCTCCGCTTTGACAGTACTCCCCTGAAGGATGATCTGTCGGGCTCGGTCTGAGCCGATTCGACAGGCCAGCCGGCGACTGCCCAAGACCAGCCCAAACTGCGCCCCCGGAAACCGGAAGCTGGCACTGGCCTGCCCCAATCGCAGGTCACAGGCCAACACCAAGTCGGCGGCAGCACCCCAGGCACGGCCGCGCACGACCGATACGGTTCGACACGACGAGGACCAGACCTTGGCCAGCAGATCCTCAATGGCCACAAACCGCTCCAAAAGGGACTCGTCGGTCTCTTGCGAGAGGCCCGACAAATCCATGCCGGTCGAGAAATCCTCACCCTGAGCCGACAAGATCAAGGTGTGGGTATCTGGTTCGGCGTGGGCCCGATCAACGGCCCGGGTCAGCTCGGTGACCAGTGCTGCACTAAAGGCATTGCCACGCTCTGGCCGGTTCAAGACCAACTGGGCCACGCCCGACTGCGGCCACAACAACTCAACCATCAGCTGGCCGCTTGCGCGAGTTGCGCTCGAACCATAGCCGTCTGATCCCAGATGTTAGGCAAACGATGAGAGGAATAGCCAGAGACAAAATCTTTGACCTGCCCCGTGCTCACATCAAAGACATGCCGCGGCGTGCTGCCAATATTGGCCCCATAGACATGGATCGAGATGGAGGTCTGATCCTGAAAGGCGTTGCTCACTTTGTGAATATCACCGACGGTGGGACTGACCGCATCCACCTGACCGCGCTCTAACAACACGGGACCTCCGTCTGAGACAAAGCCCTGGGGGGTCTGTTTGAAGCGCTCGCAACGTTCTGCTCCCTGCAGCACGCCCACTAGGCCCCAGACCGTGTGGTCATGCACCGGTGTGGCCTGCCCGGGACCCCAGACAAAACTCTGGATCGAAAACCGTTGATGCGGATCGCAGTAAAGCAGGTACTGCTGATAAAACTGAGGATGGGTCTTGCGAAAGTCATCCTCCAGCCAGCTGTCATCTGCAATCAGCTCGCCCAAGATCTCTCGCCCCTCGGCCAGAAACCTGGCCTCGTCGGCCTTGGCCTCGGCCAATGCGGTAAAGGCTTGAACCGCAGCCCGCAGGGGAGCCAGACGGTCGACCTCTTTAGACATCTCGGTATTCAAAGACTGCGCCATGGCTGCTCCTGGTCGTTGGACTGTCCCAAGGTTTCAACAGAAGTATCCACGGCCACTGGCTGACCTGACAACCACACCGGGCAGCCCACTGTCTTGGTCTGATGCCCAGGCAACTGCTGATCATTCACCAGCTGCAAATGCACAGCCTGAGGATCTTGAAGGGCCTGGCTGTATTTCTGGATGGGTGAGCAAGGCACGCCGGCATCCTGGAAGGCCTTGACCCAATCTGCTGCGTTGCGCTTTGCAAACTGCTCCTCTAACAGCCCTTTCAGTGCCGTCTGGTTCTGAGCCCGCAGGGTCGTGGTGGCAAAGCGATCATCCGCGCGCAAAGCGGGTAGACCCACCACCTCGCAGACGCTGGCCCATAGCTTGTTGTTGCCTGCCGCGATCACAAAGTAGTCGTCAGCAGCGCGATAGGCCTGATAGGGCGCGTTGCGGGGATGGGCCGAGCCCAGGGCCTTGGGGTCTCGACCGGTGCCAAAGTACTCAGACGTCTGCAAGGCCGCAATCGCCAGACTGGTCGCAAACATGGGCACATCGATCTGACCACCAGGTCCACCGGCCCTGACCCTGGTCAGCATGGCGCTGATGGAAAAGGCTGCATAGAGGCCAGCGGTAAAGTCGGCGATCGGCACGCCACATTTCACCGGTGCGCCATCGGGCTCGCCGGTGACGCTCATCACGCCAGAGGCCGCCTGAATCGTGACGTCAAAGCCACCCTCCTGACCACGTGGTCCGGTCTGGCCGAAGGCCGAGATCGAGCAATAGATCAGGCTAGGCTTCTGCGCCAGCGCCCAATCTGGACCAATGCCCAGACGATTCATCACGCCAGGCCGGCTGTTCTCCAACACCACGTCCGCTTGCAGAATCAGAGCCTGGGCCCTGGCCAGATCTTTGGGGTCTTTTAGATTCAGCGACAGAGAACGCTTGCCCCGATTGAGAGAGGCGAAGTTCTCACTCATGCCCTCTTTGACCGGCGGCCACTGACGCATGGCATCGCCCTCGGGTGGCTCAATCTTGACCACGTCAGCGCCATAGTCGGCCAACAGCATGCCCGCAAACGGACCAGCCGCAATCTGACAAAACTCGAGGACCCTCACACCCTGAAGGGGCTTGGCATTGGAATGAATTTGAGATGTTTGGACCATGGCATACTTTAATCCATGGCACGCACCATTTTCTGCATCAAGCTTCAGCAAGAAGCCGAGGGTCTTGACTATGCGCCGGCACCCGGCGACCTGGGCAAGCGCATTTTTGAAAACGTCTCCAAGCAGGCCTGGGCCGACTGGCTCAAGCACCAGACCATGCTTGTCAACGAATACCGATTAAACCTATCGGATCAACGGGCCCGCAAATACCTGATGCAGCAGATGGAAGCTCATTTCTTTGGCGGTGGGGCCGAGACGGCCTCCGGCTTTGTGCCACCGCCCTCGGCTTAGTTCACAACTCAGTCCAAAACAGTTCACGACTCAACCCACAGAGCCCAGCCTTACTCAGAACCAGGGATTGCCCCAAGGTAAACAACAACGAAAAAGCCGGGTTTAACCCGGCTTTTTGCTGACCACTGCAAGGCTTAGTTGCTGGCCTCGGTCTTGGCGTGACGAACGTCGCTGCCACGAACCATAAAGACCACATGCTCAGCCATGTTCTTGGCGTGGTCACCAATGCGCTCCATGGCCTTAGCGTAGAACAGCATGTCGATGGAGCGCGAGATGGTACGGGCGTCCTCCAACACATAGGAAATCAGCAGGCGAATACAGTTGCGAAATTGATCGTCCACAATCTTGTCCTCGTGAATGATGCTATCGAGCGCATTCTCATCCTCGCGGGCATAGGCATCCAGTGCACGGTGAAGCATGGAAGTGATGTGGGTTGACATGACCGTGAAGTCCATCCGAGGACCAGAGCTGGGGCCAGCCTCATAAAAACGAATGGCCATGCGAGCCATCTTCTCGGCCTCATCGCCAATGCGCTCCAGGTCACGAATCATCTTCATTGACGCGACCAAAAACCGAAGGTCAGAAGCTGCTGGCTGACGCTTGGCAATGATGTGGTTGATGAGATCGTCTGTCTCAAGCTCAAAGCCATTGACCCGGTGCTCCATCTCGAGCACTTCTTTGAGCTGGGCGGTGTTGGCTGAGGAGAATCCCACCAGAGCGAACTTGATCATCTCCTCGACCTGCCCACCCATCTTCAAGATTTTGGTGCGCACAGCCTCTAGTTCGGCATCGAACTGCTGGGTAATGTGATTCGTCATGAAGTCAGGTCCTCTGGTCCAAAAGCGGAAATTTCAAACGGCAAGGATACCCCCTAAACAATGGCTTTAAATGACATTTATGTTGCAAAACAGGGGGTGGCGCTAGCCTAGGCGCCTAACACCAGACTGACTGGCCACCAGCGCCAGACTGGCTTTCTGCCGGGCAAAGACACCATTGGTGACCACACCGGGCAGGGCATTGAGCCGATCCTCCCAGGCCAGCGGGTCATCGATCCTAAGACCATGGACGTCGATGACCGGATGGCCGTTGTCTGTGATGACACCATCCCGAACCACCGGCCGGCCGCCCATGACCACCAAGGCGCGGCTGACGGGGCCAATGGCCATCTCAATCACCTCGATGGGAAGTGGAAAGGCGCCCAGCTGATCGACCAACTTGGACTCATCGACAATGCAAATAAAGCCAAGCGATGCACTGGCGACAATTTTTTCGCGTGTGAGCGCTGCCCCCCCGCCTTTGATCATGGCCAGGCCGGGCTCGATTTCGTCTGCGCCGTCCACGTAGACGCTGAGCGGCTCATCCAGCTGACCCAGCTCGACCACCGCAATGCCATGACGGGAGAGTCGCTCGGCACTTCGGTTGGAACTGGCGACTGCTGCTCGCACCCGCTTGCCGCTGGCTGCCAGTGCATCAATGAAACAATCCACCGTTGACCCCGTGCCTACGCCGAGTAACGCGTTGTCATCCAAGGCCTGGACTGCCGCCAGGGCCACCTCTTCTTTGAGCATCTGCTGAGTTTTTTCCATGGTGATCACTATACAATCCGCCCATGTCAAAAAACAAAGTCGATTACGACTGCAGCAAATGCCCAGGCTACTGCTGTAGCTACCCCCGCATCGTAGTCACCGATCGCGACATCAAACGACTGGCCAAACATTTCGGTCTCTCAGAGGAGAAGGCCAAGACACGGTTTACCCGCAGCTATGTCTTTAAGTCTGACAAGCCCAAGGAGACCATCAAAGAGCGCATCCTGAAGCATAGAAAAGACCAAATCTATGCCACCATCTGCCAGTTTTTTGACCAGGATCTTCGCCGCTGCACCGTCTACGAGGCCAGACCGGATGTCTGCCGTCAGTTTCCAGACGGTAAGAAGTGCGGCTACTACACCTTCCTAAAGTTCGAGCGCAAACACCAGGGCGATCAGGACTTCATCCCCAGCGCCTGACGCTCTCTGGCGCGCTGAAGGGGAGAGCTCAGGGATACAGATTAGGAACGTACATCGACGCCGGCACCGGGTTGCGGATGTAATCTGGGTTGTGAACCCTGGCCGGCAAGATCACCTCTGGGTGGGCGATCTCTTGGTACGGAATCTGAGCAAGCAGGTGTGAGATGCAGTTGAGTCGGGCCCGCTTTTTGTCGTTGCCCTCGACCACCCACCATGGTGCCTCTGGAATGTGACTGCGCTCGAGCATGGTCTCCTTGACCTTGGTGTAGGCCTCCCAGCGCTTGCGTGACTCGAGGTCCATGGGCGAGAGCTTCCACTGCTTGAGCGGATCTTTGATCCGCATGGTGAAGCGAACGTGCTGCTCCTCGTCGGAAATCGAGAACCAGTACTTGATCAGAATGATGCCGGAGCGAACCAGCATCTTTTCGAACTCGGGCACCGTCCTGAAAAACTCTTCGTACTCGTCATCTGTACAAAAGCCCATGACCCGTTCCACCCCAGCCCGGTTGTACCAGCTGCGGTCAAAGAGCACCATCTCGCCGCCAGCCGGCAGGTGGCTCACATATCTCTGGAAGTACCACTGGGTGCGCTCACGCTCACTGGGTGCGGGCAGTGCAGCGACTCGACAGACCCGTGGATTGAGCCGCTGTGTGATGCGTTTGATGGCACCACCCTTGCCGGCCGCATCTCGCCCTTCGAACAAGACCACCACCTTGAGTTTGTTGTGGACCACCCAGTCCTGCAGCTTGACCAGTTCGCCCTGTAGGCGAAACAGCTCGCGAAAATAGAGCCGGCGATCCACGCTGCCATCGGCCGTTGGACCCTGCGGCGGGACATCCATGAGGAGCTGGTCCAGACGGTCATCGTCCAGTTCCATCTCCAGCTCTTCGTCGTAGCTGTCCAGCAGATCAGCGTCTGCGCGGGCCTGCATGGTCGTTCCAGCGCTGTCAGAGGGGGGCATGGTCCAGCGGATCCGTATAAATGAAATATTAGTGTTCTAGACTAGACCCCAAATATGACAGATGTGTGACATCCACTCTCAAAAGGACTTTTGTATGACCCAGTTCTGTGACTTAACCGGTAAATCTGGCCTGGTGCTCGGCGTGGCCAACGACCACAGCATTGCAGCGGCCGTGACCAAAACCCTGCATCGACTCGGTGCCAAGGTGCAGGCCAGTTGCCTCAATGACAAGGCCAGACCCTTTGCCAGCCCGGTGACCGAGCCCTTAGGCATTCCACTGGTGAACTGCGACCTGACCAAGCCCGGTGAGCTGGAGTCCTTTGTTCAGCAGGCGGTTGACCGGTTTGGTCAGCTGGATTTTGTGATTCACTCCCTGGCCTGGGCACCACTGGCCGAGCTGCAAGGACGGGTCACAGATACCAGCCGTGAAGGCTTTGCCAGTGCCATGTCGATCTCCTGCCACTCTTTTGCAGAGGTCGCCAAACTGGTGGCTCCCCACATGCCGGCCGGCGGCAGTCTGGTCACCATGACTTATCACGGTGCTGACGAGGTCGTACCCAACTACGGCCTCATGGGCCCGGTCAAGGCCGCACTGGAGTCCATGGTCCGATATGTGGCCAATGAACTGGGCGGCCAGAACATCCGAGTTCATGCGGTTTCGCCGGGGCCGGTGCCCACAAGGGCTGCATCCGGTATCGCCTCATTCGACAAACTCATGCAAGATGCCGTCGATCGCAGCCCTCTCAAACGACTGGTCACGATCGAGGAAATCGCCAACCTGACGGCCTTTCTCTGTGCCAATGAGTCGGCCGGCATGACTGGCCAAACCATTTATGTCGATGCCGGCTACAACTTTATCGCCTAGAACTGATCATGAACCTAGAACCAGAAGTCCTCGAAAACCGCCTCTTTGATGAGATCAACATTGGTGACACGGCCGCTCTATCGCGGACGCTCACCGAGCACGACATCCAGGCCTTTGCAGCCGTATCAGGTGACATGAACCCCGCCCACCTGGATGCAGAGTACGCAGCCAATACCCCGCTGCATGGCATCGTTGGTCATGGCATGTGGACCAGCTCTCTGATCTCTACTCTGCTGGGCACTCGGTTTCCAGGGCCTGGCACGATTTACCTGAACCAGACGCTGCAGTTCCTGCGACCGGTCCACATTGGCGACACGGTCACCGTCAGCCTGCAGGTGACGCAAAAAATCACTGAGAACAAGCATGTGATCATGGCCTGTCGGGTGACCAATCAGAAGGGCACCGTGGTACTCGAGGGCCAGGCCACTGTGCTGGCCCCCATGTCCAAGGTGCGTCGGCCGCTGGCCAGCGTTCCGCGTGTTCAGCTCTTTGACCCCATCGCCAGAATGGCCGCTCTGCTCGGCCTGGGCAAAAACCTAGAGCCGATTCGCTGCGGGGTGGTCCACCCCTGCGATGCAGATTCTCTTCGGGGCGCCATCGAGGCGGCCCAGCAGAATCTGATCGTGCCGATTCTGATTGGACCAGAGTCAAAAATCCGTTCGACCGCTGAGACCGAGGGCATTGACCTGACTGGCATTGAGATCCTGGCTGCCGCCCACAGCCACGAAGCCGCTCAGCTGGCCTCTCAGATGGCCGGCAACGGCGAGTTCGAAGGCCTGATGAAGGGCAGCCTTCATACGGATGAGCTCATGCACGAGGTCGTCATCAACAAGGCGCTTCGAACCAAGCATCGGTTGAGCCATGTGTTTCGATTTGATGTTCCCCTGTATGACCGACCGGTCTTCATCAGCGATGCCGCCCTGAACATCAAGCCAGACCTCATGGCCAAAGTCGACATCGTCCAAAACGCGATCAACCTCTGCCACATCCTGGGCAACGAGCGACCCGACGTGGCGATTCTGTCGGCCGTTGAGACAGTCAACCCCAACATTCCTTCAACCATCGATGCAGCCGCCCTGTGCAAGATGGCCGACCGCGGACAGATCACAGGAGGACGCCTGGATGGTCCATTGGCCTTTGACAATGCGGTCTCCGCCAAGGCCGCCCAGATCAAGCACATCGAGTCGATGGTGGCTGGTCATGCCGATGTCTTCATCGTGCCGGACCTGGAGAGCGGCAACATGCTCAGCAAGCAGCTCGAATACCTGGCGGGCGCCAGCGGCAGCGGCGTGGTCATGGGGGCCCGCGTGCCCATCGCACTAACCAGTCGGGCAGATGGTCCTGACACCCGCATGGCCTCGGCTCTGCTGATGAAAATGATCGCCCACCACTACCGCAGTCATCGCCCGTGAACCACAGCAAGGCAGCGGTTGCCGACGTTCTAGCCGTCAACATTGGCTCATCGAGCCTGAAGTTCGCGCTCTATGGCGTGACCGCAGACCAGCACACCGAGTCCGCCCATGCATCCGGGCTGTTCGAGGGCTTAGAGCCCAATGGCCAGCCACGGCTGGTGCTGACATCCGGCAGCACCCAAACGGAGCAAGTGGTGGTGGTGAAAGCCGGTCAAACGGCAATCCAGGCGGCCCTGGTCCATCTCAAAGGCCTCATTCACCCACTGCTCAACGGACGACAGTTGTTGGCCGTGGCCCACCGGATCGTTCACGGTGGCGGGGTCTACCAGCGACCCATCGTGCTCAACGACCAACACCTGGCACGTCTGGCCCAGTTCAATTCACTGGCCCCTTTGCACCAGCCTCACAACCTAGCCGGCGCACAGGCTTTCATGCAGGCCTTTGCAGAGACGCCGCAGGTGGCCTGCTTTGATACCGCCTTTCACAGTAGCCAGGGAGAACTCGAAACCCACTTTGGACTGCCGTTGGCACTCTTTGACCAAGGCGTTCGTCGCTATGGCTTTCATGGCCTGTCCTATGAGTACGTGAGTGGACGACTGTCCCAAAGAACACAGGCGGCCACCAAGCGACTGCTGATGGCCCATCTGGGCAATGGCTCCAGCCTGTGTGCCGCGGTCGATGGCAAGAGCGTGGCGAGCACCATGGGGTTTTCGGCCCTCGATGGTCTGATCATGGGCACACGCTCGGGCGCCGTAGACCCAGGTGTTCTGCTGCACCTTTTAGAGCAAGGCCAGACGCCTGCGCAGATCACCAAGCTGCTCTACAAGGAGTCTGGACTGCTGGGGCTCTCAGGCTTGTCTGCCGACATGCGGACATTGAAGGCCAGCAACGACCCTCGGTCACGTCTGGCCATTGCACTGTATGCCCACCGGATTCGACGAGAGTCGGGTGCCCTGACTGCGGTCATGCAAGGACTGGACTGCATGGCCTTTACGGGCGGCATTGGCGAACACGATGCGGACCTGCGCGAGAGTGTCTGTGCAGGACTGGCCCACTTGGGACTAACGATCGATCTGGACGCCAATCGCCTAGCGAATGGATCCGAAATCATGGCGATTCACGGGAGCGACAGCGGTGTCGAAATCTGGGTGGTCCCGACCGATGAGGGGCGCGTTGCCGCAGAATCAGCCCTGAATCTTTTGTCTTGAAGTGGTGGGGTGGCCGATGGGACTCGAACCCACGACGACCAGAATCACAATCTGGGACTCTACCAACTGAGCTACGGCCACCACGCATTCTCGGACAACAAAAATACTTTTATTTCAATAACTTAGCCGACTATTACGTTGGTGACGAAAACTTAACTGCTGCTCAAATTCTAGCCCTTTTTGCAAGAAATTGGCCCCTTTGTGGGATGAATGTGGGATTCGAAATCCTCACAGATATTCGAGTCCCGGCCCCTTCGACTCATAGGAACCAAGCGCTCTGTGCATCCCACACTTAGAACCTAGATGAGCGATTAGACTCAGTTGTGCGAACATCTCCCGGCCATTGCAGACCAACCCTCAACCCCCAACTAGACGATCGATACGCAGGGTATCCGAGGCTGAGTGGAGGTCGGAGTGGCTTACAAAGGAGTCAATGCATGAGAAATTTCCTCGCTGTATCAATACTAATTGGTTCAGTATCGTTTCTTACAGGCTGCGCTACGGCTATTGCTGTAACTGACGCAGCAGTTTCCACAACGATCTACGCAGGTAAAACAGTCATCAACGTCATAGATGCAGTAACGCCAGATATCGTCAACAAGGACTAACTCAAACGATTCAGCATGGCCCCGTCTCTACTGAATGAGATGGCCAGCGACGGGCTAAGCTGTCTTTTCTATTCACCCCTATCGAACTGAGTGAGAAATACGGAAATGCTTCCCATCACCTCTGTTTTTGCAGCCTTGCTGACCCTTTACTTCCTCCGCTTAGCTATGGCTGTCATCCGCCTTCGGCGCAGTAACAAAGTGGCGTTGGGTGATGGCGGAGTAAAGGAGTTGGAAGGAGCGATTCGTGCGCATGGCAACTTTGCCGAATATGTTCCATTTGGCCTAATCCTAATGGGACTTCTTGAGGCGAATGGCGGTTATCCCCTGCTGATCGTCGCCCTAGGATGCACATTGACGGTAGGCAGAATCCTGCAGGCCACCGCTCTAGGAAAAGGCAACTTGAAATTGCGAGTGACAGGGATGAAGATGACTGTCTTAACGCTTGTTGCTCTCTCAGTTACAAACCTGATCTACGTAGCTATCTTTTTACTACGAGGGTAAGGCACAGGGATCAAACATTAGAGTGTTCGTCAGATTGAATGTACCAAAACCTTGCCTGAGCGAACCTAAGCATCACAAATACTCAAGCCCCGTTTGAGCTAGCCCCACCAGATCAATATTCTCCGTGTTGAAGGATGTGTCTGCAGCAAGAGTCGTGAGCTGGCCGATACTTAGCTGACCGTTATCCAACATGGCCTTAAATGGGGCAACGTCAGCACTGGTCGCCGGGGTTCCGATGACGTTCTCCCAAAGCAAGTTACACACATCAGTAGAAGACGAGTTACCAGTAACAGAGACTGCCAACGCAGCTAAATCGGTGTAGCTCATGCCACCATCGAGAAGGTCAAGTCCGATACCTACATACTCGGCATTGGCAACCGAGTCGGCCCCGAAAACTGCACCGAGGAGCTTCGCAACCTGGCCAGCATGCCCGTCAAGGTCGATTGCAAGATGCTTATTAGAAAAAGCGACCCGCTCAACATTAGACAAAGTATCAATTCCATCGACGCCCTGAATACTTCGGACGGAAAAGACGCCCCTATCTGAAGAAATCGTATAAGTACCCCAGAGTCCATCCCATGTGACTGTATCGATTCCGGCACCACCGTCTATCTCATCGTCTCCTTCACCACCCATCAAAACATTAGCTCTTGCATCCCCCCGAATTACATCGTCACGTTCGGTTCCCGTAATGTTGACTGGACTTGGCAACAATTGCGTCTCATTGATCTGCCGGAAGTAAAAATTTCCGTCATTTCCAGAAACGTTCAGCCAAGTAACCCCCTTAGATGACAAGCCTGACGGCGACCCAGAGAATGCGTTTTCAAACGTCCTCGATAGATCAACTACATCTGACTGACGCAGGGTTTCAAAATGCCCGAACCCGTCATTCAAATAGAGGACCGGACGCTCTGAATTCCCCTCCGATTCCCACCAATTCTGGTTCATGCTGCTCAAGAGAATATCGACAGATCCATCAAAATTAACGTCTACTAGCCTTGCCCATGTCACCCATGGCTCGCCGCCATCCACACCTCTTGTACCCTCGAAGTACTGGCCAGCATTGCCGAATGCGGTTGGACTTATATCAACATATTGACCATCGATCTTCTTAAGCAACTCCAAACCCCATCCAACGTAGCGTGGATCTTGGAGCGTGAAATTGATGAGAACCTCCTTCTCACCGTCACCATCGATGTCAGCTGTATCAATGTCGAGGACATGCTCGTAATTTGTTCCGAAAACTCCGTTAGGCAGAACAGTCCGATGAGCGTCAGAAAATGACCCACCTTGATTCCAGAAGATGACCGAACCCTTGTATGCATTGTCACTATCACCGCTATTGCCTATCAGCAGCTCAGGCGCACCATCCCCATTAAGGTCGGAAAGCTCAGAAGTGTAGAACCTGGTGTATTCCAGTCCTTTGCTGCTAAGAAGTGACTTTGGAACGATTGCCTGATTCTCGGTAAACCCTCCCGCCCCGTCGCCAAGCAAAAAAGACGCTTCATAGGATGCTCCAGAAGTCGAAACGTTACCCAGAAAAATATCCAGGTTTCCATCCCCGTTAATGTCACCGACAGCCGTACAGTGGGTGAAATCGGTTCGTTGGGGCAACTTTTCGGTAGCAATGACCCACGATCCGGCCTGAGATAGCAAGAGCTGATTTTGGCCGCCTAGATAAGGAAACGTATCCCAACCATGATCGGCCACAAAAATATCAAGCACTCCATCTGAGTTGAAATCAGCATATAAAACTGCTCGTGGGTGTGTTGTCTGGGGGGACTCAAATTCAGACGCAGAGGCAACCTTGAATAAGCCATCCTCGTCGCCCCACAAGAGCAAACCTGCTTGGGAGACGTTGCTCGCACCGGCCCCTCCGGGATATGAAGCACCCAGCAACAGAAGATCTAAAAAGCCATCATCATTAAGGTCAATTAGACCTTTCTCATAAGAAACGCCAGTTCTAGAATACGAAGTAGCCCAGCTGTAAGATGAGTAATTAAAGTAGTTCTGAAATGGCATTGAAGCTCCTCAGGACGCAGCAGATCCGCAAGACACTCATAAGTACTCAAGTCCTGTTTGAGTCAGCCCAACTAGATCAATATTGCTCGCATTAAACGATGTGTCTGCGGCAAGAGTCGTGAGCTGGCCGATACTTAGCTGGCCGTCATCCAACATAGCCTTGAACGGAGCGATGTCAGTGTTAGTCGCTGGGGTTCCAATAACGTTCTCCCAAAGCAAGTTGCAGACATCGGTAGGAGACGAGTTACCAGTAACAGAGACAGCCAGTGCAGCTAAATCTGTGTAACTCATTCCGGCATCAAGTAGGTCGAGGCCGACGCCAACATACTCGGCGTTTTCAACTGCCCCCGAACCAAAGACGGCGCCAAGGAGCTTCGCTACCTGCCCAGCATTTCCACCCATGTCTATGGCGATCTTCCGGTCAACAAATTCGAGGCGTTGGATATTGGCGAGCAAATCGTTGATCTCCATTTGGTCATTTCCAGTGATACTCACCACTGACTTCGATCCATCAAAGAAATCTAGGTCGAGGTTGTAATTAGAGCGAAGCCCACTGTAAATTGACTTGTTCAAACCTAATCCACCATCAATATGTGTAGATCCAGAATTGGCGTTCGCATCATAAAAGGTGTCGTTACCAGCCCAAGTCCGCATAACCGTTGATTCGTTTCTGTCAGAAACAATCACATGCTTCTTGAAATCCGTCGCTGGATTCCAACCCACATTAAAGTCCGTCATTACATAGCCAATCTGTCCGGCAGGCGGATTGATAGTGGAGTCAGTAGCTTGAAACTGAGTTACAAAATTTACTGACCCGTCCTCACAAGGTACGGCCAGAAACTTCATCGGAACTTGAGCAGTGTCTCCTCCGTACTGGTAACTCCCGGAAAAATTTCCCGTAGGAATAGGGTTCTTGAGTGACGAAAATACCAGCATCTTCCAAAGGTCAAATTCATCATGAAGTCCAATATGTAACCTACCAGTTCCATCATTCAGGAGTACCCAGTTACTCTGCCTCTGTTCGAAGACTCCAGAAGAAAAAATTGTCTCAATACCGCTACCATCAATATCTAAAAAAAGCGGGTTGTAGTCGAAAGAGGGGCTATCAAGAGTCATATCTGGATTTAACGACTCTGTTGACTCTCTGAACGTGCCATCCCCCTTATTAATTAGTACCTGAAGTGCAGCCGGATACTCGTGGGAACCTTCACTCCACATACTTTGCCCCGCCAAAATGTCTTGAAAGCCATCTTTATTGAGATCTAAGCTCCAAAGTCGAAATACTTGCGTGATACCGACCGTCCCGTTCATCGAAGGGTAGCTATCATACTGAGGTAACGTTGAGAGGTAAGGATCAATAATTTGCACTGGATGCAATACATCAATGTTGTTACCACCACTAAACTTAAGAACAGAGATTCCCTCGTAGGTCTTTTCCCAGTTTGAGCCGAATGTTTGGTAGTTCGACACATACTGCAACGAATTGCGCCCGCCAAAGTCACCGACGGTCGCTGCCTCTCCAACAAAGCTCTTCGACGGACTACCAAAAACGAAAGAAGGGTACTCCTGGTTTTGTGCATTAGACGTGGTTGGAGCGATCTGAAAATCTCCACCTACGTAGCGATAAATCGGGTTGTTCCCAGAAAACGTTGCGCTCACAATGACCGGTGATCCGGAAATAGTGTCCAACACAGCACTATGTGCCATGACGGAGTCATCTATCGAAATCTTGTTAAATCCCCCGATACCATCTGAAAGAAATGCCGTACTACTTGCCGGCAACATGGGACTCTCGTTATGCGCCGCTAAGAAAATGTCGTCATCACCATCACCATTGAAGTCTGCAACCACAACTGATCCACCACCATTCGTCAGCGGATCCTGCAGGAGAGAATCCGTGGAAATTCTCAGAAGGCCATTTTCGTCTGGGGTCAGAATGGAAATTGCTACTGGCACCACTTCCTGAAGCGTTGTATCAAATCCTGTGTAACTCCAACCGGTTAGAACAAGCCCATACTTTCCAGTGGTCGGATCGGTAAACACATGGGAGAACGTATTTGCAAGTTGTCCGTTACCGACTTCGGCACTGGCGGCAATGGGATTCCATACACCGAGCAATGTCGGATTAACGTTAGTTTTCATGAATCTTTTATGCGGAAGTGTCTGATGAGAGAAGGAGGCTTATAGATACTCAAGCCCTGTTTGAGCTAGCCCGACCAAATCAATGTTCTCCATGTTGAAGGATGTGTCTGCGGCAAGAGTCGTGAGCTGACCGATGCTAAGTTGATTGCCATCTAGCATTGCCTTGAACGGGGCGATGTCAGCACTGGTTGCTGGGGTTCCGATGACGTTCTCCCAAAGCAAGGTACAGACATCAGTAGAGGAGGACTTGCCGTTTACGGAGACGGCCAAGGCAGCTAGATCGGTGTAACTCATTCCTGCATCAAGTAGGTCGAGGCCGATGCCAACATACTCGGCATTGCCAACAGAGTCGGCTCCGAAGACCGCTCCGAGAAGCTTGGCAACCTGACCAGCGTTACCGTTGAGATCAAACGCAATCGATATATCCGAAAATTCGATTCGCTCTATTGATTCCAATATGTCCAAACCCTCAACGAAAGACACAGATAGTGCATCACCCACTAGGATTTCGGTTTCCTGGGATGACTCTACATAGTTGACCTTATCAACTGACTCAGATAAGCCGATAACCTTGGTCCCGTGAGCAAATGCCTTAAGTCCCTGTTGCATTCCTACATGAATGTAGTGATCAAGCCCCGAACCAAAGGCTCCACTATCAATCTCATCCTGAACATGAGTATTAGTCGACAAATAATAAATTTCACTAAAGCCAGGCACGCCATGTAAAGCTGGATTTATGCCATTTGGTCCACTAAAAATTTCTCCGTAGTCAAACGAATAGAGATACGCCAGTGAGGAATTCCAGTCATACGATCCATCTGATAACTGTGGATTAACATGAATCTCTGTAAGAAGGCTAAATCTATTGTCAATGACTACAGGGATCGCCATACCTATCTCGGAAAACGGATAGCCACCCTGTATGCCAGTAAGACTAGTCTTATAAGATTCAATGAAAACCTGAGGGTCCGACTCATAGTAATGATTCAGGCCATTGTTGATCAGTATTTGAAGCGCACTGATGTCCTTATCCCAACTGCCGTGTGAGTATGAGACGAGGTCTTTGTGTCCATCATTGTTGATATCAACATAATCCAAATGATATGCACCGGCATGATCAAGGCTCTGGTATGGAATTACTTCGTTTGTTGCTTCGGAGAATTTGCCGGAGTCATTTTTAAAGACAGATAACGCTGCCTTCATACCCAAGTTTTCATTTCCATGCCCTGGAAAGATATGCCCAGTTGTGACTACATCTAGATCCTGATCACCGTCAATATCGTATAGATAGGCACGAGTTGAGTGCGTAGCTCTCGTCCAGTTAGATGAGACTCCGCCTGCAGCATCGGGGTATACGTCGAAGTATCCGTTTCCGATTGGTATTACGTGAGAGGATAGTGCTGCGGAATCAGAAAAGTCACCCGCTCCTCTCTGCAGTAGGGCAAGCATATCTACCTGAGAATTAAAGTATTGATCCGTAGCGACGATATCAGCTCTACCATCGCCATTCAGATCACCACCAGCTATTCCTGACGCAGAATAGAGAGCAGGAAGGCTAATGAGTCTAAAGTTATCTAGACTCGGTTCAAATTTGTAGTACCCAGGCTGGATATTCTCAGATGTCGGATCGTTAAGAGGTGGAGTCCAATAGCTAGTCACCAGGACCTCAGGAATTCCGTCGCCGTCTATGTCGACCAAGCCACTACCATGCGCTGAAATTTGATCTGGCGTCACACTCTGTGACCATCGAAGCTGCCCCTGATCCGACAGAAGGAAAGTAGCGGGCAAGCTGTATACATCTCCGTTTGGAGCCTGCTCCATGTATGGAGCAAAAAAGACATCCTTTATGCCATCGCTATTGAAATCGGCAATCTGGATAGATCCTGCTCCATAGACAAAGGGACTTTTGGAAAAGATCGATGTTATGTCCCGCCAAGATCCATCTGACTGGCTACTCAGTACGACGTACTCAGCATGAGCGGAACGATAGTAGTTGAGATCCGGATTAAAGCTCCAGCCTGATATAACAACCTCCGGCCGGCCATCCCCGGTCAGATCACCGGTAGCGGAAAACGGAATCAGCGTTGCAGCACTTCCAAATGCTGCAAGCTCCTTAAGACCGAGAGTCCCAATCCGATTAACGTCTGGTGTGAACGACAGTGCATTGAAATAGACGCTCATAACAGATCTAACTTTCCATTAAGCTCTAGCACTAAGGCGTTCCAACTATACAACGATAAGACGTATACGGTTTCTCGTCTGCCCCGCTATGGCCCCTTACAGGTACTCCAAGCCAGTCTGAGCCAACCCTATTAGGTCGATATTGTCAGTGTTGAATGATGTGTCTGCGGCAAGAGTAGTGAGCTGACCAATGCCTAGTTGACCGCTATCTAGCATTGCCTTGAATGGGGCGATGTCAGTGCTAGTCGCTGGGGAGCCAATAACGTTCTCCCAAAGCAAGTTACAGACATCAGTAGAGGATGAGTTACCGGTAACTGAGACAGCCAGCGCAGCTAAATCTGTGTAGCTCATTCCTGCATCAAGTAGGTCGAGGCCGATGCCAACATACTCGGCATTGCCAACAGAGTCAGCTCCGAAGACCGCTCCGAGCAGCTTTGCAACCTCCCCAGCATGGGCATCAAAATCGAATGCCAGTGCCTTATCAAGAAATTCCAGTCTCGAACCGTTCACCACTACTCGCTCCTCTCCATCACTGCGAGTAATTTTTAAATACTGGCTGTGAACCCCGACCACAAAGTCTTCGGAAAAACCGCTAACCGCTATGGTCTGACGGGCGTCATCCGCAATATGGAACTGGGTACTTGTATCAAAAAGACTTGATCCATTGGACCAAAAATCAACATAAAAAGCGTCACGTACCCCTGAAAAAAGACCATTCGAGACACTAAATGTCCCATCAGCAAAGACAACCGTTGAGATGTTCTCGGCTACCACTGCCCCCTCAGAGAATGAGATCCTCAGTAGACCTTCATCTCCACTAATCGATGAGGATTGAAAGCCCTTATTTATAACTAGCGTGTCTCGACCCTGAACACCGTTGATGTAGGTGTCACCGTCAGATGAGACGAGGAAGAGATCCTCCCCAGAGCCACCCCAAAGGACGTCATCCCCTCCACCGGAGACAAGAATGTTTGCGCCGGTAGCTGCATACGAATTCCCAGCTCCGATGTATTGGTTTGTCTCTGAACCAATAACGACACGGTCGCCCGGAGTGTTGAAAGTCAGCATTCGCTCCAACCGAGTGAATACATCGGTCTGATTGGGATAAACCCAAGGCATATAGAAGCTAGCCGTATATGGAAATCCGTTATAGCTAGTAACTTCGTCTGTGGAAGCGTCAACGACCAAAAATTGGTCAAAAGACTTTATCAACGACGTGACACCTGCCGGATCAAATTCAGCGACAACTAGGTTCTCATTCCAATCCGCATATATTGTGGAAAACTTCCCACCTTGCTGGAACCACTGGATCCCCCAAAAATCGAACCCATTATGGTTTAAGATTTCCTGATTCCAGTATGGATGGAAAACCGGAATCAACTTCTCCCCATCGTTGAACAAAAAAGATGGCTCTTGTAGGTGACCAACCCCAGTACCACTACCCGACCAGTTTAGGAAAAAACTTATCGGTATGAGGTTTGTGCCGGGTAGGTACTCCCCGAGTGAGCGAGTGTTGGATCCAATCGTATCGGGAAGCAGACGAGTCCACTGGTCAGTCTGATCACTGAACCCACCAGCACCATCACCTATCAATGCCCATAAATGTCCAGGCGACAGGTCCCCAAGGTCGGTATCTGATCGATCTATGACCCATGCCAACAAGTCAAGATTTCCATCCCCATCTAGATCGAGAACTGCATCACCTTCGATCGTGGCCCCAGCCCCTCCTATGCTGTTAGGTATTTTAGGAAGGCTAGTCTTGGTGAAGGTGCCATCACCATTGCCTAAGGCAACAAAGTTGTAGACACCATTATCTGATCCACCATTTAGGAAGATGATGTCAATGTTGCTATCGTTATTGACATCCCCTACAGCAGCCCAAAAGCTTCTAAAGGAATCTGACAGAGAACCCCTACCAATCAAATTAGAGAGATCTGCCTCGGAAAATGTTAGGTCTCCGTTGTTGAGAAGAAGCTTCGGTACCTGCCCATTCCCTCCCCCATTCGTGTCAGAAACATACAAAATATCTTGATACCCATCGTTATCGAAGTCTGCAACGTTTATTGAATGGGCTTCGTAAGTGAAATCAATTGTACGCAGCGGATCGAATGTGCCGTCAGACTGTTGAACTAGTACGTATTGCTCGCTTCCCCACTCAAGATGATTGTCTGTGTCGGCTCCAATACCACCATTTTCTCTCGAGTTTAGTTGCTCCGGAGCGGCTCCAATGATCACGTCCATCAGCCCGTCATTGTTTAGATCTGCAGCATCAATACGCTGTGTCCATAGAGACGTGAAGTCAGATGTAATCCGATTGCTCGCATCTACATAGGTACCATCCGGTTGGGATAGAAATAGCCTCAGTGGCTCAGGAACGCTTGACCCGATTTCAGGTGTTGAAAACAGGAAATCGGGTTTCCCATCGTTATTTAGGTCTTCTAAAAGCGGGAAGTTGATCTTTTTCTGCTGGTTATCAAAGCTCGGACCAAGATTGAAGATTAATTTTGATTTTGTTATCGACATACTCTCCGCCCTCCCAATATTTACTGTATCGAATTACAGCCAGCTTTCTTTAATTGACATGCTCAAAGCGCCTATAGAACTCCAAAATTCGTCTCTCAGAATCTCGTGTGGCAGCCTCGTTGTAGATATAAGTGTGCTTGTAGCCACCAGGAGTAACTTGCGTATACCCGTTAAGACCTTGACAGTCCCAGCAATGGGTCATCCCGTCATATATGTGCCAGTCGCTTGGCGGAAGCCTCTCCTTCATTTGCTTGGCACCCGATATACAGGGCTGAGGCGCTGTCTCCGTATCTGCGCCTCCCATCAGCCAGAGAACTGGTATTGAACCGTCCCCGTTGAGGTAGCTTTCACCTGATCCACTCCAAGCGCAGCCACCGTATAAACCAACCACCCCACGTGGCTTCTTTATGTCCTTAAACTCCGAGCGATCTGCGATGTCCGACACATAGGCCCCGGTGATAGCTCCCATGCTAAATCCGAGTGTAAAAATTCTTTGGGAATCTACGGTCGGAATCTTGGACAAGGCTTCGGTGGCATCAAAGACATCCTTGGCTAGGCGATCAACATTGACTGGCCTACTCTTTCCGTGACAGTTGGTTTTCTCGCCCCTCTTACTGAGATGATTCATGACCAAGACGACGAAGCCGTTCTCAGTAAGGAATCTGGTCCAGCGACCAAGATCCACGATAGTTCGTCCAGTGATTCCTCCGCAGGCATGGAGAAGAATGACGGCTGGAGCCTTCTCCGAAGCATATTTAATGAGAATTTCTTCGATGACTGTATCCATCACCTCAGTTGATATAACAGTTACAACCCCCTGCTCATTTGTCGTTAACTTTTCCTCCACTTTTTTCACATCTCTAACGACGGTCCGTGATCTTGCTCTGTCGTAAATACTATTGCTCCCTGGATACCCAGAAAATTCCTGTAACTCGGTAGGAAACTTCAGATCGTTCTCTGGGGACAAAGAGCTGGGAGATGTAAACCAGGCCATGGCAGACGGACAAGCGGCAATCAACGTGACGTAAACGATGAACTTCGAGATGGTTTGAATTCTCATAATGTCCCTTTCAATGTCTCAATACGGGCATTCATAAGTACTCCAGTCCGGTCTGAGCTAATCCGACTAGATCAATGTTCTCTATGTTGAGGGGGTGATCTGCAACTTCCAATAAGAAATCCGAACGAGTAGTCTCAAACGAGTCAAGACGCTCAATGAACGCATCCAATGCGCCTTCCGGTGCAGAACTGCCGACGAGATTTTCCCAAAGCGTCTCGCAAAGATCCGTATTGCTCCGAATTCCTCGGGCAGTTATGGCAATCTCGGCAACGCTAGCCTCATCCAGACCTGAATCAAAAAGTGCAAGACCCAAGCCGACAAGGTAATGGTCATCTAGCGCAGACGCTCCCCACAACGCTCCAATTATCTTTGCGGTTGAGGCAGCTGTTGCGTCAAAGTCAATTGCAAGGGACACGTCTTCAAACACCAGTCGCTCTACATTGATAATCGTGTCTGTTCCCTCATCTGACTCCAGTGCATGTACATAGACTGTTGAGCCTAGCTCAACACGATACTGACTCCACTTCCCGGAAAAGTTAGCGATATCAATGCCCGCTCCCCCGTCTATTTGATCATCCCCAGCACCACCGATCATCCGGTCATTTCCGTCCAATTCATCAGTAATTGACCTCGGTAGACGAATCCCAAGCTCACTTTGATACTCGTCTCTGCCATCGCCGAGAAGAACATCATCACCACCCCCCCCCTCTAAAACATCCGAGCCGGCGTACCCTCCTAGTTGGTCAGCACCCAAGCCTCCAATTACCCAATCTTGTCTCGCTGAGATATAGGGGTCGTCCATATCAAATACTTCGGATCCTAACGACTGTGCAAAGTCGCTCCGGTAAACATGGACTTCTCCCGCTTCACCTGTAGAACGGTTCTCCCACTGAATGTAGGCAGACAGTCCAGCAAAAGGGCCATTTGGCAACACATCAATAGCATTTCGATAACTGCTGAAATCTCCATAAAACTCATAAGACGTTCTAACAAACACATCAGGAGAAAGTTCAAACGCCGGATGAAATCTATCGTCAAACGGTGGTGATCTGTAGAGACTCCATGGCCCGGTTATAAAAAAGACCTGTCTATCGGTACTCAAGGAATATGACTCGCTAGGGGTATACAGATACCGATCGTCCCACCCACCCCCAGTCGGAGTATCACCCCCGACATTGGTGTAGAAAAAAAGTGGATTTGATATGACCTTATTTGGGTCGATTACCGTCTTCGTATATACCGGCATCCCAAAGCTCCTTCGCTTCTAGAGGTACTCCAGACCAGTCTCAGACAAACCCAAAAGATCGATATTTCTGAAGTTAGTGATCAGTTCACAGTAATTGCCGGCAATAGCAACATCGTCGACTCCATGCGTTTTCTGAAACTCCCAGAAGCTCTTCGCATCATCAGAGTTGGTGTTGTCGTAAACGTTCTCTTCTAGCAGAGTAACTAACTGACTCGTTGTATAGCTCTCACCAAGTCGCACATCTAATGCAAGCGACAACAGCGTTTCATAGGTCATTCCGCCGTCTAAAAGATCCAGCCCGATACCCACGTAATCGGCGTTGTCCACCGAGTCTGCGCCGAAGACAGCTCCGAGTATCTTTGCAACGACTCCCGCATTACCGTCAATGTCGAAGGCGTAACTTCCATCCGCAAATTCGATCCGTTCGACGTTATCTAACGTATCAGTTCCATCCCGACTAGACCCTCTTGAGTCACGGATTGTCAGCGTTTCATGTGCTTTAGATATCCGGTACTGCGAGTAATTTCCCGTTAGTACAAGCGTATCAATGCCATCACCGCCGTTGACATAGTCGTCACCCGCTGAAGGCTTGATTCGATCACTGCCACCCCAGGCGTAAATGACGTCATCTTCGTTCAGGCCATCTTTGTAGATAAATTGATCATCCCCTCGAAAGACATATGCTGCTCCGAAAGAGGGACCATAGGTGTCAAACGAGAGCGGCTCGTCAAAGACCCACTCTTTCTCAAGTGATCCGTCTGGTCGAAGATCTTGGATATTCGCTATTTCGCCAAATACCCAACCGTCTTTGTAATCGAAGTTGCCAGTTATCTTGAGGTGGTCTTGCCATGCGGGATGCGTCACTGTGACGTAGGACGAGGTGGATCTGGATAGATCGACTTGCAGAAGGGTCCAGGGTATGTCGCTCTCTGTGTATGGATCCTGCAATTCACTACCTTGGTAGTTATAGATCGTTACACCCATTCTTGACCCCCATTTGTCTTGGCTTTTTTATGACGCAGTCAACAAGCTCGCTTTTCCTATTTATACACATATATAACGTATACATAAACAAACCTTCTCCTTCCCTCCTCTCACCCCATCCATCGAACCTGTACGGCGCTGTAGCCCTCATCCCCGGAATGCACCTCTGCCCTTAAGGTAGGTACCAGTCGATTTATCAAGGCGATCAGTACCGTATCGCTTCCAGTCAACGCTCTTTGCACTGCGTGGGCGATTAGCTGGGAAGAATAGGATTCAAGCTCCTGCCTGAGCTTTTGACGCTTATCCAAAATGCCTTTAGGCCTCCCAGACGGATTGCCAGACTGTCCCGGTTGGAATTGACTCATGCTGATCTCTCCCTGTTCAGATCAGGGGAGTCAGCAGGCCCAGGTGACTTCATATTTGGTACTAATACATAGTCATCAGTTTTAAGGGGGGACAATCCATCAATAACCAGTGGACTTGAGGATGGGTTGCATCGGTTTTCGGGGGGCTGATCCGGCAGCTTTCGGGGGGTACTTTTTTTCTCCGGCACCCAGTCCTTCCAAGCATCAAATTGCCACGCATGTAGATACAGCCCATCACGATCTTTGATTGGCAACCAAGTAACGGCATACCTTGCCCACTGCTTATGGCTTCCACTAGAGCGAGTTCGATGTATAAGGCGATGTTTGATTAGGCTGACAATTGCCGCTCTGAGTGTGTCCTCAGATCCGATTCCAAACTTTCGGCAATAGCTCCAGGTTGCTTGGAGATGACCATTATTCTGATGCTGGTTGAGCTGGCGAGCCAGAATCAAAAGAAGCTTTACGGCACTTCCCTTTAGATCCGCAAAGGCGGGGGAGTCAATGACACGATGCTCAATTGCCGCATAGGGATGCTTAACCTTTGACTTTTTGCGGTCTGCCTTCATGGCAAAGGAGGCCTCTTTGAAGTTCCTCTCACTCATTTCGCCTCTCCCTTCGAAAAAGCGTTGAGCCGAGTGTCTTTATCCATTGATCTTTGAAGGACACGCCGAATGCGGCTCCACCCAGAACTGATTCTTGGATAGGCCTCCACCATCAACTCATAGAGATGGCCTAGGCTACGCCCCCTAAAACGGGCCTCGGCTCCCCTCTTTACGGACTCAACCAGATAAAAGCAGACCGAGTCGCTGTTTGTCATGACCCGCCAATTCCACTGATCATCGAGCGGACAGATCGGTGCGGAACACTTGGACCAACGAGGACAATGGGTTTTGCTGTGAGAACTAGATATCGAATTCATAAAAGCCTCTGAAAGAGACTCATCAGGAACGAGGCCAGATGAGTCGACAAAGAAACCCGTCACATGACGAGAACTAGTTGTCGCTGTTCATTTGGCCATCGCAGAATTCGATTGCTCCGTGGAGCTTGATCGAGTTGCTCGTAGAGGGCTTCTACTTAGCGTTGTAAATTGATATTTACAAGATAACCATACCTCTAATTTTTATTGTTGTCAGCTTTATTTCACACTTATACAGAAATTTTTTTCATTTCCCATGATCGAAAAAACATTGTTGGCGGCAAGCATCTCCGACTGCACTGGATGAACATACCTCATAGACATCTGCAGTGTCCGATGCCCCGATATAAGCGCCAATTTATGTACATCACCACCCAAGTGATATGACCATCGGCTCAACGCCTCATGGCGCAGGTCATGCCATCGAAGATCATTAATACCAGCCCTTGCCAGCGCATGTGACCACGCTTGTATAAGGAGCGACCGAGTGATCGGAAAAACTCTCTCCGAATCTCTCGGTAGCTGCCGAAGTATTTCCCTGGCCCGCTGTGTCAGTGGCACCCATCTTGGATGCGAATTTTTGGTGTCTTTGAGATGCACAATTCCACGATCGTGGTCGATGTCGTCCCACTGAAGACCAAGTAACTCCGCTTGACGAAGTCCCGTCTCCAAACTGAGCTGTGCTGCTGGCCTTGGGTAGCGATTTCGGCATTGGCCGAGTGCTTTCATGAGGGCGTCATGCTCCGTTGGCAATAGGCGTCGACTTCTCGGCGTCGGTGGAGCGGGCATTTTGACTTCGGCGGCTGGATTGCCGATATCGAGGCCCCACTCATTTTTTGCGAATCGATAGACCGCCCGTAGGGTCGACATCATCAACCGTACGGTGCTTCCAGACCGACCCTTAGCAATCAACTCGTCTCGCATGGACCTTATGTGAGTTGGGGTAATGGCCGTCACACTCTGCTCAATCCAATCGTATTGGTGAAGTGCGACGATTCTCTCCTTTTCCTGCCGAACGCCTTTTTTTCGGCTACCGCACTGACGGTGGTAATTCCACAGTGCTTCGGAGAGGGTAAGGTCCGTAGTCTCAAACTCTGTCGGCTGAGTCTTCGGCTCATCGAACCCAAGTTCAACGGAAAGGGCGTAGTGCTGTGCCTTTTGTGAACTGGAGAAAGTCTTGCTGATTGACCTGCCATTGATTCTCAGGCGGACCTCATACTTACCGCCCTTTTGGCGAATGGATGCCATGCTGAAATACCTCCTGTAGTGGGAGGCCAAGGCATGAAATAAGCGTGAATTTCTGTTGTTCGAGACGAGGATGTGGGATGGATGTGGGATATCCCACACGACCCAGGGGTCGAGGCCAGGCCCGAGTTGGCTCTATCCCTTTGATTTTTAACGTGAGGTGGTGGGGTGGCCGATGGGACTCGAACCCACGACGACCAGAATCACAATCTGGGACTCTACCAACTGAGCTACGGCCACCACGCATTCTCGGACTACAGGCTGAAACGGCCCTGACAACTGGCCTGCCGGGAGGGATTCGAACCCCCGACCCTCAGCTTAGAAGGCTGATGCTCTATCCAACTGAGCTACCGGCAGTCGAGGCAAAACCCAAAACGGTCAACCTGGTCGGGGTGGAGAGATTCGAACTCCCGACCCTCTGCTCCCAAAGCAGATGCGCTACCAGACTGCGCTACACCCCGAGAGCAGGCAAGTATAGCAAGCCTTAAAAGAAAAAACCGGCCAGGACACCACGGGTTGGCCGGTCAATTTGAACCCTGTCCAAAGGGCACCGAAGAGCTAAAAGGTTAGCCGAAACGACCAGTAATGTAGTCCTCGGTTTCTTTTTTCTTGGGCTTGATAAAGATCTCGTCGGTTTTTCCAAACTCAATGAGCTCACCCAAATACATATAGGCCGTGAAATCCGATACCCGGGCGGCCTGCTGCATGTTGTGGGTCACGATGGCCACCGTGTAGTCATTCTTCAACTCATGGACCAGCTCCTCAACCTTGGCAGTCGAAATGGGATCCAAGGCCGAGGTGGGCTCATCCAGCAGAATCACCTTAGGTTTGACGGCTACTGTGCGAGCGATACACAGACGTTGCTGCTGACCACCAGAAAGAGACAAACCACTTTGCCCTAGCTTGTCCTTTACCTCAATCCAGATGGCAGCCTTGGTCAGCGCCCATTCCACCCGTTCATCCATATCGGCACGGTTCAAATTCTCATATAGGCGCACACCGAAAGCGATGTTGTCGTAGATGGACATGGGAAATGGCGTGGGCTTTTGGAAGACCATGCCAACCTGAGCACGCAAAAGATTCAAATCCTGCTTGGCATCTAGGATGTTTTTGCCATACAGCTTGATCTCCCCCTCGGCCCGCTGACCGGGATACAGGCTGTACATCCGGTTGAACGTTCTGAGCAGGGTGGACTTGCCGCAGCCTGACGGCCCAATGAAGGCTGTGACCTTGTTCTCTGCAATATCCAACTGGACGTGCTTCAACCCCTGAAACTTCCCGTAAAAGAAGTTTAGGTTTCGCACCTCAATCGCATTTCTCTGAGTAACCGAATCCATCGTTGACATCCTCTAGTCTTTTTGTGGCTATGCCTTGACCTTGTCCCGGAAATAAACCCTTGCCAGGATGTTAAGTGTGAGTACCGAGAACGTGATCAGCAGCGCACCACCCCAGGCCAACGCAACCCAGTCTTCGTAAGGTGACATGGCGAACTGGAAGATCACCACTGGCAGGTTGGCAATGGGCGCACCCATATCCATAGAGAAGAATTGATTATTGAGCGCCGTGAACAGCAAAGGCGCTGTCTCACCACTCACCCGGGCCACAGCCAGCAAAATGCCTGTGATCACGCCGGATCGGGCGGCACGCAACACCACACTCAAAGAGACCTTCCACCTGGGCGCCCCCAAGGCTGCCGCCGCTTCACGCAGTGGCGTCGGTACCAATCTCAGCATATTCTCGGTGGTCCGAACCACGACTGGCACAGCAATCAAGGACAAGGCCAAGGTCCCGGCCCAGCCAGAGAAATTACCGACTGTCGCAACCGCAATGGCATAGACAAACAAACCGATCACGATCGAAGGGGCCGACAGCATGATGTCGGTAACAAATCTAGTCACCGATGCAAAACGACTGCCATGCCCGTATTCGGCCAGATAAATACCAGCCAAGATACCAATCGGGGTGCTGATCAACGCACACAGACCCACCAGTAGAAAACTACCCACAATCGCGTTAGCCAAACCACCACCCGGCGTACCGGGCGCTGGCGTGCTTTGGAAGAACAGGTTCAGGTCAATCACGGCGAAACCCTTCCAGAGCAAGACCGACAGAATCCAAATCAAAGCAAACAACCCGAGACCCATGGCAGACATGGACAAAGCCAAGCCAATTCGATTGGCCCGAACCCTCTCTTTGTAGAGGTCTACATTTCCCTGGAAGTAAGAATCTTTCATATGCCTGTCCGGGACCTAGGTCTTGGTGCCCGCTGCTCTCTCCATCCGAGCAAGCAACAGTTTGGCAGCCGACAAGACAAGGAAAGTAATGACAAAGAGGATGAAACCCAGCGCAAACAGAGAGGAGATGTGCAGTTGACTCGAGGCCTCTGCAAATTCATTGGCCAAGGTAGAGGCAATCGAATTACCGGGTGAGAAAAGCGATGGGGACAACTTGTGTGCGTTACCGATCACAAAAGTGACCGCCATGGTCTCACCCAATGCTCGGCCCAAGCCCAGCATGATGCCGCCAATCACACCAGTTTTGGAGTAAGGCAGTACCACCTTGGTCACCACCTCCCAGGTGGTGCAACCCAGACCATAGGCAGATTCTTTCAGGATGGGCGGAACAATCTCAAAGACATCTCGCATCACCGATGCGATGAAGGGCAGCACCATAATCGCCAGAATCAAGCCAGCAGTCAGCATACCGATGCCAATGTTCGCACCACTGAACAACACCCCAATGACGGGGACCTGACCCAGCGTGGCAGCCAAGATGGGCTGCATGTAGTCGGCGAAGAGTGGCGCAAAGATAAAGAGTCCGAACATGCCGTAGATGATGGAAGGCACTCCAGCCAGCAGTTCAACAGCGACGCCGAGTGGACGGCGCAGCCACACCGGGCAGGTCTCCGTCAAAAACAGCGCAATCCCGAAAGACAGGGGCACTGCGATGACCAGAGCAATGATCGAGGAGACCACCGTCCCGAAAATAGCGATCGCTGCGCCATATTTGTCGTCGACGACGTCCCACTCCACAGTCCAGAGAAAGGAGGGACCAAAGGTTTTAAGGGTGGGCCAGGCGGCCACAGCCAAGGAAATTAAAATCCCAGTCAAAGCAGCCAGGACAAAAAAGGCGAAGAACTGAGTGGTTCTCTCAAAGAAGAAATCCTGGACGCGCTGCCTGCGGATGATCTTGGCCACCTCGGGGCTAATCTCAACCGCTGACGACAGGAGATCGGGATGACTCACGCGCTAACCTTTGATTCCGTTGAAAACCAAGCTTAAGGATACTTCAGACTGTCTCTTGGACCTGAACCTATTGGCCAGGCCCAAGAGGTCATTGCCTTTTTGGATTTAGTGCTTAATTTTTGACCAGACGGTCTTACGAATGTAGTCGGTCGCAGCGGCAGGCATGGGCACGTAGTCCAACTCGTCAGCCATCTTGCCTCCGTTCTTGAAAGCCCAGTCAAAGAAGGCGACTGCCTCTTTGGAGGCTTTGGTGTTACTGGGTTGTTTGTACATCAGAATGAAGGACGCACCGGTGATTGGCCAGCTTGCGGCGCCGGCCTGATTGGTCAGAACCAGGGCCATGGCGGGACTCTTGGCCCAGTCTGCGCCAGCTGCTGCAGCTGCAAAGGCCTCACTGGTGGGCTGCACAAATTTGCCCGCTTTGTTCTGCAGGGCGATCACAGGGATGTTGTTCTTCTTGGCATAGGCATATTCAACATAGCCCAGGGAACCCTTGATCTTGGAGACGTTGGCGGCGACGCCGGCATTGCCCTTGCCGCCAACCGAGGCAGCAGCAGGCCACTTGACCGTCTTGCCGGCGCCAACCTTCTGCTCCCAAGCCTTCGACACCTCAGACAGATAGGTGGTGAACAGAGCAGTGGTCCCAGAGCCATCTGCTCGGTGGGAGACGGTGATGGCCTGATCAGGCAGTTTTACGCCAGGGTTTAAGGCGGCAATCTTGGGGTCATTCCATTTGACGATGGACCCCATAAACATGTCAGCCAAGACCTGACCGGATAGTTTCAGGCTACCGGACGGCACACCAGGGACGTTATAGACAGGAACGACACCACCGATGATGGCCGGAAATTGAACCATGCCGTCTTTTTCAACGTCAGCAGCCTTGACGGGGTCATCCGAGGCACCGAAGTCAACGGTCTTGGCCTTGATCTGCTTGATTCCACCTGAGGAACCGATGGACTGGTAGTTCAGCGACTTGCCCGTGGCAGCCTTGTAGGCTTCGGCCCACTTGGCGTAGATCGGATAAGGGAAGGACGCACCAGCACCCGTGATGTCCGCTGCAACAGCATTTAGACCAAAGGCCAGAACGGCGCCACCGACCAGCGATTTGATGAGAGTTGTACGCATTGAGAAAGCCTCTTTCGGTTGTCAATAAGGAGGGTCCAACCAACGCAGTTTTGCCGCGCTCCAAAAGAGCTTAACCACCCAGTATTACGCCTCTGTGACAAGACCATCAATTCACAAAAGACGCATAAAAAACAGTTGCTTAACGATTTTTTGGCAGCGCAACCGTGAGCAGAAAACAGGCCAGCAGCATCAGGCCAGATCCCACCAGACAGGCCAGCAGGCCGGCCCATTGGTACAGCAGGCCCGACAACAAGGTGCCTGCAAAACGGCCCACCGCATTGGCGGCATAGTAGAAACCGACATCCTCGGCAGCCTTTTCGGATCCTGCATAGGCCAGGACCAGGTAACTGTGGACCGAGGAGTTCACGGCAAAGACAAAGCCAAACAAGACCAGTCCCGCCACCACCAGCCAAGCCATCGGAGACGGCTCCAAGGGTGCCATCAGCACTACCACAGCCAATAGCAGCGGCACCAGGGTCAAGACCCCTGTCCAAACCCTGGCCGCAGGCACTTCAGCCGACAACCCATCTGGGCTCTTCTTGACCAGACCGGGTGCGGCGGCCTGCACCAGACCATAACCGATCGTCCAGGCGGCCATGAACCCACCGACCATGGTGAAGGTCCAGCCCTGCGAGTACAAAAAGACTGGGACACCCACCACAAACCAGACGTCACGGGCGCCGAACAAAAAGACCCGGCCGGCAGACAACAGGTTCAGCGCCGATCCCTTGGCAAAAAACTCTTTGGCGCTGGCAGAGGCCTTGCGTTGGCCCATCAGGCGCGGGAGTGCAACAAAGACTCCGACCAAGACCACCCCCAGCAGAGCCGCCATCAGATACAGCGCACCCTGAAAGCCCATGGCATCGAGCAAGAGGCCACCCAAAAAGAAGCCAAAGCCCTTCATGGCGTTTTTGCTGCCCGTAAACCAGGCCACCCACTTGAAGAGCTTTTCAGAGACCTGTCCCGCAGTCAGCTTGATCGCTGACTTACTGGCGGTTTTKGTCAGGTCTTTGGCCACTCCACAGACCCCCTGCGCAACCACCACCCAGGCTACCGATAGCGCCATCGACCAGTCAGGTGAGACCGCTGACAACAACAGAAAACCAATGATCTGGGTCGACAGGCCCACCATCAGCATGCGGGTGATGCCAAACCGGGTCGCAAGCCACCCGCCAAGCAAATTGGCCACAATCCCGGCCGCCTCGTAGAGCAGAAACAAAAAGGCCAGCGTAAAGGGCGAGAATCCCAGCTTGAAAAAGTGCAGCAAGACCAGCATGCGCAAGGCGCCGTCGGTCAGCGTAAAGCCCCAATAGGCGGATGTGACCAGCAGATACTGACGAAGGCCCGACTGGGCCGCTGGACTCGATGTCATAACAACTTAGAGTCCGACAGACTGCAGGTGACAGGCCAGATCCACCATACGGCAGCTATAGCCCATCTCGTTGTCGTACCAGGCGTAGACCTTGAGCAGCGTGCCGTCGGTCACCATGGTCGAGGGTGCATCCACAATGCTGCTGCGTGTGTCACGCGCATAGTCCGCGCTGACCAGAGGCAGGGTCTCGTAACCCAAAACACCTTTGAGGGGGCCTGAGGCAGCTGCAGCGGCAAAGGCGGCATTGACCTCCTCGGCTGTCACGGCTCGCTTGAGCTCAAAGACACAATCAGTGAGCGAGGCATTCAAAACCGGTGCACGGACCGCATGGCCATTGAGCCTGCCCTTGAGCTCAGGGTAGATCAGGGCAATGGCCGTGGCACTGCCAGTCGTTGTGGGGGCCAGGCTCATCATGGCGCTGCGGGCCCGACGAAGATCCTTGTGAGGCGCATCGACCACCAGGTTGGTGTTCGTAGGGTCGTGAATGGTGGTGATCTGACCATGGGCAATGCCAAAGGTCTCGTGAACCACCTTGACGACGGGTGCTAGGCAATTGGTCGTGCAAGAGGCCGCGGTCACGATGGGATGTTTGGCTGGGTCATAGAGCTGCTCGTTCACACCTACCACCACGTTCAAGACCTCACCCACCTTGACGGGGGCCGAGACAATGACGCGCTTGGCGCCTCGGTCAAAGTGCCCCTGCAGCTGCTCTGGCGTCAGGAACTTGCCGGTGCACTCCAGGACTACGTCGACACCCAACTCACCCCAGGGAATGTCAGCTGGAATCGCATGAGACGAAAAGGCGATGGCCTGCTCGTTGACCTGAATGCGGTCATCGCCAACCGCAGCGATGTCTGCGCGCCAGCGGCCCTGCACAGAGTCAAAGGCCAGGAGATACGCCGTGGCGGTTGCCCCACCCTTTAGCTCGTTGACAGCCACCACCGACAAACGGTTGTCGCGCCGGGGGTCGTCGACAGGGCGATCCACCGCACCAAAGGCAGCCCGGAGGGCCAAACGCCCAATACGCCCCATCCCGTTGATCCCAACGCGCATGATCGATCCTTTATGAAGTCAGACAGAATAATTCGAGATTGTTCGAAATATCCTGCCGCTCAAATGTGTCAGATCGATGACAACCGTTGGGCCAGGGCCTCGGCAGTAGTCTGGGCAGTCTCAGCCGAGGACGACTCCACCATCACCCGCACCAGGGGCTCCGTCCCAGAGGCCCGAACCAACATGCGCCCGGCCTTGCCCAGTTGATCCTGCGCCTGCTTCTGAGACGTCAGAAAACCCTGGTCCTTCTGCCACCGCTGCATCTGATCCTGGGTCAAAGCCACATTGACCAAGACCTGTGGGAACAGACTCAACTCGGAGATGTACTGGGCCAAGGTCTGCTCAGCCTGAACGACTGCGGCCAAGACTTGCAAGGCACTCACGATGCCGTCGCCCGTGGTGTGTCGATCCAAGCAGAGAATGTGCCCAGATGATTCGCCACCGCAGAGCCAACCGGTTTCTTTGAGCATCTCCAGAACATAGCGATCACCCACCTTGGCCCGTCGAAACTCCAGACCCATGTTCTCGACAGCTTGCTCGAGTGCCAGGTTGGACATGAGTGTGCCCACCACGCCACCCAAGGCTGTCACACCCATCTGCTTGGCCCGTTGTTTGACGATCGCAAACAACAGTTCGTCACCATTGAAGACCCTGCCCTGCCGGTCACACATCACAATGCGGTCGCCATCGCCATCCAGTGCTACCCCATAGTCAGCCCCAAGCTGCTTGACCAGCTCCACCATCGCATTCGGAGCAGTCGCACCGACGTCTTTGTTGATGTTGAAGCCGTCTGGCTGATGTCCCATTGGGATCACCTCAGCACCGAGTTCGTGGAAGACATCGGCTGCTACGTGGTAGGCAGCACCATGGGCGGTATCTACGACCAAGCGCAGACCACGCAGGCTGAGGTGTTGGGGGAAAGTGCTCTTACAGAATTCAATGTAGCGACCCGCCGCATCATTCAAGCGTCTCGCCTTGCCAAGCATTTGAGGATCAGCACAGACCAAGGGGCCGTCAAGCGCTGCCTCGATCTCGAGTTCAACCGCATCGGCCAGCTTCTCGCCCTGGCCATCGAAAAACTTGATGCCATTGTCCTCAAACGGATTATGCGAGGCGCTGATGACCACACCAGCAGACATCCGGAGCGTCTTGGCAAGGTAGGCAATAGCCGGGGTCGGCATAGGCCCGGCCAACACAACGTTGACACCTGCGCTAGAGAATCCAGCCTCCAGTGCGGCCTCCAGCATGTAACCAGAGACTCGAGTGTCCTTCCCAATCAGCACCGCAGGGTCCTCGAACCGTTCTGCCAGGATCCGCCCTGCGGCCATGCCCAATCTGAGAACGAAGTCGGGCGTAATCGGCGGTCGGCCAACCCGGCCCCGGATACCATCGGTGCCGAAGTACTGTCGAGTGGTAGAAATGGATCTAGATTTGGCGGTCATGTTGGCATTCTAGTGGTTGACCGAAAAAGCACGCGAGACCCGCAGTGCATCAACCGTCTGACGCACATCGTGGACACGGACGACTCGAGCGCCGGCCTGGGCGGCCAAAACAGCTGCTGCAATGCTGCCGCCCAGTCGGTCGGCTGCTCGATCCTCTCCACGACCCGATAGCTGGCCAATCATGCGCTTGCGAGACACACCGATGAGCAGAGGTAGCACCTTGCTTTGCTGTGCAATGGCGCCAAACAAGGCCTGGTTGTGGGCCAGAGTCTTGCCAAAGCCAAAGCCGGGATCCAGCAGAATCTGGGACTGCTCAAGCCCCAAGGCCATCAGCCGGTCACGCTGAGTCATCAAAAACCCGTAGACCTCGGAGACCACATCGTCGTAGTGCGGATCGACCTGCATGGTCTGAGGCTGGCCCTGCATGTGCATGACGCAGACCATCAGGCGCTGCGAGAGGATCTGCGGCACCAAAGCCTGCATCTCCGCCGAACGAAAGCCATCGACATCGTTGACCAAATCAATCCCCACGGCTATGGCCTGCTGAACCACCACCGCGCGACGGCTATCGAGCGAAAGCGGAACGCCAGAACCCTGCAGGGCCTCGATCACCGGTAGGACTCGATCACATTCCTCTTGAACACTGACCGGTTGTGCACCTGGCCGCGTGCTCTCGCCGCCAATGTCAATCAGGTCAGTACCATCGTCGACCATCTGATGGGCCGCGGCAATCGCCCGGTCTCGGTCAAAGTGCTGCCCGCCATCGGAGAACGAATCCGGTGTGATGTTCAGAATGCCCATGATCAGACAACGGTCAGCTGGGCACTGGTGTCGGCCGATCTGAAACACAGGAGTGCTATCAGCGGAATTAGTGGAATTGGATGAAATGGTTGGCATAGCCCTGAAATGCTAGCCTGAAAATGAAAACGGCCCGCTGGGAGGCGAGCCGTTTGGGCTTGGACAGCCTGGCCTTGGTTAGGCCGGTGCCGCGGCAGGATCAGGCGCTGGACCGGCCGCACCCTTGCCAGCAGATGGCGCACTGCCGCCACCTGAGCCAGTCTGCTTGGGTGGACGGGGATCCCGGCCTTCGATGATGTCATTGATCTGGTCCGCATCGATGGTCTCCCATTCGAGCAGGGCCTTGGCCATGGCATGCATCTTGTCCTTGTTGTCCTCGATCAGCTTGCGAGCCACCGAATACTGGTTGTCGATGATCTTGCGGATCTCGGCATCGACCTTTTGCATGGTCGCCTCAGAGAGATTGGTGGTCTTGGTGATGGAGCGACCCAAGAAGACCTCACCCTCGTTCTCGGCATAGACCATGGGCCCCAGGCTATCGGTCATGCCGTAGCGGGTGACCATGTCACGGGCCAAGGCAGTCGCCCGCTCGAAGTCATTGGAGGCGCCAGTGGTCATCTGATCCATGAAGACTTCTTCAGCGATACGACCACCGAAGAGCACCGAGATCATGTTGAGCATGCGGTCTTTGTCCATGCTGTAGCGGTCGCCCTCGGGCAGCTGCATGGTGACCCCCAGCGCACGGCCACGGGGAATGATGGTGACCTTGTGAACGGGGTCGGTCTTGGGCAGCAGACGAGCGACCAGGGCATGGCCGGACTCGTGATAGGCGGTGTTGCGACGCTCTTCTTCGGGCATGACCACCGATTTGCGCTCAGCGCCCATCAGGATCTTGTCTTTGGCGCGCTCGAAGTCGTCCATCTCGACCAGGCGGCCATTGCGACGGGCGGCAAACAAGGCTGCCTCGTTGACCAGGTTGGCCAGGTCGGCACCAGACATGCCAGGTGTGCCGCGAGCCAGGATGTCAGCCTTGACGTCCGGACCAATGGGTACCTTGCGCATGTGCACGTTGAGGATCTGCTCACGTCCGCGGACGTCGGGCAGGGGTACCACCACCTGGCGGTCGAAACGGCCGGGACGCAGCAGGGCTGGGTCCAACACGTCAGGACGGTTGGTGGCAGCAATCACGATGATGCCCTGGTTGGTCTCAAAGCCGTCCATCTCGACCAGCATCTGGTTAAGGGTCTGCTCGCGCTCATCGTTGCCACCACCCAGGCCAGCACCACGCTGGCGACCGACAGCGTCGATCTCGTCGATGAAGATGATGCAAGGCGCCTGCTTCTTGGCGTTTTCGAACATGTCTCGGACACGGGCAGCACCCACGCCGACGAACATCTCGACAAAGTCAGAACCGGAGATCGAGAAGAAGGGGACCTTGGCCTCGCCCGCAATGGCCTTGGCCAGCAGGGTCTTACCAGTACCAGGCGAACCCACCATGAGCACGCCACGGGGAATGCGTCCGCCGAGCTTTTGGAACTTGGAGGGGTCGCGCAAGAATTCGACGAGTTCGGTGACGTCTTCCTTGGCTTCATCGCAGCCAGCCACATCGGCAAAGGTGACGCTGTTGGTGTTCTCATCGAGCATGCGAGCCTTGCTCTTGCCGAACGAGAAGGCGCCGCCACGGCCGCCGCCCTGCATCTGGCGCATGAAGAAAATCCAGACGCCGATCAGCAGCAGCATGGGGAACCAGGAGACGAAGATGCTCATGAGCAGCGAAGGCTGCTCCTCGGCCTTGGCCGAGACGGTCACGCCGTACTTCATGAGGTCGGAGACCATCCAGAGGTCTTGGGGCGCATTGACCACAATGGGGCGCTCGTCGGTAGTCACCGCGCGAACCGTGCGGCCGTCGACGATGGCAGAGCGGATGCGGCCCTGTTTGGCTTCTTCCATGAACTGGGTGTAGGAGACCTCTAGGCCGCGAGATGTGCCGCCTTCAAACTGGCGAAACACCGAAAACAGCACCAGGCCGATCACCATCCAGATGGCAACCTTGGAGAACACGTTGTTCAAAGACCTACTCCTTATGAAAAAAAAACCAACCGAATCACTAGGATACCCCCGGATTCCATTGGTTCCCAGTCATTAATCCCTATTTCGACGATTGATGTTTTAAATCACGTCCCAGCAGGAAAAGCTCCGAAGATTCGGCCCTGGAGGCCGCCGGTTTGCGGGACGAGACCTTTTCAAACACCTTTTTAAACGCCTCCACCAGCTGACTGTATCCACTGCCCTGGAAGGTTTTGACCAGCAAAGCCCCGTGGGGCTTTAAATGTTGCTGTGCAAAATCGAGGGCTAGCTCACAGACATGCATGACGCGGGCGGTGTCCGCCGAGGACACTCCAGACATATTGGGGGCCATGTCCGACAAAACAAGGTCTAGCTTCTGCCCCTCGAGCAAGTCCGAGAGTTGTTTTTCAACCTCGGCCTCCCGAAAGTCGCCCTCGATAAAACTGACATCGGCGATGGGGTCCATGGGCAGCAAATCCAGGGCCACGATCTTGCCGTGTATGCCCTGGGCGCCCTTCTTGGCCAGACGTTCGCGAACCACCTGAGACCAGCTGCCAGGCGCCGCACCCAGGTCGACCACTGCCATACCAGGCCGAATCAGGCGGTCTTTTTCGTCAATTTCCAGCAGTTTGAAGGCCGCCCTGGACCGATAGCCCCTTTGCTGGGCTTGTCGGACATAAGGGTCGGTGACATGTCGGTGCACCCAGGCCGCGTTGAACTTGTTCTTAGCCATGGGCTTGCCGACAGACTGCTATCGGTACTCCACCTCGAGAATTTCGACTTCGCGCTGCCCACTGGGGGCCGTAACCACGACGACATCACCCACGGACTTGCCAATCAAGGCACGAGCGATGGGACTGGAGATCGAAATCTTGTAGAGTTTCACGTCGGCCTCGTCGTCACCGACGATCTTGTAGGTCATCTTCTCACCCGAGTCTAAGTCTTCCATGGTGACCGTGACGCCAAAGACCACACGACCATCTTGCTCCAGGGTGGTGGGATCGATGATCTGGGCTGTGGAGAGCTTGGCCTCGAGCTCGGCAATGCGGCCCTCGATAAAGCCCTGACGTTCCTTGGCGGCGTCGTACTCGGCGTTCTCGGACAGATCGCCCTGGGCCCGAGCCTCTGAAATGGCGTTGACCACGTTGGGTCTCTCCACATGCTTGAGGTGATGCAATTCGTTACGAAGGGCCTCAGCGCCTTCGATGGTCAATGGGGTCGAGCTCATACGGATCCTTTGAGTTTTTGGTGCAGGCTCTGCAGGTCATACACCTCTAGGCGGGACTCTGCCATGCTCTGCATGCCCTGAACAGCGGCCAAGGCACCAGCAACGGTGGTGTAGGTGGTGACGCGCTGGGCCAAAGCGGTGGTGCGAATAGAACGTGAGTCGGCCATGGCAGTGCGCTTTTCTTCAACGGTATTGACGATGAAGCTCACCTCACCGTTTTTGATCATGTCGACCACGTGCGGGCGACCTTCGGTGACCTTGTTGACCACCGTCACCGCGATGCCCTGCTCGGCCATGGCAGCAGCCGTGCCACGGGTGGCAATCAGCTTGTAACCCATGGCCTGCAAGACCCGCGCCACGGCAATGGCAGCGGGCTTGTCACCGTTCTTGACGCTGATAAAGGCCAGGCCACCCTTGGCCGGATCGGGCAAGGAGGTGCCTGCCGCAATCTGCGACTTCACAAAAGCCTCGACAAAGGTGGGCGCTACACCCATGACCTCGCCGGTGGACTTCATCTCGGGGCCCAGCACCGTGTCCACACCAGGGAACTTGACGAAGGGGAAGACGGCCTCTTTGACCGAGTAATAAGGCGGTACCACCTCGCCGGCCACACCCTGCTCATCGAAGGTCTTGCCCAGCATGGCGCGGGCAGCGATCTTGGCCAGGGGGCGTCCAGTGGCCTTGGAGACAAACGGCACCGTGCGCGAGGCACGCGGGTTGACCTCCAAAACAAAGACGGTTTCGCCCTGAATGGCGAACTGGACGTTCATCAGGCCCACCACGTTCAGGGCACGGGACATGAGCACGGTCTGACGCTTGAGCTCCTCGATCAGAGCGGGCGACAGCGAGTGTGGCGGCAGTGAGCAGGCCGAGTCACCGGAGTGAACACCGGCCTGTTCAATGTGCTCCATCACACCGCCGATGATGACCTGCTTGCCGTCAGACAGGCTGTCAACGTCGACTTCGATGGCATCGTTCAGAAAGCGATCCAGCAATACGGGAGAGTCATTGGAGACCTTGACGGCCTCGCGCATGTAGCGCTCCAGGTCCTTCTGCTCGTGCACGATCTCCATGGCGCGACCACCCAGCACATAGCTGGGGCGAACCACCAGGGGGTAGCCAATCTCTTGGGCCAGACGAATAGCCTCTTCTTCGGTGCGGGCTGTCCGGTTGGGCGGCTGAAGCAACTCGAGCTTGTGCAGCAGCTTCTGGAAACGCTCGCGGTCTTCGGCAATGTCGATGGACTCTGGAGAGGTGCCGACAATGGGCACACCAGCAGCCTCCAAGGCCTTGGCCAGCTTGAGCGGTGTCTGGCCGCCGTACTGAACAATCACACCAACCGGCTTTTCCAGATCGACAATCTCGAGCACGTCCTCCAGGGTCAGTGGCTCGAAGTACAAACGATCCGAGGTGTCGTAGTCGGTAGAGACGGTCTCTGGGTTGCAGTTGACCATGATGGTCTCAAAGCCATCGTCGCGCAGGGCCATGGCCGCGTGCACGCAGCAGTAGTCAAACTCAATGCCCTGGCCGATTCGGTTGGGGCCACCACCCAGCACAATCACCTTCTTGCGATTGGTCGGACGAGCCTCGCAATCCTTTTCGTAGGTGGAATAAAAATAAGACGTGCTGGTGTCGAACTCAGCCGCGCAGGTGTCCACGCGCTTGTAGACCGGGCGCACATTCAGGCTGTGACGCAGCTTGCGGACCTCACCCTCGGTGGTGTCCAACAGGTAAGCCAGGCGACGATCCGAAAAACCCTTGCGCTTGAGCTCAAACAGCAGCTCGGCGTCGAGATCCGCCAGGGTTTTCTTTTCCAAGGCCAGCTCAATGTCGATGATCTCTTTGATCTGAACCAGGAACCAGGGGTCAATCTTGGTTAGGTTGTGGACCTCGTCAACCGAGAAGCCCTGGGCGAAGGCATCGCCCACATACCAAATGCGCTCAGGACCGGGTTCACCGAGTTCTTCCTCGATGACCTCGCGGTCGGTGGTCTTCTGGTTCATGCCATCCACACCCACCTCGAGACCACGCAGGGCCTTTTGGAAGGACTCCTGGAAGGTGCGGCCCATGGCCATGACCTCGCCCACCGACTTCATCTGGGTGGTCAGGTGGCTGTCGGCCAGGGGGAATTTCTCAAAGGCAAAACGGGGGACTTTGGTGACCACGTAGTCGATCGAGGGCTCAAAAGAGGCTGGGGTCGCCCCACCGGTGATCTCGTTTTGGAGTTCATCCAGGGTATAGCCCACCGCCAACTTGGCGGCGACCTTGGCAATCGGAAAGCCAGTGGCCTTGGAGGCCAGTGCCGAAGAGCGCGAGACGCGTGGATTCATCTCGATGACGATCATGCGGCCATTGGCCGGGTTGATCGAGAACTGAACGTTGGAGCCGCCGGTGTCCACACCGATCTCACGCAGAATCGCGATCGACGCATTGCGCAGCAGCTGGTATTCCTTGTCCGTCAGGGTTTGGGCCGGCGCCACCGTGATGGAGTCACCGGTGTGAATGCCCATGGGATCCAAGTTCTCGATGGAGCAGACGATGATGCAGTTGTCGGCTCGGTCGCGAACGACCTCCATCTCGTATTCTTTCCAGCCAATCAGGGACTCTTCAATGAGCAGCTCATTGGTGGGCGAGGCCTCGATGCCGCGCTTGCAGATGGTCTCGAATTCTTCGGCGTTGTAGGCAATGCCGCCGCCTGTGCCACCCAGGGTAAAGCTGGGACGAATGACCATGGGAAAGCCCACGCCACCAGTGATCTCGGCGATGCGCTTCTGGACAGCCCAGGCCTCTTCCATGCTGTGGGCAATGCCCGACTGAGCAGAGTCCAGACCAATCTTGGTCATGGCGTCTTTGAACTTGAGGCGGTCCTCCGCTTTTTCGATGGCCTCCTCACGGGCGCCAATCAACTCAACCTTGTATTTGTCCAGCACGCCGTGACGGGCCAGATCCAGCGCGCAGTTCAGCGCAGTCTGACCACCCATGGTGGGCAGTAAGGCATCGGGACGCTCTTTTTCGATGATGCGCTCGACCATCTGCCAGGTGATGGGTTCGATGTAGGTGACATCGGCCGTCTCTGGGTCGGTCATGATGGTGGCGGGGTTGCTGTTAACCAGAATGACGCGGTAGCCCTCTTGCTTGAGGGCCTTACAGGCCTGGGCACCCGAGTAATCGAACTCACAAGCCTGTCCAATGACGATGGGACCCGCGCCGATGATCAGAATGCTTTTGATGTCGGTGCGCTTAGGCATGGGTGGCTCTCATGGATTCAAAAAACTGGTCAAACAAAGGCAGGATGTCGTGGGGGCCCGGGCTGGCCTCGGGGTGCCCCTGGAAACAGAAGGCCGGGGCATCGGTGTGGGCCAGGCCCTGAATGGAGCCATCGAACAGCGAGACATGCGTCACCCGCAGATGGGCCGGCAGGCTGTTGGCATCGACGGCAAAGCCGTGGTTCTGCGAGGTGATGAACACACGCTTGGTCGACAGGCACTGAACCGGGTGGTTGGCACCGTGGTGGCCAAACTTCATCTTCATGGTCTTGGCGCCAGCGGCCAGGGCCATGATCTGGTGGCCGAGGCAGATGCCAAACAGAGGAATCTCTTTCTCAAGCGCAGTTCGGGCAGCGGCAATCGCGTAACCACAAGGCTCGGGATCGCCAGGGCCGTTGGACAAAAAGATGCCGTTGGGCTTCATGGCCAACACCTCTTCAATCGGGGTCTTGGCTGGTACAACAGTGAGCTTGCAGCCGCGGTCTTTGAGCAGGCGAAGAATATTCTGCTTGACGCCAAAGTCATAGGCCACCACGTGCAGCTTGCCGGCATCGGGCTTGGAGAAGCCTCGGCCCAACTGCCAGGAGCCTTCCTCGAAGCTGTAGGTCTTGGGTGTGGTGACCACCTGGGCCAGGTCCATGCCCACCAAACCGCCAAAGGCCTTGGCCTGGGCCAGCGCCTGCTCAGAATCAGCCTGCTCACCAGGCGCTGCCGCCAGGATGCAGCCCGACTGGGCGCCTTTGTCTCGCAGCAGACGGGTCAGCCGACGGGTGTCGATGCCAGCAATGGCGACGACTCCGGCCGCCTGCAGGGCCGATGACAGGCTCTGCTCGCTTCGGAAGTTGGAGACCACCGCGGGCAGGTCACGAATCACCAAACCTGCAGCCTGAATACCGGCCGCAGCCTCGTTGTCCTGACCGTTCCAACCAGTGTTGCCGATGTGGGGGTAGGTCAGCGTGACGATCTGACGGCAATAGCTGGGGTCTGTGAGAATTTCCTGGTAACCGGTCAGAGCGGTGTTGAAGACCACTTCTCCGACCGTTGAGCCACTGGCGCCGACTGAGACGCCATGAAAAACCGAACCATCGGCCAAAACCAGAACAGCGGGGGGGAGCCCTGACGGGCTAGACATGGTGACGCCGACCGAATCGGACCCTGCCGCGGCCAGCAGCTGATGCAGCTGCAATCTTTACTCCTTGGGAATTTTGTCAATTATACGCAAGGAGGATGCCCAACGCCTAATCCAGCCGACGACGGTCCCGAATCGCTTGGGCAATCGTGCCCAAATCAACGTATTCCAGCTCGCCGCCCACCGGTACGCCTCGCGCCAGTCGGGTCACCCGCCTGGGTGGGACCAGGCCGTGACTCTTGAGAAGCGTCTCAATGGCATGGGCCGTGGCCTCCCCCTCTGGGGTGAAATTGGTGGCCACCACAACCTCTTGGACCAAGGGATCGGCGGCCCGACTGAGCAATCGCTCTAAGTGGATGTCCTTTGGGCCAATGCCATCGAGCGGCGAGAGACGACCCATGAGCACGAAGTAATAGCCTTTGAAGCTCTGCGTCTGCTCCATAACCATCAAGTCCGCTGGTGTCTCGACCACGCAGAGCAGGCTGGCATCGCGACCATCGTTTTGGCAGAGCTCGCAGGTCTCGGCCTCTGCGAAGGTGTTGCAGCTCTGGCAGTGACCAAGCCGGGTTACCGCCTCTAGCAGGCTGCGGCCCAGCAGTTCGGCCCCTGCTCGGTCGTGCTGCAGCAGATGCAGTGCCATGCGTTGGGCGGTCTTTGGGCCGATACCCGGCAACCTGGCAAAGGCCTCGGTCAGGGCCGACAGGCTGGCAGGGGTGCCCGCTGTCGCCAGGCTCCCGGATCCGATTGCACCGGGCATGGGTTGGCTTAGAGCTTAAAACCTGGGGGCAAAGGCATGCCGGCCGTGGCCGCAGACATGCGTTGGCTGCTCTCAGCCTCTACCTTGTTCACCGCCTCGTTGATCGCAGCGGTGATCAGATCTTGCAGGGTCTCGCGATCGTCCGGGTCGGTGGTCATCAGGCTGGGGTCGATCGTGACCGAGCGCAGCTGATGTTTGCCAGTCATGACCACCTTCACCAGCCCGGAGCCCGACTGACCCTCTACGGTTAACTCAGCCAGCGCATCCTGTGCCTTTTTGAGTTTGTCTTGCATCTGCTGGGCCTGACGCATCAGTCCAGCCAGCTGTCCTTTCATCATGTCTTGGGCTCCTCAAGGTCTTCGGGTTCTGGACCAATCCAACGGATGGATCCGGGAACAATGGTGGCATCGAATTCTTTAATAATGGCCTGAACCAGCGGTGAGTTGGCGATCGACTCCTCCGCCCGTTTTTGCAAGGCCTGGGCCTTGGCCGCATCCTTGGCCGCCGCAGTGGGGCCCTCTGGCTGGCCAACGGTGACTCGGAGGCTGACAGCCTGTCCGAGCTGCGCGGTCAATGCATCGGTGACACGAGCAATCAGACTGGGTTCGTTCAAGGCCTCAATGGGCGCACGAACGAGCAGGCAATTGGACTTGACTGGATCCAGGCCTTCGAAGCTGGACTGCTGCGCAAACTGACGAGACAGGCCCGACAGTGGCAGCTTCTTCATGAGCGCTGGCCAGGTCTCGGCTGAGAGGCTCGAGAGCGGCACCGCCGAAACAGACGATGCAGACGACGCAGACGACGCAGACGACGAAACGGGATGGTTGGGCCGAGCACTCGGAGTGACACCGGTGGCCGCGACACCTGAGGGGGTTGTTGCCTTGGGTGGGACCGGACTGGTCATGCCCGCCAGCGACCGTTGCGGCGAAGGCGCACGCAAGGCCGCGGCTCTCGCAGGCCCCTTGGACCAGACAAGCTCTGGCTTGAAGGCCAACAGGCGAAGCAGCACCATTTCAAAGCCGGTGGATTCATCCGGTGCCAGCCCCAGATCACGACGACCCAGGGTGCAGATTTGATAGTAGAGCTGCGCCTGCTCAGGACTGATGGACTCGCACAAGCGCCTGACCGACTCATCCGTCGCCCCATCCTCGGGCTGCCGACCAATAACCGACTGCACAATGACCTCGTGATAGAGACGCGCCAGGTCGTCCAAGACCGCACTGGCGAGCGCGCCGTTACCCAGCAACTGCTCGCCCAAGGCCATCGCCGCTGCGGCATCACCCTTGGCAATCGCATCTGCCAGCTCGACCAGGGCCTCACGTCCGACCAGGCCCAGCATGGAGGACACCGCCTCGAAGCTGACCGATCCGCCACCATAGGCAATCGCCTGATCAGTGAGGGACAGGCCATCTCGAACGCTTCCCTGGGCGGCCCGAGCCAAGGCCTCTAAAGCTCTTGGTTCGGAGGCCACGGACTCTTGGTTGAGCACATAGGCCAGGTGGGCCACCAAGGGCTCACGACGCAGGTTCTTGAGGTTGAACTGAAGACAACGAGACAGCACCGTGACCGGGATCTTCTGAGGGTCGGTCGTGGCCAAGACAAACTTCACATCGACGGGCGGCTCTTCCAGGGTCTTGAGCATGGCATTAAAGGCATGACCGCTCAGCATGTGGACCTCGTCGATCACATAGACCTTAAAGCGGCCACCGGTTGGGGCGAATCGAGCCTGCTCAAGGAGTTGCTGGATCTCGCCCACCCCGCGGTTGGAGGCGGCATCGATCTCGATGTAATCGACAAACCGCCCAGCATCGATCTCTTGGCAGCTGCTGCACTGGCCGCAGGGTTCGGCGACCACACCGGTCTCACAGTTGAGGGCCTTGGCAAAAATCCGCGCCAGGGTGGTCTTGCCCACTCCCCTGGCACCAGTGAACAAATAGGCGTGATGCAGACGTTTGCTGGTCAGCGCATGCTGCAAGGCCTTGACGACGTGGTCCTGGCCGACCACCGCTGCAAATTGTCGGGGACGCCACTTGCGGGCGAGCACCACAGGAGCCTGAGCTCCTGCAGGACCGGCTGCGCTGGGTAGATCACCAAACAAGTTGTCAGACATAACGGAGATTCAAAGACCCATCGATTGGACTAAAAAGGGGGCGAGCCGGACCCCCGGCACTTGCAAGGACCCGCTGTGGCTGCTTCGTTCCCGACCTGACCAGGTTCACAGGCTCACAATGCGGGGCGGCCCGCCGACCAGCAGTGTACCAACTCACCACCTTGACAGAGCCAGACCCCGGCCTGCGCGTCGATCAAGACCATCTTGAGCTCATAACCCGGGTAAGCCTGTGAGAGCACCTGGCCATAGCGCATCAGTTGCTGCGCGTAGTCTTTGTGCTCCGAGGGCAACACACGCCACTTAAAATCGATGAGGCTCAGGCGCCTGACCGTTTCGCAGATGAGGACTCGGTCTGGCCTGAGCCAACGGCCCTGATCGTCCAGGCAGTCGACCTCGGTCAGGACCTGACATGGCTCTGCCGAGGGCTGCAAGATCTCTCTGACCGTCGGGTCGGACAGCACGGTCCGGGCCGCCTGACAGACCGTGGCCTGCTCCGACGGCAAAAGAGCATAGACCGCCAGCAGCCGATCCACCCAGGCCCGACCAGGGGCCAGGCTCGCCAAGTGATGGGTCATGACGGGACGATCGAGCTGCTCCATCAAGGCGTGAAAGGCCTTGCCGAGCCGAATCTCGAGTGTTTCAACCATGGCTGACCCACTCTCCGACCACTGGGCTGTGGTTGGCCAATTGCTCATACCAACTGCCCGTCTTTTCGCCGGCTGCGCTGATGATCAAATATTCCCGGGCGCGGGTCATGCCGACATAGAGCAGATTGAAATCTTCCTGATCAGCCAGGCGGGCCCTCTGCGCGAGCAAGTGACGCAATTCGTCATCGATGGGGTCCAGACGGCGACAGGCTCGAAGGGACTGAAGCTCGGACTGATCCTCAGAGGTCTGCGCCAACCAGACCACACCGCTGTCCACTGCGTCGCGATCCGCGAGCCCCGCCAGCACCACCAAACGAGATTCCAAGCCTTTGGCACTGTGCAAGGATTGAAGTCGCAGGGCAGACAGTCCTGCCTGATCCACACCCGGCGCTGGCAGCTCGGCCTGGTCGGCTGCTAGCAGCTCGTCCATGTCTTGAATGAACCGAGCTACGCCCGGCTGACGGCCAGCGTCCCATTGCAGACACCAGGCCAAAAAAGCATGCCAATTGGCCCGAACCTGACGGGCCCGAATCTCTGAGCCATAGGCAAGGGACAAGGATGGCAGCGGGCCCTCGGACAACACGCGATCGAACAAGTCGTGCACCGGCAGGTGAGCTGACCACCGACGCCAGCGGCCCAATGTATCGACCAATTCAGCCTGATCTGGCATGGCCCGAAGCACATCCCACCAGCTCTGTGCACTGGCCCGAGACTGCTCGGCCAAGACCATCAAGAGATCATCCGTCTGGCCCATGAACGGCGAGCGAAGCACAGCGGCCAAGTCTGCGTTGGACCACGGAAAGGCCAGCCAACGGCAGAGGTTTAGGAGATCCTCGACCTCTGGGGTCTGTAAGAGACCATCGGTTCGGTCACTTACAAAGGGGATGCCCAGTTGGGCAAAGGCCCGCTCGTAATCAGCCATGTGAGTCCTGGCCCGAAGCAGCACGCGGATGTCCTGCCAGTCCAGGTCCGGGCTGACCTGCCGAGCTTGTAGCAAGGCCTCACCGATCGCCTGTCCCTCCGTAAACCACTCCGACACCACGGCATCAGACTCTGGCTCGGTGAGCCAGTCGCGTTCAACCGGCGTCTGCGCTGACCGACGCTTCACCGGATTCTTGGGAACCGCAGGCAGACGAAGGACAGCACCAAGCGGCTGGGCGTGAAAGGCCAGATGCGGTCGGTATCGATCGGGAGCTCGCTGCCCAAGGCTCTGGTTCATGAAGGCCACGATGCTCGGCGTACATCGGCGCGTGACATCGGTGGTCTCGACCTGTGCACCATAGTGGGCCACCAGCCACTGCCTGGCCGCCTGAAAGACACGGGGATCCGCACCCCGGAATCGATAGATGGACTGCTTAGGGTCCCCGACCATAAAGACCGATGGCGCCTGGGCATCCGCCCCATGCGCTGCTGCATGGACACTGAGCCAACTGCGCAGAATCGTCCACTGCACAGCATTGGTGTCCTGGCACTCGTCGACCAGAATCTGTCGATACCGGCAGTCGAGTCGGCTCATGAGGACCTGGCCCGCCTCGGACTGGATCAGACTGAGCGCGGCCAGTTCCAGGCCATCGAAATCCGTCTCATCTCGCTCACGCATGACTTCTTGACTGGCTTGGCTGTAGAGGGCACCACAAGCCAACAAGCTCTTTTCGGTGGCCCGAGCCCAGCGAGCCTGCACCTGTTCGGCCAGGCCGGCATAGCCAGTCACCAGCCGATCCACCAGCGCCATGTAAACCGGTGCCTGCTCGCCCCAGACCGCCTGCTGCTGCTTCTTGGTGATCCATCTGCCACGCAGTTGCTGCCTGGGCTCGTCTGGGTTCTGTCGCTGGGGTTCGGTCATGAAAACCTGACCGAAAGCCTGGAACTGATCAGGGCCCCACTGCTTGAAAATGGCTACGGCATCGGTCTTGCCCTCTAGGTCTTCAAAAGGCCCCAACAGACTGGCCGCCACATCGGCCTGGCTAGCAAACCAAGCCTGAAGGTCTGCCTGGTTGGCCAGTTGCGCCTGACCCAAGACATGACGGCCCGCGGCCAAGGCAGCCGCCCAGTCAAACTGACAGGCAGCCAGCATGCCGCGCATGGACATCAAGTCTTTCAGGGCCGACATAAAGCCGCTGCGCCCCAGCTGACGAATCAACAGCGGCAACTCCAGCGACGGGTGGTCGGCCAGCTTTTGATTAAAACGCTGCCAGATCGCCTGCTGAAACTGGTGGGGCCTGCTGGTCAGACTCAGACTCGACAAGCTCGCCACCCCAACCGGAGCGAAGGTCAAGAGCTTGGTGTACCAACTGTGAAAGGTGCCAATCGTCGGCTGGTGTTCGCTGACCAAGAGTCGCTCATAAGCGTGGGGCGCCTGCTCGATAGCCTGAGACAGGGCCTCCCCACTCAAGCCCCAACTCTGAAGCGTCGACAACCGATCCTCACTGCTGGCCAGGGCCAGTCGCTGCAACTCTTGCCATAAGCGAGACTGCATCTCGGCAGCCGCCTTGTTGGTAAAAGTCAGCGCCAGAATGGCGCCTGGCGGCGTGCCCTGTAGCAGGCAGCGCAGAATGCGGGCGGTCAGCAGCCAGGTTTTGCCGCTCCCCGCACAGGCCTCGACCACCACGGACCGATTGGGATCGCAGGCGATGGTGACATTCATGCGCCACCTCCGATCGCAGACCAATCTCGGGCGCGGCAGCCATGACGCGCAGGACAGTCAACACAGGCCTTGCCGCGGCCCATCGCCGCCAATGGCAAGACAGGCTCACCAGCCGCAACGCGCGCCAGGGTTTCATCGGCCTGATCCAGTAAGTCCTCCGACGTGTCGACGCTAACCAGACTGACCTGCGAGGCCCCAAGAGACAGATAACCCAAGGCCATCACCGATCCAGCCGGCTGCATGCGTGCGTATGCCAGCAGTTGCAGATCGGAGTAATCCTGACGGCGACGCTCCTTGAGGCTGTCTGGACTGCCGGTCTTGTAATCCAGAATCCGTAAGCCCCCAGAACCGTCACTGGGCGTTACGCGCAAGCGATCGAGTCGATCCAAACGCCCCTTGAGCCGAAGGCCTGATCTCGGCAGGACGACCACACCAGACTGCTCCACATCCACCACCTCATAGGCCTGCGCCTGGGAGGCCCACCAATGACTGGCCTGCTCCAGCCTTGCCAAGAGGTCGGCCTCGACAGCCTCAGCCAGTGGCCAGCGCTTGGCCTGCGCATGCCATTGATCGAGAAACCAACTCATCAAACGCTGGGCGTCAGACTGCACCTCGAGCGGGGCCTGCATGCCGGAGGCCAGAACCTGATGCAGCAGGCTGCCCAGGTCACGGGCCTCGGTCTGGCCTTCCAGGGCCTCGAGGGCGTCCAAGCCCAGTGCGGCTCGCCAATAGAACTGATAGGGGCATTTGGGTAGAGCCGACAGGGCCGAGACACCGATCTGCTCGGGCATCTGCCGCAGCTGGACCCGGGGCATCTGATCCGACCGCGGCCCGCGCGACGACCCCGGCAACGGGTCTCGGTCGGACCACTGTTCCACCACCGGCTGGACAACCGCCATCAATCGGCTCAGCGCACTGGCCCAACGCACAGGCTGGGTCGGCTCCTCTCGCTGGGCGATGAGACAGACCTGCTGGCCGGAGAGGATGAGAGTCGCCAGGCCAGAAACAAATTGCGCCTGATGGATCGCTTCGGGCCACTCGCCTCTGAGCAATCGCATCTGGCCATGGTCCAGGAGCCGGCTGAGGGCCTGGGCTGGGAATTGGCCTTGGGCCGCACCCAAGACAATCGTCTGTTGAAAATCCCCGCAGGCGGCATCCATCAGCCCTACCAGCTGTACCTGAGCCTCATCCGATGGCAGCGGCATGTTGAAGTCGGCCAAGGCCGCAAGCAGGCTGGCCCGCGTGCTCGCCTGACTCATGGCATCGTCGGTCGGCATGGCCATGGCAACCGACTGCAGCGCAGCCAAGAGAGCCAGGCCCGCCGAGTCGTTCGACAAGGCGCTCCAAAGCCCCAAATCCTGTAAGGCCTGGTTGAGTCGACGAATACTGGTTTTTCGCTCGCCAGAGCGCAGAGGCATGGACTGCTCAAGGACCTCGGCCACCCCTCGGGGCAGGCAATCCCACAGTCCCGCCTGGTCATCGGCGACCAATTTTTTGAGGCGTTGATAGAGGGCGGCTCGGCTGTCTGTCTCGTAATAGCCCTGAGCCACAAACGCCCCATTCACCAGGGGCATGGACAACCAATTCATCAGGCCCGCCCGATTGATCTGACCCGATACCAGATCAAAAAGGCCCAGCACGACGCTGGCAGCCACTGTGGTGTCCAAGGTCCAACCAGAAGGATCGTGCAGGGGAATTTTGCGCCCCACCAGCAACGCACTCAGTCGCCGCGCCGCCAGTCGATCGGCCGCCACCACCGCGACCCGACCCTGCTGGGGGTGCTGCGCCAGAAACGATTGGATGGCCTCGCAGGCTGACTGAGCAGCCTGCTCCAGTTGGCTGGTCTCAACCCACCGCAGCTGTTGACCAAGCAATCGCTGCATCGACTCACCACAGGATTGGCGTCGATCGGCCAAGCTGGCCCAGTGAGACGGGGATGGCAGGCTGCCCTGAGCGAGGTCCTGCAGCTCTGGCCAGATTTGGTGGCAGTCGGCCGGCTTTAAAGAAGGCATGCCCTGTGATCCAGTGGGGCCCATCTGTTGCCACGCCATCGGGGCCAAACTGGGGAGCAAGCCATAGAGCACCACCAGTTGTGCGACCGCCAGGGCATCAGGCGGGCCGGGTGACACCAGGTGAACCAGGTCGGCTTGGTCGACCTCGGAGGGTGACCCAGCGGAATCCGTCCTGCTGGCCAGCCAGAAGACCAGGTCCTCTTCGCTAAACAAGGCTTGGTACAACAGCCAGACCGCCAACACACCCTGTAAACCTTGCATCACCGGGCTGTCCTGGCCCGCGCCAGTCTCGGGCAGAGGAGAGCCCAGTCGGCGCCAGGCCATCAGCAGCCAGTCCCATCGCTCAAAGAGTGCCAACCAATCGGCGGCCAAAGACATGGCACTGCCAGAGGTGGGGGCCACCAGCTGCCGAAGCGCTGGCGACCGCTCGATGGCCCAGGCCACCTCGGCCTGCCGGACCCAGGACGAGCGGGGCACATCGTCTGGATGACGGGCACGGCTCACCACCTGGCCAGCCAACTGTTCCGATCGCTCAACGACCCGGGTCACCGGGCCCACCTGCCCTCGGGTCACCAGATGCCGCCGCATGACCCCCGTCAACGGGGCGGAATCGCAGACCAGTAGCGCCCTGCCCCTCTCCTCGCCGGCTTGAAGTCGGTCTAAGAGTGCCTGTGGGCCGGTGGCCTGATGAGGAAACTGGCCCAGCATGGCCTGTCCCCACTGCTGCCAATAGGCCAAGGCCAGGCCAAGTTCCTGCAGTTCGGGTTTGGAGTGGGGGTGCACAGCAGCCATAGGTCTATGCTATTCTGCCTGCCATTGGTCGCTGAGATCGCCTTCTGATCCCGGCCCGCGGCTCCCGAAGCGGAGCCTGCGCCCCAGGCCTCCTCTGCCAAAGACCATCTCGAATCCAACTACTTGATTACAACCCTTCTCAGACAACATGAGCCAATTCGTAAAAGCAGTCACCGATAGCAGCTTCGACAACGACGTCCTGAAGTCAGATCTTCCAGTTCTGGTGGACTTTTGGGCCGAATGGTGTGGCCCCTGCAAGATGGTGGCCCCCATCCTGGAAGAAATCGGCAAAGACTACGCAGGCAAACTGGTCGTGGCCAAGATCAACGTCGACGAAAACACCAACGTGCCAGCCAAGCACGGCATCCGTGGCATCCCCACCATGATCCTGTTTAAAAACGGTGCCGTGGTAGCCCAGAAAGTTGGCGCAGCAGCCAAGTCGCAGTTAACCGCCTGGATCGACAGCCAGATCTAAGCCCACCGAATCCGTATCCCGTGACCGGGGCCTGGTCCATCAGGCCCCGATCCAAACCACCCAACCCCAAAACCTAAACATCCCGTACCAACCTTCGACCCCCCAGGTCGAACCCAGTGTCCCAAGCCTGGAGACACTCGCCACAAGAGGCAAAACCAAACCATGTATCTGTCTGAACTCAAAGCCCTTCCGGTCACTCAGCTTGTTGAGCTAGCCGGCTCCCTCGAAATCGAAAACGCCAGCCGCCTGCGCAAGCAAGAGCTGATGTTTGCCATCCTCAAAAAGAAAGCCAAGACTGGCGAACAGATCTTTGGTGATGGTGTCCTAGAAGTCTTGCCCGACGGCTTTGGCTTCCTTCGGTCCCCCGAGGCCTCCTACCTGGCCGCCACCGACGACATCTACCTGTCCCCATCGCAGATTCGTCGCTTCAACCTGCACACGGGCGATGCCGTCGAAGGTGAAGTCCGCACGCCAAAAGACGGGGAGCGTTACTTTGCCCTGGTCAAAGTAGACCGTATCAATGGTCAGCCCCCCGAGGCCTCCAAGAACAAGATTCTCTTTGAGAACCTGACCCCTCTGTTTCCTGATGAGCCGATTCGCCTAGAGCGCGAAATGAAGGCCGAGGAGAACATCACCGGTCGAATCATCGACATGATCTCGCCCATCGGTAAGGGACAGCGCGGCCTGTTGGTCGCACCTCCCAAGAGCGGTAAGACCGTGATGATGCAGACCATTGCGCATGCCATCACCACCAACCACCCCGAAGTCACCCTGATCGTGTTGTTGATTGACGAGCGTCCAGAAGAGGTCACGGAAATGCAGCGCTCGGTGCGTGGCGAAGTCGTGGCATCCACCTTCGATGAGCCCGCCACCCGTCACGTTCAGGTAGCCGAGATGGTCATCGAAAAGGCCAAGCGCCTGGTCGAGCACAAAAAAGATGTGGTGATTCTGCTGGACTCCATCACCCGACTGGCCCGCGCCTACAACACCGTGGTTCCAACCTCGGGTAAGGTCTTGACCGGTGGTGTGGATGCCAATGCCCTGCACCGTCCTAAGCGCTTCTTTGGTGCTGCTCGAAACATCGAAGAGGGGGGTTCGCTGACCATCATCGCGACTGCGCTGATCGAGACCGGCAGCCGCATGGACGAAGTCATCTACGAGGAGTTCAAGGGCACCGGCAACATGGAAGTCCACCTAGAGCGCCGCCTGGCCGAGAAGCGGGTCTATCCGGCGATCAACATCAACCGCTCGGGCACCCGTAAAGAAGAACTGCTCATCAAGGGCGACATCCTTCAGAAGATCTGGATCCTGCGCAAGCTGCTGCACGACATGGACGAGGTTCAGGCCATGGAATTCATGCTCGACAAGATGCGCCAGACCAAAAACAACGCCGAATTCTTCGACATGATGAAACGCGGCGGCTAGGCTATAATTGCCGGTTAACGAAACCCCGGCGCCACGTACTGGTTCCATCGGCGGGCTGAAATAGTCTCAAACCAGCAGCCGAAATCCAGTTGGCGAGCGCGATACAAGGAAAGAGCAGAACCATGAAAGAAGGCATTCACCCCAATTACCGCGAAGTCGTGTTTGTGGACATGTCCAACGACTTCAGCTTTGTGACCCGCTCCACCGTCTCCACCAAAGAGACCATCAAGTGGAAAGACGGCAAGGAGTACCCACTCTACAAGCTGGATACCAGCTCTGAGTCCCACCCCTTCTACACCGGTACCCAGAAGATGATGGACACCGCTGGCCGCGTCGAGAAATTCCGTCAGAAGTTTGGCGCCAAGCGCGGTGCTGCAGCCAAGGCTGACAAAGCCGAGTAATCCCATGCGTCGCCTCCCGAGCTCAGCTTGGGAGCGACAACCGGGGCAGCGAGAGCAGCTTCGATGAGGTCCTCTCTTCGACCCCTGCTCTCCGCCTGGGGCGAGCCCCGCCCTTTGCCCGGACTCGCGGCCAGTGCCGCACAATCAATCCCCTGGACGTTGTTGCTTGGCCTGTGCCTGGTCTACATGGCCTTTGGCCTGTTTGGTCACGGACCATGGCGTGGCGATGACCTGCTGGGCGTCGCGCTGGCCCGCCAGACTCTGACCGCCTGGTTCGATGGTCAGGGCAGCAGCCTGCTTCCGAACCTGGCTGGTAGTGTCGTTGCCCGAGATGGCCCCCTTGCTGCCTGGATCATGGCCGCGCTGGTCGCGCCTTTTGAGGCCATCAGTCGCGGGCTCTGGGGCCATGGCATCTCAGCCCGTTGGTTCGATGACCTCTGCCGCCTGGCAGCAGGCTTGTGTCTCATGGTGGGACTGATCAGCCTGTGGAAAGCCACCGATCGCCTCGCCCGAAGACGAGAGGCCCAGCCAACCGACCCACTGGGCATTGGCCCGTCCGCCCAAAGCCTGGGCCGCACTCTTGGCGACTGCAGCGTGCTCATCGCCCTGGCCTGCCTGGGCAGCATTACCAAATGGCATGAGGCTGGACCTGCGGCCACCTCCTTCATGGTCACGGCCCTGCTCCTCTGGGCACTCGCCCTGGCACCCGAACACCCAATCCGATCGGGACGTTTGATCGGTCTGTTACTGGCGGCCCTCACACTGACCGATGGCCCGGAGGCTGTTCTTGGCTGGGCCTTGGGACTCATTCTGGCCACCCGACTGGCCCAGCCCTGGCGACTCGCCACCAACCGGTTGGCCCGAGAGGCCTTGCTGAGCTTTGGTCTGATCCTGGTCCTCTTCCTAGCCGCTGCCCAATGGCGAGCCCCAGGCCTACTGGCCGACTGGTGGTCCGCACAGATGGCCTGGGAGACCCCGGAGCCTCTGCAGGCCCTGAAGACCTGGGCCTGGACCTGGTGGCCCATGTGGCCCATCGTTGCCGTGCTCTGGGTGCAGGCTACTCGACACCGACTCTGGCAATTGCCTCACATCCAACTGATCTCGGCCTTGGTCGGCGTGATCAGCCTCGTGGCCCTGTTGGGTCCTGGCCTCGCGGACAGCCGACTCTTTTTGCCGGTGGCTCCCCTGGCCATCCTGGCAGCGTTTGGCCTGTTGTCTATGCCACGATCCCTGACCAGTCTGCTGGACTGGTTCGCTGTGGTGGTCTTCACAAGCCTGGGCACTCTGATTTGGCTCTACTGGTCGGCCATGTCATTCGGATTTCCGGAGAATCTGGCCTCGCGTCTGACCGTCTTCGCGCCGGGCCTGAAGAACCCCATGCCGGGTCCGCTCGAAGTCTTCTTTGGTGTGACCATCAGCGGAGCCTGGATCATTCTGGTGCTCTGGCGCATACGACGTAATCGCCCCCGCCTCTGGCGACCGGTGGTGTTGAGTGCGGGTGGATTGGTCTTGGCCTGGATTCTGATGATGAGTCTCTGGATGCCCGCCTTGGATATCAACCGGGGCTACAACCACCTGCTTCCCAGATTGGAAAGAGCAGTCTCCGCCGAGCAGAACACCTGCATTCGGACCGCCCCCGATGATCGGACCAGCCGAGCCCTGATTCTTGCCAGTCAGAAGCTCAAGCTAGGTGAGTTAGGACGAGACCAAGACTGCGCTCTGTTGCTCGCGCAAGTGGGTGCCGTTACACCACAACCGCCGACTGGCGGAAAACTCATTTGGACCGGCCAGAGGGCTGTCGATCGCAAGGATCGCGAGCGTTACCTGCTCTATCGGTTAACCGACAGGAAGTGATCCCGGTAGTACCGCAGCTCTTCGATCGACTCGAGGATATCGGCCAGGGCCGTGTGTGCCCCCTTCTTCTCAAACCCCTTGTAGACCTCTGGACGCCAGCGCCGACAGAGCTCCTTGATGGTGCTGACATCTAGGTTTCGATAGTGAAAGTAGGCTTCGAGAGCCGGCATGTAGCGGGCCATGAAGCGACGATCTTGGTGGATGGTGTTGCCGCACATGGGGGACTTGCTGGCCGGGACAACAGTCTTAAGGAATGCCAACAGCTCGGCTTCGGCCTGCGCCTCGTTCAAGGTGGACTGTTTAACCTTCTCGGTCAGGCCGGAGCGACCATGGGTTCCCTGGTTCCAGGCATCCATCGTAGCCATGTGCTCATCTGTCTGGTGAACAACCAAAACGGGGCCGTGCGCGACGATGTTGAGCTGGCCATCTGTCACCACCACGGCCACCTCGAGAATGCGATTGGACTCTGGGTCTAGCCCACTCATTTCCATGTCCACCCAGACCAGATGGTCATCGGAGGGGCGAATGGTGGCCACTGCGTTGGCGGAGGTGGCCGAGCTGGCGTTGCTGGCGGCTGCGTCGATAGAGTCCGCTGCGGCCTGATCAGGTGCTGTGCTGTTGTTCATGGGCGAAATGATCGCATGGTTGTGCGATCATCATCTGCAATGTCCCAGGCCACAACCCACCATTCACCAAGCGCCTTGTCACTCGAAGAGGTCCTCGCCGCACTCGAGAGCCGTGCCCCATGGACCTACCTGAATGGCGCCATCGAACTCAAACTGCAAGGCCTGACCTTCCCCAAAGTCTGCAGGCTGGTAGCCGCCATAAATGAATTGGCGGACCAGCTGAACCACCACCCAGATGTGAGCTACGGGTATGGCTACCTGACCGTTCGATTCCAGACCCACGATGCCAACGGCATCACCATGCTGGACCTGGCATGCGCCGACCGCATCCTGACGCTGCTCGGATAATCAGTGCCCACGGCCGTCAGGCATGGGTAGAGACCGCCACCGGCCAGGTGGCCCTCTGTCACCTGAAAGGCCGAGACCTGGATCCATTGGCCAACGACTGGGTCCTGGTCGATTCATCAGATCACCCCACTGTCATCAGCGCAATACTGGACCGAACCAATACGCTCTATCGCCAAGAGGGTCAGAAGATCAAGGCCCTGGCCGCCAACCTAGACCTGGTCCTGATTGTGTTGGCGGGAGAACCCAAGTTTGCGCCCGACGCCATCGCCAGACTTGTCGCAAGTCTGATCGAGCAAAACATCGACTTCCAGATCGTGGTGAACAAGTCTGATCTGCCACAGGCCCTAGAGACAGCCAAGGACTTGATCAAGGGCTTTCAGCCGACCTGGCCCAGCGAGCCCTGGCCAATCATCGAAGCCAGCACGAGAGCGGACGGGGGCCTTGTCAGACTCGAGACCCATCTGACCACAGCTGCCAACAGCAGGCCCGATACCTGCGTCGCGTTGGTTGGTCAATCTGGCATGGGCAAGAGCAGCCTGTTGAATGCACTGGTGCCAGACGCCCAGGCGCAGACAAATACCATCTCATTTGCACTGCAGTCAGGACGACACACAACGACTGTCAGTCGGGTCTACCAGACGCAGATTCAAGAGGGTCCCAGTCTGCGCGTGATTGACACGCCGGGGTTTCAGCGATTTGGCATCAGTCACCTGGATCGATCGGATTTGGAAAGAATCTTTCCAGAGTGGCAACGAATCAACGAAGCGGATGGGAGCTGCCGGTTCTATAACTGCAGCCATGATCACGAGCCGGGTTGTCAGGTTCAAGCTCGGATCCATCAGTTGGAAAAGGATGACCCAACCCTCGGCCGACTGCTCGAAGCAAGACGCCAGCAGTGGCTTAGGCTTTTGAAGACCAGCGCTTAGCGCTCTCTACGATAGCCAGCGGCCGAGGTAGAAAAGCAGGACCATGAAGCACCACATCACGACGGCCCGCCAAACCAGTCCCACGGCCGTATCCAAGCTGGCCGCACTCGCCTCCCGAAGGTCGGGTTCGGACGACTGATTGCCCAAGACCTCGTCTAACCCATCGCTACCCTCTAGTGCATCGGGCACGGATAGACGAACGCCCATGGCGCCGGCACCTGAGGCAACCAAAACACGATCGGTGTCATTCACATGCTCAGGAGAGGCTGCGGCCCGACTGCGCCACATCGAAACCGAGTCTTCAAAATTCCCAACCACAGCAAAAATACAAGCGGTGACGCGAACCGGCGCCCAGTCGATCCAACGATAGGCCAGAGAGGAGACTTGTGCGAACCGATCACCGTCTGAGCCGGGCACGTCAGCGGGGGAGACTTCAGCCTCCAACAGAGCCCCGGCAGACAAGGGCGCATCGACACGATGGGAGGCCCAACCCTTGAGCAGCTGAACACTTAACCAGTACCCGAGCGCTCCGGCCGGTCCTGGCAGGATCACAAACCAGAAGATGACCCCGAAGACATGTCGCTGGGCAGCAACCAAAGCAAGACGAATAGACTCACGCGCCACGGAGGAGGCATCGCCCTGCTCTGCCGCCGCACGGGCTACGGCATCGGCATGAGACTCGTCTACCCACTTGAGAAGAATCTGGCGAGCGGTGACGACATCGTCGGTCCGCAGAGCAGCCTGAATGTCACTAAACCAGTGGCTGAACTGCCGAAATCCCAGCGTCAGATAGAGCACACCCACCATGAAGGCCAGCTCAAGGATTGGGTGAACCAAATGCAAGAGCTTGGCAATCACCAGACCGCCCACCGCTCCCCCAACCACGATCGTGCCCCACGCCATCCAGGCACTGGAGACACTGTCGACCTCCATGGCCCGGACCTGACGAATCTTTTGGTCTAGCCAGGACTGAATGGGGTTCGTTTGCCGAATAGGCCGAACCTGTTCAAGAAGCAGAGCGATCAACAGACTGATAAGTGTCATGGCGTTTCCGGTTCGGGACACTGGGTCCAAGCTGCATATAAGAAGTGATAGAGATTTCTGATCATGGCAGCAGTGGCACCCCAGATGAAGCGGTGCTGATAAGGCATGGCAAAAAACTCGATCTGCTCTGATTCTAACGCGAGGCCTCGGCGCTGATGGTTGGCCGGGTTCATCAAGAAGGACAGGGGGACCTCAAAGACCTCGCTGACCTCCGTGGGGTCCGGTTCAAATCGGACCTGTCCATGCAACAGACCAATTACCGGTGTCACCTGAAAGCCCGTCACCGTGAGGTAATCCGGCAGACGACCGACAAGTGTCAAACGATCAGGCGGCAAACCGACCTCCTCGTATGTCTCCCGGCAAGCCGTCTGCTCGGGTGTTTCATGGCCCTCTGCGCCACCCCCTGGAAGGCTGATCTGACCAGGGTGGTGCTTCAGGTGAGAAGGCCTTTGCGTGAGGACCAGGCCAGGGGACTGTTGGGCCTCGTCATAGCGAAGGGCAAACAACACCGCTGCCGACTTGGGGTTGGTGAGATGGGCGGTTCTCTCACGACGATCGGCGAGCACTTCGGGCTGCCAGACAGGGAAGCGCTGACGAGAGGCGAGCGAAAACCAGGCGACTAAACGCCGATGGTCTAGTACTTCTGAGGGAATAAAAGGCCCCGGCACGAACGGCCGGGGCTCTGCTTGCTCGGGGTTGAACCGAGGCGCAACCAGGGTTAGCCCTCTTGGCTGTCTTCGGCTGCTGCGGGTTCAGCGGCCTTCTTGCTGACACCCATGTCGGCCAGTGCTGCTGCCTTACGGGCAGGCAGCTTCTCGCGAATACGAGCCGACTTACCGGAACGCTCACGCAGGTAGTACAGCTTGGCACGACGAACGTCACCGCGACGCTTGACTTCGATCTTGGCGATCAGGGGCGAGTACACCTGGAAGGTACGCTCAACGCCCTCACCGGCCGAAATCTTGCGGACGATAAACGAGGAATTCAGACCACGATTGCGCTTAGCAATCACGACGCCTTCGAAGAGCTGGACGCGCTTGCGCTCACCTTCAACGACGTTCACGCTAACGACCACGGTGTCTCCGGGGCCAAACTCAGGAATGGTTTTGCCAAGACGGGCAATCTCTTCCTGCTCGATCTGCTGGATGATATTCATGATTTCTCCGAAACCATCGTTGCTGGTACTGGGTTGGCGTTATGAAGAGCCCAGACATCCGGCAAGAGGATGGGTAACAAAATTACTTCTTGAGAAGGTCAGGCCGTTTGCTCTTGGTGAGCGCCAGGGCGACCTCTTTTCGCCAATCCGCTATTTTGCCATGGTGGCCAGATAAAAGCACGGGCGGGACGGCCTGCCCCTCAAAGACCTCAGGGCGCGTGTAATGAGGGTGATCCAGCAAATTGGCCATAAAAGAGTCCTGCTGTGACGAGGCATCATCGCCCAAGACCCCCGGAATCCTGCGAGTAAACGCATCTAAGAGGGTCATTGCCGGAATTTCGCCGCCAGATAGGACAAAATCGCCCAAACTGATCTCAACTTGCACGTATCTGTCGATAAAACGCTGATCTATGCCCTCATACCGCCCACAGACCAGGGTGAACTGTCCGGTTTGCCCCTGGCTGGTCTGAGCCAGACAGTTCTCAACTAAAGACTGGGTCAAGGACTGTCCTGCTGGCGAAAAGAGAATAGTTGGCCCCTTTTGAATACCTTTTGACAGAAGATCAGAGCTAATAGCAGCCATACAGTCCGCCAGCGGCTGCGCCAGCATGACCATGCCGGGACCGCCACCGTAGGGGCGATCGTCTACCGTCTGGTGAACATCGCTGGTGAACTGACGTGGATTCCAGAAGACCAAATCAAGCGCCCCCCTCGATACCGCCCGACCACAGACGCCCGTAGTCCGCCAGGGCTCAAAGAAATCGGGGAAAAGCGTGATGATGTCGAAGCGAGTGGCCATGGTGGGGATTGTGGCATGTCGGAGAGCTTTGCCTACCTTCGATAGAGCTCCGGCACCCGTCAGTAAAAACTACTTGGCAACCTCGTAACCTTTGTGAAACGGGCCCATTGAAGATCTCAAACAAAATGACTACTGCAGGCGAGTCTTAAGAAACTCTATTGCGCGTGTTCTAGATAAAGAAGCAGCGGTTGGATCGTAACGAAGCGCATAACTTCCTCTAGGCCCCCCTTGTACTAGTAGGGGAGAGTCCCTCGGGATGTCGAATGAGTGCGCGGCGTTCTCGTATTCATGAACAGAATATCTGTCATTAGGTGAGACCCGACAGTATTCAGGTAGCGCCAGGTCATCCGAGAGCGCCAAGTGCATCTGAACATCAAATTCAGGGGTGGCCGAGGGGAGAGAGCAACCGTTACAACAAGGGTAATAAGCAACCCCCACTCGGATGTCTTTGGTTGGATGTTTTGAGAGTTCGATTACTAAACCGCCTCCCTTACTAAATCCAATCAACCCGAAGGATCCCTGATGCCATGGCTGCCTTTTTAAATACTCGATCACTTGTTGAACATCTCTGAGTCGAACGTCAAATGGTGGCCAAGGAATACCGCCGCTACCTTCACCTTGTGCCATACCCCTAGCACTATAAAAATCTACTAGTACAGCGTTGTAGCCAACTTTATTTAGTATTCGAGCCCACCTACTAGTGTGCCCTGCAAACCGACCTCTTGTTCCACTAGACCCTGGAATCACAATAACTGTCGGTCTGGATTCCTGAAGAACAAATGTCTTCACAAAGACATCATTAGTAACCTTAAAAAAACCTTCTCCATCCACTGCGTTACTGTCTATTATAAAAGCGCCATTTCCCTGCTCAGCCCCAAGCAGGTGGCTAGTCATTGCTGAGGTGCTTAGCAGTATTAAAACAATGAGGCCTCTAATCATCATGATGATCGATCCTAGAGTTCTTCAAGGTTTACGTTTTCTTAGTTTCTTATCCTGAGTAACCAACAAATATGGGCAGCTGTCAACTGATGCCTTGTGCTGCTTTAGGAAAGCCAATATTCCGCGGTCTGCTCGGTTCTTGCCCTTGCCACCCGACTGAATCACCCTGAGTCGCTCGGACCTCTGCTCAACCCCGGGTATCGGGTTATCAAACCAAAGGTCAACCGACAAATCTGGTCGCCGGTCTAACAGCACCAAGACATGAGTAATAAGTTTCTCTTGATGATCATGGCCGGGAAAGCCTGGCTCTCGATAGTCTCCATAGAGCGGAGACTGCATGAACAGAAAGTTGTTGCCGTCGATGATGACCAGTACACCCGGCGCAGCACTCTGCGCCAGCGCATCTAGGTCAGTGACCATGCAGCAGTGATGTTGCGAAGGCGGCTAATGCAACCCCAGCTAGCATCAAAGTCGGCTGCTGCCACGCCGCCTTGGTCTGCCCCCCGTGATGATGAGAATCCGCCTGGGCATGGAGCTGGGGAATTAAGTCAGACAGGGCGATATAGATAAAGTTGGCCGCGGCAACCACCAACACGTAGGGCAGCCATCCACCAGTGGTTCCCAGAGAAAAATAGCCCAACAAGGCCCCGGCCAGGGCACCGCAGCCGGTCAGTACGTTGAACAGGAAAGCCCGTGCCTTTGGAAAGCCACTGTTGAGCAGAACAAAGAAATTCCCGATCTGCTGGGGGATCTCGTGGGTAGCAATCGCAACAGCAGTAATCAAACCCAGGTACAGGTCTGTATGGAAAGCAGCTGCAATCAGAATGCCGTCGGCCAAGGCATGAATGCTGCTGCCCATGAGAAGCATCCAGCCACCTTTGCCGGCTGACTTCGCGTCATGCCCATGGTGATGGTCGTGGCCATCATGTTCATGGTGGTGATCGTGGCGCAGCAGTGAGAGTCGCTCAAGGAAGAAGAAGCCCAGTAAGCCACCCAGCAGTGTTGCCGTCACCGAATGAATATCCACCCGTCCAACATGAACACTCTCTGGTAATAAGTGAAGCAACGCTGTTCCCAGCAGCATGCCCGCGGAGAAACTCACCATTCTGTCCACCAGACGACTCAGGCGGCCAAAGGAGACGACTGCGGCAAGAGCAATGCTAAAAAAAGTTGCCGCGAAGGCAGCGAGAAGCGTGTAGAGGAGAGTCAATTAGATCTTCAGCGAGAGATATGCGGCGTACAACATCTGGAACTTCGACCCTAGGTCGTTTGTGAGCTGCTATCGCCGTAATTCTACGCGGAGTATCTCTGTTCAAGTTTTTGGTTTGGCGAGTGTCCTCCCGTCCAACCAGAGCTACCCATCAGAGACCACGGGCAAACCCCGCTCGTTTTTCAAAAATATTGCATTTTTGCGATTATTATATTTCTGAATGGCTAGCCAACCATGCTTAAAGAACGCATGTGCTCGGCTCTCAAGACTTCCCCCAGCGTAACTGATCTTGCAATCAAAAGAGCGAAGGAACTCAATTTATGAAGACACTCAAAAAGATCAAGGCACACTGGCTCGAGGATGCCGAAGTTCGAGAGGCCTACCAGCGTCAAACACCAGAATTTGCTCTAGCCAAAACTCTCATACAAGCGAGAGTCAACGCCGGTCTGACGCAATTACAAGTTGCAGAAAAGATGGGTACCACCCAGTCCGTTATTGCTCGCCTTGAATCTGGCAACTCGCTACCGAGCATCAAAAGCCTGTACCGGTACGCTGGTGCAGTTGGGGCCAAACCCTTGATCCAACTCCTACAAAACTAGTAGAAGCGCTTACCCACTTTGTAAACAAAGGCGCTATCGACGAGCGCTAAAACTGGTTGCACACGTCTAAACCTCGCTCGCAGGACACCGACCAGTAAAAAAAGGGAGGTCATCTGACCTCCCTTTTTTACGGACCAAGAGCCTAGGCTTTCAGGTGCTTTCCAAACCAGGCCACACAACGCTTCCAGCCATCTTCAGCAGGGCCTTTGCGGTAGCTGGGTCGATAGTCCGCATGGAAGGCATGGGGAGTATCGGGGTAGAGGATGATGTCCGACGCAGCCGAGGCCGCACCACCAAAGGACAGCTTGGTCTTCATCTCGTCTACATCGCTGTTGGGAATGCCATTGTCAGCAGCACCATAAAGCCCCAGAACCGGTGCGTTCAGCTTCTCAGCAATGTCGATCGGATGGAATGGGTTGGCCTCGTTTACCGTGGTACGAATACGGCCATACCAGGCCACACCAGCCTTCAGATCCTTAAATGCAGCAGATGCCAGCCAGACAATCCGGCCGCCCCAGCAGAAGCCGGTGATGCCCATCTTGCCCTTCACGCCGCCATGGGCCGCTGCGTAAGCCATGGTGGCCTCCACGTCACCCAACACCTGCTTGTCGGTGGCCTTGCTGACAATCTTCTCGAAGATCTCTGGAATGCCACTCATCTTGCTGGGATCACCCTGGCGGTGGAAACACTCGGGCGCAATGGCCAGGTAGCCCTGCTTGGCAAAGCGACGGCAGACATCTTTGATGTGCTCGTGCACCCCAAAGATCTCATGCAAGACCACGACCGTGGCCAGGCCTGACTTGCCTGCGGGCTTGGCCATATAGGCAGGAATATTCCCATTGGAGGTGGGTACCTGGACCATCGCAGCATCCAGGCCGTTAGTATCGGTGGTGATCGTCTGAGCCTGTAACGCACCCGTTGGCACGACCGCTGCAGCAAAACCAGCAAGAGCAGAGGCCTGAAGGAACCCACGTCGACTCCCTGGCAACAGGCCAGGGTTTACTGGGGTCAGCGAGTCAATCTCTTGTTCAACAGCAGCCAGGGGGTTGAGCTGTGGGTCAATCGGCGTACGGGCGTTCATGCTTGCTCCAGGTTGAGGAGGTTAACGATCGAAATAAAAGCGCTTTAGTGCGCGTCATCCCAATTGGGACCGGACCCTACTGAGACCTCCAATGGCACGCGCAGTTTCGCGACATTTTCCATAACCTCTATAGCGATTTCCCTGAGGGTTTCCACCTGCTCAGCCTGAACCTCAAAGATCAGCTCGTCATGGACCTGCAGCAGCATGCGAGCATTCAAGCCTGACCGAGCCAAAGCGTCCTCGACCCCCACCATGGCCATCTTGATCAAATCTGCTGCGGTGCCCTGCATGGGCGCGTTAATCGCAGCGCGCTCAGCTCCCGCCCGCCTTGGCCCATTCGGCGAATTGATCTCGGGCAGCCAGAGTCTGCGGCCAAAGGCTGTCTCAACATAGCCGTTGGCCTTGGCCTGGGCCTTGATGGTTTCCATGTAGCGGGCCACGCCAGGGTAACGATCGAAGTACCGCTCAATGTAGAGTTTGGCCGCATCACGACCAATGTCCAGGTTCTGAGCCAAGCCAAAGGCGCTCATACCGTAGATCAGTCCGAAGTTGATCACCTTCGCGTAGCGACGCTGCTCATCACTGACTTCGTCTCGGGCCACACCAAAGATCTCTGCCGCAGTCGCCCGGTGCACATCCTGCCCCGTTGCAAAGGCCTCCATCAAGCCAGGATCCTCAGACAAATGCGCCATGATCCTGAGTTCAATTTGCGAATAGTCCGCCGACACCAAGACTTGGCCGGCCGGCGCTACAAAAGCCTGACGAATCCGACGGCCCTCCGCCGTGCGAATCGGAATGTTCTGAAGGTTGGGGTCACTAGACGCCAGACGACCAGTGACGGCGACCGCCTGCGAGAACGTTGTGTGAACTCGGCCAGTCGCTGGGTCAATCATCTGTGGCAGTTTGTCCGTATAAGTGGACCGCAGCTTTGAGAGACTTCGCCACTGGAGCAAGACCTTGGGCAGGGGATAGTCCTGGGCCAGCTGCTCCAGTACGTCTTCGTCCGTCGAGGGCGCTCCCTTGGCAGTCTTCTTGATGGGCTTGTAGCCCAACCGATCAAACAAAATCTCACCCAATTGCTTGGGCGATCCCAGGTTGAAGGCGCCTCCCGCCAGTTCGTGAGCCTGGGATTCGAGCTGGGCAATCGTGGTGGCGAGCGACTGGCTCTGGGCGGCGAGAAGCCCCGCGTCAATCTGAATGCCGCGCTCCTCCATCTCAATCAGGACACGCAAAGCAGGCATCTCAATCTGGGCGTAGACCCGATGCAGCTTGTCATCGGCCTGAATCAGCGGCCAGAGCACCTGGTGCAGATGGAGGGTGAAGTCGGAGTCCTCGCCTGAGTACTGGGTCGCGACCTCAACCGAGACCTGCTCGAACCCAATTCTTGAGGCACCCTTACCGGTGATTTGGTCATAGGACAATCCGCGTCGACCCAGATGTCGCTCGGCCAAGGAGGACAAGTCGTGGCTGCGATGGGCCTCCAGCACATAAGACTGCAGCAGTGTGTCGTGCTCAATGCCCCTCAACACAATCCCATAACGACGAAGCACATGGGCGTCGTACTTCAGGTTCTGGCCCAGCTTGGGACGAGCAGCATCCTCAAACCACGGCTTGAGCCTGGCGAGAATCTCTGCGCAATCCAGCTGAGACGGCGCACCGGCGTAGACATGCCCCACTGGCACATAAAAAGCCTGGCCGACCCGGGTGGCGAAGGACAGTCCAACCAAGTCAGCATGCCGAGCATCCAACGAGGTGGTCTCCAGGTCAAAGCAGACCAACTCACCGGTTGTGATCTGATTAAACAATTCATCAAAGGCCTGCGCAGTAAGCACCGCGTGATACGTCCCGACCACCGATGAGCGGGCTGCAAACTCGGCAGGATCGATCTGATCAAAGCCATCCAAGACTGGTCCGCCAATCAGTCGCGCCCCACCGGCGGTTGCCCCAGTGGCACTGGTGTTTTYGGCTTGGCCTAACTCAGCATCATCCAACAGGCCGCGAAGACTGCGAGCCAAGTCAAACTCATCGCGAAGTTTGGTCAGGCCATCGGGCTGAATGGCGCCATAGACCAAGGTGTCCTCAAACCGTGGCACCACCGCCGACAAATCCGCATCACACTTGACCGTGACCAGGGTCCTGGCAGTGGGCAGCCAATCCAAAGCCTTGCGTAGGTTTTCACCGACCACGCCACCGATCGCGCTGGCTTTCGCCATGACCCCCTCTAGGGTGTCGTAGCTGGCCAGCCACTTGGCAGCTGTCTTGGGACCAACCTTCTCAACACCTGGGACGTTATCAACCGCATCTCCCACCAGAGCCAGGTAGTCGATAATTCTCTCGGGCGGAACACCAAACTTATCGATCACAGCCTGTCGATCCGTCACCTTTGCGGGGCCACCGTCACGGCTCATGGTATCGACCAACAGCACCTGATCATTGACCAACTGGGCCAGATCCTTGTCACCCGTGGCAATGACGGTCTGAAGACCCTGTGACTGGGCTTGATGAGCCAGCGTGCCGATCACGTCATCGGCTTCCAGACCATCAACCACGACCACGGGCCAACCCAATGCACGAACTGCATCAAAGATCACTGGGATCTGCGTACGGAGGTCATCCGGCATGGCCGAGCGGTTGGCCTTGTACTCTGGGTATATCTCATCCCTAAAGGTTGCACCCTTTGGATCAAACACACAGGCGGCAAAGTCTGCGGGCCACTCCTGACGTAGCCGACGCAGCATGTTGATCATGCCCGTGATGGCGCCGGTCGGATGGCCCGATCGGCTGCGCAAATCAGGGAGTGCGTGAAAGGCGCGGTAGACGAAGCTGGAGGCGTCTACCAGCAGTAATCGGGGGCTTTGGGCAGATTGATCGGACATGCCCGCATTATGGGCTAGACCTACCGTAAAATCAGGGCAAAACAGCTCCTTCTCATATGTCAGCCCAACACAACAAACCCAAGACCGAAGTGCTGTCACCGAACGACAAGCCCGAGGCCAGCAACTTCCTGCGGCACATCATCGAAGACGACTTGGCCGCTTGCCGCGTTGCCAGCGTGGTGACCCGGTTCCCCCCCGAACCCAACGGCTACCTCCATTTTGGCCACGCCAAATCGATCTGCCTGAACTTTGGTCTGGCCCAGCGGTACAAGGGTCGTTGCCACCTTCGCCTGGATGACACCAACCCCACCAAGGAAGAGCAGGAGTTTGTCGATGCCATCGAGGCCTCTGTCCGTTGGCTGGGTTTTGACTGGAATACGCACCTCTACTTCGCCAGCGACTACTTTGACCGGCTCTATCAATTCGCTGAAGCCCTGATCCAGGCCGGTCACGCCTATGTCGACTCTCAGAATGCAGAGGACATGCGCGCCCGTCGCGGCACCCTGACCCAGGTGGGACAGAACTCCCCCCACCGTGATCGCAGCATCGATGAGAACCTGGACCTCTTTCGGCGAATGAAGGCGGGCGAATTCCCCGACGGAGCCCATGTCCTGCGAGCCAAGATCAACATGGCCTCGCCCAACATGAACCTACGAGACCCAGTGCTCTATCGGATCCGGCATACCGAGCATCACCGAACCGGCAAGACCTGGTGCATATACCCGCTCTACGACTACGCTCACCCGCTCAGCGATGCCATCGAAGGCATCACCCACTCCATCTGTACCCTGGAGTTCGAGGATCACCGTCCCCTCTACGACTGGCTGGTCGACAAGGTGGCGCAGGCTGGTTTCTTCAAGCCAGAGGCGGTGCCGCACCAGTACGAATTCGCACGGCTGAACCTGACCTACCTGGTGCTCTCCAAGCGCAAGCTGGTCGACCTGATCGACAGCCAGGTGGTCGCGGGCTGGGATGATCCCCGCATGCCCACCCTGGTGGCCGCTCGCCGTCGTGGCTACACACCCGAGGGATTTCAGCGCTTCGTCGAGCAGATGGGCGTGAGCAAATCCGATGGCTGGATCGATTACAGCGTGCTCGAGGAGTGCATGCGCGATCACCTCAATGAGATCGCCCCTCGCCGGGTTGCGGTGCTCGACCCATTGGAGCTGGTCATCGAGAATCTGCCCGATGACTATGAGGAAATCTGCGAGGCGGCCAACCATCCGCAACATCCTGAACTGGGCAAACGCGGCATGCCCTTTACCAAGCGCCTATTCATCGAGCATGAAGACTTTATGGCTGAGCCCGCCAAGGGCTTCTTTCGCATGACCCCAGGTGGTCGTGTCCGACTGAAGTACGCCTATGTTGCTGAATGCACTGGATTTGAGACCGATGCCAATGGCCAGGTGATTCGTGTCAAGGCCAAGATCTTGGAAGACTCGCGCAGCGGCACACCCGGTGCCGACAGCTACAAAGTCAAAGGCAACCTGCATTGGGTCAGTGCCCAGCAGGCCTACATGACGCAGGTTCGACTCTACGACCGCCTGTTCGCCCACCCCACGCCTGGCGCTCGTCGCGAGGGTGATGCACCGGAGCTCGAGCGCGACTTTAAAGACGATCTGAACCCCCACAGCCTGACCACCGTTCAAGCAGCCATGGAGCCCAGCCTCAAGCAGGCCCAGCCCGAGGATCGCTTCCAATTCGAGCGGCACGGCTATTTCGTAGCCGACCTCAAGGACTCGCAACCCGGTGCACCAGTGTTTAACCGAACGGTCACCCTCAAAGACTCCTGGGCCAAACAAAAGTAAAGGTCACCGCGCATGAAAGTCATCGACCACAGACCCGGTGGAGACGCCAGCTGCATCCGACTCATCGAGGCGGATCAGCCCACGCCTAAAGCAGGCGAAGTCCTGATTCAGGTGGCCTATGCCGGTGTTAACCGACCAGACATTCTTCAACGGTCCGGCAGCTACCCTCCCCCACCGGATGCCTCCCCTTTTATGGGCCTTGAGGTCAGCGGCACCATCGTGGCGGTTGGTGATGGGGTCCCCAAACAACGGGTGGGCGAGCAGGTCTGTGCCCTAACCCCAGGTGGCGGTTACGCAGAGTTCGTCGTGGCCCCCACCGACCACTGCATGCCCATCCCAGCCGGGCTCGACCTCAGAACTGCAGCCTGCCTGCCCGAGACCTTTCTGACGGTCTGGGCCAATCTGATCGAGCGTGGTCAGCTGCGAGCCGGTCAGAGTGTCTTGATTCATGGTGGCTCCAGCGGCATTGGTACCACCGCCATTGGCTTTGCGAAATGGGCCGGGGCCAGCCGAATCTTCACAACAGTCGGATCTGAAGACAAGGCGCGTATTTGTCGCGAACTGGGTGCTGATAGGCCGATTCTTTATAAATCGGAGGACTTCGCCCAGGTCATCAAAGACGAGACCAATGGGCAGGGCGTCAACCTGGTCCTTGACATGGTGGGTGGTGACTACCTGCCCAAGCACCTCAAGTGCCTCGCGCTAGAAGGCCGGTTGGTGCAGATCGCCTTTTTGTCTGGTGCCAAGGTCGAGATGGACTGGACCCTGCTCATGATGAAGCGCCTCACCTTCACGGGCTCTACGCTCAGGGCCCGATCGGTCGAAGAAAAGGCTCGAATTGCACTCACCATGCAACAAGCCATCTGGCCCGAACTCCAGAGGGGCCGACTGCTGCCCATCATTCACGCGGAGTTCCCCCTGGCCCAAGCCGAGGAGGCCCACCGTCTCATGGAATCATCGCAACACGTTGGAAAGATTGTGCTCAAGGTGGGTTAAGGCCCACCTCCCGCTGACCGGAACCCCACAGAGGCCCATCGCCATGAACCGCATCAAACTTCACGTCATCACCAGCCAGCAGACCGCAGCCCTGCTTCGGGCCGCCCGATTGCTGAGTGCAGCAGGCATTCCCCTGGAAGCCGGGTCCAACTTTATTAAGTTCCCGCGCGGGCATGAGCAGGCCGATGCGCTAGCCGCCAGCCTCAAAGCCATGGGGTTTAAGCCCCTGCCCACCATCGACGAGTTCACCGCTGAGACCAACGACAATTGCTCGCAGCGAGTGGCTTCTCTGCTCGCAGCCGAGCAAGCGGCCAAACCCAAGCACGACTGTGGCCACGACCATGCGCCCGGTGAGTCCTGCAACCACGGCCACCATGACCACGACCATGGACATGACCACGGTCATCAGCACGAGCATGCCCATTCGCATGCCCACTCGCACAGCCACGACCACCAGCATGCCCACGATCATGACCACAAGGGCTGCTGCGACCACGATCACGACCACAAGCACTAACCCTCCATGACGATTCGCGTCAGGGGCGCACGACAGAACAACCTCAAGAACCTGTCGCTAGACCTCCCCACCGGGGAGATCACAGTGGTCACGGGCGTCTCGGGCTCGGGCAAGAGCTCGCTGGTCTTTGACACCATCTACGCCGAAGGTCAACGCCGCTACATCGAGACCTTCTCGGCTTACGCGCGCCAGTTCCTGGATCGGATGGACAAGCCCCAAGTGGATCGGATCGATGGCGTCCCGCCAGCGATTGCCATCGACCAGACCAATCCGGTTCGCACCTCCAGATCAACGGTCGGCACCATGACCGAGATCACCGATCACCTAAAGCTGCTCTTTGCCCGATCGGCAGAGTTGTTCTGTCCAGGCTGTGGTGAACGCGTGCAACGGGACACCGTCGATGGAATCGTCACCCTAGCCCTGGCCCAGCCATCCGGGCAGCGACTTGCTGTGGTCTTTACCCGAGAGACGCCAGAGTCCCTGGAGGATGAGCAGCTCGAACAATGGCTATCGGCACAAGGGTTCACCAAAATCTATCGGCGCGAGGCGAACAGCCTCCAGGTCATGGCCGACCGATTCGTCGTCAACGACAGCCTGGAGAGAGCCCGAGTCGCAGAGGCGATCGAGACCGCCATGCGCTACGGCCAAGGTCAATGCCAACTGGTCCTGCTTCACAAGGAAGACTCGCAGAAGGAGCAGCTGCTGCAGTTTTCCAGCGCCTTGTCTTGCTCAGCCTGCCGGATTTCCTTCAAGGAGCCCAGGCCGGCCCTCTTCTCTTTTAACTCCCCCATCGGCGCCTGCGAGACCTGCCGAGGCTTTGGGCGAGTGATCGGCATTGACCCGGGCCTGGTAATCCCCGATGAATCACTCAGCCTGGCCGATGGCGCTGTAAAACCTTGGCAGACCAAGTCCTACGCTGACTGTCAGCGAGAGTTGCTCATGCATGCCAAGCGACGAGGGGTGGCTCAGGACATTGCCTTTCGGGACCTACCCCCCGAAGACCGTCGCTGGGTCTTTGAGGGTGATGAGGACTGGAAGGGCAGCTGGACCAAGCAGTGGTACGGCATTAATCGGTTCTTTGAGTACCTCGAATCAAAGGCCTACAAGATGCACATTCGGATGCTGCTCTCCAAGTACCGCAGCTACACCGAGTGTCCGGCCTGCCATGGCGCAAGACTCAAGCCTGAGTCGCTCTATTGGCGCCTGGGCGACTGTACCCTCTCCCAAGTCATGGCCAAGAGCATTGACGAGGCCATGGCCTGGCTGGACGCCGTGCAGGCTGCATCAGAATCTCCCAACCAGCCAACGACCGGGTCACATCAGTCCGACGCACAGGCCACGGCCGCGCAGCTGGTCTACAAGGAAATGAGGGCCCGCCTAGGCTTCTGCCAAGCAGTCGGCCTGGGCTATCTCACCCTGGATCGCCAATCCAGAACGCTCTCGGGTGGAGAGGTCCAACGCATCAACCTGACCACAGCCCTGGGCACGTCCTTGGTCAATACGCTCTTTGTGCTGGACGAGCCATCGATTGGTTTACACCCTCGAGACCTGCAGCGCCTGATTCAGGTGATGCATCGCCTGCGAGATGCGGGCAACAGCCTGTTAGTAGTGGAACATGACCCCGAGGTCATGCAGGCTGCAAACCGGATCATTGACATGGGACCAGGTCCGGGCGAACACGGTGGAGACATCTGTTTTAACGGACGCTTTGATGAGCTCATCCAGAGCAAAACCCTAACGGGTCAGTACCTGCGTCTTGAGAAGCTGGTCTCTGCAGAGCCCCCCGCCCCCAAGGATCTGGTTCAAAAGGCCCCCATCATTCGGCTATCGGGCGTCAGCGCCAACAACCTCAAGCATCTCACCATCCAGTTTCCCCTGGGTCATCTGGTCACGGTCACCGGCGTCTCCGGATCCGGAAAGTCCACCCTGATCCACGACGTGCTCTATGCGGCCGTCTGCAAGCAACTCGGCAAGGCCACCGAGACGCCTGGGGCCCACGACAAGATCGAGGGGGTTCCCCTGATCAGCGACGTCCTGATGGTGGACCAGTCGCCGATTGGCAGGACCACCCGCTCCAACCCGGCCGTCTACGTTGGCGCCTTCGATGCCATTCGCAAGCAGTTTGCGGACGCATCCCTTGCAGTTCAGAGGGGCTACACCACTGGGACCTTCAGCTTTAATGCCGGCACGGGACGCTGTCCCAGTTGCTCGGGCAGTGGCTACGAGCAGGTGGAAATGCAATTCCTGTCAGACGTCTACCTACGCTGCACCGACTGCGGTGGCAGCCGCTACCGAACGGAGACCCTTGAGGTACGCCTGCGTGGCAAATCGATTGCAGATGTTCTCGAGATGACCGTCACCGAAGCCCTGGCCTTCTTTGGCGATGTGCCAGAGATTCACCGACGGCTCAAACCCCTGGGAGACGTCGGTCTCGACTACCTTCGGCTCGGCCAACCAGTCCCCACGCTATCGGGTGGAGAGGCCCAAAGACTCAAGATCGCGGGTCACCTGGCCGACGCGGCCGAGAAGGGTTCTCGAAAGGCCAAGGGCATGCTCCTGCTCTTCGATGAGCCCACCACTGGCCTTCACTTCGAGGACATCTCCAAGCTCATCCGAGCCCTGCGGGCTCTCGTCAAGGCTGGCCACTCCCTGGTGGTCATCGAGCACAACCTGGATCTGATCGCTGCCTCGGACTGGATACTAGACCTTGGACCAGACGCCGGTCCTGCGGGCGGTGAACTCATCGCCCAAGGCCAGCCCGACGACCTGATCGCCTGCCCACGGTCCTACACTGGACAGGCGCTGCGCCGAATGCGTGAGATGTCGGTAGCCGAGGCCCCTGTCCCACCGTCAAAGCCCAAGGTCCAGGCTGACCATCCAAACATTGAAGTCCTGCATGCACGCGAGCACAACCTCAAAGATCTGAGTGTGCAGATCCCTCGCAACCAGCTCACGGTCATCTCGGGTGTCTCGGGGTCCGGCAAATCCACACTGGCCTTTGACATCTTGTTTGCTGAGGGTCAGCGTCGATACCTGGAGTCACTCAACGCCTACGCCCGCCAATTTGTCCAACCGGCCAGCCGACCCGAGGTCGATGCCATCTACGGCATCCCCCCAACCGTCGCCATTGAACAGCGCACCAGTCGTGGCGGTCGCAAGAGCACGGTGGGGACGCTCACCGAGATTCATCACTTTCTGCGACTGCTCTTTGTCAAGCTAGGTCAGCAGACCTGCCCAGACTGCCAGACGGCCATCGCTCCCCAGACCCCCGAGGCCATCCTGGCCAACATCCTCAAGCAGCACAAGGGCCGACAGGTTGGCCTGTTGGCGCCCTTGGTCTTGCACCGCAAAGGGATCTATCAGGACCTGGCCAAATGGGCGGACAGCAGAGGCTTCGAGGAGCTTCGCGTGGATGGCGAGTTTGTCTCGACCAAACCCTTTCCAAAGTTGGACCGTTACAAGGGACACACCATCGAGCTGCCCATCGGCCAGATCGAGGTCTCAGCCAGCCAAGAGGCCGCGTTGCGACAGCTGGTCGACCAGGCCCTTGAATACGGGCAAGGCAGCCTCAGCCTGCTGACCCAAGATGCCAAGGGCCAGACGATCAGTCAGCTGCTCTCGACCAAACGATCCTGCCCGAGTTGCGGCACCAGTCTGCCCGAACCAGAACCGAGACTCTTTTCCTACAACACCAAGCTGGGCTGGTGCCCATCGTGTACGGGAACAGGCCTGTTCACCACCAGCCTGGCCGAGGACGAGACCGGTGAGGAAGACCGTTTTCTGGTCACCGAATCCGAACTAGAGGACCAAGACGCCCCTCTGGAATGCCCGAGCTGTGAGGGTGCGCGTCTAAACCCAATTGCCAGAAGCATTCTATTGAACGACATGGGCATTCACCAGGTCTCTCGTCTGTCGATCGACAGCCTCCCCTCATGGGTCAAGGGACTTCGCAAAACCCTGGACGCCAGGGGCAAGGCCATTGCTGAGGGGCTGGTCCAAGAAATCGACAGCCGAGTGGATTTCCTGTGTTCCGTTGGCCTGGGATATCTGTCCTTAGACCGTTCTGCACCCACCCTGTCTGGTGGTGAGGCCCAACGGATCCGACTGGCCGCCCAATTGGGCTCTAACCTGCAGGGTGTCTGCTACATCCTGGACGAACCGTCCATCGGTCTGCACCCGCAGGACAACCAGGCCCTGCTGGGACTCCTGCGAAAACTCCAGGAGAAGGGCAACACAGTGGTCGTGGTCGAGCATGACGAAGAGACCATCGCCATGGCCGACCACCTGATCGACATCGGACCGGGCGCTGGAAAGCTGGGCGGCAGAATTGTTGCCCAAGGCTCTCAGCAGGACCTGATGCAGTCGACCGAATCGCTCACCGGCCGGTATCTGCGTGAACCCATGCAGCACAGCATCCAGGCCCGGCGACCAACAGCCGATCACTGGCTGCAGGTGGTGGGCGCTCATCTACACAACCTCAAAGACCTACAGGTCCAGATCCCCATGGAGCGTCTGACCGTGGTGACCGGCGTCTCCGGTTCTGGCAAGTCCAGCCTGGTGCGAGACATCCTGCGCCACAACCTGTCGCGACTGGTCAACCAGCAACGCACCAAGGCTGGCCGAGCCAAGGCCATCGACTGGCAGGGCTGTCAGTCCATTGAAAACTGGCAATCCATCCAACGTGTTCTGGAAGTCGATCAGACCCCGATTGGCAAGACGCCCCGCTCCACACCGGCCACCTACGTTGGCTTCTGGGACGACATCCGCAAGCAGTTCGCCAACGGTGAGGATGCCAAGCGCCGCGGCTGGAGTGCCGGCCGCTTCTCGTTCAACACAGCCGATGGCCGATGCGACAGCTGCGATGGGCAAGGCTGGCAGACCATTGAGATGAACTTCCTGCCCGATGTGCGCGTCATTTGCGATGCCTGTGGTGGTGCCCGATTCAACCAAGAGACACGGCTGGCGCTATGGCGCGGCAAGACGATCTCCGACGTGCTGGCCATGTCCGTCGATGAGGCAGCGGCGTTTTTTGAGAATGTCTCCAGCATTCAGCGGCCACTCACCCTGCTGCAAGACGTGGGCCTGGGCTACCTGACGCTGGGCCAGCCCAGCCCAACCCTATCTGGGGGCGAGTCCCAGCGCATCAAGCTGGTCACCGAGTTGGCCAAGTCCAAGCAGAGTGGTCAGACCCTCTATGTTCTAGATGAGCCGACCGTCGGCCTTCACATGGCCGATGTGGAGAAACTGATCTACGCCCTGCATCGACTGGTGGACGCCGGCAACACCGTGGTGGTCATCGAACATCAGCTAGACGTCTGGGCGCAGGCCGACTGGATCATCGACCTGGGACCCGGTGGCGGGGTCAATGGCGGCCAGCTGGTGGCGCAGGGCTCACCCAAAGACATTCAGAAAAAGAGCACGCCGACCGGTAAGGCGCTAAAGGCCTTCTTGGCAAAAGGCTAGCGTAAGTCGGGCCTCAGGCCCCCAGGCCCCCAGGCCCCTAGGCGACGCCGACTGCGCTCGTCGAACTTGGATGGTGGCCTTACTTCTTGGCCAGATCAGCTGCCGTGGTGAAGGCGTCCGCGAAGAACTCGTCTTGAGGCAGGCCACACTGGCTCACAAAATCCTTCTGGGCTGACTGGACCACAATGGGTGCACCACAGGCGTAGACCGAATGAGCCGAAAGGTCTGGGAAGTCCTGCATCACCGCCTGGTGAACAAAGCCTGTACGGCCAGCCCATTCATCCTCTGGCTGTGCGTCACTGATCACAGGGATGTAGCGGAAGTGAGGCATCTCAGCCGCCCACTGCTGGGCCAAGGCGTCCATGTAGAGGTCCTGCGGGCGGCGGCCACCCCAAAACAAGACCATGGGTCGCTCGATGTGTTTAAACCGAGCGTGCTCGATCACCGCCTTGATCGGGGCAAAGCCAGTGCCCGAGGCCAGAAAGACGATGGGACGCGCGCTGTCCTCACGAAGGAAGAAGGTGCCCTGGGGCCCCTCGAATCGCAGAATGTCTTTTTCTTTGACGGCATTGATCGAGGGCGTGCCCGTGCCAAAGAGTGCGTCGGTAAAAGCACCGCCAGGGGTATGCCGAATGTGCAACTCAATCTGCTGATTGTCATGCGGGGCATTGGCCATGGAGTAACTGCGACGCTTACCGTCCTTGAGCAGGATGTCGATGTACTGACCGGCGAGGAACTGAAAATTTTCGGTGGCGGGCAACTGCAGTTTGACCACTGCGACGTCTGGTGCCGCCCGCGCAATGCTGGCGACTCGGCAAGGCATCTTACGGATGGGGATCATGCCCTCGGCTGCGACAACCCGGGCCGAGACGGTGATCGGCTGAGAGCAGGTGGCCTTGCAAAGCAAGAGCTGACCCGCCGCACGATCGGCATCCGACAGGGCCTTCTTTTGGTAATCCCCATAATCGACTTCGCCATCTTGAAGCGTGGCCTTACAGGAACCACAGGCGCCGTCTTTACAGCCATAGGGCAGCACAATGCCAGCCCGCAGGGCAGCTTCTAAAATGGTTTCGCCAGTATCGACAGGAAAGGATTTCCCCGAAGGGGTAAGGGTGCAGGTCGCAGTCATGGCGGCATTGTAACGGCCCAAACGGCGTCCGACGGCCTTAAACCTGACCGATGACCAAGGCTATCAACTGAGGGAAATCGATAGCGTCTGTTCAGAGAGACCGACGCTGGACGCGCACCAACATCACCAATGCAAAGGTCAGGGCGACCAGGCTGGGGATCGCTGCCACCATCGGGGCTGGCCAGGTGTTCATCGCCCCGAGGTGGGAGAAGAGGCTGTTGAGCAAGTGAAAGGCCACGCCAAAGACAATGCCCAAGAAGACCTTGAGGCCCACCGTACCGCCGCGGGCCTGCAGGTAAGCGGCAGGCAGGGCCATCAAGAGCATGACCCAGCAAGCCACCGGATAGATGACCTTCTTCCAAAAAGCCAGTTCATACCGAGTGGCCGACTGCCGGCCTGCCTTCAGATAACGGCTGTAAGCCCAGAGGTCCCTGGCTGACATCTGGTCTGGCTTCACCAACAAAGCCCCCAACGTATTCGGCGACAGACTAGAGATCATCTCCAATCGGTCAGCAGTGGACTTGGTCAGTCCGCCATCTGACCCCAGCGTCAGGCTGGTGGTCTGCTGAAGCGACCAGCGGCTGGCCTGTTGCCCCCCCGAGGCCGATACCAACTGATCAAAGACCGCCTGCTTGGCTCGCACCACCCGCAGCAAACGTTTGCTGGCATCAAATTCGTAAATCACCACATCCAACAGGCGCTGATCGGGTGTCGCACCGCGCAGGTTCAACATACGCTCGGCCGCATTCACACCCAGGCCCTTGACCGAATCCCTCAGCCAATAGCCTGAACGCAAGGCATCGGCCGAGACACTCCCCAGGGCGCTGGCCCGAAGCTTGCTGCCGGCTGCCTCTGACCAGGGCACGATGAGTTCAGACAAGAGCGCGGTGAGCAAGACCAGCGGCAAACCCAGCCGAGCCATCGCCTTTAAGGCGTCGGCCGGCCGAAACCCCGATGCTCGGGCGACGGTGTACTCCGAGGAAGCTGCCAGGCTAGAGAGGGCCCAGAGCGCCCCAATGAGCGTGGCCACCGGCATCAGCTCATAACTCATCGCGGGAATCCGCAGGGCGATGTATTGCATGGCCTCTTGGATCCGGTAGCTGCCGCGGCCGATGTCCTCTAATTCAGCGACCAGATCGAACAAGGCGAACAAGCCAACAAACCCCAGCAAGACAAAACCGATGCGCCCGTAGATGCCGCGGGCCACATAGCGTTCAAAAGTCCTGGACTGGGCCATCTTTATACGCTTCCCTTAAGTCGACGCAAGCCCAACCACATCCATTCCATGGGCCCCCGGCGCAATCCCATCCGCCACCAGAACAGCACCAGCATGAGCACGGCCAAGGCCAACGGCACCGGCCACCAGCCCATGGCAAAACTCACCCGGCCTTGTGCAATCCAGGCCTGGCTGACTGTCAGAAGATTGTTGGCCGTCATGGTGACCAGGAAGGCAAAGATCAGGTGAAAGGAGCGCCCCATCCGCGGGCTGACAAAAGACATGGGGATCGCCAGCAGGCCCAACAAAAGACACAGCATGGGCAGACCCACTCGGAAAGCCAGTTCGCCGCGCTGCTGGTTACCGGGGGCCATCATGAGGGTGCCAATGGGCTGTGCTCGGACAGACGGGTCAATCGCCGCGCCGCCAGGGGCGGCATCCACCCGAAGCCGATACCCCTCAAACGTCATGGTGCGCACGGTTGGCAGCGCCTTGTCACTGGGCCCGGTCAGCACCGGGGAAAAATCAGTCCGAGTTCCCCGGCGAATGTTGACCCAGGGCTCACCATCAGGGCCTTGCTCAAACTGCCCCTCAGCCGCCATCAGCACCGATTCCCCGCCGTTTGGTGACCGGGTCACGACAAAGACCATGCCCAGCTGACTGGACTCCTCGTCCGGGTTTTCAACAAAAAAGACCCGTTGACCTGAGCTGGACTCCCGAAACTGACCAGGCGAGATGCGCTTGGCATCCTCTCGGGTCTCAAACTGTTGCCGAAGAGCCTCCGACTGCTGCCGCGCCCAGGGCGAGACCACCAGGCTGCAGACGGCCACCCCCACTACAAGTGGCCAGAGAAACTGTAAGACAGGCTTGACCAGGTCGGCGAGGCTACGGCCAGAGGCCAGCCAGACCACCATTTCGGAGTCCCGCCACAACCGAGACAAGACCATCAAAACGGCGATAAAGGCCGTCAGACTGAGGATAAGGCCCAGGCTGGTCATGGAGGACAGCCCAATAAGGGGCAAAACCAGCTCGCCGTCGGCCTTGCCGGAGGCGGCCCGCCCCAGGGTCCGGATCAGGGTGGTGGTCACCACAATGGTCAGCAGAGTCGCAAAGACCACCCCCGCCATGGCGCGAAGTTCTTGGACTAGGGCTTTTTGAAATATCACTACTTTTATAATAGGCGTCTTCTGAACAAAGGCATTGTGTCATGACCGCATCCTCATCCTCCAAAGATCTCAAAGAAATCAAAGACCCAGGTGAAGTCCGGGAGTCAATCCAGTTCATCGCCAGCAACAAACCCGTAGACCGGGCCAACGTGGACTGTGTCTGGCTGGGCCTCTACGCCACAGCCGCTGGGGTTGAACTCAGCATGGCAGCCCGGGTGGCTGACAAGGTCAGTGGCGGAGCGATCGCCAAGGTCCTCAAGGCTGGGGACTTCGATGCCAAGGCGGGTAGCGCTCTGTTGCTGCGAGACCTCAAGGGTCTGCCAGCCACGCGGCTGCTGCTCGTTGGCCTGGGTAAAAAAGAGGCCTTTCTAGAGAAACAATATGTCGAGGCCGTTCGAGCGGCCACCAAGGCCATGCAGGGCCTCAAAGGCGTCAAACGAGTGGCCTCCTTCCTCACCGAGCAGCCCGTCGGGTCCAGGGATGGCCAGTGGCGCATGCAGGCCCACATTCTGGCGGTTCGTGAGGCGACCTATCGGTTTGATCGGTTCAAGACCAAAAGAGAAGGTGGCGACGACAAAGCCCCTGCCAAGTCCAAGGCCAAGCCAGAGCTGCCCTCCCTACAGGAAGTGGAAATGCTGCTGCCCGGCGACATGCGTCCCACCGATGCCCCCAAGGTCATCACCGAGGCGCAGGCCTTGGCCAATGGCATCACCCTGACCAAGGATCTGGGCAACCTGCCCCCCAACATCTGTACCCCCACATACCTCGCCACCACCGCCAAAGCCCTGGCCAGACAGCATCGCCTGAAGGTCGAGGTCCTGGAGCGGCCCGCCATGGAAAAGCTCGGCATGAACGCCCTGCTGGCCGTCTCCGCGGGTTCGGTTCAGCCACCCCAGTTCATCGTGCTCCAGCACAACGGCGGCACCGCCAAAGAGGCCCCGCTGGTCTTTGTCGGCAAGGGCATCACCTTTGACACGGGCGGCATCTCCCTCAAACCGCCTGCTGACATGGACGAGATGAAGTACGACATGTCGGGTGCATCCACGGTCTTGGGTGTCATGAAGGCAGTGGCCGAGATGGGGCTCAAGCGCAATGTGGTCGGTGTGATCCCCACCTGCGAGAACATGCCCAGTGGCACGGCAACCCGACCCGGTGACATCGTGACCACCATGTCCGGTCAGACCGTTGAAATCCTCAACACGGACGCAGAAGGCCGACTCATCCTCTGTGACGCCCTGACCTACGTGGAGAAAAACTTCAAACCGGCTGCGGTGGTTGACATCGCCACCCTCACAGGTGCCTGCGTGATTGCCTTGGGTGGTGTCAACACCGGCTTGTTCAGCGAAGACGATGCCCTGGCCCAGTCTCTGATCAACGCTGGCAAGACCATGCTGGATCCAGCCTGGCGTCTGCCCCTGGAAGAGGACTATCAAGAGCAGCTCAAGAGTCCTTTTGCTGACATGGCCAACGTCGGGGGTCGGGCGGCGGGCAGTGTCACCGCAGCCTGCTTCCTGTGGCGATTCGCAAAGGCCTATCGTTGGGCCCACCTGGACATCGCTGGCACGGCCTGGAAGAGCGGGGCCAACAAAGGTGCCACCGGTCGCCCAGTTGGCCTGCTGGTGGAGTTTGCGAAGAACGGCCTGGCGTGACCAGTGTCGATTTTCACTTCAACACCCCCGACAGGCTGACCCACGCCTGTCGGCTGGTGCGCAAGGCTCTGCGGGCCCAGGCGGCGACCGACGAGAAACCACTCATCGTGTTCTGCAGCGATCGAGGCCGCCTTGAACAATTCGACGAGCTGCTCTACAGCTTCTCTGACGAGGACTTCCTGCCCCACGTCCATGCAGACCATCCGCTGGTGGACGAGGCGCCCATCATTCTGAGCCACCAGGCCTATTCGCCACCCATGCCGCGGCTTCCCAACATTCTGGTCAACCTAGACGACGCAGTACCCGACTTCTTTACCCACTTTCAGAGGGTCTTCGAGATCGTTGGCCCAGATGAAGCGGACAAGGAACTGGCCCGCGCCCGCTTCACCCTCTATCGGGATCGGGGCTACGCCATCACCCGTCACGACCTGGCCGCCAAGGGCTGACCAGCCCGAGTGCCGTCCCTCACACCACATCAAAGCCCACCATGTCGAACCTAGATAAATCATTTGAACCAGCCCACATCGAGCAGACCTGGGGGCCAGAGTGGGAGGCTCGTGGCCTGTATGCGGCTGGGACCAAACCCGACGCAGAATCCTTCTGCATTCAGCTGCCCCCGCCCAACGTCACCGGCACCCTACACATGGGGCACGCCTTTAACCAGACCCTGATGGACACGCTGTCACGCTGGCACCGCATGCGTGGACACAACACCCTCTGGCTGCCAGGAACCGACCATGCGGGCATTGCCACCCAGATCGTGGTCGAACGCCAGTTGGATGCACAAGGCGTCTCTCGACATGACCTGGGCCGTGAGGCTTTCTTAGAAAAAGTCTGGGAGTGGAAGGAGCAGTCTGGCTCCACCATTACCGGCCAGATGCGTCGCCTGGCCGCCAGCTGTGACTGGTCTTTGGAATACTTCACCATGAACCCGGCCTGCTCGGCCGTGGTAAAAGAAGTCTTCATCAGCCTCTACCAGCAAGGCCTGATCTATCGCGGCAAACGCCTGGTGAACTGGGATCCCAAGCTGCTCACCGCGGTCTCAGACCTCGAAGTGGTCAGCGAGGAAGAAGACGGCCACATCTGGGAGATCCAATACAACCTCGCCGATGGCTCTGGCAGCCTGGTCGTGGCCACCACCCGGCCCGAGACGATGCTGGGTGACGTCGCTGTTGCGGTCAGCCCCAAGGACGAACGCTATGCCCATCTGGTGGGCAAGATGCTGACGCTGCCCTTGGTGGGCCGTCAGATTCCGGTGATTGCCGACGACTATGTGGACCCTGAGTTCGGGACCGGCTGCGTCAAGATCACGCCCGCCCACGACTTCAATGACTATGCCGTTGGCCAGCGACATCAGCTGGCACCCATCAACATCTTCACGCTCAACGCCCACATCAACGACCAGGCCCCCGGGGCCTATCGAGGCCTAGAGCGCTACGAGGCCCGCAAAGCAGTCTTGGCCGATCTGGAGGCCCAAGGCCTGCTGGTCTCCACCAAGAAACACAAACTCATGGTGCCCAGAGGTGATCGCACCAATGCCGTCATTGAGCCCATGCTCACCGACCAATGGTTTGTGGCTATGAGCAAGCCTGCGCCCGAGGGCACGCACACCCCAGGGCAATCGATCGCCGGGCGCGCACTCGAGGTCGTCGAAAACGGCCAGGTGACCTTCCACCCCGAGAACTGGACCACCACGTATCGCCAGTGGCTGGAGAACATCCAAGACTGGTGTATCTCTCGGCAGCTCTGGTGGGGCCACCAGATCCCGGCCTGGTACAAGGCTGACGCCGACGGCCGACCCATCGAGGACGGCACGGTCTTTGTCGCCCACGACGAGGCAGAGGCGACGGCGCAGGCCAGCGCTGCTGGCTACACCGGGGCCTTGGTTCGAGACGCCGACGTTCTGGACACCTGGTTCTCATCGGCCTTGGTGCCTTTCTCCACACTGGTAGAGGAAGGCCAGGAATGGGACCCAAGCCTCGGCACCGATCGTGGCCTGACGTTTGGCGGCCCCAGGCTCAAGCCCGACTTGGCCCAGTACCTGCCATCGAGCGTGCTCGTCACCGGCTTTGACATCATCTTCTTCTGGGTTGCCCGCATGGTCATGATGACCTGCCACTTCACCGGCCAGGTGCCCTTCCGCGATGTCTACGTCCACGCCCTGGTTCGCGATGGAGAGGGCCAGAAGATGAGCAAGTCCAAGGGCAACACCCTGGACCCCATCGACCTCATCGACGGCATTGACCTGGACAGCCTGGTGGCCAAGCGTACTTCGGGGCTGATGAACCCCAAGCAGGCGGCCCAGATCGAAAAGAAGACCCGTGCAGAATTTCCAAAAGGCATTACCGCCTTCGGTACCGATGCCCTGCGCTTTACCTTTGCCAGCCTGGCCACGCCAGGCCGCAACATCAACTTCGACCTGTCACGCTGCGAGGGCTATCGAAACTTCTGCAACAAGCTCTGGAACGCCACCCGATTTGTTCTGATGAACACCGAAGGCAAGGACAATGGCCTTGGCGTCTGCGGAGGAGACTGCGGGCCGGACGGACCGCTTTACTTCAGCTTTGTAGACCGCTGGATCACGTCTGAGCTGCAGCGGGTAGAAGCCCGTGTGGACGAGCATCTGACGGCCTACCGGTTCGACCTGGCCGCCAAGGAGCTCTATGAATTCATTTGGAATGAGTTCTGTGACTGGTACGTTGAGCTGGCCAAGCCCTCCCTCAATGGCGACCGAGAGAACAGTGCCAAGGCGGCCCGCCGAACCCTCTTGCGTGTGCTTGAGGCCACCCTGCGACTGATGCACCCCATCATGCCGTTTGTCACCGAGGCCCTGTGGCAGGCGGTGGCGCCACTCGCGGGTCGCAGCGCCAAACTCGCTGCTGGAGAATTCGACAGCATCGTGACATCGGCTTATCCCATCAGCGAACCCAAGAAAATCGATGCCCAGGCGGACGCCCTGATGGCAGAACTCAAGGCCATGGTCCTGGCGGTTCGATCCCTGCGCAGTGAGATGAATCTCTCGCCTGCAGAGCGGGTTCCTCTGCGCATCAGCCTAGAAGACGTCACCACTGCATTGGGCAACACGGGCATCGACCTGCGCCAGGGCAGCGATGAGCGCGAACTCATGGCCGAGGCCCTCAAGTCTCTGGGCAAGCTCAGCGAGGTGGTCTTTGTCGATCGGCTCCAAGAGGGCGACAAGCCATTGCAGGCCCCCGTTCAAATCGTGGGTCCGCTCAAGCTGATGCTGGTGGTCACCATCGATGTGGCTGCGGAGTCTGCTCGACTGGGCAAAGAGATCGAACGGCTACAAGGCGAGATCACCAAGGCCAAGGCCAAACTCAGCAACGAGAGTTTTGTGGCCAGGGCACCGGCCGCTGTGGTCGATCAAGAGAAGCAACGGCTGGCAGATTTTGAGTCGCTGCTGCAAAAGGTCAGTCAACAGCTCGACCAGCTGAAAGCCGGCTAGGCATCCCCCCACCAAAAAAAGTGGCGATCCGGTTTGCACCGAGATCGCCCCCAAGGGCTGTCAGGGGCTTACGCCTAGACAGCCTCTCCTCCTCAACGAGCCCTCACCTTAGGCGGGGAGGATGCCGCATTCAAGTTGCGTCGCAGCACTCCTCGAAGTCTTGTTCAGGCCGTGTAGAGGCTATGCCTATGAAAGAAATTTTTTGTCGTGAACAAAAGTCGACAGGGCATCGACAAAGCGACTAAAAACCCTTGGATATATGTGGTTTAAGACGGTCGACGAAGGGCCCAAAGAGCCAAAAAGCCGCCCCGTCCTATCGGCAGCGAATCAAAAATCGATAAACGCCGTCAGTCTCTTCTCGACTGACCAGGGCATGACCGGCGTTCTTGCAGAAGTACTCAAAATCATCCCAGGCCCCACTGTCTGTGGCCAACACTTGAAGCAACTGCCCTGACTGCATATCAGACAGCGCCTTTTTGGCCCGAAGAATGGGCAGAGGACAGCTCAGCCCCTGCACATCCACCGCAACATCGATCGAGAGTTCAGAGATCATGCCGCTCAGCCCAGCTTCTGGGCCACCAGGGCGGAGAGGCTCTGCAAGGCCGCTGGTAGGGCGGCCGGATTGGTCCCGCCCCCCTGGGCCATGTCAGGACGCCCGCCGCCTTTTCCGCCAATCTGACCAGCCACATGGGTGACCAACTCGCCGGCTTTGACCTTCGAGGTGAGGTCGGCGGTGACTCCTGCGATCAGGCTGACCTTGTCGCCATCGACCGAGGCCAGAACGATGGCAGCAGACTTGAGCTTGTCCTTGAGCTTGTCGAGCATTTCCCGCATGGCGGCCGCATCGGCATCGACCGTGGTAGCCAGCAACGCAACACCAGAAATCTGTTGAGCCTGCTCGGCCAGATCATCACCAGCGGAGGCTGCGAGTTTGCTCTTGAGCCTGGCGAGTTCTTTTTCCAGGCTGCGCACACTCTCGAGCATCTGACCCAACTTACCGGTCAGCTCATGAGCAGGCGCCTTAAGCAAGGCCGAGGCCTGGGCCACCGTCGACTCCAGGTCTTGGGTCAAGGCGAGCACGCGATCACCGCAGACCGCCTCGATGCGGCGAATACCAGCCGCAACGCCGGATTCCGAAACGATTTTGAAAAGACCAATGTCACCGGTGCGGGCCACATGGGTGCCACCACACAGCTCGCGCGAGCTGCCAATATCCAGCACCCTAACCTCATCGCCATATTTTTCGCCAAACAGGGCCATGGCGCCGCCTTTGACCGCATCGTCAAAGCCCATGAGCTGGGCCTTGGTGTCGGTGTTGGCCAACACCTCGGCATTGACGATAGCCTCAATGCGACGCATCTCATCGGCCGTGACCGGCTGGTTGTGTGAGAAATCAAAGCGAGTCTTGTCAGCATCCACCAACGAGCCCTTCTGCTGAACATGGGCGCCCAGCACCTCTCGCAGGGCCTTGTGCATGATGTGGGTCGCTGAGTGATGGCGCATGGTGCGGGCTCGACGAACCAAGTCCACCTGTGCACTGACCGTATCGCCCACTTGAATGCTGCCGCTGGTCACCAGGCCGTGGTGGCCAAAGACCTCCGCAGAAATTTTCTGGGTGTCATCAATCTGAATCGACAGGCCATTGCCCGTGAGCTGACCGGCATCGCCAACCTGGCCACCGGATTCGGCATAAAACGGGGTCTTGTCCAGCACCACCACCACCGCATCACCGGACTTGGCCTGAGAGACGGCGGAGCCATCCACGTACAGGCCCGTCACGCGAGCAGACTCTGCCAAAGAGACATAACCGGTGAACTCGGTGGCCTGGCCGTCGTACTGAAGACCGGCACCAGACTTGAACTTGCTTGAGGCGCGAGCCTGCTCACGCTGCTTGTTCATGGCCTGCTCAAAGCCAGCCTCATCAACCGTCACCTCTCGCTCGCGGCAGACGTCCGCCGTGAGGTCCAGGGGGAAACCAAAGGTGTCGTAGAGCATGAAGGCCGTCTGGCCATCGAGCTGACCGCCTTTGGTGAGGCCAGCCAGGGACTCGGACAGGATGGCCATGCCCTTTTCCAGGGTCTCGCCAAACCGCTCTTCCTCCTGCTTGAGGGTGTCGGCCACACGCTGGGCTGACTTGGCCAGCTCGGGGTAGGCAGCGCCCATCTGGTCACAGAGGTCTTTGACCAGCTTGTAAAAGAAAGGCTGGGGCTGGCCCAGCTTGTGCCCATGTCGCAGGGCGCGGCGAATGATTCGGCGCAGGACATAGCCACGGCCTTCATTGCCTGGAATGACGCCATCCACGATCAAGAAACTGCAGGCCCGAATATGGTCCGCAATGACCCGAAGAGAGGGGTTGGTCAGGTCCTGGCAACCCGTCTCGCGAGCGGCCGCCCGAATCAGCTGATCAAAGAGATCGATCTCATAGTTGCTATGGACATGCTGAAGGACAGCGGCAATTCGCTCCAGACCCATGCCAGTGTCCACACAAGGCTTGGGCAGGGGGGTGAGCACGCCAGCCTCGTCGCGGTTGAACTGCATGAAGACCAGGTTCCAGATCTCGATGTATCGATCTCCATCTTCCTCGGGCGATCCAGGTGGCCCGCCCCAGATCTCTGGGCCGTGGTCGTAAAAGATCTCGCTGCAGGGGCCGCATGGGCCGGTATCGGCCATCTGCCAGAAGTTGTCACTGGCGTATCGGGCGCCCTTGTTGTCGCCAATCCGAATGATCCGCTCGGTCGGCACACCAATCTCTTTGGCCCAGATGTCATGGGCCTCGTCATCCTCGGCGTAGACGGTGACCCAGAGCTTTTCTTTGGGCAGCTGATAGACCTCGGTCAGAAGCGTCCAGGCATGGCGAATGGCGTCCTTCTTAAAGTAATCACCAAACGAAAAATTGCCCAGCATTTCGAAGAAGGTGTGATGCCGGGCCGTGTAGCCCACGTTCTCTAGGTCGTTGTGCTTGCCGCCGGCCCGCACGCTGCGCTGAGAGGAGGTGGCCCGTGTGTAGGGTCGCTGCTCTCGACCCAGGAAGACATCCTTGAACTGGACCATGCCACTGTTGGTAAACAGCAGGGTTGGGTCATTGGCGGGCACCAGGGGGCTGGAGGGCACCACCGTGTGGCCTTGGCTGGCAAAGAAGTCGAGGAATTTTTGGCGAATCTCGCCGACCGACATAACTGAGCCGGTGGCCGAAGAGGATGAGCTGGACGGTTTCATAAGACCACCAGTTTAATGGAACGGGCGGGATTTCCTGAATTTGCCGACTGGGGATTGGGCCTAATAATGGGAACCCTTCTCAACGACAAACGGAGCATCCACCGTGGCCAGTATCAACGCCAAAACCTACGAATCCAGCCCCTCGACCCGTGTTGCCTTCCTGGGCTTGGGCGTCATGGGCTTTCCCATGGCCGGCCACCTGGCCAAAGCCGGTCATCAGGTGACCGTCTACAACCGCTCAGCAGCCAAGGCCCAGGCCTGGGTGGCTGAATTCGGTGGCAAGTCTGCCGACACGCCCAAAGCGGCGGCCCAAGACGCCGATATCGTTTTCTGTTGCGTGGGGAACGACCAAGACCTCGCCAGCGTCGTGCTGGGGGACAACGGCGCCTTCGCCGGCATGAAAAAAGGGGGCCTGTTTGTCGACCACACCACGGCCTCGGCCAAGATCGCGCGCGAACTCGCTGCGCAAGCCCAGAAACACGGCCTTACCTTTCTGGATGCCCCTGTCTCGGGTGGCCAGGCTGGCGCCGTCAACGGCCTGCTCACGGTCATGGTCGGTGGCGACCAGGCTCGATTCGACCAGGCCAAGCCAGTGGCCATGGCCTTTTCTCGCGCCTTCACCCGGATCGGTGAGAGCGGCGCCGGTCAGCTGGCCAAGATGGTCAACCAGATCTGCATCGCGGGCCTGGTGCAAGGCCTGTCTGAAGGCATCGCCTTTGGCCAAAAGGCTGGCATCGACATGAAGCTGGTGCTCGAAGTGATTGGCAAGGGCGCCGCCCAATCCTGGCAGATGGACAACCGGGGTACCACCATGGTCGACGACAAGTTCGACTTTGGCTTTGCCGTGGACTGGATGCGCAAGGACCTGGGTCTGTGTCTGGAGGAATCCAAGACCAACGGGGCCAAACTGCCGGTGACAGCGCTGGTAGACCAGTTCTATGCAGACGTTCAGTCCATGGGCGGCGGCCGCTGGGACACCTCCAGCCTGATCAAACGCCTGAACAAGTAAGGCAGCTCAGGCGCAAAGCCCCGAGGCGGGGGACGATACACTACGGCCCATGGCCGTTTTCACCCCCGTCTCTCAGTCTGCCCTGCAGGCTCTTCTCTCTCAGTACAACCTGGGCAGCCTGGTAGACCACCAGGGCATCGCCTCCGGCATTGAAAACACCAACTACTTCGTCACCACCAGCCAGGGTCGGTACGTTCTGACCCTCTTCGAGAAGCTCACGGCCGATCAGCTGCCCTTTTACCTAGACCTGATGCACCACCTGGCCAGCAAAGGCGTGGCCTGTGCCAGCCCAATGCCGACCAAGGCAGGCGCCTTGTTCACCAGCTGTGAGCACAAGCCAGCGGCCCTTTGTACGAGACTCTCCGGACAGGATGTCCACCTGCCCACCGTTGACCACTGCCGACTGGTCGGCCAGACACTGGCCCAGGCCCACCTCGCGGTAGCCGACTTCAAAGGCCAGCAGCCCAATCTGCGTGGCCTGTCTTGGTGGCAAGAGACGGCGCCCGTTGTCATGCCTCATCTGTCAGAGCCAGACCAGGCCTTGCTGGCCCAAGAGCTTCAAGCGCAGCTCGACTTTGCTGCGACACCACTGGCGCAGCAATTGCCGCGTGGAGCCGTTCATGCGGACCTCTTTCGCGACAATGTGCTGTTCGATGGCAGCCCTGATCAGCCCATCCTGGGTGGGTTTATCGACTTCTACTTCGCTGGCGTGGATACCTTGGTCTTTGACCTGGCCGTCACTCTGAATGACTGGTGCATTGACCACTCCCCGACCGACTCAGGGTGCTGGGATCAAGCCCGCTACGAGGCTCTGATGACCGGCTACAAGAGCGTCAGGCTCCTGTCCGTCTCTGAAACACAAGCCCTGCCCATGCAACTTCGGGCAGCCGCTCTGCGATTTTGGATCTCCAGACTCTACGACTGGCACCTGCCTCGACAAGCCAGCATGCTTAAACCAAAGGATCCGACCCATTTCGAGCGCATTCTGCGAAACCGTCAATCGGAAATGCAGTCCTAATCCCATGAAGATGCTCGATCGCCCCCACCTGGTCACTGCCAAAGTCGGACAAGCCTGGCTCATAGAAGGCTTTTCACTCTTTCACCGTCAACCCTTGGTCTGGTTTTTAACCCTCATGGCCTACTGGGTTGGCCTGGTTCTCATCGGCAGCCTGCCCCTGGTGGGCATCATCGTGCCGCTGCTGCTCTCACCTGGCCTGAGCTTTGGCTTCATCAACCTGGCCCGTGCGATCGATCGCAAAGAAGCAGCAGCCCCCACCATGCTGATCTGCGGTTTTCGAAATGGTCAGGCCAGAGCCCTGCTCCAACTCGGCGGGGCCTACACCCTTGCACTCGCAGCGGTGCTGCTCCTGGCCTCTTTAGTGGGCGGCGGTGAGCTGCTCTCCATGGTTGAAAAGGGCGCGACAGAAGAAGAACTGATCACCCTTCAAAAGGAGCTGCCCTGGGGCTTGATTGTGGGGTTCTTGGCCTACATCCCGGTCATGATGGCGTTCTGGTTTGCACCCCAACTCGTCGTCTGGCGAGGCCTATCGGTGCCCAAGGCCATCTTCTACTCCTGGGTCTCGGTCTGGCTCAACCGTGGCGCCTTCCTGCGCTATGGCCTGGCCTGGCTGCTGCTGATCATTGCCGTCAGCCTGGTGATTTCACTGGGCATTGGCGGTCTCGGCGGCAACCCACAACTGGTCTTGCTGGTGATCATGCCGGTCTCGCTGCTGCTCATGGCCATCGGCCATGGCTCGTTTTACGCCAGCACCCGAGACATCTTCGAAGAGCGTCAGACCGACTAGATCCGATCGAGTTTGGCCACGGACAGCGCCAGCCATTTGCTGCCCTCACGCTTAAACGAGACCTGAGCCCGCGCGTCACTGCCACTGCCCTCCAACGCCGTGATCACGCCGTCACCAAACTTGGCGTGACGGACCGCCTGGCCAATCTGAAACCCACTGTCATGGGTCACACCCCGCAGCTGTGCAGGCCCGCCCATGTAGGGTGCATCGGCCCCGCGTCCGTAGCCACCACCCCTAGAGGACTTGCTGCTGTCTTGGTCGGCCCAGCTGGATCCGCGGCTTTTGGAGCCACTGCCATAACCACCATAGGTCGAGCCCGATCCACCACCCGATCCACCATAGCCCCCATAGCCGCTTGCGCCGCTGCCCATCCCCGAACCGGCGGGCTTGCCCAGCCTCGGCGTCAGCCACTTCAAGGCGCCCTCTGGGAGTTCCTCTAAAAAGCGTGAGCGCATGTTGTAGCGGGTCTGGCCATGCAGCATGCGCGTCTGAGACATCGACAGATACAGCCGCCTGCGGGCTCGTGTGATGGCCACGTACATCAGCCGTCGCTCCTCGGACAGGCCATCGAGTTCAGCCGCGCTGTTCTCATGGGGGAAGAGGCCCTCTTCCAGACCGGTGATGAAGACCGTGTTGAACTCCAGCCCCTTGGCCGAGTGAATGGTCATGAGCTGAACGGCATCTTGTCCCTCCGCTGCCTGGTTGTCGCCAGCCTCAAGGGATGCGTGACTCAAGAACATGGACAACGGACTGGCCAGCGGCACCACTGCATCACCCGCATCCAAGACGACCCCATCGGCCTGGGCAATGGCCTGTACCACCTGGCCCGGCTGTCCCGCATCCACGGGCATGCTCACGCCTAGGTTGGCTGGCACGTTCGGGTCCAGGCCCTCCTCATATCCAAAGGCTGCCGCCGCATTCACCAGTTCCAGCAGGTTCTCAACGCGTTCGCGTCCCTCTCGCTCGGTCTCGAAATGACGAACCAGCCCAGAGCGTTCGAGCATCAGCTCCACCAAGTCTTTCAGGGGCGCCCCCTGAGTCTCGAACCGCAAAGACTCAATCATCTGAACAAAGCCACGGACCGAGACACCGGCCTTGCCCTCTAGATGCACGGAGGCGGCATACAGGCTGGTGCCATGAGCCTTGGCCAGATCGCTCAACTGCTCAATGCTTCTTGCACCAATGCCGCGGGTTGGAAAGTTCACCACCCGCAGGAAGGCTGTGTCCTCGTGCGGGTTCTCCATTAAACGCAGGTAGGCCAGGGCGTGCTTGATCTCGGCTCGCTCGAAGAATCGCAGGCCCCCGTAGACCTTGTAGGGAATGCCAGCGTTAAAGAGTGTCTGCTCAATCACGCGAGACTGGGCATTGCTGCGATAGAGCACGGCAATCTCGCTGCGAAGGCTGCCCTCGTTCACCAGGGTCTTGATCTCTTCAACCAGCCAATGGGCCTCGAGCAAATCGCTGGCGGTCTCCATGACACGCAGAGGCTCCCCAACGCCCGCATCGGTCCAGAGGTTCTTACCCAGCCGATCGGTGTTGTTTCGAATCAGGGCGTTGGCCGCATCCAGGATGTGGCCGTGTGAGCGGTAGTTCTGCTCGAGCTTGACCAGATGCTGCACGCCAAACTCGGACTCAAAGCGCTTCATATTCGCCACGTCCGCACCCCGGAAGGCATAGATGCTCTGGTCATCGTCGCCGACGGCAAACACACCGGTCTGGGCCGTACTGAGCTGTTTGAGCCACTGGTACTGCAGGGGGTTGGTGTCCTGGAACTCATCAATCAGCACATGGGAAAACCGCTGTCGATAGTGATCGCGCAGGGCGGTGTTGCGAGAGAGCAGCTCCACGCTGCGCAAGAGCAGCTCCCCAAAATCCACCACACCCTCGCGTTGACACTGCTCGTCATAGGCCTGATAGATCGCCACAAACGTCTTGTTGTAGCCATCGCTGTCATCAACGGCCGAAGGGCGCAGGCCCTGCTCCTTGGCACTGTTGATAAACGACTGCACCTGACGCGGCGGGTATTTTTCATCGTCCACACCCATGGCCTTCATGAGCCGCTTGATCGATGCCAGCTGGTCCTGCGAATCTAGAATCTGAAAAGTCGCGGGCAAGGCCGCCTCTCGATGGTGGGCCCGCAACAGGCGGTTACACAGACCATGAAAAGTGCCGACCCACATGCCCTTGAGGTTGACCGGCAGCATGGCGCTCAGCCTGGCGAGCATCTCCCGGGCCGCCTTGTTGGTAAAGGTGACCGCCAACAAGCCATAGGGGCTGACCTGACCGGTGGAAATCAGCCAGGCAATGCGGGTGGTCAGGACCCTGGTCTTGCCGCTGCCGGCCCCCGCCAGAATCAGGGCGGGCTCTTTGGGAAGGGTGACAGCGGCTTGCTGAGGCGGGTTTAGGCTCTCGACCAGAGCCGCAATATTGGAGGCAGACATGCCTCGATTCTAAAGGGCTGGGCCGGACCCCTTCGGCAGGCCACTCCGAGCAGGCCTCAAAGGCTAAAATGGGCGTTTTGTCGCGACCTAGAAAGCAAGCGGTGTCACAGACCCTCTCCTCCCTCGATTCCCAATTCGACGCCAAAGCCATTGAGGCGCAGGTGCAAGCCGACTGGCTCGCAAAAGATGCCTACAAGGCCATTGAGAACAATCCCAAATACCCCAAGGGCAAGTACTACGCCTGCTCCATGCTGCCCTACCCCTCTGGCCGTCTGCACATGGGTCATGTCCGCAACTACACGATCAACGATGTCATGGCCCGGGCGCTGCGCATGCAGGGCTACAACGTGCTCATGCCCATGGGCTGGGATGCCTTTGGCCTGCCGGCCGAGAATGCTGCCATGGCCAATGGCGTGGCCCCAGCGGCCTGGACCTACGACAACATCCAGACCATGAAACGCCAGATGCTGTCCATGGGCCTGGCCATTGACTGGTCTCGCGAGACAGCCACCTGCAAGTCCGACTACTACAAGTGGAATCAGTGGCTCTTTCTAAAGATGCGTGAAAAGGGCATTGCCTACCTCAAGACCGGTACGGTGAACTGGGATCCGGTGGATCAGACGGTGCTGGCCAACGAACAGGTGGTCGATGGCAAGGGCTGGCGCAGTGGTGCGGTCGTCGAAAAGCGCGAGATCCCCATGTACTACCTGGGCATCACCCGATACGCCGACGAGCTGATCTCTGGCCTGGAAGGCCTGGGCTGGCCCGAGCGCGTCAAGCTGATGCAGGAGAACTGGATTGGCAAATCCACCGGCGTGCGATTTGCCTTTGAACACCAGATCAAAGACGCCGGCAGTCAACTCATCAACGATGGCAAGGTCTTTGTCTTTACCACCCGTGCCGACACCATCATGGGCGTGACCTTCATGGCCGTGGCCGCAGAGCATCCCATCGCCACCGTCGCAGCCCTTCACAACCCAGCTCTAGCCGCCTTCATCGAGACCTGCAAGGCCGGCAGCGTGGCCGAGGCCGACCTGGCCACCCGAGAAAAAGAGGGCATGGACACCGGGCTCACCGTGGTTCATCCCGTCACCGGCGAGCAGGTGCCGGTCTGGGTGGGCAACTACGTCCTGATGAGCTACGGCGATGGCGCGGTCATGGGCGTCCCAGCCCACGACGAGCGCGATTTTGCCTTCGCCCTCAAATACGGTCTGGCCATTCGCCAAGTCATTCAGCCCACCAGCGACTCTGCCTCGGCCGGCGCCTCTTTCAACGACCAAGCCTGGCAAGACTGGTATGCCGACAAGCAGCAGGTGCAGACCATCAACAGTGGCGTCTTTGATGGTCTGGACCATCAGGCCGCCGTCAACGCCGTGGCCAAGGTCCTGTCCGAGAAGGGCCTGGGCGACAAGAAGGAAACCTTCCGCCTTCGCGACTGGGGCATCTCCCGCCAGCGATACTGGGGCACACCCATTCCCATCATCCATTGCGAGTCCTGCGGTGAGGTGCCAGTGCCCGAGAAAGACCTGCCCGTTGTGCTGCCGGAGGACTTGGTGCCCGATGGCAGTGGCAATCCACTGAACAAGTCCGAGGCCTTCCTCAAGGTCAGCTGTCCCTGCTGCGGCAAGCCGGCCCGTCGGGAGACCGACACCATGGACACCTTCATTGATTCCAGCTGGTACTACATGCGCTATTGCAGCCCGGGCAATGACCAGGCCATGGTCGATGAGCGCATTGACTACTGGATGCCCATGGACCAGTACATCGGTGGCATCGAGCACGCGGTCTTGCACCTGCTCTACGCCCGGTTCTGGACCAAGGTCATGCGCGACCTGGGACTGGTCAAGTTTGACGAGCCCTTCTCCAATCTGCTGACGCAAGGCATGGTGCTCAACGAGACCTACTACCGCGATGACCCATCGGGTCGTAAGCAATGGTTCAATCCCGCCGATGTCGAAGTGCAATTCGATGACAAGGGTCGCCCCGTCTCCGCCACGCTCAAGTCCGATGGCAAGCCCGTGGAAATTGGTGGGACCGAGAAGATGGCCAAGTCCAAAAACAACGGCATCGACCCACAGGCGCTGATTGACCGCTACGGAGCCGATACCGCCCGCCTGTTCACCATGTTTGCGGCCCCACCCGAGCAGACCCTCGAATGGTCCGACGCCGGGGTCGAAGGGGCTCATCGATTCCTCAAACGACTCTGGTCCTTTGCAGCTACCCACCAGGAGTGGCTGCGCAAACAAGATGTACAAGGTTTAATCGCGCCGACCGATGCGGCGGCGAAGGACCTGCGTCGCAGCCTGCATGAACTTCTCAAGCAGGCTGACTTCGACCTAACCCGCCGTCAATACAACACGGTGGTCTCGGCCTGTATGAAGATGCTCAACACCTTGGAGGACGCCGCCAAGGCCTCTGGGCAGCCATCGGGTGATCTAGCTGCTGTGCTGCATGAGGGACTCAGCCTGCTGCTGCGGATCCTCTACCCAGTGGTGCCCCACATTGGTTGCTATCTCTGGGGGGCCCTGGGCTACAGCCGTGTCCATGGCGACCTACTCGATGCCCCATGGCCGCAGGTCGACGAGGCTGCGCTGGTCCGCGACAGTGTGGAGCTGATGCTGCAGATCAACGGCAAGCTGCGTGGCAGCCTGACTGTGGCCGCCGATGCCGACCAAAAGACCATTGAGTCGGCCGCCTTGGCCAGCGAAGCCTTTGCCAAGTTCTCGGAGGGCAAGCCCTTGCGAAAGGCCATCGTGGTGCCTGGTCGACTGGTCAACCTGGTGGTCTGATACCCTAGCCTCATGCGAAATGCCTCCGCCACTGTCGCCATCACGCGCCGTCATCTGCTTAGACACGGCGGGGTGTGGATGGGCCTGCTCGCTGCAGCCAGCCTGACCGGCTGTGGCTGGCGAATCCGTGGTGCGGGCTACAACTTTGGCTTTAAGCGCATCATGGTGCTCTCCCCTGGCCAGGGTCCCGTGGTCGATCGCAGCCTGTCGGAAGACGAACGCACCAAGCTGGGGGGAGAGATGGCTCAGGCCATCGCAGGCAGTGGCCTGGCCGAACGGCTTCGCCGAGAACTTGAGACCCGTTATCGTCTGCAACTGGTCTCGCGGATTGCTGAGGCTGAGGTCGTCTGCCGTGTCTTGCAAATCAACCAGCAACGCCTCGTGGTGGGCTTCTCGGGATCGGGCCGTCCCCGTGAGATCGAACTGCGCACGGCCGTGACCTTCCGTGTCGAGGACCCCTTGGGCCGGTCGCTGATCGCCACCGACACGATTGAACTGCGGCGAGCCATCAGCGTGAGTGAATCAGAGGTGCTCTCCAGTGACGATGCTGAGAAGTTCCAGATCAACGCCATGGAAGAGGACATCCTGCAGCAGATCCTTCGGCGCCTGGCCGCCATCTCCACCTATGCAGATCCGGCTCGACCCGAAAAAGCCTGAGCAGCTCACCAGCCAGCTCACCACTCAGTTTTCATCTCCCGATGCAGTCCCCAGCAGCTGGGCCATCAGTGGCGACGACCCACTGCTGACCACCGAGGCCACGGACTTGGTTCGTAGTTTTCTCCGGCAACAAGGCTTCGAGGAACGTCTGAGCGAGGCCACCGATCGCAGTTTTGACTGGCGGGGCTGGCTGGCTGAGGCCAATTCGCCCTCCCTGTTTGCAAGCCGACGCATCCTGGAGCTGCGCCTGCCTACTGGCAAGCCTGGCACCGAGGGCAACAAGGCCCTGACCGCCTGGGCCGAGTCGCCGGCTCCAGACACCGCAGTGGTGCTGTTGTTACCCAGAGCAGACCGCACCATGATGGCCACAGGCTGGTTCAACGCCTTCTCCAACAAAGGCCTGGTCATCAGCGTGCCCGAGCTTCAGGTCTCCGACCTGCCCAGCTGGATCATGGCTCGACTCACCAAGGCCGGGCTCGAGGCAGAGCCTCAGGCCATATCGGTCTTGGCCACCAAATCCGAGGGCAATCTAGCGGCCGCCCACCAGGAAATCCTCAAGCTGGTCCACCTGCCGAGAAAAGACCCCAACGCCCCCATCACCGCGGCCGAGATGCAAGAGGCGGTGACCGATGCGGCTCGCTTTAGCCCTTTTCAACTGGGTGACGCCTTTTTGGCCGGTGATACCAAGCGAAGTCTGCGCATGCTGCGTGGCCTGCGCGAGGAGGGAGAAGCTCTGCCCCTGCTCATCTGGAGTGTGGCCAACGCGGTGCGCCGTCTGCCGATTGAACGCGCCACAGAAGCCCTGCGGGAGCTGGGACGCATCGATACAATGGCGAAAGGACTACTCGCAGAGGACCCGTGGATGGCGCTCGAAAGGCTGGCGCTCTCCCTATCAAGATCAAGATGAGCCAAGACATTCAAACCATGATGACCCGGTTGGGCGAAAACGCCCGCCAGGCAGGTCGTCGCATGGCCGCGGCCAGCACCGCCCAGAAAAACCAGGCCCTGCTGTTGCTCGCCCAGGCCATCGATCAATCCAAAGTAGCGCTCAAGCAAGCCAATGACCAGGACCTGCAGGCTGCCAAGGCCGCCGGCCATGACGCAGCCTTTGTTGATCGACTAGCCTTATCCGACAAAGCCATTCAGACCATGGTCGCTGGTCTTCACCAGATCGCTGCTCTCGCCGATCCTGTTGGCGAGATGACCAACCTGCGTATTCAGCCCACCGGTATTCAAGTCGGTCATATGCGCGTACCGCTGGGGGTCATTGGCATCATCTATGAATCACGTCCCAATGTGACCATCGATGCGGCCGCGCTCTGCCTAAAGTCTGGCAATGCCACGGTCTTGCGGGGTGGTTCCGAGGCCTTTCATTCCAACCAATTCCTGGCCGGTCTAATCTCTCAGGCCCTGGTCCAAGCGGGCCTCCCCGAGGCGGGCGTTCAGGTTGTTCCCACCGCAGACCGCGCAGCAGTTGGTGCCATGATCACCATGCCGCAGTTCATCGACGTCATCGTCCCCCGAGGCGGCAAGTCGCTGGTCGAGCGCATCACCAACGAAGCCACCGTGCCCGTCATCAAACACCTCGATGGCATCTGCCATGTCTACATCGACAGCGATGCCTGTGTCGACAAGGCCATTCGAATCGCGGACAACGCCAAGACCCAGCGCTACGCGCCCTGCAACACCATGGAGACCCTCTTGGTGGCGCAGTCCATCGCGGACCAGGTGCTGCCCGATTTGTGCAAGATCTACCAGTCCAAAGGGGTTGAGCTGCGCGTCTGCGGCCAGACTCGCGCCGTTTTGCTCGCCGCAGGCTTCAAGGACAGCGACCTGGTCTCTGCCACCCAGGAAGACTGGGCCACCGAATACCTGGCGCCCATTCTGGCGATCAAACTGGTCCAGGATGTGGATGAAGCCATGGACCACATTGCCCAATATGGTTCGGCCCACACCGACAGCATCGTCACCCAAAACCACAGCACCGCCATGCGCTTTCTGCGCGAAGTCGACTCTTCTTCGGTCATGATCAACGCCTCCACCCGCTTTGCAGACGGCTTTGAATACGGACTGGGAGCCGAGATCGGCATCTCGACCAACAAGCTGCATGCCCGCGGACCGGTTGGACTGGAAGGCCTCACCACCCTCAAGTGGATCGTCTTCGGTGACGGACACATTCGAAGCTAAACCCCAAGACGCGCTGACTGCGCGCGTTCACTGACAACGGAGATCTGACACATGGCCATCCTCTGGGTAAAAGCCATTCACATTATTTTTGTCACCAGCTGGTTTGCCGGCCTGTTCTACCTGCCGCGCATCTTCGTGAACCTGGCCATGGTGCCCACCGGCCCCGAGGGGCAGGCCGAGCGTGACCGCCTGTTGCTGATGAGTCGCAAGCTCTACCGCTTCATGATGCCGCTCATGATCGGGACCCTCTTCTTCGGTTTCTGGCTTTGGCTGGGTTTTGGCATTGGCCAAGGACCAGGCAACGGCTGGATGCATGCTAAGTTGGCCATCGTCTTGGCCTTGGTCGGTTACCACCATGTCTGCGGCGCCATGATTAAAAAGTTCCAAGCCGGCAGCATGACCAAGTCCCACATCTGGTTTCGTTGGTTTAACGAGCTCCCCGTGATCATGCTGCTTGGCGCAGTGATCCTGGTGGTGGTCAAGCCCTTTTAATGACCCAGCTCTCTGGCTTCGCCGTTTGTCCATCCGGCCTTGAGGCCTGCCTGGCCCAGGAGCTCTCCAGCATCGAGGGCGTTGGAGAAGTCCAGGCTGGCAAAGCTGGCTGCTGGTTTCGAGCCGACGCGACAGCCATTGCCCGAGCCAATCTCTGGTGTCGGACGCCCACTCGCATTCTGCTCATGCTCGACCAACTGCGATTGCGATCAGCAGACGACCTCTATGCAGCAGCCAAGCGACTACCCTGGGAAAAGTTTCTGCACCCAGCCCAAACCATTCGCATCGACGTCAACCAAGGCCGCCCCGCGCCCTTTGAGCTCGCCCTTCCCTTTGCAGGCTTCAAGGTCAAAGACGGACTCTGTGATCGGCTACGTGATCTGACCGGCGAGCGCCCCTCCGTCGATACCCGAAACCCTGACATTCGAATCTGGGTCTACATCGATGGCGACAAGGCCACCCTGTCCATCGACACCAGTGGAGAGCCCTTGTTCAAGCGCGGCTGGCGACTGGCCAAGGGCGAAGCACCCCTGCGTGAGAACCTGGCGGCAGCCCTGGTCCAGATGACGGGTCTTCAGCAGGTGGGGGCAACGACGCCAAGTCCTCCGGTGGTGATCGACCCCATGGCCGGCAGTGGCACGCTGCTGATCGAGGCGGCGAGCCTGCTCGCTGGTCTGGCCCCGGGTTTTCACCCGACCAATCCCAGACGCTTTGCCTGTGAAGATTTCAACAAGGCTTCTCCGTTCGGACGAGTGGATTTCATCGCCCTGCGCGCGGCCTGCGCCGCAGCCTGGGCCAAGGCCACTGGACTGGCCTTGCCAACCATGGTGGGCCGAGATCTCGATGAGCGGCTGGTTCGTGTGGCGAAAGAGAATGCGGCCAGGGCGCTGCCTCCCGCCATCAGCGAGCAGCTCACTTTTGAGCAGGCCGATTTCTTTCAGGCTGCCGCACCGAACTCAACCGAAGCACCAGAGCCCACCACCAGTCCCAACCTGCTCATCACCAATCTGCCGTACGGCAAGCGGGTTCAAATGACGGAGGACGAGCCGCGCAAACTCTCCGAGACGCTGAAGCGGCACTATGCCGGCTACCAGGCCTGGCTGCTGACCGACAACCTCAAACTGGACTCTGCGATTCGCCTCAAGGCGGGTCGTCGCATCCCCGTCTTCAACGGTGACATTGAGTGTCGCTGGATGCGGTTTGACATGGTGGCAGGCTCAGCCCGACGGGAGCGTCCGTCTGACCAGCGTCCGCCCGGATCCCCCTCTGATCAACCTCAGCGGCCATGACTGACATCGCCCAGGCACTTGATCAGGTCCAGGCCAGAATTCAGAAGGCCTGCCAGGCCCATGGACTGCCCAAACAGGCCGTTCGCCTCATGGCCGTGAGCAAAACCTTCGGAGCGGACGCTGTGCTGCAGGCCATCCAAGCCGGCCAATTCGACTTTGGTGAGAACTATGTCCAAGAGGGTGTCGAGAAGATTCAGGCTGTTGCACTTGCGCTTGGCCAAGGTCCCACCGGTGCGACGGCGGCAGGCGCTCCCTGCTGGCACTTCATTGGGCCTCTTCAGAGCAATAAAACCAAGGACGTGGCTGAACACTTCGACTGGGTCCACAGCGTTGACCGTCTCAAGATTGCCCAGCGACTCATCGATCAACGACCCGCCCATCTCAAACCGCTGCAGGTCTGCCTCCAGGTGAACACCAGTGGGGAGGAGAGCAAATCCGGGGTGGCGCCTGAGCAGGCCCTGGAGCTGGCCGCTCAGATGGCCACCCTCATCGCTGAGCACCCAAGGGGTCCATCAGCCATGGTGCTCCGAGGACTCATGACGATTCCTGAGCCAAGCCAAGATCCCGCCGTCACGATCGGGCACTTCGAGCGTCTGGTTCTACTAAAGGATGACATTCGCTCGGCGCTGTCGGTGACAGGGCAGGCTCAGAGCTTTGATGTGCTGTCGATGGGCATGTCTACCGACTTGGAACTGGCCATTGCGGCCAGCGTGGCAGAGGCTACAACCTGGGTTCGCGTGGGCACCGCCATCTTCGGTGCCCGACCCACTAAAGCAACGACTTAAGCAGCGATTGCTTTAACAGCAGCAGCCAGACGGCTCTTGTGACGGGAAGCCTTGTTCTTGTGAACAATCTTCTTGTCGGCAATGCGGTCGATCACGCTGGAAGCGGCGCTGTAAGCGGACGCAGCAGCCTTGGCGTCACCGGCAGCGACGGCCTTGCGAACAGACTTCACAGCGGTACGGTAAGACGAACGCAGGCCAGCATTGATCAGGCGGCGAGCAGCAGCTTGACGGGCACTCTTGCGTGCGGAGGCGGAGTTAGCCATAACAAATCCTAAAAAAAGGGTTCCGAAGCGGAAAAGCCCTACACTATAGCCGTTCTTATGAATCTGCTCAAGACCGCCGCCACCGTCAGTGGGCTGACCCTGCTGTCCCGTATCACCGGCCTGCTCAGAGAGGTCCTGACGGCGGGCCTGTTCGGCGCGGGAGCCCAGACAGACGCCTTTTTTGTCGCCTTTCGGCTGCCAAACCTGCTGCGACGCCTGTTTGCCGAGGGGGCCTTCACCCAGGCCTTTGTGCCGGTCCTGGGCCAGGTCAAAACCCAGCAGTCCCCTGACCAGGCCGCCAGCCTAGCCGCCCGAGTCGGTGTCTTGCTCTTTGCGGTCCTGGGCCTGATCACCCTGCTGGCCATGCTGGCCGCCCCGGTTCTGGTCTGGCTCATGACCGGCGGGTTCTCGGGTGATACCGCCACCTTTGAGCTCACCATCGACATGACCCGCTGGATGTTCCCCTACATCCTGATGATCTCCCTGGTGGCCCTGGCAGCGGGAGTGCTCAACACCTGGTCCGAGTTCCGGCTGCCCGCCTTTACGCCCGTGCTGCTCAACCTGTCATTTATTGGCTGCGCCCTGCTGCTCGCACCCCAACTGGACGAGCCCATCTGGGCCCTGGTGGTCGCCGTCCTGGTCGGCGGGGTGGCCCAGCTGGGTCTTCAGGCCTGGGGGCTGGCCAGACTGGGCCTGCTCAAGTCCCTCGGGCCCATGCTTCGCCGTCCACTGGCCAGCCTGCGCGAGAGCATGGCCGACGCCCATGTTCGGCGCATTCTCACCCTGATGCTGCCGGCCAGTCTGGCAGTCTCCGTGGCCCAGGTCAGCCTGATCATCAACACCCACATCGCCTCGCGGCTTCAGACGGGCAGTGTCTCCTGGCTGTCATACGCAGATCGGCTCATGGAGTTTCCAACCGCCCTTCTGGGTGTGGCCCTGGGTACCGTCCTGCTGCCCAGCCTGACCAAGGCCCACAACAGCAATGAGCAAGACCGAGTCTCCGCCCTCATCGACTGGGGTCTGCGGATGGTGATGGTCTTGGCCGTGCCCGCGTCGGTGGGTCTGGCCGTGCTGGCCATTCCACTGGCCTCTGCCCTGTTTCATTACGGGGCCTTTGACGACCAAGACCTGGTCATGACCGCCCAGGCCATGGTCGCCTATGCAGTGGGGCTGACCGGGCTGATCGCTGTCAAGGTGCTGGCTCCGGGCTTTTATGCCCGCCAAGACATCCGCACACCCGTCAAGATTGCCCTGCTGACCCTGGTCACCACGCAGCTGCTGAACCTGGTCCTCGTGCCGCTCTATCAGCACGCTGGCCTGGCCCTGGCCACCGGACTGGCCGCCTGCCTGAATGCCGGTCTTCTGTTCTGGAAACTCCGGTCCCGCGGAGCCTACGCACCGATGACCGGCTGGCTGTCGCTAATCATTCGAATCGTTCTGGCCGCCGCCGTGATGGGTGCCCTGCTCTACTGGCTCTCTGGACAACTCAACTGGCTGACACTTCGTCAAACACCTGGGCTGCGGATCGCTGCCCTCGCGGGGCTCATGGCCACAGCAGCGCTGTCATACTTTGGACTCCTCAGCCTGATGCGGGTGCGCTGGCTGACCATCCTGAAGGGACCGAGATGACCTCATCAATGCTCAGCGGACTGCACATTCTGTTTATCGGTGGCGGCAACATGGCCCAGGCCCTCATTGGAGGACTGGTCCAAGCTCAACCCAGGATTGTGGATAGCCTGACGGTGATCGAGCCCTTCGAAGCCACCCGCAAAACCTTGGCCAATGGCCTACAAATCAAAGCGCAGTCCAAGGGCATCGTCTTCAACCTCTTTGAGAGCCTGCAGGTCGCTCAGAAAACCGCGGGCGTGAGCCTCGTCGTTCTCGGGGTCAAGCCACAACAGATCAACGAGGTCTTCGCCGAGCTACGTGGCAGCCTTCGAGATCAACTCTGCGGTGGCAGTGCGCAGGCTGCCTGGCTGTCGATTGCGGCCGGCATCAGCACAGCCAGCCTGCAGCAACAGATTGGCCACGGTCGGGTCATTCGCGCCATGCCCAACACACCAGCGCTTATCCAAGAGGGCGTGACAGGGCTTTTTGCAGCAGACGGGGTGAGCCCGGTCACCAAAGACCAGGCCCAGAGCATCATGCAGGCCGCCGGTCAGGTGGTCTGGATTGAAGACGAGAGCCTGATGGACGCCGTGACCGCCTTGTCGGGTTCTGGTCCTGCCTATGTCTTTCGATTCGTCGAGGCGTTGACAGCTGCTGGACAGTCACTGGGACTGTCGGCCGATCAGGCCTTGGCGCTGGCCAAACAGACCGTCAAAGGTGCGGCGCTGCTGATGGACCAGAGCACCGAGCAGCCCAGTGTCCTGCGCGAGCGGGTCACCTCTAGAGGCGGCACCACCGCCGCAGCCCTGGCCAGCCTGGATCAGAGCGGCTTTGATGAGGTGATCTCCAAGGCCCTCAAGGCAGCCCGAGACCGTGGGGTCGAGATGGGCAAAGGCGCCTGATTTTCTAGAGCAGAAAATCCAGAGCCAGGCCCAACCAGATGATAGCCCCCACCCAATGGCTCTGACGAAAAACCCAAAAGCTGTCTTCTCGACTACGAGACCGCAGCCGCATCAAAAGCCGATACGACCAGACCACCGCCAGCACCCAGGCCGCTGAATACGCCAGCCCCAGTGGCACAACAAACGGCAAAGCCAGCAGCGCCAGCAGCAAAAAGCCCTGGCAAAGACTCACCGCCAAGACATCAGCCCGTCCAAAGGTAATGGCACTGCTGCGCAGGCCCAACTTCACATCGTCATCCCGATCGACCATGGCATAGGCCGTGTCATAGGCAATGGACCAAGCCACATTGGCGAGCCAAAGTCCCCAGGCATAGAGCGGCACCTGACCATGGGTATCGGCAAACGCCATGGGAATGCCAAAGCCAAAGGCGATGCCCAAGATGGCCTGTGGCATGGGAGAGAACCGCTTGAAGTAGGGATAGGCGGCTGCCACAAAGACAGCGACGTAGGCGTATTGACGGGCCAACTCATTCAAGAAGACCAAGAGACTGGCGCTGGCTGCCAGCAAGACCAACGCCAGCGCGACAGCCTGAGGAACACTGACCTCACCGGTGGCCAATCGACGCTGGGCCGTTCGGGCCACTGCGCCATCAAAGCGCCGATCCGCCAAATCGTTGAGCACACAGCCCGCCGCTCGCATGAGCACGGTGCCCAGCGTAAAGACCAGCAGCCGAGGCCAGTCTGGCAGACCCTCCGCGGCCAGCCAGAGGGCCCACCAGGTAGGCCAGAGCAACAGCAAAATGCCAACGGGTTTGTCAAAACGCGCCAGACACCAGAGCGCGTAAGCCTTGGCACGCCAGCCTGAGACGGGGGCCGCACTGGCGCGCTGACTGGAAGAGGGCTTTGGGCCGGTGGTCATGGACGCTATTTTCGCATCTTCGGCACACCCGCATCTGGTCCAGTCGGCGCGGGCGGCTTGGGCAAGACCGCTGTCGGAATCAAGAGTCCATTGGCCTTGAGTCTGGCCAGACGCTTCTCGCCAAGGCCTTTGACCCGCCGAGACAAATCGGCGGCGCTCTTAAACTCACCGCCTTTCTTTCGAGCGGTGACAATCTTCTGCGCCATGCTCGGACCAATGCCCTTGACCTGCTGCAGCTGCTTGGCATCGGCCGTGTTGACGTTCACCTGCTCGGCCCTCACCGAAGCCGTTTTCAAGTTCGCTTCTTTTGAAATAGAGGCCTGCGCCACGGCCCCAGTTGGTATGCCTACGCAGCCGATGGCCAAGGCCAAGGCACTGGTGGCCAGCCATTGGTCTTTGAATCGTGTGTTCATCTCGCATCCTTTACCTCTGCCAAATAGAAAAGGGCTGCACAGGCAGCCCTTTGGCAGAAGACGGAGCAGGCCTAGCAGTCCGCGGCCAGGCGAGTCTTGACGTAACGCTCAACCCCCTCCTGAACCGACAGGAACTGGCCAGCGTAGCCAGCAGCGCGCAGCCGGCTTAGGTCGGCCTGGGTATAGCTTTGGTATTTGCCCTTCAAGGCGTCAGGAAAATCGACATAGACGATCTGCTGAGCCTCCACCAAGTCCGCCAGGCTCTGCGCCGACTGACCCTGAGCCTGCCGAAGGGTGTTGATAACCGAGACGGCCACCTCATTAAAGGTCTGGGCTCGTCCGGTGCCCAGGTTCAGAATGCCAGACTGGGCCTTGCCCGCCAGGGCCGCATCCAAGAAGTGCAGGTTGACCTTGACCACATCCTCCACCGAGACAAAGTCTCGCTGCTGACAGCCCGCCTCCCAGCCGTCATAGCCCGAAAACAGACGGACATGACCCTCGGCTCGGAACTGATTGAAGTGGTGGTAAGCCACAGAGGCCATGCGGCCCTTGTGCTGCTCCCGAGGTCCATAGACATTGAAGTAACGAAAGCCAACGACTGGCGCTGTGAGCTGTCCCAGCCGCCGACGCAGGTGCTGATCAAACAGAAATTTGGAATAGCCATAGACATTGAGAGGCGCCTCGACTGCACGGTCCTCGGTGAAGACTGTTGAGCCGCCATAGACCGCCGCCGATGAGGCATAAAGCAGAGGCAGGCCATTGTTCTGGCACCAGTCCAGCAACACCCGCGTATAGCGGTAGTTGTTCTCCATCATGAACTGGCCATCGGTCTCCATGGTGTCAGAGCAGGCGCCCTGGTGAAGCACCGCGCGAACGGGCCCCAGGCTGGCATTGAGGCTCTGCAGATAATCGTCCAGGGCATTGGTCTCGACCAGATCGAGAAACTCGTCCTTGTCCAGGTAGTCCGCCACCTCACAATCCACCAGGTTCAAGAAGCGATCCGCATCAGTGAGATCGTCCACCACCACGATGTCTCGCTCACCGCGATCGTTGAGAGCCTTCACCAGATTGCTTCCAATAAAACCTGCTGCACCGGTCACGACAATGGTCATGGCTTCAATCCTTTGTAAAGAGCTCGTCTGCTGTGAGTGTGGCGGTTCCCAATTTGCCCACCACGATGCCCCCAGCTCGGTTGGCCAGCTGAACCGCTGACTGAATGTCCAGGCCAGACCCCAGACCAACCGCCAGGGTGGCAATGACCGTGTCTCCCGCACCACTCACATCAAAGACCTCACGGGCCTGGGCGGGAACATGCAACTTGGGCTCGGTGGCCGAGAAGAGCGTCATGCCCTCTTCGCTTCTCGTCACCAACAAATGCGCCAGCTGAAGCTTGGCCCGCAGGGCCTGCGCCCGGCTCTCAAAATCAGTCTCATCCTGAGCGCGACCAGCAACCTGAAAAAACTCGCTGCGATTGGGCGTGAGCAGGGTCGCGCCGGCATACCGGTCGTAGTCGTCGCCCTTGGGGTCCACCAAGATGGGCTTGGACATCTCACGTGCCAAGGCGATGAGATGCTTGATGTGGGTCAGTCCGCCTTTGCCGTAATCCGACATCACCACCAGATCCACCTGATCCAAGGCCCGCCGAAACTCGGCCTGCTTGTTCTTCAAGACCTCGTGAGTCGGCTGGGCCTCAAAGTCGAGTCGAATCAGCTGCTGCTGACGGCCCAGCACGCGAAGCTTGAGCGTGGTCTGAATCTGCGGATCTTCCAGCAGACGATCCTCGATGCCCTCCTGATTCAACAGGGCCCGCAGCTCCCGGCCCACCTGATCTGTTCCCACGACCCCCATGAGGACGGCCTTGGCGCCTAGGCTGGCGATGTTGCGGGCCACGTTGGCTGCACCACCTAAACGATCCTCAGCCTGGCCCACCCGGACGACTGGCACCGGGGCCTCAGGCGAGATACGGTCGACCTCACCCCACCAATAGCGATCGAGCATCAGGTCACCGACCACCAGAACACGAACATCTGCAAAGGCTTGTGGGTTCATCATGCTGCTTTATTGAATGAGGTGCAGTCCGTCCCAGCTGTGACAGCCAGGACACTGCCAATAATGCCGGCGTGTCTGAAAACCACAGACACCACAGACGTGAAGGCCCAAGACCGGCTCTGAGCCAGCCTGCAGGCGGGGATGGTCTGAGATGAGTTCGGCCGCCTTGGCGGCCTCACCCAGCTCCATCAGAAAATGAAACCGCTCGATTCGATAGGCCTGCGGGTCATTGGCGGCCTGACTGAGTTGCTGCGCAATGGTCAGCGCATCGGCCCATCGCCGCTGACGCTGCATCAGGTCGAGTTTGAGTGCCAGGGCTTGCTGCGCCAAAGTGCCCGGTCGCAGCAAATCCAAAGACTGTTCTGCACGATCAAAAATGCCTGCTGCCATGTAGTCATGGGCCAACTCCAAGACCAGCTGCTCTCTCAGACTGTCGCTGAGCGGGGTGCGGCCCAGCAGGGCCAGATGCACCTCAATGGCCCGATCGGGAAGGCCCTTCTGGCGGTAGTAACGGCCCAAGGCTTTTTGCAATCCCAGCGCCTCTGGGTTTTGACGAATGGCAGCCAGCAGGCGGTCCATGGCCTCCTGGCTGTTGTCCTCTAGCAGCGCCTCTACCCCCGCGGCCAACTCATCGAAGTCCGTTCGCTGTTGAGACTGGACCTGACGAAAATCCAACCGCGCGGCAAACCAGCCCATGGCAAACAGCAGGGGCAGTACCAAAAGCCAGAGCGGGTCGATGGGAATCAACGGCCGATGGGGGCGTTAAGCCTAAGAGGAGGATTTATTCACCCGGTAACGCAACTCTTTACCAGGCTTGAAATGAGGAACCCGCTTGGCTGGCACCGAGACTTCTTCGCCAGACTTGGGGTTACGGCCCACACGTGGGGGACGTTCACTGATTGAAAAGGTACCGAAACCGCGAATTTCAATGCGGTGCCCTGCGATCATGGCGTCGGTCATCGCGTCTAGGATGAGCTTGACCGACACTTCACAGTCTTTCTGAACCAACTGGGCATTGAGGCCCAGCATAGGATTGTTGAGCCGCTCGGTCAGACGAAGAATGAGTTCAGACTTGGTCATGACCGAGCGATTCGTTGGGTTTACTGCTTGTCGCCTTCGAGCTTGGCCTTGAGCAACGCACCAAGATTGGTGGTGCCCGACGTGCCTGCGCTCTCTGCTGCCATCTTCTGCATCACATCAGCCGTATCAGCGTTGTCTTTGGCCTTGATCGACAGGTTGATGCCGCGGGTCTTGCGATCCACGTTGACGATCATCGCCTCGACCGTGTCACCTTCCTTCAGGTGAGTACGGGCGTCTTCGACGCGATCGCGAGAGATGTCAGAGGCACGCAGGTAGCCCTCGACGTCATCGGACAGGGCAACGATGGCGCCTTTGGCGTCCACCGACTTGACCGTACCCGTGACCACGGCACCCTTTTCAAACTGGCTGGTGTAGCCAGCAACAGGATCACCGGAGAGCTGCTTGATGCCCAGGGAGATGCGCTCACGCTCGACGTCAATCGCCAGCACAACAGCCTCGACCTCATCGCCCTTCTTGAAGTTGCGAACGGCCTCTTCGCCAGCCTCGCTCCAGGAGAGGTCGGACAGGTGAACCAGGCCATCGATGTTGCCGGGCAGGCCAACAAAGACGCCGAAGTCGGTGATCGACTTGATCTGACCGGAGACCTTGTCACCCTTGTTCATGCTGCCAGCGAACTCTTGCCATGGGTTGGCACGGCACTGCTTCATGCCCAGGGAGATACGACGACGGTCGCCATCGATCTCAAGAACCATGACTTCGGTCTCGTCACCCACCTGAACCACCTTGGCGGGATTGACGTTCTTGTTGGTCCAGTCCATCTCAGAGACGTGCACCAGACCTTCGATACCGGGTTCGATCTCAACAAATGCACCGTAGTCGGTGATGTTGGTGACCTTGCCGAACAGACGGGTGCCCTGGGGGTAACGGCGAGCAATGCCATCCCATGGGTCATCGCCCAGCTGTTTGATGCCCAGCGAAACGCGGTTTTTCTCTTGGTCAAAGCGCAGCACCTTGGCCGTGACTTCCTGACCAACCGTCAGCACCTCAGAGGGGTGACGGACACGGCGCCAGGCCATGTCAGTGATGTGCAGCAGGCCATCGATGCCGCCCAGATCAACGAACGCACCGTAGTCGGTGATGTTCTTGACCACGCCGGTCACGGTGGAGCCTTCTTTCAGGTTCTCGAGCAGCTTGGTGCGCTCTTCGCCCATGCTGGTCTCAACGACTGCACGGCGGGACAGCACGACGTTGTTGCGCTTGCGATCCAGCTTGATCACCTTGAACTCAAGGGTCTTACCCTCGATGTGGGAGGTGTCCTTAATGGGACGCGTGTCGACCAGCGAACCGGGCAGGAAGGCGCGGATGCCATTGACCATAACGGTCAGGCCGCCCTTGACCTTGCCAGTCACGGCACCGGTCACGAGCTCGCCAGACTCCAGGGCCTGCTCCAGGCTCACCCAGGAGGCCAGACGCTTGGCGCGATCACGCGACAGACGGGTTTCACCACGACCATCTTCGAGCGACTCAATCGCAACCGATACAAAGTCGCCTTCTTTGACGTCGAGCTCGCCCTGGTCGTTGTGGAATTCTTCGACAGGAATAAAACTTTCAGACTTCAGCCCCGCATTGACGACCACATGGTTTTGATCAATACGCAGAACTTCGGCGGTGATGACTTCACCAGCACGCATTTCTTGACGGGCAATGGATTCCGCAAACAGCGCGGCAAACGAATCAGGTGCGGGAGCAGCCTGTTGAGTGGATTGAACGGACATTAGGTTAGGTTTCCAAAAACACACCACCGGCACACCCGGCAGTGGAGTAATGGCGCCAGACAAACCGGTTTGACCGGGTTCGCCCTTTGCCGACAAATGGTTTTCAGACTGAGCAAGGCCCAGACCGAAAACCGGCTAGCCCGCCAGTCTATTCCAAAAGGCCAACGAGATCAAACAGTTAAACGACAACAAGCGGCTTGCCGGCGACTGTGGTCGCGGCGGTCGCGCTAGGTCTGGGCCGATGACCAGGCGAGGATCTGCGCCACGGCCTGATCAATGGTCAGGTCAGAGGTATCCAGGTAGTGAACCCCTTGATTTGGAACGAACTTTAGGGGCGCAACGGGTCGGGCGGCGTCCCGAGCGTCGCGGGCCTGGAGATCCGCCGTGATGGCACCAAGGTCGGCGGACTCTCCCCGAGCCTGCAGCTGCAGCACACGTCGCTCGGCCCGAATCTCGGCCGAAGCCGTCAGAAAAAACTTGAGGCCGGCCTTGGGGAAGACCACCGAACCCATGTCCCGACCATCAGCCACCAGGCCGGGCAGCCGGGCAAAGTCGCGTTGGCGGCGCAGCAGGGCCTGACGAAGCATGGGTTGGGTGGCGATCTGAGAGGCTCGATTGCCAACGGCCTCGGCTCGGATGGCCTGACTGACGTCCCGACCGTTGAGCCAGACCTGCTCGCCTTCGAACCGTAGTTGCATGTCCAGGGCCATGGCACTGAGTGACTTGGCATCATCGACTGCGACCGATTGTTCCAGGCTCTGCAGGGCCACCAACCGGTAGAGCGCACCGCTGTCCAGGTAGGCATAGCCCAAGGCCTTGGCGACTCGACCGGCCACCGTGCCTTTGCCCGAAGCCGTGGGGCCATCGATGGCAATGACGGGCACCGCCTGGGCACAGACGGCCGCAAACTCCTCAAAGTAAGTGGGGAAGGTCTTGTTCACGCAGGCGGGGTCTTCGATGGTCACCGCGCGCCCTTGTAGCGACTCAGCCGAAGGGGTTAATGCCCCCGACCTGGGCTCGGGAGAATGCCCCCGCGTCTCGACCGATGGAATCACGGTCTCACCGCCGGGGGCATTAACCCCCTCGCCACCCATGTCGCCGTCCATGTCGCCGGCGTGAACGAAGCTCGTCAGCGCGAACGACATCGCCACGCGGTGATCATCGTAGGTGCGGAGAGAGGCGGTGCGAAGCTGGGCCGGCGGCGTCACCACAATGAAGTCCGGCCCCTCTTCGACCGTGGCGCCAAGCTTGCGGGCTTCAGCCGCCATGGCGGCAATGCGGTCGGTCTCCTTCACCCGCCAGGACCCAATGTTGCGCAGACGCGTAGGCGTCTTGGCATAGAGGGCCACGGCTACCAAGGTCATCGCCGCATCAGGAATGTGATTGCAATCCAGGTCCACTGCCTGAACGATGGGCAGACCACTCGCATCGAAGCCGGCTGCCCGGCTCTCAATGTAGTCATCCCCCCAGGTGATCTGGGCGCCCATCTGGGCCAAGGCATGCGCGAACTGAACATCACCCTGCAGGCTGGTGCGTCCCGCACCCTGAACCCGAATCGGTCCGCCACCCAAGAGTCCCGCCGCCAGAAAATAAGAGGCCGACGAGGCATCGCCTTCAACAAACAACGCACCCGGGCTCACCAGATCGCAGGGCTGCACCACAAAACAATTGGGTGCCGACTCCTGAATCGCCACGCCGAACTGACGCAGCATGCCGATCGACAAGTCCACGTAGGGACGGCTGATCAACTCCCCTTCAACGCGCACCACCACCGGCTGGTGCCACTGACGACTCAGTTGAGGCGCAGCTTGCAGCAAGCCGGTTAGAAACTGACTCGAGGTATTGCCCTTGACCACGATCTCTGACTTCGGCTTCAGTGCCACCCCGGTCACGCGCAGCGGCGGGTAGCCCTCCTGCCCCAGGTAGTCGATCTGAGCGCCCAACTGCCGTAGGCCATCGACCAAGTCTTTGATGGGCCGCTCATGCATTCGGTCCACGCCTCGCAGCACCGTCACAGATCCAGTGCCGGCCTGAGCAGCCACAATCGCCGGCAGCAGTGTGCGAATGGTCAGGCCAGAGTTTCCAATGAAGCAGTCAATCGGCTCGGTCTGGCTACCGACCGATGGAAAACAACCGCCGGTTCCCTCGACGACCCAGATGACCTCGGGACCCACCGCACTCGAAGTGGACTCAAGTGACTGCTGGTCGAGTCGAGCGCCCAGTCTTCTGAGCGACTCAATCATCACCGCGGTGTCATCGGAATCCAAGAGACCACGGATCTGCGTCTGACCAGTGGCCAGTGCCGCGAGCAACAGGGCCCGGTTGGACAGGCTCTTGCTGCCGGGCAACTGAACCGTGCCGATCGCCGACCGCCTGAGATCAAGGGTGTAAGAGGGTGAGGCCATGGATCAGTTCAGGCAACGAGCCATCAGGAGAACTGCCGTCGCCAGTGCGATGCTTTTTGCAGCAATTGCATCAGGCCCTGTCGATCACCGACCTGCAAGGCCGAGACCATCTCACCAAAAGCCAACTGCCACTGGGGCATCAATTGCAATACCTCGTCACGGTTGTCGAGCAGAATGTCCGCCCAGAGCTCGGGAGACGAGCCCGCAATGCGAGTGGTGTCACGCAGGCCACCACCATGCAGACTCTGCGCTGCGGAGGCCTGCGCGCTGTTGCACAGCAAGCCCGCGAGAACAAAAGACACCAGGTGCGGGAAGTGACTGATCGCTGCCAGCAGCGCATCGTGATCCTGAATCGGTAGCTTGACAGGCTGACCACCCATGCCAAGCCACAGGCCCTCGATCAAGGCAGTCGCGGACTCATGGGTCTCGGGCCAGTCAGAGACAAAAACCCTGGCACCCACAAACAAGTCGGCCCGCGAGGCCGAAGGCCCATTGAGCTCAGAACCCGCCATGGGGTGAGAAGAGACATACGAACCCAATAGATGGGCCAATCGTTTCTGGGCCTGGTGATCCTCGCCCGCAGCGATGGTCCTTCGCAGGTCATCGATTGCATCCACTACAGCGTGCTTGGTGCTGCTGACGTCGGTGACCGCAGTCCAGAAATGAGATCCAAAATCATCGATCACATCGGCCAGCAAAGCAGCACACGCCGTGGGCGGCACAGCCATCACCAAGACCCGCTGGGCTTGTTGATCACCCTTGTTGTGATGCCTGGCTTTGCCATAAGCCTTCAGACTCTCAAAGCTCTCATCCACCAGACCCATGTCCAAAATGGCGGCGGCAGCTCGTTGATCAACGCCCACGATGCGCTTGGCCAAACCGTGTTGACGGGCAGCGCGGGCCATCGAGCCCCCAATCAAGCCCACGCCAACAATAACCAGTTCGTCGATCATGGCCAAAGCGTCTGAGCCACCTGACCCATCGCCTTTAGAAAGGCTTCGTTCTCAGCCGCCGTACCAATGGACACCCGCAGATGATTGGGCAGGCCGTAATTGCCAACGGGCCGGGTGATCACGCCTTTCGCCAACAGGGCATCGAAGACCTTGCTGCCCAACGCATCAATGGGCTTGGCGTTGGGCTGACGGGTCGAGAGATCGACTAGAACAAAGTTGCCGCGCGACGGCATCACACCCAATCCGAGCGCCTCCAGGCCCTTAGTGAGTTGGACCAGGCCCGCCTGGTTGCAGTCGTAGGAGGTCTTTAGAAAGTCCTCGTCAAACAAGGCCGCTGTCGCCGCAGCCTGAGCCAGGCTGTTGACATTAAATGGCTGACGAACCCGGTTCAACAAGTCAGTGACATCCGGGTGCGCGACGCCATAGCCCACGCGCAGACCCGCCAGACCATAGGCCTTGGAAAACGAGCGCGAGATGAGCAGGTTCGGCGCGTCTGCAATCCAGTCAAAAGCGTTGTATCGATCGGCCGGCGATAGAAATTCGGTGTAGGCCTCATCCAAAACAAGCAATACCGACCCGGGCAAGTCTTTCAAAAAAGTACGAATCTCTGCGCCCGGCAGAAAGCTACCAGTCGGATTGTTTGGATTGGCCAGCCAGATCACGCCGGTGTTGGGCGTGACGGCAGCAGCCAAGGCCGATAAGTCATTGCCCAACGTCTTGGGATCTGCTGGCACCACAACCGACTGGCCACCAACCGCCTGGGTCGCCAGGGCATAGACCGCAAAGGAATGGTCCGAATAGACCGACCCAACCCCGGGCTTTAGAAAGGTATGGGCCACCAACTCCAAGATGTCGTTGCTGCCATTACCAAGGGTGATGGTGTTCTCGGGCAGTCCAAACTTTTTGGCGATCGCCTGTTTGAGTTCAAAGCCATTGCCATCGGGGTAGCGCCCCAGATCCTGGCTGGCCTCGAGCATGGCCTGCCTGGCCTTGGGGCTCATGCCAAGGGGGTTTTCATTGGAGGCCAGCTTGACGATCTGGTCCTCCCGAAATCCAAAACGACGAGCGATCTCGCCAATGGGCCGACCACCCTGATAGGGCGCAATGGCGCGAATGTAATCTGGTGCGCGCTGAGCCAGGTCGTTGGCCATCAGACAGCCTCCTCGGATCCAGCCGAGGGCATGGCCGGAGCGGTCAACTTCTCGAACAAAGGGTAAGAGCCCAAGAGCTTGAAGAGCCCGGCCTTGGACTGAATCTCGGCAAGCGCCAAAGCCACCTGTGGATCGGTCTTGTGGCCCACCAGGTCCACATAGAAGAAGTATTCCCAGCCATTCTTGCCCGCACCGAGTTGCCGGGCGGGACGAGACTCAAAGCGCTTCATCGACACCCCATGACGAGCCAAGGGTTCGATCAAAGACAACATGGCTCCAGCCTTATCCGGTACCGACAGAATCAGCGAGGTCTGGTCAACACCGCAACCATCCGGCTGGAAGTTGCCCAGGGCTGCAAAACGAGTCCGGTTGCTGGGGTCGTCCTCAATGCGTTCGGCCAAAGCACTCAAGCCATAGTGCTGGGCAGCGGTCTGGCCTGCAATCGCTGCCACGCTCGGATCTTTGGCGGCCAACTCAGCGGCATGGCCATTGCTGGCCACCGGCACCCGGGGAACGTCAGGCATGTGCGCATCCAACCAGCGCTGACACTGGGCCAGGGCCTGGGCATGGGCGGTAATCTGTTTGACCTGTTTGACCTCACCCGTCTTGTGAAGCAGGCTGTGGTGAATGGGAATCGAGACCTCGGCACTGATCTGCAGCGACGTGTTCAACAACAGATCCAGGCTGCGACCCACCGTGCCCTCAATCGAGTTTTCAATCGGCAGCAAGGCGCAGTCGGTGCTGCCCTTCTCGGCCAACGACAAGGCTTCGTCCAGGCTGGCACAGGGGAAGAACTCCACCCGGTGGCCAAACAGCGTCCGCACGGCCTGCTCGCTGTAGGTGCCAGCAGGGCCCAGATACGACACCCGCATCACCCTTTCCAGAGCGCGACAGCCGGAAATGATTTCCAACCAGATCGCGGCAATCGACTGGTCTGGCAGCGGGCCACCCAGGGCCTTGTTCGACTCACACATGCGCTCGATGATGGCCACCTCGCGCTCGGGACGAAAAACAGCCGCACCGACCTTGTGCTTGTTGCGGCCCACCTCTTGGACCACACCAGCCCGCTCGACCAATAGCTTGATGATCTCGTCGTCTAGAGCATCAATGCGGTCTCGGAATCCTTTGAGCTGCTCAGGGGTCATGCCTGCTCCTTCTCAAAATCAGCCAGGAAGGCCACCAGGGCCTGCACACCCTCGAGTGGCATGGCGTTGTAGATGCTGGCACGCAGACCGCCCACGGCCTTGTGTCCTTTCAGACTCAGCAGCCCTCTCTCCTTGGCCTTGGCCAAGAAGGGTTCATAGAGCCGATCATCCGGCAGGTAAAACGGCACATTCATCCAGGAGCGGCTCGAGCGAGCCACTTTGGTCTGATAGAAGTCTGACCCGTCAAAGGCGCTGTAGAGCAGTGCCGCCTTCTGGGCATTGAGCCGGCCCATGGCCTGCACGCCGCCCTGCTCCAGCAGCCACTCAAAGACCAGGCCTGCGATGTAGATCGGATAGGTCGAGGGGGTGTTGAGCATGGAATCGTTGTCCAGCACACCGCGGTAATCAAAGACGCTGGGGCAACTGGCCATGGCCTTGGGAGCCCGCTCGCGAATCAACTGCTCCTGAACAATGACAAAGGTTAGGCCAGACGGCCCAATATTTTTCTGTGCGCCACCATAGGCCAGGGCCACATTCGAAAAGTCCATGGGCCTCGAGAGAATGTGCGATGACATGTCAATCACCAGGGGGACGTTCGGCGCGCCCAAAGCGGCCAAGTCTGGCCATTGGTGATACTCCACGCCACCGATGGTCTCGTTGCCACAGATATGCAGATAGGCTGCGTCTGGCCGCACCTGCCAGTCATTCAGAGGCGGCACATAGCCAAAGGCCGGCGCCATGGCCCCGTCGAGTTCACGGGGCTGCTCGGCACTGGCCGCCAGGTGCATGTCACCGTAGCGCTGTGCTTCCTTCAGAGACTTGGCTGACCAATGGCCGGTGTGCACATAGTCACACTTGGGGTTGTCGGCCAAGAGGTTGATCGGAACGATGGCGTTCTGAGCAGAGGCACCACCCTGCATAAAAAGGATCTTGTGGCCGGGCCCAAGTCCCAGCAGGCTGCGAAAGTCCGCCAGGGTCTTCTCAAAGATCGACAAAAAATGCGGGCCTCGATGGCTCATCTCCATCACGGACATGCCAGTGCCATGCCAATCCAGCATCTCTGCTGCGGCTCTCTCGAGGACCGCCTCAGGCAGAGCAGCTGGTCCAGGGGCGAAGTTAAAAGGCCGTCGTTGCGCCACGATGGGTCACCTATCGAATAGAAGAAAAGAGTGAAAGCACATAGGGTAACGAAATTGCCGTCATTGCTGTGGTCGCGACCACCGCGGTGGCCGCCAGCGAGACCCCTTGGTTGTAGCGTTGAGACAGCAGATAGGGGTTGGAGCCTGTCGGCAGGCTGGCCATGGTGGTCAGAACGGCCACCGTCATAGGCGGCAGCCCCAAGGCGAACTGCGCCACCGAAAAGACCAACAACGGATGGATGACCAGCTTAAAGACCAGGACCGGCGCAACCCCCTTGGGCTTTACCTGGTGCCGGGACTGAAAAACCGAGGCGCCCAGCAACAACAGACAGGCCGGTACAGCCACATTGCCCATGGAGGCCAGGGTGCTGTCAATCAGGACCGGCAATTCCCAGCCGACCAGGCTCACCAGCAGACCCAGATAGATCGGAATCACAATCGGGTGCAGCACCGCGCTCTGGACCAAGTGCTTGAGGGTCATCAGCTTGGAGCGACGGGATCGACCCCGAACGGCGAGCTCAAAGCCCACGATGCCCGCACCCAGCATGACCAAGGAGTGCATGGTCAACACGGTCAGCAGCACCACCAGGCCCTCAGGGCCATAGAACAGCTTCACCAAGGGGATGCCGATCATCACGTTGTTGGAAAAAGTCGCCGAAATAGCCGCCGAAGCGGCCAGACCGCCCGCGGTGTCTGCATGCCCTGGCGAACCGGCCCCAACCGTCGAACCAGCTGCGCTGGACGATCCAGACGCCCCAAACCAGTCGGCGTACCGATACGCCAGCCCATAGACCAGTACAAAAACAGCGACGGTCGCCGACAGATAGCCCACGATGGGCCCCAGGCTCAGGGTCGCAAAGTCCACAGAGGCCATGGCGCGAAACAACAGCGCCGGCAGAAACACCCTGGTAATTAGGCCGGAAAAGATCTGCGTGGCCTGTTCATCGATCCAGCCCAGCCAGGCCACCAGCACCCCAATGCCAATGATCAGAAAGACCTGTAGCAGGGCGTCGGTCATGTCGGCCGCCAATCGATGCGAATGCATGATCGCTCGATATCCAGTACCAGAGCGCAATAAGAAGCAAAAGTGGACACGTTAAGATGCTACCCCATGGTGAATCAATTCCAGTGGGTCTCGGCCCGCCTACCCGGCGTCCTGCTCTGCGCGCTGATCGCAGCCGCCTCAACCCTGATCTCTCAGAGCTACGGCGGACCGCTGTTTCTCTACGCCTTGCTGCTGGGCATGGCATTTAACAGCATCCTGGCCGGCTCCAAACTGGCCACAGGGATCACTTTCACCACCAAAACACTCCTGCGGCTGGGGGTTGCCCTCATGGGCCTGCGGCTCTCACTCGACATGGTCGAGAGCCTGGGAGCCGCCCCCTTCATCACCGTTATCGGCGGTATTTYCCTGACCCTTCTGTTTGGCATGCTGCTGGCGAAGTGGCTGGGCCGAACCAAGGACGAGGGCATTCTGGCCTGTGGCGCGGTATCGATCTGCGGGGCCAGCGCGGCCATGGCCATCTCTGCGGCCCTGCCCAACCATCCCGACAAAGAACGCATGACCCTGTTCACGGTCGTGGGGGTGACCGCCCTCTCGACCGTGGCCATGGTCCTCTATCCCATGCTGGCCAACGCTTTGCAGCTCAGCAGTGCCGAATCCGCCATGCTGTTCGGGGGCACCATTCACGACGTCGCTCAAGTGGTGGGTGCAGCCTTGGTACATGGCGGAGAGGGATCGGCCGAGATGGCCTCTTACGTCAAGCTGCTGCGCGTAGCCATGCTCGCGCCAGTGGTCTTGGGTGTGGGGATTTTCATCACCAGCCGAGCCAGTCAGGCTGATCAGGCCGGTGCCAAAAGCACCTTGATCCCGCTCTTCCTGGTCGGCTTCTTTGGCCTGTTCGCTCTGGTGAATGTCTTCTCCATTCCAAAGGAACTCATCGATGTGGGCTCGACTGCCTCCAGAACGTTGATTCTGCTGGCCGTAGCAGGGCTCGGGGTCAAGACCAGCCTTCGCGAACTGGCCGCATTGGGTTGGCGACCCATGCTGATGCTGGTCGCCAACACCCTCTTCTTGTTACTGGTGGTCCTACTGCTGATCTGGGTCGAGCGCGGTCTCTTCGTCGCTCAGTGATTCATCACTGAGCTCCGCGTCAGCCACTCCATCGGCCTCGGCGATGCGCTGAACACCGACCAGTTTGCTGCCCTCGTCAACCGAGATCAGAGTCACACCCTGGGTCGCACGACCCAAAGCACGAACCTCTGATACGCGGGTGCGAACCACCACAGCGCGGTCTGTGATCAGCATGATCTCGTCGGTCTCATGAACCAGGCACGCTGAAACCACCCGGCCATTGCGCTCGCTGTCGGCAATGGCAATCATGCCCTTGGTACCACGGCCATGACGGGTGTGCTCAGAGACCAAGGTACGTTTGCCATAGCCATTCTCGGTAGCAGTCAACACATAGGCCTGGTCGTCAGAAGTGGCAATCATGCTGATCAGCTCTTGGCCGGACTCCAAGTTCATGCCACGAACACCGCGGGCCTCTCGGCCCATGGGTCGAACATCGGACTCGGCAAATCGAACCGCCTTGCCAGCACTGGAGAACAGCATGATGTCGTGTTGTCCATCGGTCAGGGCTGCACCAATCAGGACATCCCCCTCATCCAGAGAGCAGGCGATGATGCCGCGCTTCATGGGACGAGAGAAGGCAGACAGTGGCGTCTTTTTGACGGTACCCATGGAGGTGGCCATGAAGACGAAGTGATCGTCATCAAACGCCTTCACAGGCAGAACCACGTTGATCTTTTCGTTGTCTTCTAGGGGCCAGACGTTCACCAGCGGCTTGCCGCGAGACGCCCGTGAACCCTGAGGCACTTCCCAGACCTTAAGCCAATAGACCCGACCTCGATTCGAGAAGGCCAGGATCATGTCGTGGGTATTAGCAATGAAGAGCTGATCGATCCAGTCGTCTTCCTTGGTGGCAGTGGCTGTCTTGCCTCGGCCACCACGACGCTGCGCCTGATACTCCGACAGCGGCTGGCTCTTGATATAGCCACCGTGGGTCAGCGTGACCACCATCTCTTGCGGCGTGATCAGGTCTTCGGTCTGTAGCTCTTCGGCATTGAGCTCAATGGTCGAGCGGCGCTTGTCTGAGAACTCTTTGGAGACCGACTCCAGCTCTTCATTGATGATCGCGGTGATGCGCGCGGGCTTGGCCAGAATGTCCAGCAGGTCGGCGATCTTCTCGATGATCTCTTTGTACTCACCGACGATCTTGTCTTGCTCCAGACCCGTCAGGCGCTGCAGACGCATCTGCAGAATTTCCTGGGCCTGGGTCTCGCTTAGGCGATAGCCATCCGGTACCAGACCAGTGTCCTGTGTGACGTTGTCAGGCCTGAAGGCTTCGGCCACCGTGGTCTCGGTGGCACGTGCCAGCAGTTCGCGGACCAGATCAGCCTTCCAGGTTCGGTTCATCAGGCCTTCACGGGCCTCAACTGGCGTTGGTGAAGACTTGATCAGGGCAATCATCTCGTCCATGTTGGACACTGCAACCGCCAGGCCCTCCAAGACATGGCCACGCTCACGGGCCTTGCGAAGCTCGAAGACGGTGCGACGTGTGACCACCTCCCGGCGATGGGCCAAGAAGGCCTCGAGCATCTGCTTGAGGTTCAGCGTCCGGGGCTGGCCATCGACCAAGGCCACCATGTTCATGCCGAAGCTGTCTTGCAGCTGGGTGTTCTTGTACAGGTTGTTGAGCACCACCTCGGGCAGCTCACCACGCTTGAGCTCGATGACCACCCGCATGCCGGACTTGTCCGACTCATCGCGAATGTCGGATATGCCCTCCAGGCGCTTTTCGTTCACCAGTTCGGCAATGCGCTCGAGCAGCGAACGCTTGTTTACCTGATACGGCAGCTCATCGACAATGATGGCCTGACGTGAGCCCTTGTCGATGTCCTCGAAGTGGGTGCGGGCCCGCATGACGCAACGACCACGCCCTGTGCGGTAGCCCTGACGGACGCCTTCAATGCCGTAGATGATGCCGGCGGTTGGGAAATCGGGCGCCGGGATCAGCTCCATCAAGTCGTCGACCGTCGCTTCTGGATTGGCCAGCAGATGCAGACAGCCAGCAACCACTTCATTCAGATTGTGAGGCGGGATGTTGGTGGCCATGCCCACCGCGATGCCAGACGAGCCGTTGATCAGCAGATTGGGAATGCGAGCCGGCATGATGAGCGGCTCTTTCTCGGAGCCGTCGTAGTTGGGGCCGAAGTCGACCGTCTCTTTGTCCAGGTCCTCTAGCAGCTCGTGGGCCACCTTGGCCAGACGAATCTCGGTGTATCGCATGGCCGCAGCGTTGTCGCCGTCGACCGAACCAAAGTTACCCTGACCATCGACCAACATGTAACGCAGGGAGAAATCCTGGGCCATTCGAACAATCGTGTCGTAGACGGCCGAGTCGCCGTGCGGGTGGTACTTACCGATCACGTCACCGACGATACGGGCGGATTTCTTATAGGCACGGTTCCAGTCGTTGTTCAGCTCGTGCATGGCAAACAACACGCGACGGTGAACCGGCTTCAGGCCGTCACGAACGTCTGGCAATGCACGGCCAACAATCACGCTCATCGCATAGTCCAGATAGGACTTGCGCATCTCTTGTTCTAGGCTGACGGGAAGTGTTTCTTTGGCGAAGGAATCCATGGGGCCTTTGGCGTCCTGATTAGGTCAGGTGAATTTTTAGAATCCCCCCATTTTACCGGTTTAAAGCCCCCGATGCCGGCTACCGTACCCCCCTTCGGTATGGGGGTCAAAACCGCTCAAATCAGCCGATAGACCGCAAATCGGCCACGGGGTCCTTGCCAAAACCGTCTGAAAACAAGTGCTTGCACAGACGTTGGGAGACATCCTCTGGACTGGCTAGGCTGCCACTGGCCTTGAGCTCGTCGAACTTGGGACGCATGGGGAAAGAGGCCAAGTCGCTGGCCCGAACCTGGGCCTGCATATCCGTGTCAATCACACCGGGAGCCAGGCTACAGATCTTGAGTCCAAAGGAGGGGGAATGAGGCTGCTCAGCCTCCATCGCCAGACAGCGAACATGATGGTCCAGGGCGGCCTTGGTGGCGCAATAGACGCTCCAGCCTGAGTAGGCACTGCGGGCCGCGCCACTGGAGACCTGCACCAGCCGGCGATCCGCCGTCTTCTGGGACACCTTGGCGAACCAGTTGGTCAGCATCAGGACGGCAGTCACGTTGGTCGACACGGATTGAGCGATCTCGGTTGGTGACTGCTCACCTACCAAACCCACTGGATTGAGAAGCCCAGCGTTGTTGATCAAGATCGCCCGGTCGGCATCCCGAATAGGTTTGCTCAGACAGTCATCGGCCAGCAGACGACCCAAGGCTTCTGAATCCGCCAGGTCGATGGCCACCTGGTCGAAAAAGCAACCAGGCTTGGCGGCCCCTTTGGGCACAAGACTCTTTCGGGACAGGCCAATGACCGAGCAGCCCAGGCCCAGCAGCTCGTCGGTCAAGGCGGCGCCCAGGCCACGGCTGTGGCCCGTCAAAATCACAAGGGTCTTCATGCCAGCAACTTAAGTTAGCCCGCGTGGACCGGATAGTCGGTATAACCCTTTTCCCCACCGCCATAGAACGTCGCCTGGTCAGGCGCATTCAGTGGGTGACCATGCTTGAATCGGGCCACCAGGTCGGGGTTGGCCAGGAAGGGCACGCCGTAGGCCACCAGGTCCGCAGACCCAGTCGACACAGCGGACTCTCCCATCTCTTTGGTGTAGCCATTGTTCACCATGGTCAGACGTCCACCGGCCTGCTTGAAGGATTGGCGGAGTCCGGCAAAGTCCACCCGCTGGTCTGCATCACGAGAACCACCCGTCTGGCCTTCGATGATGTGCAGATAGCCAAGCTTGAGCGAACCCAGTTGCTGAGCCACGTAGCCGAACAAGGCCGCGGGATTGCTGTCATCAATGTCGTTGAACTGGGAGACCGGGGAGATCCGGCAGCCGACTCGGTGGGCTGGGTAGACCTGCAGAACGGCCTTGACCACCTCGATCAGGAAGCGAGCACGGTTCTCGATGGAACCGCCGTAGGTATCGGTGCGCTGGTTGGTCTTGTCGCGCAGGAACTGGTCGATCAGATAGCCATTGGCCGCATGGACCTCCACCATGTCAAAACCTGCATCCTTCGCATGTTGAGCGGCCTGCCGATAGGTCTCGACCAAGGCCTGGACCTCAGCGGTCTCCAGGGCACGGGGCAGCGGGCAGTCCTCAAAACCTTTGTCGGTATAGGCCTTCATAGCTGGCTGAATGGCAGACGGCGCCACAGGCGCGGCGCCACCGGGTTGGAAGAAGCTGTGGGAAATACGGCCCACATGCCAGAGCTGCAGACAGGTCTTGCCGCCAGCCGCATGGACGGACTGGTTGACCTTTTTCCAGCCAGCCACCTGCTCGGCCGAGTGGACACCTGGCGTGGCAATGTAGCCCTGGCCCTGGGGACTCACCTGGCTGGCCTCGGTGATGATCAGTCCAGCAGATGCCCGCTGGGTGTAGTAAGTGGCCATCAGGTCGGTTGGCACGTTACCTTCGCCTGCGCGGCTGCGGGTGAGTGGGGCCATGACCATCCGGTTAGACAGCTGAAGGTCATCTACAGAGATTGGGTCAAAAATAGTAGGCACTGGTGGGCTCCTGTTCGTTGAGTGGTGTTGTTAACTGAGTCATCAGTCGCTTGGGCTGACGGCATCATGCGGGCTGACCGAACGCTCTAGCCTAAAGTCCCTTCACCACAGCATTCAAATCAATTGAAGTAAAAGAAACCTTGAATCTGGGGTTCAAGGGGCGCATACTTCGCGCCTGTCTTCTGACATTGGGGCCGACCTGGTTTCGACGTGGGTAGTGAAGGAGAACAGGGCATACCGAGGACCGATTCCCTCGTAAATCCATTCGGACATTAACAAACGCCAACGACGAGCGTTTCGCTCTCGCCGCTTAAACCCGGCGGGCGCTGCACTGGTTCTCTGATGGGCCAGGCGGGGTAAAACCCGCAGCAGTGTCATTTACATCAGATCGTCATCCGTCAAGCCGTGGGTCGGATGCCTAAAACAAGCGGATCGCTGACTGCCGGCCTGTCGTTTGGCTAATCAGTTCGGTTAAATCCAAGTAAAACGACTAAGTATGTAGAACTGTCTTTGGAAGACTTGCGGACGCGGGTTCGATTCCCGCCGGCTCCACCAACTTGAACGGCCCCTCATGAACTGATGGGGCCGTTTCTTTTTTACAGGCCGAGCAGCTTTTTGGCCTCAGCCAGAGTTTGCATGGACTCGGTGTGCTTGCCCTCTTTGTGAAGCTTTTCACCCTGAGCCCGCAGCTCTTTCACCTTGGAGGCATCGGAAGCACCGAGGGTTGCAGTCGGCAGTTTTGCATCAATCTTTTTCATCTCACCCGGACAGCCATGGGCGAGAGCCACCTGACTAAATAGACCAACGGATACAGCCAAGATCAACTTTTTCATGGGGTTTTCCTTTTGATTTGAGCAGAGACAGTTGAAACCGCCCATATGAGACAAGGATCCCCGTCTTTTTGTTCCGAGCCGTTAGGGACCCACCCGAAGCAAATGCTCGACCAGCTCGCAAAACCCGTCCGCCCCTTCCCCGGGGGTCACAAAAGCAGGCGGATCCGTCATTTGTGACAGAAACGGCTGGACATTGGCAACACCGACTGACCATGGAAACCTGGCAAACATCGGCTCGTCATTCAGGGAATCGCCGACATACACGCTCAAGCCATGACCCTGCTGCTCTGTCTGGCCCAAGACGCGATCCAGCCACTCGACACAGGCCCGATATTTGTCGTGCTCCCCGAACCACCCATTGACATGGATAGAACTGACCTTCGCCGTCATACCCATGGCTCTCATCTGGTCAGCTATCCGGTCAGCCTTCAGCAACGAGAGGGGCGGAACGACATCCTCAGCAAAATCAATGGCCAAATCGTACAGTCGATAGGCCTGGTCACTGGCGATTTTTACCGCTGGGAACTGGGCCAGGATGCTGCGCTCCACCTCCGACAAGCGAGCTCGCAAAGCTTCCCCTGGAGGTGTGTCGGATAGAAAGACACGGTCCAGCCGTTTTTGGTCTGGCTGATAGGAAAACCAGAAAGCCCCGTTCTCGCCAATCACCGAGTGAATCGGCCACATCCTTGCAAAGTGGTCACACCAGCCTGCTGGTCGACCCGTTACAGCAACCGCTAACCGTCCGGACGCCTGCCACGCCTCGAGCGCTGCGAATGCGGTCGAACGGACTCGTCCATTCAGGGTGAACGTGTCATCGATGTCAAAAAACAAAACCTGAATACTATCTCTTGGCTGAAGCCCAGAAAGCGATCTTGGTCCAGCCCCCATCAGATGATTCGCTTACGAACCTGGGTGACAACCACTTCGGCGATGAGCACGATAACGAAGATTGAGGCCAAGATGAGAGAGACCCGGTCCCACTGGAACAAATTCATCGTGGTGTCCAAAGCCATTCCAATACCGCCAGCGCCAACCAAACCCAAGACGGCTGATTCTCGAACGTTGATATCCCAGCGAAACAATGCCACCGACCAGAACGTTGGAGCGATCTGGGGCCAATAAGCCTTCAGCAAGACAGTCATGGAGCTGGCTCCGGTGGCGCGAAGCGCCTCGATGGGCTTCGGATCACATTCCTCGAGAGCCTCGCCAATTAACTTGCCAACAAACCCAATCGACCGAAAGGCAATCGCGATGGTCCCCGCCAAGGCCCCTGGTCCGAAGACCCCCACAAACAAAAGCGCCCAGATCAGCGAGTTGACCGATCGGGAACTCACCAAAATCAATCGTGCGACCAGATTCCAGGGTTTGGAACGGACGATATTCCCTGCTGACAACACGCCAACTGGAATCGCCAAAGCAATCGCGATGATGGTTCCCAGTGTCGCAATGTGAATCGTCTCCAGTAACGGTTCATGAACCCCATCGGCGTAATAGGACCAGTCGATTGGCCACATCCGAGAGAGCAGATCCTGCATCTGCGCGGGCGCGTCCCATAAAAATTCCGGTATGACTTCAACGTGCCGAATCGACATCACCACCGCTGCGACCAATACCACCAGCAGAATCAGTCGGCCGGCCCTCTCTACCGGTGTAAACCGACTCCAGCGACGTCCTGTTTGGGTGTTAGAGGGAAGAAGGCTCTGCGCAGCTTGTTCAGTCATCACTGCCTTTTGAGTCAACACCCAAGATTTTTCGAACCCATCTTGCGAGGGTTTCACCGATCATGATCATGGCGACAATCGCCAGAATGATGGCGCAGACGAAGTCGTAGTCATAACGCTGAAAAGCTGAGAAGAGCGTCCCACCAATACCACCGGCGCCAACAATCCCCACCATCGTGGAATTCCGAAGGTTGGAATCCACTTGGTAACTAGCAAACCCAATGAACCGAGACATGACCTGTGGAAACACCCCGTAGGTGAGTAGGCTGACAAAGGGTGCACCAGTCGCCCGAACGGCCTCGACCTGTTTAGGGGAAATCTCCTCGATCGCCTCAGTGAAGAGCTTTCCAATAAAGCCTATCGATGCTACGGTCAGAGTGAGGATCCCAGCCATGGCCCCAAAACCCACAGCCTTCACGAAGACAATTGCAACGATTACCGGGTGAAATGAGCGGCACACCGCTACCAATGCACGCGTCGGCGCTGTGATCCAAGAGGGCATCAAATTTCTCGCCCCCAGAACGCCCACCGGGAGGGAGAAGAGGATCCCCATGAAAGACGACAGGACGGCAATCTCAAGGCTCTCGAGGAGTCCCCTGGCCATCGAATCCGGTTGAATGATGACCGGCGGAAACATGCGGTCGAGGAATTTAGCGCCGTTGTCGAGCCCCAGCAGAAAACGAGGCCACGTCAGCTCGAGCTGACCCGCTGCATAGGCAACATAAGCCAGACCGAAAAGCCACCCCACCCAGATGAGAGGCCTTCTTTGAAAGGCTACTGCAGCCATTCCTCCCCGCCATAGATGGACTGCAGAATTTGTGTGCTCAGACCAGCCGGCGCACCGTCATAAACCACCGCCCCGCCAGACATACCGATGATCCGGGACGCAAATTTCTGGGCCAGTGCGACATCGTGCATGTTGATCACAATTGGAATCTGGAGCCGCTCACCCATCTCTACCAAGATCTGCATGACCTCCACCGAGGTTTTCGGATCTAACGATGACGTGGGTTCGTCGGCCAACAGCAATTTAGGGTGTTGCATGACAGCCCTGGCAATACCAACGCGTTGACGTTGGCCACCCGAGAGGCTGTCAGCCCGCTGATGCTCAAACCCAGCCAAGCCCACCTGCTCCAGGAGCGTAAAAGCCAGCTCAATGTCTGCCGCTTTGTAACGTCTGAACCACGCTGACCAAGCCGACATGTATCCAAGACGGCCTGACAGGACATTTTCCATCACAGTCAGTCGCTCCACCAGGTTGTATTCCTGGAAGACCATGCCAATTTGGCGCCTGGCTTCTCGGAGACTTTTGCGAGAGAGCTTGACCAGATCCTGCCCCTGGAACCAAATTTCCCCGGCACTGGGCTGTACCAGTCGATTAATGCAACGAATCAAGGTGGACTTGCCAGTACCCGAGGGCCCGATGATGGCGACGACCTCTCGGGCACCGAGCTCAAGGGAAATTCCCTTGAGCACCGGCTTGCCCTGTGTGTACGACTTTTCTAACTGCCGAATGGAGAGACCTGGATGCATCAGCCGTAGCCCAACTATTTCTTCTTGGCAGCGGCCTTGGCCTGCTCCTGATCATAGGCGGCTTTGTCAAACTTCTTACCACCAGCCTCAGAGACCTGACGAACCACCGCCCAGTCCTTCTCGAAAGTAACGGGGAAGAAGCGATCAGCACCAGCGAATGCCTTTTTCATCTCTTCCGGGAAACGGTAATCGTAGAAGCACTTCAGCATTTGATCGCGGAACTTGGGCTCCAAGTCATGCGCGTAGGCGAAGGATGAGGTCGGGAACTTAGGGCTGCGGTAGATAATTCGGAAATCCTCTTCCTTGACCTGCCCACGCGAGACCATCCGCTCGAACACGTCGGAGGCAACGGCGGCACCGTCGTAGTCCCCAGAGTTCACACCCATTACAGACTGGTCATGCTTCCCCGAAAACAAGATGTTGTAGTCCTTCCCTGGGTTGAGCCCTTGCTTAGGGAAAAGGGCCATAGGGGCCATGTGACCAGAGTTGGACGACGGAGCGGTGTGAGCAAACTTCTTACCCTTTAGGTCAGCCATCGTCTTAAAGGCACTGTCCTTCTTGACGATCACGATCAGGTTGTAGCCCTGGAACTCTTTTTCATAGCCCTTCACTGCGAAAGGAACCGCTCCAGCGATGTTCACCGCAAATGCTGTAGGGCCAGTAGAAAATCCACCAACATGTAGTCGTCCGGAGCGCATGGCCTCAATTTCGGCAGCGTTAGACTGGACTTGATAGAACACCACTTTCTTCTTGGTGCACGCAGCCAGGTGATCCGTGAATGGCTTAAAAATCTTCTCGTAAACCGCAGGGTCTTCTACAGGGGTGTACGTAAAGACGAGCGTGTTGGGGTTTTTGAGCTTCTTCGAATCCTTGGGCGTATCGGCCACTAGATCCTTATTTTCATCGCAGTAGAGCTTATCCAGATCCCCGCGATGCCCGCAGCTGTCTTGTGCCGCCACGGTAGAGGCCATCGTCAATGCGACAGCCGCGAATGCAAATTTCAGCATGGTCATCTCCTGTTGATTTATTCTGATGAACAACTTTTGTGACGAAATTATGACGGATTTATGACAAGCATCCCAGAGAAAAACGACAAAAAGGTGGAGGAATCGGCACGGGGGTTTACCCGCGTCGAAGGCTTCTCGGAGAATAAAAAAAATATCGCAGTAATCGGCGGCGGTATCAATGGCGTGATGTCAGCTTGGGCCCTTATAGATCGTGGATATCGGGTCGACCTATATGAAAGTCGAGAGCCCATGTCTCAAACCAGTTCGGCCTCCACAAAGATGCTCCATGGCGGACTTCGTTATCTGGCGCAGGGTCGCCTCAATCTCGTCAAAGAAGCTCTTCAAGAGAGGCGTTGGTGGCTCTCCCAGGGCACCGACCACGCAGCCCAGATGGCCCTGGTCGTCCCGATCTCGAATCAGCAGTGGACGAAGGCGTTGTGGATTGGGCTTGGCGTCAAGCTCTATGACCTTCTGGCCCGTGGATCAGGGTTCCCAACCTCGCGTTGGCTCAACAGACGAACCTTGGCGTCTACACTGCCCGGACTCGACACGAATAAATTTCTTGGTGGTTGGATGTACTGGGATGCCTCGATGGATGACCGACGACTCGGCGAGTGGGCTCTCTCAAGACTAATTGACCGCGGCCTCCGGTTGAAGCGCGAGGAAGTCACTCGAGTCTTCGGCAATGGAACAGTGGTCACAAACTCGGGGGAGCAAACATACGACGTCATCGTCAACACCGCAGGTCCGTGGGCTCAAACACTTTTGAGTCACTCCGGCATTCCATCGAAATATGGCCTGAATCTGATCAAAGGCTCTCACATCATCTGCGACAGACCCTGGCCCCATGGATTGGCGATCCCGCACAAAGAGGGCCGTCTGATTTTTTTACTGCCCTGGAAAAGCCAGTTACTGATTGGTACGACCGAGAGTCATCAGGCCACCACCGACCAGATCGAGGCGTCAAAACAAGAAGTTGAAGAGCTCCTCCAGGCAGCAAATCATGTGTTGGAGTTGCCACTCTCCGAGAAAGACATCGTCTCCACCTTTAGCGGCCTAAGGCCCGTCGTCAAAACACTCGTCACCAACGCGAAAAACAGTAGCCCCAACGGTCAGGCGATGAGTTCTGCTAGCCGCGAGTCGACTGTCGAGACTTTCGAGCGCATTGTGACCCTGTGGGGCGGTAAATGGACGACTGCCCGACAGCAGGGACTGGCTGTTGCTCAGGTGGTCACCCAAATACTCACGCGTTAAACACCCCGCTCAATCAACTCGATCTTGTAGCCGTCGGGATCCTGGACGAAGGCAATGACGGTTGTGCCACCTTTGACAGGACCAGCCTCCCGGGTCACGTTGCCACCAGCGGCGCGGATTCGATCACAGGCCGCGGCTGCGTTATCCACTGCAATCGCAATGTGCCCATAAGCAGAACCGTGATCGTACTGACCGACCCCGTAGTTGTAGGTCAATTCGATCTCCGCCTGACCCTCGGCATTGCCCGTACCGAACCCAAGAAACGCAGTGGTGTACTTCTGCTCGGGCCGATCAGACGTCCGAATCAGGTTCATCCCCAACACATTGGTGTAGAACTGGATCGATCGTTCCAAATCACCGACTCGAATCATCGTGTGCAACAGGCGCATGTCTTGCCCTCTCTCTTAAAACCCACTAAACCCTGACTGGCTTCACGCGATTCGCCGCCAGCTTAGCCCGCTCTCGAGCCTCGTCGACCGTGTCGGCATTGGCCAGGGCCACGCCCATGCGTCGCTTGGCAAACGACTCTGGCTTGCCAAACAACCGTAAGTCGCTCTCGGGTACCCGCAGGGCATCGGCCACCCCTTCAAAGGCAATGCCCTTGGCTTCCATTCCGCCATAGATGACAGCTGATGCACCTGGGCGACGCAAGGCTGTATTGACTGGTAGCCCCAGGATGGCCCGAGCATGGAGCTCGAACTCACTCTGGACCTGCGAACACATGGTCACCATGCCGGTGTCATGGGGTCGAGGACTGACCTCGCTAAACCAGACCTGATCGCCCTTCACAAACAACTCCACCCCAAAGATCCCCAGACCACCCAAGGCATTCACCACCTTGGCGGCGATCTCCTGGGCCAGCTTGAGTGCCGAGGCCGACATGGGCTGGGGCTGCCAAGACTCCACATAATCACCACTGACCTGGACATGCCCCACTGGGTCGCAGAACGAGACCATAGGCTGACCCTGTTCATCCAGGCTGCGAACCGTCAGCAGAGTGATCTCAAAATCAAAATCAACAGCTGCCTCGACAATCACCTTCTGCATGTCAACCCGAGCAGCAGACTTGGCTCTGGCCCAGGCCTCAGCACAATCCGAGGCACTGGTCAGTCGGGACTGGCCTTTACCCGAAGACGACATGATGGGCTTCACAAAACAGGGATAGCCTAGCTCTTCGGCCGCAGCCGTCATCTGGGCCTCTGATTCAGCAAACCGATAACCCGAGGTGGGCAGCTGCAAGTCCTCGGCCGCCAGACGCCGAATGCCCTCACGGTTCATGGTCAAGAAAGCGGCTTGTGCCGTCGGAATCACCTGCAGACCGGTCTTCTCCAGTTCGACCAACACTGGTGTGGCAATGGCCTCGATCTCCGGAATGACCCGATGAGGCTTTTCTCGTTCAATGAGCTCTCGCAGCGCCTTGGGATCAGACATGTCGATCACCACGGCCTTGTGGGCCACCTGATGGCCGGGTGCGTTCTCATACCGATCCACTGCAATCACCTCAACACCAAGGCGTTGAAAGGCAATGACCACCTCTTTGCCCAACTCTCCCGCTCCCAAAAACATTACTCGGGTGGCCGAGGGACCCAGGGGCGTACCAATGCGGTCAAAGCCTTTTTCTGCCATAACAATCAGAACCGGTAGCCGATACGAACGACGTAATCAATGGTGTTGAGATCAAGATCACCCTTGGTTGTAACGCCCGTTCCGACAAACGTCGCAGTGGTCTTGATTGGCAGATACGACACAGAGGCGTTCAGGCTCCAACGGTCATTGAACTCATAGACGAAGCCAGCGTTGTAGATCGGCACAAAGCTGGACGACATGTCGACTGAAGTCCCTGCAATAGCGGCGACCGTGGCGTCGCTTCGATTAATTTTGATGGAGTGGAAAGAGACGTGTGCAAGGCCAAGCCCTAGGTAGGGGCGCAGCTTATCGGACGTCTCATTGAAAAAATACTTGGCAACCACTGCGGGCGAATATTGGGTGACCTCAGCGGCAGCCGGATGAACGGGCTCAGTACCGTTGGGAGTTGCCAGATCAATGGTGTGCTTTGGCGGAAGGCCGAGCGTGGCCTCCACACCGAACCGGTCAGAGTACATGTACAGCCAGCTCACTGACGCCGTCAATTCACTGCTCACATCTGCCGAAGCAGCTGTGGTTTGCGCCTGAAAGGCTGTCGCATAAGGCTGAGCACCTGTAGAGGTCAACCGACCGGTGGAAGCGTCCGGATTGATGGAGGCCAGACCGATACCAAGGACATGATCTCCAGCCTTCAGAGCATGGGCTGGTTGGCTAGCAAGACCGGCAAGAGCCACGAATGCCAGGGTCAACGATTTAATGTTTTTCAAAGTTCTCTCCTCAGGTTTTTATGACTTCTTAGGTTTCACAACTCCGACAACACTGCACAAAAATTCTAGTGATCCGCTTTGACCCGTGCGCTGGCCAATTCTGCCAGCGTCCGATGATCCACCTTGCCAGACCCCAACAGTGGCAACTCTTCCAACCACTCAATGGCTTTGGGTAGCGCAATCTCCGGTAATCCCTCCTGATGGGCGGCCCGGATTAAATCCTCACGAGTGGCATTCGGATGGGTCGTAAATAAAATGATGCGCTCACCGCGATGCGCGTCCGGGGCTCGGGCCGCCGCATGCTCTGCTTCCGGGTAAGCCCGACAGGCGATTCTCTCAGTCCAGGCCAGTGACACTCCCTCACCGGCGATCTTGGCAAATCGCTTGGCCCGTCCCTCAATAAAAATAAAGCCATCCTCGTCAATCCGAACAATATCGCCGGTGTCGTACCAGTCGGAGCCAAGTGACGTGCTTGGCCTCTCCGGCTGGCCCCGCTCCGACAAATATCCGGTCATGAGGTTGGGGCCACGGACATGAAGGCTGAACTGGCCAGGCATACTGGGTACCTCAACCAACTGAGCCTCCAATCCGGCCACCAGACGGCCTACACTCCCCGCCCTCTGGGCATTCGGGAGATTGACTGCCAACACAGGTGCGGTCTCGGTACAACCGTAGCCCTCATAGATATCCAGACCAAACCGTCTTTGCCAGACCTCCCTCACCTCATCAGCCAAGCGCTCGGCTCCGGCCACCACAATCTCAAGTGTTTTGAAGTCATTGGGTTCGGCATGCCGTGCATACTGGGCGAGAAAGCTGCTGGTGCCAAAAACAATGGTCGCTCGATGCTCGGCAATTAACTTGGGGATTTCCTTGAAGTGCAAGGGACTCACGTACAACACGCTCCGCATACCAACAAAAAGCGGAAGAAGTGCACCAGCCGTTAGACCAAACGAATGAAACACTGGAAGCGCATTGAACAGCACATGCCTGGGGCCAACATCCAACGCATTCAGGATCTGGTCGACATTGGACAAGAGTGCGTCGTGAGACAAGGCTACCGCTTTCGGAATGCCCTCCGAGCCCGAGGTAAACAAGATCACCGCAGTATCAGAACCCTTTCCCGGCGTGAAAAAGACTCCGGGCAGAAGCATTGATAAAAGCACCCAGAGCTTGTCGGTAATCCCCATCGATCCACGGAGATCCTCAACAAAATAAATGGGCTGTTCGATGGCCTCAATCAGGTGTTGAAGACCGGCTTTTTCGACGAACGCCCTGGAGGTCATGACCATCCCAACCCTTGAAATCTCGCAGGACTTCCGAAGCACATCCGGGCCAACCGAGTAGTTCAGCAAGGCTGGGATACGCCCAATTGCACCGATGCCCAACAAGGCAGCAACCGTTCCCGCCACATTGGGTAGCAAGAGGCCGATCGTCTGGCCAGGTTTGCTCAGTCTCCCAACAATTCGGGCAACGCCATGAGCCCTTTGAAGCAAGGACCGATGGGAAACAAAGCCCGTCGCATCATCAAACCCAGACTGGACACCCGAGCCAGCCGCCAGTCGTCTGGTACGGCGAAAGGCATCGATGAGGGTTTGCCCCTGACCAGAAAATCGTCTCTGAAGTGGTTTGGCTTGGAAGTTATTCTGCATACCGGCGGACAGTAACCTGTACCACCGATGCTAGTCCAGTATGGCGAACCCCCTCCTGAACCAGTCGTTCGCCACTGAACTCATGAACCAGCTGAACCGGCAGGCCATCAAAATCAGCCCGCAACGCGGACAACTCATAGAGCAGGGCCGAGTCCTTGGGTCCACCCGTTCCGTACTTGAGCTGATCTTTGCCATAGCCCTCAAAGACAAACGTGCCACCCGGTTGCAGCGCAGCAACAACTCGCTGGTTCACCTCCCGACGCTTGTCGGCCGGCAGATGCAGAAAAATACTGGCCACGACAGACCACACCTGCTGCCCAAAGTCGTATGCGGTCAGATCGGCCAGCACGGTCTGAATCGAGACCTTGCGGTCTTCCGCCAGGCGAGTGGCCTTGTCCAAACCCTTGGGCGAGACGTCGATCGAGGTCACCGCATAGCCCTGCTCAGCCAGCCAGACCCCATTGCGTCCCTCACCATCGGCCAGGGCCAAGGCCGTCATCGGCAGTGAACTGCCACCAGCCCCTGCCAAGGGAGGATGAGCAGCCAACTGCTCAACGAGACAATCATTGGGAGCCTCGCCAAAGGCAAACTCAGTCCCCGCATATCGCTCATCCCAAAAGGCTTGTAGGCCTTTGACATCCATTACAAATCCTCCAGTGGCACCAGCCGCTCTACGCGAGCTGCGTTCGCAATCGCCCAGAGACGCGCCAGCAGACGGTCTGTCGCAGCCTCATCAATGCGATCACCATATTCCGACAAGCGCTGCATTTTTTCCTCAAGCTCAGAACGGCTCAGGGTGTTACCGGGGTCGCCCTTGGGATCGTCCACGCGGCCATCAAAAGACCGGCCGTCCTTGGTAGTGACCGTGACCTTGCCGATCCACCGGGCTGGATAAGCGGCATCCACCTCGTCGTCCAGGACCATGGTCACGCGGTCTCTGAACGAGACCGTGTCGACATCTTTGAAGTGGGCCTCAAACTCATCCAGGCCTGCAAAACCATAGTGGGCCGCCAGCGCCAAGACCGTACCCATCGAGAACTTGCTCTGATGAACGGTCTGCGGGTCGGTGACCGATCCCAAGACATCGATCGCACCCTGGTGCACACGCGTCACCACTGATTCAATATCGGCCGGTGTCAGACCCTGGTCCTGCATCACCTTCAACAGCGCATCCACAGCGGGGTGGGTGTGACGACAAGAGGCGTGGTACTTAAATGACGTCTCCATCAGGGCCCAGCGCTCTCGCAGTCGGTCGGTCAGTCGGGTTGGGTCTGCATCGGTAGACATACCCTGGGCCATGCCCTGTTTGCCCATCAGAATGTCCTGGGCACCCGTGACCCCTTTTTGTGCCATGTAGGCCGACAGCAATCCGGCACCACTGGCATGGGCTGTATGCAGCTGTTTGGAATCAGCCGCGTCTCTGAGAAAGGCCCACAGACCGGCGGCCTGTGTACCCGCCGACCCGAAGGCATTGAGCATCTGACCGGGCGACAGATGCAACAGCCGACCCACCGCGGCAGCGGCTGCCAGAGTCCCCACCGTCGCGGTGGTGTGAAAAATCTTGTAGTGCGAGCGACCCAGAAACTCGCCAACTCGAATGCCCACCTCGTAGCCCACCACGCAGGCCGTCAGAAACTCTTTGCCACTCACCCCCAGCGATTGTGCGGCGGCCAAAGCGGGTGGGAACACCACCGTGGCGGGATGCAAGACCGACGAGTTGTGCAGGTCATCTTGCTCCACCACATGCGAGGCGGCTGCATTGGCCATGGCGGCGCAGTAGGGTGAACTGGTCTCGACCCCACCCAGAATCTCGCAAGGCCCACTGTCTGGCCCCTGCGCCAAGGCGACCTCCCGAATGGCGGCGACCGCTCGCGCGTTGTAGCCAGCCAAGACCGAGGCGGCCCAGTCCACAAACAAGTCTTCGCATCGTCTGAAGACCGATTCTGGAATGTCGCTGGCCTGAAGGCTGGCGGCAAACTCGGCCAGCTGTGCAGTGGGGTTGAGTAAATGGTCAGGTGTAGCTGCGTTCATGAGACGAGGTCCCAAAAAGGTTGGTTAATTAGATGGCCTTGGCCGCGCGCATGGCTGCGCGGCTGGCCTCGTCAAAACCCAATTCATTCAGTATCGCATCGGTCTGTTGGCCTACGCCGGGCACCGCCTGCATCACCGGCTCGAAGGCTGTGCTTCGACCAGGCGGCTTGAGCGCGGGGACCTGACCTGCAGTGGTGCCCACCGACACCCAGCGATCGCGAGCCTTCAGCTGCTCATGCTCCCAGAGGTCGTGCATGTTATTCATGTTGGCGTTGGCAATGCCAGCTTCGTCCAGACGTTTGGCGACCTGGGCTACCGTCAAGGCCGAGAAGGCCTGCTCAATCAGTGCCGTCAGCTCGATCCGGTTGGCACTGCGTTGGGCGTTGCTGGCAAACCGTGCATCGCTGGCCAGGGCGGCATCCTGAAGCACCTTGTCACAGAAGGCCAGCCACTCGCGCTCGTTCTGCAGCCCCAGCATGACACTGCGGCTATCACCGGCCTTAAAGGGGCCATACGGGAAAATCGTCGCATGCGAGGCCCCGGCTCGAACCGGGGGTGGCGCATCCTTATAGGCGTAGTAAAGCGGATAGCCCATCCACTCGGCCAATGACTCCAGCATGCTCACATCGATGCCACTGCCCACACCGGTCTTGGCCCGCAGCAAAAGTGCCGACTGAATCGAGGTGAAGGCGTACATGCCGGCTGCGATGTCGGCAATCGAGCAGCCCGCCTTGCTCGGTGTATCGGGCGTACCGGTAATCGACAGAAAGCCGGCCTCACTCTGAATGAGCAGATCGTAGGCCTTGCGATCGCGATGCGGACCGTCTGCACCATAGCCCGAGATGTCGCAGACGATGAGTTGAGGGAATTCATCTTTCAGCTGCTCATAAGACAGCCCCATGCGGGCTGCCGCGCCGGGTGCCAGGTTCTGAATCAAGACATCGGCCTTGGCCAATAGCCTGCGCAGGGCCGTTATGGCCTGGTCGTTCTTCAGATCAAGCGTCAGGCTCTCTTTGGAACGGTTCACCCAGACAAAGTGAGAGGCCAAGCCATCGACTCGCTCGTCGTACCGACGTGCAAAATCTCCCTCACCGGGACGCTCCACTTTGATGACCCGAGCACCAAGGTCCGCCAACTGGCGTGAGGCAAAGGGCGCTGCAATCGCATGCTCCAGCGAAACCACGGTGATGCCCGTCAAGGGCAAAGTCTGTGTTGGTTGATTCAAGGCTCTACTCTTCTGGTTGATCAGTCAGTCCGCGGTCGCTTAGAAGGACCGGGGCAGGCCCAGCAGGTGCTCGGCCACATAGGAATAAATCAGGTTCGAGGAGATCGGCGCCACCTGGTACAGACGTGTCTCTCTGAACTTGCGCTCCACATCGTACTCACAGGCAAAGCCAAAGCCGCCGTGCGTCTGCAGGCAGATGTCAGCCGCCTCAAAAGAGGCCTTGGCCGCCAGGTGCTTGGCCATGTTGGCCTCTGCGCCACAGGGCTTGCCTGCATCAAAGAGCTCACAGGCCTTGAATCGCATCAGGTTGGCCGCCTCGGTCTCGATAAAGGCCTGGGCAATCGGAAACTGAATACCCTGGTTCTGGCCAATCGGCCGGCCAAAGACCACCCGCTCACTGGCGTACTTGCGTGCCCGATCAATACACCAATAGGCATCGCCAATGCACTCGGCGGCAATCAGCGCACGCTCGGCATTCAAGCCATCCAGAATGTATTTAAAGCCCTTGCCTTCCTCACCAATCAGGTTCTCGGCGGGGATCTCCAGGTTGTCAAAGAAGACCTCGTTGGTCTCGTGATTGACCATGTTACGAATGGGCTGAACGGTCATGCCCTTGCCAATGGCCTGGTGCAGGTCCACCAGGAAGATGCTCATGCCTTCGCTCTTCTTGGTCACCTGGTCTAGTGGCGTGGTTCGAGCCAGCAAGACCATCAGGTCCGAGTGCTGAATGCGCGAGATCCAGACCTTCTGGCCATTAACCACATAGCAATCGCCTTTCTTGACCGCGGTGGTCTTGAGCTTGGTGGTGTCGGTGCCCGTGGTGGGCTCGGTCACGGCCATGCTCTGCAGACGCAACTCGCCGCTGGCAATTTTCGGCAGGTACAGCTGTTTCTGCTCAGCCGAGCCGTGACGCAGAATCGTGCCCATGTTGTACATCTGGCCGTGACAACTGCCGGCGTTGCCACCAGAGCGGTTGATCTCTTCCATGATGACCGAGGCTTCGGTCAGGCCAAGTCCAGACCCACCGTACTCGGTCGGAATCAAGGCGGCCAGCCAGCCAGCCTCGGTTAAAGCGTTGACAAAGGCCTCTGGGTAGCCCCGAGCGTCATCGACCTCTTGCCAATACTTGGAATCAAACTGGGCACACAAATCACGCAAGGCCTCACGAAGGTCTTGGTGGGCATCGGCGGCAGGAATCTCATGCATGGGCTACTCCAAAAATAAAAAACACATCAAACAAGTGATGACGGCCTTGGTCTGGCCATCGTCGGTTGCCAAATTTCTCTATGCGGCCAAGACAGCAGTCGCCTTCATCGTCAAAAACCCTTGGTGGTCCTGTGCCCACAAACTGACCTGTCCATCGTCCATCGCCTTGCCACAGACCTTCATGGGATGACCATCGAAGGTTGGACGAATCGCCCGAAAATCAAACGAACGCAAGGGACCAAGACCGGGCTGACGGCGCACAAGGTCCACCAACAGCGTCGCGATCAGGGGGCCATGGACCACCAGGCCTGGGTAGCCCTCCTCGGTGGTGACATAACGACGGTCGTAATGGATGCGGTGGCCATTAAAGGTCAGCGCCGAATAACGAAACAGCAACACATCGTCTGGCGTCAGGCTGCGCTCAAAGTCTGCATCAGTCGGAGCCAGCTCCCCGGCTGCCATCGGGGCACCGTGGGCACTGGCCGGTGGATTGCCCCGATAGACGATGTCGTGGACCTCAGTCATCGCCAAGCCCTGAGCATTCGAGATCGCATGCTCCACCGCCACAAAGACCAGATCCCCCGTCTTGCCGCTCTTGTGGGTCACGCTCTTGATGGTCGAGACCCGTTCGACTGAGTCACCGATCTTCAACGGCTGATGCCAGTTGAGCTGACCACCAGCCCACATCCGTCGGGGGAACGGCACAGGTGGCAGGAAACCACCTCGCTTGGCGTGACCATCCACCCCCAGTTCAGACTGACGGTGCAAAGGCAGAAAGTAGAGCCAATGCCACAAGCCTGGCAGTGCATCGCCCAACTCGTAGGATTCTTCGCGATCGAAGGTGGCGGCCAGGGCCCGCGCGGGCGTTGCAGACAGCTGGTCCGATTGGCGCTGTTGGCGACCAACCCAGTCCGAAAAATCAAATGACGACATGGCAACACCCTCTTCAGCAGACATGGCTGCATATGCTGCGCCCGAAGGCTAGGCCCTGCAATTCTGATTTTTACCCCCAAGCCTTCTGTTTAGCCGTAGGCTAAGGCCCATTCTGGATAAGATAAGCGCCATGCAACAAATCCACCTGCACACCACCGACCTTCGCCTGCTGCGTGAAATTGCCGATGCCCAGAACATCACTGAAGCAGCCGGGCGCCTGCACCTCTCACTGTCCGCCGCCAGCGGCCGAATCAAGGCCATGGAGGAACAGCTCGACACAATCCTGCTCGATCGGCTGCCACGAGGCGTTCGACTGACCCGAGCTGGCGAGGCCGTGGTCTTTCACGCCAGACAAATGCTGCAGCAGCTCGATGCCCTGAAGAGTGACCTGACCGAGCTGGCCCAGGGACTGCGGGGACATGTGCGCATTCATGCCAACACCACGGCGGTGACGGACTTCCTGCCCAACATGCTCTCCGCCTTCCTCAGCCAGAACCCTGATGTCAGCATCGACCTGCAGGAGCATGAGAACGGGGACATCGTTCGGGCCGTCCTGGAGCGCCGCACCGACATCGGCATTGTGAGTGCCATGCTGCAAGTGCCAGGTCTCGACACCCTGCACTTTTCAACCGATCGTCTGGTGCTGATCACGCCCGTCAAACACCCCTTGGCCAAGCGCAAGAGCCTGCCCTTCGCAGATGCCTTGGACAACAACTTCGTTGGCATGCGCTCGTCCAGCAGCATCCAAACCTTTTTGTCGCAGGTTGTGCGGGCCATGGGACGTGAGCTGCGTCTTCGGATTCAACTGGGCAGCTTCCCAGCCATCTGCAACATGGTGGCCGCCAATGTTGGGGTGGCCGTGGTGCCGGAGTCCATCGCTCGGCGCCATGCCGAGCAGCGATCACCAGCATCGTCTTTTCATATCGTGGCACTCACGGACCCCTGGGCCGTACGAGAGCGCGCCATCGTCGTTCGCAGCGATGAGGGTTTACCCGAACACACCCAGGCCTTGGTCGAAATGATCCGGAATTACGCGGATACCCCAACCAATTAGCCGATGCAATGGGCTTATCATGTGACCTCTCTGTTTGATAACACCTACGAGGATGACAATGAAGAAAATCTCTCGCATCGCAATGCTGGCTGCCGCTGGCCTGTTCTCGGCCAACCTGATGGCCGCCCCCATTGTGGTCAAGTTCAGCCACGTGGTGGCCGACAAGACGCCCAAAGGCCAAGCCGCCCTCAAATTCAAAGAACTCGCCGAAAAGAAGCTGCCCGGCAAGGTGGAAGTCCAAGTCTTCCCCAACTCGCAGCTCTTTGGTGATGGCAAAGAAATGGAAGCCCTGCTGCTCGGTGACGTTCAGTTCATCGCGCCCTCGCTCTCCAAGTTCGACCGCTACACCAAGAAAATCGCCGTTTTTGATCTGCCCTTCCTGTTCCAGGACATCGACGCTGTGGACCGCTTCCAGTCCTCCAAAGAGGGCCAGAAGCTGCTGACCTCCATGGAGTCCAAGGGCATCATCGGCCTGGCCTACTGGCACAACGGCATGAAGCAGCTGTCGGCCAACAAAGACATCTTGATGCCCGAGAGCGTCAAGGGCCTGAAGTTCCGTATCCAGGCCTCCGACGTTCTGGAAGCTCAGTTCAAGGCATTGGGCTCCAGCCCCCAGAAAATGGCCTTTGCTGAGGTCTATCAGGGCCTGCAGACCGGTGTGGTCGATGGCCAAGAGAACACCTGGTCCAACATCTACTCCAAGAAATTCCACGAAGTCCAAAAGACCATCCTGGAATCCAACCACGGCATCATTGACTACATGGTCGTGACCAACGCTGGCTGGTGGAAGAAGCTGCCGGCCGACGTTCAGAAAGGCCTGCGTGAGGCCATGGCTGAAGCGACCAAGTACGGCAACGACCTGGCCAACAGCATCAACGAAGCTGACAAGAAAAAGATCGTGGCTGACAACAAGGCCAAGATCGTCAAGCTCAACAAAGAGCAACTGGCTGCCTGGCAAAAGGCCATGGCTCCTGTCTGGAAGAAGTTTGAGCCGGGCATTGGTGCTGACCTGATCAAAGCTGCTCAAGCCGCCAACAAGTAATTCTCTAGCTCAAGAGAACCGGGCCGACGTCCCAACAGACGCCGGCCCTTTTTGTAGATCGCCTCTCATCGTATTCATCACGGCCTCCCACCATGAAAAAATTCCTAGACCACTTTGAGGAATACTTCGTTGCCTCGCTGCTGGCGATCATGACCTTGATCACCTGCGTCAACGTCTTCTTCCGCTACGTCTTAGGCGCCAGCATCGACTGGGCCTTTGAAGTCACCACCTTCCTGTTTGCCTGGCTGATCTTTATTGGTGCCAGCTGGGGGGTGAAGCTGGGTGCACACATCGGTGTGGATGCAGTCGTCAAACTCATGCCAAAGAATCTGCAGCGCATCGCGACCCTGATCGCCATCCTCTGCTGCATTCTCTACGCCAGCATCATCCTGTACGGCGGCACGGTCTACGTCTACAAGATGTATGACATTGGCATCATGAGTCAGGACATCCATTGGCTGCCTCAGTGGATGCCGCGCTTTGTCCTGCCACTGGGCTACGCCCTGGTCGTCTATCGTCTGCTGCAACTGCTGCGCGACGTTATCAGCGGCAAGCGAACCACTTTCAACCTCGCTGACGAGGCCAAGGACGCCATCGACGCCTTTAAGACCGGTGAGAAACAGGAGGCTCGTTCATGAACTCCGTCGTCCTCTTCCTCTTGCTGTTCGCCTTCATGTTCCTGGGCATGCCCATCTCGATCGCACTGGGCTTGTCCAGCCTGCTGACGATCATGATGTTTGCCCAGGACTCACTGGCATCGCTAGCCATCAAACTCTTTGAGACCTCTGAGCACTACACCCTGATGGCGATTCCCTACTTCATCCTGGGCGGCGCCCTGATGAGTACCGGTGGCGTAGCCAAGAGACTGATTCGCTTTGCTGTGGCCTGCGTGGGTCACATTCGCGGCGGCCTGGCCATTGCAGCGGTGTTGGCCTGTACCTTCTTTGCCGCGGTATCGGGGTCGTCTCCCGCCACGGTGGTGGCCATTGGCTCCATCATGATCGCCGGCATGATCAAGCAGGGCTACACCCAGAAGTTCGCAGCTGGCGTCATGGCCAACGCGGGCACTCTGGGCATCCTCATGCCGCCATCGATCGTGATGGTGGTCTATGCGGCGGTGACCGAGTTGTCTGTAGGCCGTTTGTTCCTGGCGGGCATCCTGCCGGCCATGCTGCTGGCCTTGCTGCTGATGGTCGCGATCTACATTCGTGCTCGCATCGAGAACCTTCCCGCGCAGCCCAAGGCCAGTATGAGTGAGATTCTCTCCTCTGGTCGTGATGCCATTCCTGGTTTCCTGCTGCTGATCATCATCATGGGCGGCATCTATGGTGGCGTTTTCACCCCAACCGAGGCGGCAGCCGTTGCGGCGGTCTATGCGGTTCTGGTATCGGTCTTCATCTACAAGGACCTGACCTTCAAGGATCTGCCTCACACCTTTGTGGAGGCGAGCAAGACCACGGTCATGCTGATGTTCATCATTGCGAATGCCATGCTCTTCGCCCACGTGCTCACCACCGAGCGAATTCCGCAGATCATCGCCGAGCAGATCGTGGCCTTGGGCATGGAGCCCTGGCAGTTCCTGATCGTGGTCAACATCATCCTGCTGATCGCTGGCAACTTCATGGAGCCGACCGCGATCATCCTGATCCTGGCCCCGATCTTCTTCCCGATTGCCACGCAGCTGGGCATCGATCCCATTCATCTGGGCATCATCATGGTGGTCAACATGGAGATCGGCATGATCACGCCGCCAGTAGGTCTGAACCTGTTTGTGACCTCGGGCATTACCGGTATGCCACTGATGGCGGTGGTGCGCGCGGCCATGCCTTGGCTTAGCCTGTTGCTGATCTTCCTGGTCATCATCACCTACGTGCCCACCATCTCGACCTTCTTGCCAGACTTGTTGATGGGCAAAGCGCTGAGCTAAACCTGCGCCGCCGCCCGCTGCCTCTGTACAGCGGGTTCTAGAAGGTCTCCAACCGCCGTGATCGCCAGTCGAGCACGGCGGTTTTTACATGCATCTTTGCGGCCAACGCAGGCTGCTTGCTCCGGATCACCTGGGCTGCAAAGTTCGACAGGAACTCTGCCTTGAGTTCGGCTCTGGCCCGATCCACACCGAGTTCCTCATAGGGCACGGACGCCAAGAGTAAAAAGCCATCATCGGGGATTCGGCCCGCCTGCATGTTCTGAGCGATGATGGTCGACGCAGTCTCAATCGGATGCGACAAGTCCGGACTATAAGGCCCCACAATCAAGGCCAGGTTGGGCGTGTGCAACCAGTCAAAGCCACGGCCCAGACAGATCATCCACTCCCGATGTTCAATGTCCAGCAGGCGCTCATGCCGAGCGTTCTGAGCCCTGACCTGGGCGATGTGGGTCAGGTTGCCCATGAGTAAGGGCAAAAGATCCGCCTGCATGGCCTTGGGCATATCGGGTAGCAGGACTGCCAACCGGTCCTGCAGCTCCTGGCCAGTCCAATGGACACCATCGGCCAAGGACAGCGTCTGACTGCTCCCGTCCAGACCAGGCGCACCGTGAATGGTCATGGCATCTTCGTCGGTCTCAAACCCGCAGACCAGGGGATAGACCGACTCATGGGCCCGGCCAAAGATGCGCTCCACCTGAGCCCGAATCTGCCAGGTATGGTCCAGCGCAGCCTGCTGGTTATAGTGAAACCCAGCACAGCCACGCTTGGGATCGCCTTTTGAGTAGTGATAGGTGATGAGCAGCAGCACGCGTCGGCCCTGGCCGGTCATCCGCAGGACATGGTGCTGCAGGACTTCGCCCAGATGAGGCCAGCCCAGGTCAAACATGCCCCCCAGGTTGCGAAAGGGCATTAAAAGACCGGCCGGCGTGTTGGTGGCCACCGGAATGTTGATCCGGCCGTCCATACACTTGAGCACGGCAATGGCGGTCTTGTGCTGACCCAGGTAGCGCTCTCGGGCCAGGGTGGCCTCGGGGCTGCAGAAAGCATCGCTGTGACGCCTGGCCAGATCCATGAGCCAGTCGATGCGTTCGGCAATCGGTCGACGGTGCGTGTCGGGCATGACATCACATTAGGGTTTTTTCCATGCTGGCGCAATCCTCGGAGATCCCCGCCAGGACTAGACTAGATGTCTCTATGAACACGCCGCTCATCATCGGCTGGGGGCACACTGCCTTTGGCAAACAGACCGACCGCTCCCTGACGGATCTCATTGCGCAGGCCAGTCAACAAGCGCTCGATCAGGCGGGCCTAGAGCCCAAAGACATCGATGCCGTCTTCGTGGGCCACTTCAACGGCGGCTTTGTCGACCAAGACTTCACAGCACCCCTGGTGGCCCTGGCACTGCCGGAACTCCGGTTCACGCCAGCCACTCGCCTGGAAAATGCCTGCGCCACCGGATCGGCCGCCATCTGGGCCGCCCGAGATGCGGTGGCCAGTGGTCGCATTCAACGGGCCCTGGTAGTGGGCTTTGAAAAGATGACCGAACGCGATGGCCAGACCATTGGCGAGATTCTGCTTCGCTGCTCCTTCGTGGCTGAAGAGGCCCAGGTGCCCGGTGGCTTTGCCGGCATCTTTGGTCAGATTGCCGAGCAATACCTCGAACGCTTCGGTGACCAGCGAGTGGCCCTGGCGCAGATTGCAGCCAAGAACCATGCCAACGGTGTGGCCAACCCCTATGCTCAGCTGCGCAAGGACTTGGGCTTTGACTTCTGCAATACGGTCAGCGACAAGAATCCCCAGGTGGCGGGCCCCCTGCGTCGAACGGACTGCTCCATGGTCTCCGATGGGGCCGCGGCCCTGGTCATCAGCGCTCAGCCTGGTCCGAGCGAAAAAGGCGGGCCACGTCCTGCCGTCAAGTGGCTCAGCGCCACCCAGATGAATGACTTCATGCCCATGCGACTCAAAGACCCGACCTGGTTCGAGGGAGCCTCTCGCGCCTGGCAAAAGGGTCTAGGTGATGCGGGCCTTGGCCTCAAGGATCTGAGCCTGATCGAGACCCACGACTGCTTCACCATTGCCGAACTCATGCACTACGAGGCCATGGGCCTGGCACCACACGGCCAAGGGGCTCGGGTCATCGCCGAGGGGCTCACCACCAAGTCTGGGGCCTTGCCGGTCAACCCATCGGGCGGCCTGAAATCCAAGGGGCATCCGATCGGGGCCACAGGCGTTTCCATGCACGTCATGGCCTGCCTGCAACTCAGTCACACGGCCGGGGACATGCAAATCCAAAACGCCAGCAGAGCCGCGGTCTTCAACATGGGTGGCACCGCGGTGGCCAACTACCTCAGCATTCTGCAGGCGGTATGAACCCTGCACAGGTGATGAACCTGGGGGAGCTGCTGGCCCAGACGGCCAGGCGGTTTCCTACGAGAGCAGGCCTGATTCAGAACGGCCAGTGCGTGAACTGGCAGACCCTCGATCAACGGGTGAATGCCGCTGTTCTTGGTCTCGGTGAGCGGGGCCTAAAACAAGGCGACAAGCTGCTGGTCCTCTCTCGCAACAACCAAGCCCTCTTTGAATCGGCCTGGGTGGCCTTTCGCATGGGTCTGGTCTGGGTGCCCTGTAACTTCAGACTCACCCCGCCCGAGGTCAGTTACCTGGCCCAGTCCAGCCACGCCAGAGCGCTCCTGATCGAATCTGTTTTTGAAGAGCACCTCCAGTCGATACGCGCCGCAGCCCCAGATCTTCAGCAGGTGCTATCGGTTGAAGAGGGATGGCCTGCCCTGATTGATCAGGCACTCGCCACGACTTGGCAGTCCGATCCATCCAAGCGAGAAGGTCTGTTGGTGGAACCAGCGACGGTCTCGGCGGATGACCCACTGTGGTTCTTCTACACCAGCGGCACCACCGGTCACCCCAAGGCAGGCATGCTCACCCACGGTCAGATGGCGTTCGTGGTCACCAACCATCTGGCAGATCTAATTCCAGGCACCACGGAAAAAGATGTGTCGATTGCCGTAGCACCACTGTCTCACGGGGCCGGCATCCACATGCTGTTGAATGTGGCCCGTGGCGCAGCCACCGTATTACTCCCGAATGAAAAGCTAGACCCACCCACTGTCTGGTCTCTGGTCGAGCAACACCGAGTGAGCAACCTGTTCACGGTGCCCACCATCGTCAAGCGATTGGTCGAAGACCCCAGCGTGGATCAGTATGACCACAGCAGCCTGCGCTATGTCATCTATGCGGGTGCGCCCATGTACCGAGCGGATCAGCGAAAGGCTTTGGAGACACTCGGGCCCGTGCTGGTGCAGTACTTTGGTCTTGGGGAGGTCACGGGCTGCATCACCGTCTTGCCACCACACATGCACAGTGCCGATGACAACGATCCCAATGCCAACATTGGATCCTGTGGCTATCCCCGGACGGGCATGGAGGTCGCCATCCTAGATGAGGACTGCCAACGACTGCCCGCCGGCCAGATTGGAGAAATCTGTGTCCGAGGGCCCGCCGTCTTTTCTGGTTATTACAACAACCCGGAAGCCACCACCAAGGCCCTTCGAGGCGGCTGGTTCCACACGGGCGACCTCGGAAAACTCGACGAACGAGGATTCCTCACCATCACCGGTCGCCAGTCAGACATGTACATCTCGGGTGGCTCCAATGTCTATCCAAAGGAAGCCGAAGAAGTCCTGCTCACCCATCCACAGGTCAGTGAAGTCGCCATCTTTGGCATCGAAGACCCCGATTGGGGCGAGACTGGCGTGGCCGTTGTTGTCGCCAAAGATCCAAAAGACCCACCCAGCCAGCAGCGCCTGGAGACCTTTTTAGAGGGACGCCTTGCTAAATACCGTTGGCCACGTCATTGGTTCTTCTGGACCGAGATGCCCAAGTCTGGCTACGGCAAAATCGTCAAGAAAGACCTCAAGGCCATGCTCGAGTCCCAGGGCCAGTTGCCGTCGCGGAGCGTCCATTGAGCCAGCCGCAGAATCCAAAACAAGCCGGAGCCATCGGCGAGCCCTTGTCAGCGCTGGATACCCCCTGCCTGGTGCTAGATCTGGCCGCCTTTGAGCGAAACCTCGACAGGCTCATGCAAAGCGTCGCCGACACCAAGGTGGCCGTCCGCCCCCATGCCAAGAGCCACAAATGCCCCGAGATCGCCAAACGGCAAATCGCCAGAGGGGCCGTGGGCATCTGCTGTCAAAAGATCAGCGAGGCCAAGGCCTTCGCGGATGCCGGCATCAACGACATCCTGCTCTCCAACGAACTGGTGGGTTCAAAAAAAATCGCTGCAGCCCTGTCATTGGCGCGCCAGCTTCAAGCCCGGTCTGGGCAACTCACCATCTGCGTGGACCATCCGCAGGCTGCTGCAGATCTCAACCACGCGGCGCAGGCGGCTGGCCTGCGCATCCCGGTCCTGATCGAGCTCGATGTCGGCCAGCACCGGTGTGGGGTGGCCGACCCCAGGGCTTCGGTCGCCCTGATCGATCAAGTTCATCGCAGCAGTGGCCTGCAGTTCAAAGGCCTACAGGCCTACCACGGCAGCGCCCAACACACCCGTACCCAGACCGATCGTCAGGCCGCCATTGATCAGGCCTGTCACCTGATTACCAGGGTCCAAAGAGATGCCGCCGCCTTGGGCATCGACTGCGCCACTGTCACGGGCGCAGGCACTGGCAGCTACCTGCTCGAGGCCCGCTCTGGTGTCTACACCGAGGTCCAACCTGGCTCCTATGCCCTTATGGACGTGGACTATGGCCGCAACGACTGGGGCCTGTCCGACATGCCGGTCTTTGAGAACAGCCTCTTCATCCACACCTCGGTCATGAGCCGACCCGATGACCGCGCCGTGGTCGACGCCGGACTGAAATCCATGAGTGTGGACTCGGGGCTGCCGGTGGTCTTTGGCCGACCGGAACTGGTCTATCAAAAGGCCTCCGACGAACACGGCGTGATTGTCGCGTCCACTCAAACAGGTCAACCGGGTCAGCCAGGTCAGCCCGATCAGCCCAATGAGCTGGTCGGCCGCCTGCCCGCACTCGGACAAACCGTGCTGCTGGTGCCCGGCCACTGTGACCCCACGGTCAACCTCTACGATGTGCTGCATGTGATGGACCAGGGCGTACTGATCGACGTCTGGCCCATCTCCGCCAGAGGCCTGCTCTTCTAAATGAGAAAGACCATTGCAGCTTGGTCTGACTACCACCAAGGCATCGTCTTGGCTGCCATTGGCGCGGTCTTGTTCTCGAGCAAAGCGATTGTGATCAAGCTGTCTTACCCCTATGGGCCGACCGCCGAGACCCTGCTCGGCCTTCGCATGGCCTTTGCCTTTCCCTTTTTCCTGATGGTGCTGCATTGGTTTGAGAAAAAGCCCAAGCCAGACATGCGGCTCAAAGACTGGCTGCAGGTCACCCTGCTCGGTGCCATCGGTTACTACCTGGCCAGCTATCTGGATTTCCTGGGTCTGCAGTACATCACCGTTGGCCTTGAGCGGGTCATTCTCTATCTCAACCCAGCCATCGTCCTGCTGCTCTCCGCCATCTGTTTGCGCAAGCGCATCACCCCCATGCAGTTCGCGGCCATGGTGATCGCCTACATCGGGGTGGTCTTTGTCTACTGGCACGACCTGTCGGTCTCCAGCGACGGCCTGCTCATCGGAACCCTTCTGGTCTTTGGCAGCGCGATCAGCTATGCCGTCTACCTGGTGTTGGCTGGCGAGATGGTCGAACGAATGGGCAGCATTCGGCTGGTGGTCTATGCCAGCACGGCCTCTGCGGTCTGCTGCGTGATTCAGGCGCTCGTTGTCGACCCGCCGGCCATGTTCAACCAGCCCCTTGCGGTCTATGGCCTGTCCCTGGTCAATGCCACGATCTGCACCGTCGTGCCGATGACAGCAGTCATGATGGCCATCAAACGACTGGGCTCCAACGTGGCCTCTCAGGCCGGCGCCATCGGGCCGGTAGCCACCATTTTCCTGGGCTGGTTTTTCCTGGGTGAGCAGATCACTTGGCTTCAGATCATCGGCACGGCGATTGTCGTGACGGGCATCTGGCTACTGGTCCAGGCGGGCCAGACTTCCAACAACCTTCACAACAAGAAAGCGAGCGCGAGCACATGAGCACCTCCACCCCTTCTGCTGTTGGCCTGATTGGCCTAGGCGCCATGGGTCTTGGCATGGCGCAGTCTCTTCGGCGAGCCGGTTTTGCGCCCCATGTCTTTGACATTCGCCAAGAGGTCGCACAGTCCTTTGCCAAAGACGGCGGCCATGCCTGTGACAGCCTGAGCCACATGGCCCAGCATTGCGAGGTGATCTTTAGCGTCGTGGTCAATGCCGCCCAGACCGAATCCATCCTGTTCGGACAAGACGGTCTGGCCGATCACATGAGGCCTGGTGCTGTGTTTGTCATGTGCTCCACCGTCGATCCCAACTGGTCTGCTGCACTCGAAAAGCGCCTGGCTGACAAGGGCCTGCTCTATCTAGACTCGCCCATCTCGGGTGGCTCGGTTCGGGCCGCAAACGGCGAGATCACCATGATGACGGGCGGGCAGCCCCAGGCCTACGAAAAGGCCAAGCCTTTTATGCAGGCCATGGCTGCCAAGATTTACAAGCTTGGCGCTGCAGGCGCCGGCACCAAGGTCAAGATCGTCAACCAACTCCTGGCGGGCGTGCACATTGCAGCCGCAGCAGAGGCCATGGCCCTGGGCATCCGAGAGGGACTCGAACCCGCTCAGCTCTACGAGGTCATCACCAACAGTGCCGGCAACAGTTGGATGTTTGAAAACCGCATGCAGCAGGTGGTCTCAGGGGACTATGCCCCCTGGTCTGCGGTCGATATCTTTGTCAAGGACCTGGGGCTGGTGCTTGACACGGCGCGTGCCAGCAAATTCCCGCTGCCCATTGCCTCCACTGCCCACCAGATGTTCATGCAGGCCTCCACCGCTGGCCATGGCGCCGAGGGGGATAGTGCGGTAATCAAAATTTTCCCTGGCATCAACCTACCCAAGAAATCCTCATGAAGATTCTCATCACCGGAGGCCTGGGTTTTCTAGGCGCACGACTGGCTCGAACCCTGCTGGCGTCTGACACACTGGCCTTCAACGGACAGGCCCCGCAGCCCATCGATCAGATCATCTTGGTGGACCAGGTGGCAGCGGGTCCGCACCTGGTAGACCTGGCCAACCATCCCAAGGTCAGGGTGCTGGCGGGCGACCTGCTGGATCAACTTCAGCAAAGCAAGCTGCCCTTGGCCGACTGTGACCTGGTCTACCACCTGGCGGCAGCGGTCAGTGGCGAATGCGAGGCCAACTTTGATTTGGGCCTGCGCAGCAACCTGCAGACCACCCATGCCTTGTTGGAAGCCTGTCGACAGGCTGGTCACTGTCCCACCGTGGTCTTCTCCAGTTCCGTGGCCGTCTTTGGCACACCAGCCGGCATGACCAAACAAGAGCCGGTCACCGACACCAGCCTGCCCATGCCGCAGAACAGCTATGGCATTCAGAAGTTCATGGGTGAGCAGCTCATGGCCGACTATGGTCGCAAGCAGTTCATTCGGGCGCGCAGCGTTCGGCTCATGACCGTGAGCGTGCGGCCCGGCAAACCAAACGCAGCGGCCTCCAGTTTTCTATCCGGCATGATCCGCGAACCACTGCAGGGTCAGGCCGCTGTGGTCCCAGTGGCGCCCGAGACCCGCGTGGCTCTCTCGTCACCGGCCAAAGCCATCGAAGGTCTCATCCGCGCAGCGACGGCCAGCGATGCTGACTGGGGGCCGTTGGTTGCACTGAACCTGCCATCTCTGTCGACCACTGTTGGCGAGATGGCCCAGGCCCTGGCTCGAGTCGCTGGCCCCGATGTGGCAGCTCGTCTGTCGTGGCAAGTCGACCCCCTCATCACCCGCGTGGTCGGTGGCTGGCCGGGTTCGCTCACCTTTGACCGGGCAAGGGGACTGGGCCTACAGGCCGATGAGGACTTTGATGCCATCATTCGGGCCTTTATCGCGGACGAAAAGATCACGGTCTGACCATGACAAACACCATCCTTCTGGGCTGCATTGCAGATGACTTCACGGGTGCCACCGATCTGGCCAACAACCTCGTGCGCACCGGGTTTCGGGTCACACAGATCAATGGCGTGCCGACCAAGCCCCTGTCTGTAGAAGCCGATGCTCTGGTCATTGCCCTGAAGTCCCGAACCATTACTGCCGGCCAGGCCATTGAGCAGTCGCTCGCAGCCTTGCATTGGCTGCAACATCACGGCACCCAACAGATTTACTTTAAGTACTGCTCCACCTTTGACAGCACGCCGGCCGGCAACATTGGGCCGGTCAGCCAGGCCCTGATGGCCGAACTCAAGACCGACTTCACCATCGCCACGCCGGCGTTCCCAGACAACGGTCGCACCGTCTTCAAGGGGCACTTATTCGTTGGCGATCAGCTGCTGAGTGACAGCGGCATGAAGGACCACCCCTTAACCCCCATGCGGGAGTCCAACCTGGTCAAGGTACTGCAGGATCAGACCAGTCATCGGGTGGGCCTGGTCGACCACAAGGCGATTGCGGCCGGCTCACAAGCCATCTCGCAGAAGTTCTCCGAACTGCGCACCCAGGGCATTGGGATGGCCATTGTTGATGCCGTGACCAACGAGGACCTGATCACCCTCGGCCGAGCCCTCAAGGGCATGCCGCTGGTGACCGCTGGCTCCGGGGTGGCCATTGGCCTGGCCCAGAACTTTGGCTTAACGCCATCGGCCCAGGCCAGTGCCCTGCCAGCCACCTCTGGATTCAAGGCCATTGTGTCCGGTAGTTGTTCACTGGCCAGCAACCGACAAGTCGCTCATTTCAAACAAGCTGGACTACCCAGCTTTGGCATCGACCCAACCGCGCTCATGCAGGACCATGCCGATGTGGCCAGCCTGGTCGCGCAGATCCGGCAATGGGCCAGGCCGCTGCTCAACCCAGACAACCCCATCCTGGTCTACGCCACAGCCGATGCGCAGACCGTTTCCCGCCTGCAACAGCAGTGCGATGCTCACCTGCTGGGTGGTCGCATCGAACAGCTGCTCGGCAAGGTTGCGCAAGACCTGGTGGAAGATGGTGTGGGTCAGTTGGTGGTGGCCGGTGGCGAGACCTCGGGTGCCTGCGTGCAGGCCCTGGCCATTGAACAGATGCAGATTGGCCCTCAGATTGATCCCGGCGTGCCCTGGTGCTTCAGCCAACTCAGCTCAGCAGGCCCTCGGGCTGGTGGCCTGCACCTGGCCCTCAAGTCGGGCAACTTCGGCACCGACGACTTTTTCACCAAAGCCTTCAAACTGCTGTAACCCAAAGCACCACTCCATCGGTAAAGTAGACGAGTTATGTCCTCTTCCTCTCGCCCATCAAGCCCCCAGGTCCCCACCAGTCGAGCAGTCCTCTCCGAGGCCCAGGCCCGTGAGGAGATCTGTCGTGTGGGGAAAAGCCTCTTTGACCGAGGGTATGTCCACGCGACCGCCGGCAACATCAGTGTTCGACTCGACGATGGCTTTCTGATCACGCCCACCGATGCCTGCCTGGGGACACTCGAGCCAGCCCGTCTGGCCAAGCTCGACCTGCAAGGCCAGCAGATCAGTGGCGACAAGGCGAGCAAGACCATCGCCCTTCACCAGGCCATCTATTCAACCGCTGCGGCTTTTGACCCCAACACCCAGTGTGTGATTCACACCCACAGCAGTTATTGCGTGGCTCGCAGCCTGCTGTTGCAAGACTCGGCCGAGCCTGAACTGCTGCCGGCCCTCACGCCCTACTTTGTGATGAAGGTGGGGCATGTGCCGCACATCGGCTATGACCGTCCCGGCTCACCCGCCGTCGCACAGGCCGTGGCTCAGGCCATTGACGACTATGGTCAGGCGGGTCGGCCCATTCGGGCAGTCATGCTCTCAAGGCTTGGGCCCAACGTCTGGCATGAGACGCCTGCTGCCGCCATGGCGGTTCTGGAGGAGCTCGAAGAAACCGCCAAGCTCGCCGTCCTCACGCAAGGCCAACCCGTGGCGTCGTTGTCCAGCAGCGACATCCTGGCCCTCAAAAAACAATTTCAAGCCCGTTGGTAACCATGACCACCGATCCATCGCTATCCACCTTTCTCAGCCAGGCGCGCGAACTGCTCGGTGATCGCGCAGTCCTCACCGATGCAGAGGGCTTTGCCCCCTACGCCAATGACTGGCGGCAGAAGTTTTTTGGCAAGCCTGCGGCAGTGGTCTTTGCCAGCAGCACAGAGCAGGTGGCCCAACTGGTGCGCCTGGCCAACACGCACGAAGTCGCCCTGGTACCCCAGGGGGGCAACACCGGCCTCTCCGGTGGCGCTACCCCCGATGACACCGGCCGACAAGTCATCCTGAACCTGTCTCGCATGACCCGCATTCGGGCCAGAGACCAAGACAACAAGACCATCACCGTCGATGCCGGCGTCACCATGCAAACTGTGCAGGAGGAGGCTGACAAGATGGGGCTCACCTTCCCGCTCAACCTGACTGCCCGAGGCACGGCCACCATTGGTGGCAACCTGTCGACCAATGCGGGCGGTACCGCTGTGCTGCGCTATGGCAATGCCCGAGCCCTGTGTCTGGGCGTCGAAGTGGTCACCGCCGACGGCCAGATCTGGGACGGTCTGCGCGGCCTTCGCAAGGACAACACCGGCTACGACCTGCGTGACTTATTCGTAGGGGCCGAGGGCACCCTGGGCATCATCACCGGCGCCGTCATGGCCCTGCATCCCAAGCCTGCCGGGGTCATGACCGCCTTGGCCTGCCTGCCCGATCCAGTGCCTGCCAAGGCTGCCGCTCAGGCTGTCGCCTTGCTGCAGATCGCCCAGCAGCACTGCAATGCCAGCCTCACCGGTTTTGAGTTCATGACACCGTCATCGATGAACCCGGTGTCGGACTACTACCCCCAGTTCGCCAGGCCAGCCGGCCTCGGCACACCCGAGCAGTCTTGTGTCTTGCTTGAGGTCTCGCATGCGGAGAGTGAGCAGGCCGCCACGGCCCTGCTCGAGCGGGTCCTGGAGGTCGCCATGGAACAAGACTTGGTGGTCGATGCCCTGGTCGCCCAGAGCATGCAGCAGGCGCAGGCCTTCTGGGACCTGCGCGAGCACATCACCATGGCGGCCGCCGAAGATGGCCTGCAGGTGAAGTTCGACATCGCACTGCCCATTTCTTCGATTGCCGAGTTCTGTCGGATCACAGAGGACAAACTTCGCCAGGCCTACCCCGGCATTCGCCTGTCTAACTTTGGCCACCTGGGTGACGGCAACCTGCACTTCAATGTGGCCGCACCTGCTGAGCTGTTTGAAGGACTCGATCGCCAGGGCCGTCATGACGCCTGTCGCCAGTATGTCAAGGCCAACGAGGACTGCATTCGGCGCATCATTCACGATGAGGTCGTGGCCAGACAAGGCTCCATCAGTGCAGAGCATGGCCTGGGCATTCTGCGTCGTGACGAAGCGGCCCACTACAAGTCGTCCGTCGAGATGGACCTGATGCGCAGAATCAAGCAGGCGCTGGACCCAAAAAATATTTTGAACCCCAACAAAGTTCTGCGGACCAACCCTTAAGGAGGTTTACATCATGAACACCATCAAGCTCCTCAGCCTTGCCATCGCAGGCACCATCGCCTTGAACGCCAACGCCCAGGCACCAGAGCCCAAGCCCGGCTCGGCCTACTGGCGTGACAGCCAAGGTCAGGTCGTTCGAGACGGCTTTGGCGGCTGCGTGGTCAGTGGCTTTTACACCCCAGCACTCGCCACCGATGAGTGCGCGGATCCCGCGACCAAAGCCAAGTCATCACCCACCCTACCAGCCACTCCCCCAGCCACCTCGTCAGCCACCGGCAACCTGCCTGCTGGTCCCAAGATCCCCGAGGTGACCCCAGCCCCTCAGCAGGTCACCTACAAAGCCAGCAGCTTCTTTGACTTTGATAAGTCTGTGGTCAAGCCAGCGGGTCGTCAGGCGCTTCAGGCCATGATGAACCAGGCCCAGGGCGCAGACCTTGAGCAGATCCGAGTTGAAGGCCATACCGATGCCACTGGCCCCACGGTCTACAACCAGGGCCTATCAGAGCGCAGGGCCGACGCTGTGAAACGGGTGTTGGTCGAGTTGGGGGCGCCACCGAGCAAAATCATCACCCAGGGATACGGCGAGACGCAGCCAATTGCCGACAACAAGACCCGCGAGGGGCGCGCCCAGAACCGCCGCGTGGTCGTGGAGTTCTTGGGCAGCCGCATCAAGCGATAATGCCGGCATGACACAGAACGTCGACCTCAGCGAACTCGAGAAATTCAGCGCCCTGGCCAGTAAATGGTGGGATCCCAATAGCGAATTTCGCCCACTTCACAAGATCAATCCCCTGCGGCTCGATTGGATTGATGGCATCTGCCCCTTGGCCGGTCAAAAGGTTATTGATGTCGGCTGTGGTGGCGGCATCCTGGCCGAGTCCATGGCTCGAAAAGGCGCCACTGTCAAAGGCATAGACCTGGCCGAAAAATCCATTGGGGTGGCTAAGCTGCATGGCCTGGAATCCGGCGTTGCGGTCGACTACGAGGTGGTTGCCACAGAGGCCATCGCCGATCGCGAACCGGCGCAATACGACCTGGTGACCTGCATGGAGATGCTCGAGCATGTGCCAGATCCCAGTGCTGTGGTCGCGGCCTGCGCCAAGCTGGCCAAGCCAGGGGCGACGCTGGTCTTCTCCACGCTCAACCGAAATCCCAAGAGTTTCCTCTTTGCCATCGTCGGCGCGGAATACATTCTGAAACTCCTGCCCAAGGGCACACACGAGTACGCCAAGTTCATCAAGCCCTCCGAGCTCGCCAGTTACGCGCGTGCGGCGGGGCTTGAGCTGCGCCAGTTGATTGGCATGACCTACAACCCCATCACCAAGGTCTATGCCCTCAACCGCGACACGGATGTCAACTACATCATGGCCTTCACCAAGCCTGCTGCCCAGCCATGACTGCCCAGCCCCCAGCGCAGCCCTCACTCGCGACCAACCCAGACCTTCAGACCGCCGACTGGCCCATGCCGGTGCCCCGCGCCGACTGGCGGGACCGTTGGGCGGCACAGCCCAGACGGGCCGTGCTCTTTGACCTAGATGGCACCTTGCTGGACACAGCCGCTGACTTGGGAGGTGTGGCCAACACCATGCGAGAAAACCGAGGCCTGCCCGCCTTGCCCATTTCGGAGCTGCGGCCCTATGCCTCCAAGGGCGCCCGCGGCATGCTGCAAAAGGCTCTGGGCGTGGAGTGGAATGCGCCGGAGTTTGAGGCCCTGCGCACCGAGTTCCTAGACATCTACCAGCAAGACCTTAGCCGCCACACTCGGTTCATGCCCGACCTGGAATTGGTGATTGCAGACTTAGAAGCCCGTCACCTACCTTGGGGCATTGTCACCAACAAGTACGAGCGCTTCACCCATCCTTTGCTGCGAGACCTGCGCCTAGACAAGCGCGCTGCTGTCACGGTCTGTGGTGATACCACGCCCTTTGCCAAGCCCCACCCCCAGCCGCTCAAACATGCGATTGGCCTGCTGGGTCTGCCTGCCGAGGCAGTGATCTATGTCGGCGATGATTTCCGGGATGTGCAGAGTGGATTCAATGCCGGCTGCTACAACATTGCCGCCGCCTTTGGCTTTTGCTCCAGTGATCGACCTGTGGCCGACTGGGGCGCCGATGCGATCGCCCATCAAGGCAAAGACCTGCTTGAACTGCTGGCCGACTAAGCCTAAGCTTAAGGGGCTCATGGTCTGAAGGCATATTTTCTGAACCGATAAGCCTCGTGCTAGGGCTTAGAAATTGCGAAGTGGGCGTGATCGTCTCTCGTTAGATGAACCCGAAACTTCGCTGACTTCGCCCACCTGAACCGCATGGTTCGGGAGACGCCTTTGGTGCCATGGGCAACCCACCTATTTCCCCGACATCAGACAAAGGCCTTCAGCCTTGAATTCATCCCCCTCTTCTGAACTGCCCGTCATCATCATCGGCTCAGGCTTGGCCGGCCTCACGGTGGCCCTTAAGGTCGCCGATCACCGACCGGTGGTCATGCTGGCCAAACGAGACCTCTCTGAATCAGCCACCGCCTGGGCTCAGGGTGGCATCGTGGGGGTCATCGATGAAGCCGACGATGTCGAAGCCCATGTGGCTGACACGCTCGATGCGGGCGCTGGCCTGGTGGTGGAACCCGTCGCCCGTCAAATTGCCATGGAGAGTGCGGCAGCCATTGACTGGCTGATCAACCAAGGCGTGCCTTTTACCTCAGACCCAACGGGTCCCAAAGGCCTGCACCTGGTCCAAGAAGGCGGGCACAGCCATCGGCGCATTGCCCATGCGGCAGATGCCACGGGAAAGGCCATTCACGAGGTCTTGTTAGACAAAGCCCAGGCGCATCCCAACATCAGCCTGCTGCAGGGCTACATGGCCGTGGACCTGGTGGTGCGCAAGCACCTCGCCTACGAACGCCAGCCAGGCCACCCTCGTCCGCAGGCGGGCTGTTATGGCGTCTATGCCCTCAATCTGAACACTGGTCGCGTAGAGGCCATGGCGGCCAGCGCAGTGGTGCTCGCGACCGGCGGTGCTGGCAAGGTCTATCGCTACACCAGCAACCCCGAGACTGCGACCGGCGATGGCATTGCCATGGCCTGGCGGGCCGGTTGTCGGGTGGCCAATATGGAGTTCATTCAGTTCCACCCCACCTGTCTGTACCACTCCCAAGACCGCACCTTCCTGATCACCGAGGCCCTGCGAGGCGAGGGAGCCAAGCTCGAACTACCCGACGGCACCCGCTTCATGCCCGAGCATGACCCACGCGCAGAGCTCGCCCCCCGAGACATCGTGGCCCGTGCCATTGACTTCGAGATGAAAAAGCACGGCCTGGACTATGTGAACCTGAACGCCACGCACCTGGGCGAGGCCTTTCTCAACGAACACTTCCCCAACATCTATGCACGTTGCCTGGCCCTGGGCATTGACATCAGCAAGCGACCCATTCCAGTGGTGCCAGCAGCCCACTACACCTGTGGCGGTGTGGTCACCGACCTGCAGGGTCAGACCGACCTGCCCCATCTCTTTGCCGTGGGTGAGTGTGGCTACACCGGACTGCATGGTGCCAATCGGCTTGCCAGTAACTCTTTGCTGGAGTGTGTGGTGGTGGGCCAGCATGCAGCCAAGTCCATTGTCCAGACGGCCCCCACCCAGACGGCCGCCGTGCTGCCTTGGGACGAGAGCCTGGTGGAGGACGCCGATGAGGCCGTCGTGATCTCCCACAACTGGGACGAGCTGCGGCTGCTGATGTGGAACTACGTGGGCATTGTCCGTACCAACCGTCGCCTGGAGCGGGCCCTGCACCGGATCGAGCTACTCAAAGACGAGGTGCAGGACTACTACGCCAACTTCAAGGTCAGCCGAGACTTATTGGAGCTTCGCAACCTATTGGAGTGTGCCGACCTGATCGTCCGCAGTGCATTGATGCGCAAAGAAAGCCGGGGTCTGCACTTCAGTCGGGACTATCCCAAGACCTGGCCAGTCTCTTACCCCACCATCCTCACGCCGATCAAACGACGCGCAGGGAGTAGTCAACCGCTTTGATGTCTTTGGTCAGTCGACCAATTGAGATGCGATCCACACCCGTGGCCGCAATCTCGCGCAGCCCTTCGAGACCAATGCCACCACTGGCCTCAAGAAAAGCAGGTTCTCGTCCCTGCTCGGCACAGATGCCTTGCGTCATGGCCACGGCCTGTCGCATCTGATCCGGTGTGAAGTTGTCAATCAGCAGACTGGTCGCACCAGCGGCCAAGGCCTCTTGGAGCTCCTCAAAGGTCTCGACTTCAATCTGAATCGAGACAGCCGCTTGGAGACTGCTGTTGAGAGACTCGGCCGCTCGCAGGGCAGCCGTCACACCACCGGCTGCGGCGATGTGGTTTTCCTTGATCAAGATGCCGTCCCACAGGGCCATGCGCTGGTTCTGTCCACCACCGATGCGGACCGCATACTTCTGAGCCTGGCGCAGGCCCGGCAAGGTCTTGCGGGTATCAAGCACATGACAGCCCCTGGAATTGGGGCTCGCACCCTCAATCGCCTTTGCATACTGACGGGTGAGTGTGGCCACAGCCGACAAGGTCTGCAGAAAGTTCATCGCAGGTCGCTCAGCGGTGAGCATGGCCCGAGCCTGACAGCGAATGCTGCAGACCACATCGCCAGAGGACATCTCACCACCTTCCTCAAAAGACCAGTCGATCCGAGCCTCGGGGTCCAAGGCCTTAAAGCAGCCCTCAAACCAGTCGCGTCCACAGAGCACTGCCGCCTCGCGAACCACCAGCCGGGCGGACTTGGACTCATCCGGGACCAGCTGGGCGGTGTAGTCACACACGCCGACATCCTCAGCGAGGGCATCGGCAATGTTGCGAGCCCGAGCAAGCTCGAGCGTCTCGTTGGCAGCAGTCGGCTTGAACACGCAGGGAACCGATCAGGCCGCGCCGATGTTCTTCACAAAGCCGTGCTGCGCGCGAGCCAGCTTGTCTGGGTGATGCGCGGTGAAGTCCAGCATGCGATCAATACAGTGCTTGGCCTTTAGGCCCAGAGCGGGGTCGACCTGAACCTCAAAGGGGTTTGGTCCTGGACGGTCAAAACTCAGGCAGGCCTTCACACCCACCAGGCCATTCATGGCCATCCAGGGGCAATGAGCACAGCTCTTGCAGGTGGCACTGTTACCAGCGGTGGGGGCCTCAATCAGCTTCTTACCCGGTGCCAGCTGGCGCATGCGGTGCAGGATGCCCTGGTCGGTGGCGACGATGAACTCATCGACCGGCCCGTCCACCACAGCCTTGATCATGGCGCTGGTCGAGCCCACCACATCGGCCAACTCGGTTACCGACGCAGGGGACTCTGGGTGCACCAAGATCTTGGCCTTGGGATGCTTGGCCTTCAAGGTCACCAGTTCGGCCGCCTTGAACTCATCGTGAACCACGCAGTGGCCTTCCCAGAGCAGCATGTCGGCGCCGGTCTGGTCGGCGATGTATCGGCCCAGGTGGCGATCGGGTGCGAAAAGGATCTTCTGACCCTGCTGATGCAGTTCATGAACAATCGCCAGGGCACAGGAGCTGGTCACCATCCAGTCAGCCCTGGCCTTCACGGCTGCACTGGTATTGGCATAGACCACCACCTGTCGATCCGGGTGGGCATCACAAAAACGGGCAAAGTCGTCAGCAGGGCAGCCTAGGTCGAGTGAGCAGGTCGCATCCAGATCGGGCATGAGCACCGTCTTCTCGGGTGAGAGAATCTTGGCGGTTTCCCCCATAAAACGCACACCGGCGACCACCAGGGTCTGGGCGGCGTGGTTCTTGCCAAACCGGGCCATCTCCAGGGAGTCTGCAACAAAGCCTCCCGTCTCCCAGGCCAGGTCCTGCAGGGCGCCATCCACGTAGTAGTGCGCGACCAAAACAGCATTCCGGGCCTTCAGCAAGGCCTTGATCTCGTTGACCAATGGCTCGCGGGCAGCCGCAGCCACGGGCTCAGGGACTTTGGCCCAGGCCGATGCCGTGCAGACCCCGCCCAGGGCGTCCTGCCGAGGGAAATCAAAGGCTATTTTTTGTTCGTTGGGAAGGATTGTGGTTTCCATCCATTCATCTTAGTGGGTTTTGGCTCTAGGATTGGCTTTAACCAATAAACCTAACGCTGTTCTGACCATCTGGAGGTCCCGTATGTTCAACGCCATTCTGCTCACCAAGCCCAGCCCCGAGGCAGCCAGCCAGGCCGAAGTCACCTCCTTTAAAGAGGACCAACTCCCTGCCACTGGGGATAAAGACGTCTTGGTCAAGGTCGACTACTCCACCATCAACTTCAAAGATGGCCTGGCGATTACAGGGGGCACCCCCGCAGGCCGGGCCCCGGTGGTTCGCAGTTTTCCCATGGTGCCAGGCATCGACTTCGCCGGAACAGTTCTGGAGAGCGACGACCCCACCTTCAAGAAGGGCGACAAGGTGGTGCTCAATGGCTGGGGCGTTGGCGAGGGCCACTGGGGTGGCTTGGCTCAAAAAGCGCGCGTCAAAGGCGACTGGCTGATTCACCTGCCCAAGGCCTTCAGCACTCGCCAGGCCATGGCCATCGGAACGGCTGGCTATACCGCCATGCTCTGCGTCCAGGCCATTCAGCGGCACGGCACCAAGCCGGCCGACGGCGAGGTCTTGGTCACCGGTGCTGCGGGTGGTGTGGGGTCGGTGGCCATCGCTTTACTGGCAAAGCTTGGATTTAACGTGGTCGCCTCAACCGGCCGACTCGAAGAGGCCGAGTACCTGAAGAGCATCGGTGCAGCCACTGTCATGGACCGCAAGGAGTTGTCTGAACCCGGCAAGCCACTGCAAAAAGAGCGTTGGGCTGCGGTGGTCGACAGCGTGGGCAGTCATACCCTGGTCAATGCCTGCGCACAGACCAAGATGTTTGGTGCGGTGGCTGCCTGTGGACTGGCTCAGGGTCTGGATTTTCCGGCAACCGTTGCGCCCTTTATTTTGAGAGGGGTGACGCTCTATGGCGTCAACAGTGTGCTCGTGCCTCGCGAGCGGCGAGAGGCCGCCTGGACCCAACTCACCATTGATCTCGACATGGGCAAGCTCGATGCCATGACCCATGAAGTGGGGTTGGCCGATGCCATTCCCATGGCAGAAAAAATTCTGGTAGGTCAGGTGCGCGGCCGACTGGTGGTGGATGTGAACCGCTAACCCTGCAGGTCAAACAAATCTGTTTGTGTATTCTCAGCTTTCGCCGTCTTGCGGGTCTTCGGGCGCCCCTCCCGGTGCGGATTTCGGCTGCCATGTTTCTCAAAGATGTGCCGCGCCTGGTCCTTGGCCTGACCATCCTTTCTCAGCGCCCAGAGTCGATCTCGGGCGGACTTGGCTGCCTCTAGGTGATCAACAACCGGGGCAGGCGGCTGACCCATCAGCTCCGAATACTCAGGCGCCCATCGCGCAACAAAAACCCCTGTCGGGTCTTGATCAAGCGCCTGCTTGACGGGGTTGTAGATGCGAATCGTGTTGATCCCGGTGGTACCACTCTGCATCTGTATCTGAGGCCAATGAATACCCGGTTCATAGTCGGTATAAAGCCGAGCCAAGTGCTCGCCTGTCTTACGCCAGTGCAGCCACAGATGCTGACTGGCAAACGAAATCAGCATGGCCCGCATGCGAAAGTTAATCCAACCGTTGTGCTGCAGGTAACGCATGCAGGCATCGACAAAGGCATAACCCGTTCGGCCCTCCATCCAGGCCTGTAACCGTTGACTCTCCACATCTGTTAGTTCGCCCTCATTGCGCAGACCCCGGGTCGCCGGATGCAGGCAACGAAACTGCATTTGCGGCTCGGACTCTAACTTCTGAATAAAGTGGCAGCGCCAATGCAGCCTGCTCTCAAAACTCTTCAGACTCATGAGCATGGCCTTGGCATCGGGATGTGGTAGCCCGGGGGTCATCAGCTCCGACTGCCACCTGGCGCGTGCGGCCCAGACGGCCTGCACCACCTCTCGGATGGACAAGACCCCCCAGGCTAGATCTGCAGACAGTCTCGAGCAAGAGGTCTCCGATGTGCCAGGACTGCTCATATGGCCGCGATAACGCAGTCCACGTCCATCCAAAAAACTCCTCAACCGCTCCTGCGCCTGGGCTCGGCCAGCCACCTGCCGCCCAGGACAGTCGTCAGTAGCGGCCTTCTCCAGCCAAGGCACCAAGAGCGGTTCTAATTTGGTTTGATCGAAGAGGCCATTCGGAAACTGCTGCTCGATCCCCTGCGCAAGTCTCTTTGAGAGGGGCTTTGCTCGAATGGCGTCTGCAGGCGTTGGCAGAATCGACTGCGTCATCCGCTCATCCCAATGTCGAGCCCACTGGTCACGATCCTTCAAGCGCCGAACGACGTTGTTCTGCGGCAGTTCAAACCAACTCACCCCATGTTCACGACACCACCTCGAAACCGCCTTGTCGCGCTCAAAGCTTGCCCAGTTCCCCGTCTCTTCATGACTGTGCAGATCACACCCCTCACCGCTCACAGCCAGCAGTCTCTGCAAGACCTCCAGCATCTCGCCCTGGACCACCAACATGGGCAGACCATGGGCTTGAGCGTCCTTCAATAGATCCGCTAAAGCATCTGCATAAAAGGCGGCATGCCGTCCACTGGCATCCGGCAACGACCAGAGGCGGGGCTCATAGACCACAAGACCCACGGTCGGTCCATGGCCGACAGCCGCGCGGAGCGCCGCATGATCTGTCAGACGCAGATCGCGCTTAAACCAGACCACCTGAAGTCTTTGTCCCATGGGTGTATTGTTGGCCCCTCATGGAAAAAGTTCGAGTCTCGAAACTACTAGCCGAGCGGGGCATCTGCTCCCGGCGAGAAGCCGACCAGTACATTGAACAGGGTCTGGTGCTCTTGGATGGCCAGCCGGTGACCGAACTGGGAACCCGCGCTCTGCCCAGCCAGACCGTTGCGCTCGCACCCGGTGCTCAACTCCAACAACAGGCCCGACTTACCGTCATCCTGAATAAGCCCATTGGCTACGTGTCGCAGGCCGACGATGACCAGCAATACCCTCCGGCTGTCACCCTGATCACTCCTGAAAACGAGTGGATTGACCCCAAGACCGCAGGCTCAGATTCATCAAGCGGCCAACGCGGGAAGCACGGAACACCCTCTCGTCCCCCGCGCTTGAACACTCGAGGCCTTGCGCCAGCCGGCCGTCTGGACATCGATTCCACTGGCATGTTGGTGCTCACTCAGGATGGCCGTATAGCCCGTGTCTTGATCGGTGAAGACTCGTTGATCGAGAAGGAATACCTGGTTCGCGTCGTCGGCTCACTGGATGACAAAGGCCTGCGTCTTCTCAACCATGGCCTGTCTCTGGATGGCAAAGCGTTAAAACCCGCGAAGGTCTCATGGCAGAACGAGGACCAGCTGAGGTTCGTGCTTCGGGAAGGTAAGAAGCGTCAGATTCGACGCATGTGTGAACTGGTGGGCCTGAAGGTTGTTGGCCTCAAACGCATTCGCATGGGCCGCATCCCGCTGGGTAACCTGCCCGTCGGTCAGTGGCGCCGGCTGGGGCCTTTCGAGAAGTTTTAGCAGAGGAAGGCTCTACGGGCTCGGCGTTCCAGGCAAGAAACGCTCTATCTGTCTATCCGATGAGCGCCTTGCGCGTGGCCGGCTTCTCCAGCCTCTCCAACCACCAACTCAAGGCAGGTCCCAAAGGTGCGGGACGTCCACTGGTATTGGACTTGGGCACGCGCCAGGCATAGGCCGCGTGGGACAGTCGTCCCGTTCGCTCCAGTCGCTTCTCAATCAAACGGCCCTCTGCGATGTCTTGAACGACCAGGTGTTGGGGCAGAAACCCCACGCCCAGACCCCGCACCTGCGCCTGACGTTTGAGCTCCAGACTCGGCATGGTCAGGGTGGGCTGCCCCGCCAAGACGCCCACGGTAATAGCAGGGCCATGCTGGGCACTGTCAGCCACCACAACGGCGGTGTGACGCAAGAGATCGTTGTCGCTGATGGGATCGGGCAGCTTGGCCAGCTCATGATCTGGTGAGACCACAAAGACAAAGGGCACCATACCCAGAGGAGCCGACTGCACACCCGCCACCTGGGCGTACTCGCTGATCACGCCAATGGCGAGTTCCACGTGGCCCCTGGCCAGCGTCTCCCAGGTGCCTGAGAGCGTCTCTCGACGAATCCGAATGCGGGTCGGTGCATTGAGCTTCTGAAACTCAGCGATCAAATCCAAGACCACCGGCATGCGACAGATCATGTCGACCGCAATGGTGAAGGTTGATTCCCAGCCGGTGGAGACGCGCTTGACCCGCTGGGCCACCAACTCCAATTCCGACAGCAGCCGAATGCCCTCACGAACCAACTCCTCGCCAGCCGGGGTGAGTTTGGCTTGACGGCTCTTGCGATCAAAGAGCAGCACATCCAGAGACTCTTCCAACTGCCGAATGCTGTAGGTCAGTGCAGAGGGCACACGACCGAGCTCACGGGCCGCCGCCGCAAAACTGCCTTTCTCGGCGATCAGGCGGACCAGCATCAGGGCCTCTGGGGTTAGAGGACTGGCGTCAGTGGTAGCCATTGGTCAGCATCCGTCAGGGTTTTCCTTAATAATCGAGCCATGCGCTCATTTCGTGAAGATATCCGCTTCTTGGGCCGCCTGCTCGGCGACGTCCTACGGGAGCAAGAAGGCCAGGCCACCTATGACCTGATCGAAAACATTCGTCAGCTCAGCGTGGCCTATCGGGGCAAGGGCGATGCCCAAGCCGGACGAGCCCTCGATGCCAAGCTCAAAAAGCTCTCGGCCGAAGAGGCCGTCATGGTGATCCGGTCCTTTAGCTATTTCTCACACCTGGCCAACATTGTGGAAGACCAGATTCGCCTGCGTCAGGCAGAGACCCTGGAAGACGATGGTCAGGCCAGCCAGACGCCCGGCACCCTTGCCCATAGCTTTGAGCGTCTCAGAAAAGCAAAAGTCAGCAAGACCCAGGTGCTGGCCCTGCTGAATCAAGGTCTGCTCTCACCGGTTCTCACGGCCCACCCCACCGAGGTTCAGCGCAAGAGCGTCATGGACGCCGAGCGTCGCATCGCCCTGCTCTTGAGCGAACGCCACCAGCTGCTGACTCTTAAACGGCGAACGGCCCTCCATCAGAACGAGGAAGCCCTTCGAGCCCGCATCACACAGCTCTGGCAGACCCGCATGCTTCGCACCAGCAAGCTCTCGGTGCGCGATGAGATTGAGAACGCCCTGTCGTTTTACAAGACCACCTTCTTGCAGCAAATCCCGGCGGTCTACGCTATGCTGGAAGAGCAGTTGGGCCAGACCGAACTACCCAGTTTCTTTCGCATGGGCAACTGGATTGGCGGCGACCGAGATGGCAACCCTAATGTCACGGCCGATACGCTGGACTTCTCCGTCAAACGACATGCCGAGACAGCCCTGCGTCATTACCTGACCCAGGTTCACGAACTCGGCGTCGAACTCTCGGTCTCCAAGCTGCTTCGCGGCGCCACGCCTGCCCTGCAGACATTGGCCAAACGGGCGGGCGACACCAATGCCCACCGCCAGGACGAACCCTATCGCATGGCCCTCATCGGCGTTTACTCTCGACTGGCCGCCACACTGGAGCATCTCACCGGCACCCAGGCCCTGCGTCATGCGATTGCGCCCAGCATTCCTTATGTGGATGCCAGCGAGTTCGTCGACGACCTCAAGACCATCGAGGCAGCACTCGTTCGCAACAAGGCAGCCCGCCTGGCCACCGAGCGACTGCGGCCGCTGATTCGTGCGGCTCGTATCTTTGGCTTTCACCTCGCTACCGTGGACCTGCGGCAGTGCTCGGACATTCACCAGGCAACAGTCGCCGAACTCCTGGCTGTTTCCGGCATCTGTGTCGATTACGAAGGCCTCTCAGAGCTCGACCGATGCGCCATGCTGCTGGCCCTGCTGCATGAGCCACGCGGCCTTCGCGTCCCCAAGGCTCAGTACTCCGCGCAGACCCAGTCTGAACTCGCCATCTTCGAGAGGGCTTTTCAGATTCGAGAGGCCTTTGGTCCCGACACCATTCGTCACTGCATCATCAGCCACACCGAAACGGTCAGCGACCTGCTAGAGGTGCTGATTCTTCAAAAAGAAGTCGGTCTGCTCGATGGCCCCCTGCCCCAGGCCAAGCTGGCCCTGATCGTCGCCCCACTCTTTGAGACCATCGAGGACCTGGAGCAGGCCGAACCCATCATGCGCACCTTCTATGCGCTGCCCGGTGTGGCAGCCCTGATGCGTCGATCGGGTGGTGAGCAGGACATCATGCTGGGCTACTCCGACAGCAACAAAGACGGTGGTGTCTTCACCAGCACCTGGTCGCTCTACCAAGCTTCGACTCGCCTGGTAAACCTGTTCAAGGAAGTCAAAGGCATCTCGCTGCGACTCTTCCACGGACGCGGCGGCACAGTGGGCCGCGGCGGCGGTCCCAGCTACCAGGCCATCCTGGCGCAGGCCCCTGGCACCGTTGGCGGCCAGATCCGTCTGACCGAGCAAGGCGAGATCATCACCAGCAAATATGCCGAGCCTCTGCTGGGTCGTCGCAACCTGGAAACCCTGGTGGCCGCCACGCTCGAAGCCAGCCTGATTCTGCCGAGCAAGCCCGTGCCCGCAACGTTTCTGCAGGCGGCCCAGACCATCAGCCAACTCAGCCGTGAACGCTATCGACAGACGGTCTACCAGACCGAGGGCTTTGCGGATTATTTCTTTGGGGCCACCCCCATCAACGAGATTGCCGCGCTCAACATCGGCTCGCGTCCGGCTTCTCGCCCCGGCGCCGGTGGCAAGCCACGCAGCATCGAGAGCCTGCGGGCCATTCCTTGGGGCTTCTCCTGGGGTCAGAGTCGTGTGAACCTGCCGGGTTGGTATGGCCTGGGCAGCGCCATCGAGGCCTTCATCAAAGCCTCGCCCAAGACCAACCGAGATCTGCTGCTTCAGATGGTCAAGGCCTGGCCCTTCTTTGCAGCTGTGGTCTCCAATGTGGACATGGTACTGGCCAAGATGGACCTTAAGGTCGCAGCCCGCTATGCCGGCCTCTTAGAAGACCAACGTCTGGCCAAGCGCATCTTCAAAGAGATCGAGTCAGAGTTCGACAAGACTCGCAAGGCCATTGACCTGCTCACCGGCCAGAAGACTCGGCTCGCCGGTGATCCGGTCCTAGCGGAGTCAATTGCCCATCGCTTCCCTTACCTGGATCCGCTCAATCACCTGCAGGTGGAACTCATTCGTCGGTGGCGGGCCGGTCAGCGCGATGAGCGCACCGAGCGTGGTATCCACATCTCGATCAACGGCATTGCAGCAGGGCTGCGCAATACCGGCTAGGCGTTTTTCTGAAACGGGCTGCTGCCAAAGAGCCGCCGATCAATGAACGGAAAGGCCAGGCAGCCCAGGCCAATGGCCAAGAAAGCCGCAGCCCAGGCGTAGATCGAGGTGCCACCACCTGCAATGTCCAAAGCGGCGCCAAAGACCGCAGGACCCACGGCCCCGGCACCAAAGCCCAGTAAGGAATACAGACCCATGGCTGCGCCTTTGACCTCTTTGGGCGCACTGGCCACCAGGCCTGCGGTCAGCGTTGCACTATCGGCCATGATCAGCATTGACTGCAGACCCACCAGAATCAGCACCAGCCACCACGGGGCGCCAGCCAACAGGCTCATCAAGATGCCCACCACCGAGCCGCTGGTCATCACCAGAACAATCCAGGCTCGTCTTCCAAGCTTGAGCGCCATCTCATTGCCCAGGATCGAAGCGGGTGTGGAGACCAGGTTTACGATCGCTGCCAATGAGGCAGCCTGCAGGGGCGGCACCTCAGCCTGCAGGCTGATCGAGAAGGTCAGAAAGGCCACCGTCCAGGCCCGCGTGCCAAAAAGCTCCATGCAATGCACCGCATAGCCAATCATGAAGCCGACCACCGCCTTTTCCTGAAGGGCAATCTTCCAAGACCGAATCGGAAAGACCATGTCAAAAAAGGCGTGATGGCCCATGGGCCTGGCCTTGGCTTGTTCAGCCTCGGTCTGTGGCTTGTGAGGCGCGTCATGCCGGGTGGCCAGCCAGACCAACACCAACGCCATGACAGGACCAAGGGCCGCGAAGGCAAAGGAATATCGCCAGCCCAAAGCACCCGTAGCCCAGCCCGACAGAATCAAGGACCCCGCGACACCAATGCCAAAGAAGGCCGTGTAGAAAGAGACATAGCGAGACTGGGTCGCACCGGTCAGTCGCTCCGACAGAATCCTCAAGCCAGGCATGTAGGTGGCCGACACCCCAGCGCCCAGGAGCAGCTGAAAGAACAGTCCGCTGAAGAATCCATTGGCCAAGACACCAAAACCCAGGCTGCCCATCGCAGACAAGACACAGCCCAAAAAGTAAATGCCTCTGGCATCGTGTCGATCGGTCATGGCGTTCCACATGGACACGCAGGCCATGTAGCCCATGAAGAAACCACTGGCCACCAGACCGGCCTCGGTGTTGGTCATGGCCCAGAGGGCTTTGAGCTCCACCAGACTCACGGCATAGCTCGAGAACCCGAGCATGGAAAAGACGTGGGCGGCAAGAATGCTGACAGAGGCGTTCACGAGCGCATAATGTCATAACAAGACACCGGGCAACGGTGCTGACAACGACAAAAAGATAAGGGGAATCCCAAGCATGAAGGCCGACCAGTTGGTGTCCGTCTTCCGACAATTTAGGCCGCGGCTGCTGGACCATCTGCCCGGCTACTCTCGCCAGCACTTCACCGCGGACTTATCGGCCGGCCTGACCGTGGGCTTTGTCGCCCTGCCGCTGGCCATGACCTTTGCCATCGCCTCTGGCCTGCCGCCACAGTCGGGGCTGTTCACGGCCATCATCGCGGGCTTTCTGATCTCGCTTCTCGGCGGCTCCTCAGTTCAGATAGGCGGGCCGGCCGGTGCCTTTATCGTGGTGGTCTACGCGATTGTCGAGCGCTATGGCGTGCCCAATCTGCTCATTGCGACGGCCTGTGCTGGGGTGCTGATGATGATCATGGGTGCCCTGCGCCTGGGTAACCTGATTCGGCTCATCCCGATCAGCATCGTCAGTGGCTTTACCAGTGGCATTGCCGTCTTGATTGGCCTGTCCCAGATCAAAGAGTTTTTCGGCCTGAGTGGGCCGGCCCTGCCAGCCGAGTTCTTCGCAAAACTGGCGGCACTCTGGTCCATGCTGCCCACCATCAACTGGACCACCGTTGGCCTGGGCGTGGTCTGTCTGGCCATCATCGTGTCGTGGCCCAAGAGCAACCAATCTCAGGCCAGTCTCTTTGGCCGGGCCTTCTCTCGCATGCCTGGCAGCCTGGTGGCCATTGTGCTCAGCACAGTGGCGGTCTCGATGCTGCAGCTGCCCGTTGAGACCGTGGGGCAACGCTTTGGAGCCATTCCCACGGGGCTGCCCATGCCCTCTTTTCCGGACTTTGACTGGGGCACGGTTCAGTTCCTGGTCGGGCCGATCATCACCATTGCCTTGCTGGGTAGCATTGAGTCCCTGCTCTGCGCCCGCGTGGCCGATGGCCTGACCAAGGAACGTCACGACCCCAATCAGGAGCTCATCGCCCAGGGGGTAGCCAACATCGCGAGCCCGCTGTTTGGTGGCTTCTGTGCGACGGGCACCATTGCCCGAACCGTCACCAACATCAAGTCCGGCGCGCGAACACCGGTGGCCGGCATGGTCCATGCACTAGCCTTGCTGGCCATTGTGCTCGGTGCAGCGCCTTTGGCCGAGATGATTCCGCTGGTCTCTCTGGCTGCGACTGCGCTGGTGGTGGCCTACAACATGGGTGAGTGGCATTCCTTTGCCAACATGAAGCAGTACAGTCCGCCCTACCGCATCACCCTGCTGACCACCTTTGCACTAACCGTCATCATCGACATCACCGTGGCCGTTGAGGTGGGTCTGCTGTTGGCCGGCATCTTCTTCATTCGACGCATGTCACAGCTCACCAAGGTCGAGCACGTCAGCCGAGAGGAACTAGAGGCCGAGGGCATTGACACCAAGCATCTGATCAACACCGAGGTCAAGAGACTGACTGGCGTCTTGTTCTTTGGGGCCGTGAGCAAGATCGAGCCGCTGTTGGACCCACGAAGAAAATTTGCGCCAGTGGTGGTGTTGGATCTGACCGCCCTGCTCGCCATTGACAGCACCGGGATCGACGCCATAAAGACCCTGGACGAAAGCCTGGCTGCTCGCGGCGTGGAGCTGCGACTGACCCACATTCGACCAGTGGTGCTCTCGACCATGACCCGATGGGGCTTGATCAGTCACTTCGGTGAGAAGCGGGTCTTCCCCACACTGCGCGGGGCGCTGGGACTGGCCTAGGGCATCAGAGCGGCCGGACCAACGGACCAACGGACCAACGGGTCAACGGTCCAGCGGACCAATGGGCTAAAGGGCGTTAAGGTTGAGGCAGTCTTCTCTGCCGAATGGTCTCGGGGTCTGCCGGTAGCTCGCTGTTACAGCCCGCCATCTGGGCAATGGGCTGGGGCAACGCAATGGCCATGCGAGCGCCCAATCCGCGCAATTTGTCGCGCTCTAACGGCGTCGCCTCGATCCACCACCAGCCGCCTGAGCGTTTATCCAAGACCGGTGGTCCCAGCCTCAGCATCGCCTCATCGGTGACATCCGGTGCCCAGACCAGGCTGGGCAAGGGCTCTTGTCGCAAAGACTGGACCCAGAACCAGATGGCCGTCATCACCAGCGCAACGACCAGCAGCAGACTAAGCGACCGAAGATGGGGCTGGCGCGGGGTTGGCCTTGGGGTAGAGCTTTTCATAAATGGGAAGGTGAACCACTGCGGCAAAGACTGCAAGCCCAACACTGGCCCACCAGACCAGGTCGTAATGCCCAGTGGCTGTGTAGAGCAGGCCACCCGCCCAGACTCCCACAAAGGCGCCGATCTGGTGTGACAGGAACACAAAGCCAAACAGAGTCGACAGGTATCGATTGCCAAACATCACGCCGACCAATTGAACCGTAGGTGGCACCGTAGACAACCAAAGCAGGCCCATGGCCGCGCCAAAGAGCAGAGTGTTGAAGTTGGAGACTGGCAGCAGCAAAAAGGCGGCGGTGACCACCGCCCGTGCGATGTAAATCCAAAACAGAAACAAGCGACGGGAGTAGCGCGCACTGATCATGCCGCTGGCATACCCACCAATCACGTTGAAAAGACCAATCAAGGCAATCGCCCAACTCGCCGTGCGGGCGGAGATACCCAGGTCATTTAGATAGGGCGGCAGGTGAACCGTGATAAAGGCCAGCTGAAAGCCGCAGACAAAAAAGCCGGAAATCAACAACCAGTAGCTGCCATAGCCAAAGGCTTGCTGCAGGGCCTGGGGCAGAGACATGGCCGTGCTCGTGGTCGGCTGAGCGGCCTTGGGGGTCTGCCCCTCTTTAAGCTTGCGAGGACGCAGGGCCAGGGCTAAACCTGGTGTCAGTGCCATGGCAATCGCCATGATGCTGGCCGCACCAGCCCAGCCGTAAGCCTCGATAAAGGCTTGACCCACCGGTACCACCAGGAACTGTCCCAGGCTGGCGGTAGCCGTGCCCAAACCCATGGCCCAAGCGCGTCTCTCGGGTGGCATGAGTTGACCAAAGGCCGCCAGCACCGTGTTGTGCCCGGCGCCACTCATGCCCAGGCCAATCAACAGTCCCGCTGTGATGGTGAAGCTGGTGGTGTCAGACGAAATAGTCATCAGACCCAGGCCTGATGCAAAGATCACCCCACCACCGGCCAAGACACGCCAGGGTCCGTACTTATCGGCCAAGGCCCCCGCAATGGGCTGACCAATGCCCCAAGCCAAGTTCTGAATGGCGAGGGCAAAGGCAAAGGCCTCTCGGCCAAAGCCAAAGGCACCCTCGCCTTTGCCGGAGATGGGATCGACAAACAGACCAAAGCTCGACCGGATGCCAAAGGCCAGCAGGCCGATCAGACAGCCAGCCACGACCATGATCCAGAGGGTGGTCGAGAGGCGGTCGCTGTTAACGGCCTGTGGTGTGGCTTGAGTCATGGCGAGACTCTAGCACTCTGACCTAAGCCGCCAAGTCAAAGACCAAGACCTCTGCGTCCCGCCCCTTGGACACCTGGACCATCGATTCGTCGGCCATCTTCAAGGCATCGCCGGCCTTCAAGGCCTGACCATTCACGGTCAGCTCGCCTTTGGCCAGATGCACGTATACCAGACGGCCCGGTGGCACCGCTAGGTCTGCAGACTCGCCGCCATCGAACAGGCCCGCATAAATCTTGGCATCAGCCGAGAAGGAGACCGAACCCTGCTCACCATCCGGCGAAGCCACCAGTCGAAGTCGACCCCGCTTCTCCTCGGTCCCAAAGGCCTTTTGCTCATAGCCCGGCATCACACCGCGCTGACTCGGGTGAATCCAGATCTGCAAAAGGTGTGTGGTCTCTGAGCGGGAGTGGTTGTATTCACTGTGGGCAATCCCCGTCCCCGCGCTCATGCGCTGAACCTCTCCCGGCAGAATGGCGGCCCCATTGCCCAGAGAGTCTTTGTGGGCCAGCGCACCCTCCAAGACATAGGTCACGATCTCCATGTCCCGGTGAGGGTGGGTGCCAAAGCCCATACCCGGCGCAATCCAGTCCTCGTTGATCACCCGCAGGTTGCCGAACTGGACATGCTGGGGGTCGTAATAATCGGCAAACGAAAAGCTGTGAAAAGACTTCAGCCAGCCATGCTCGGCGTAGCCTCGTTGAAGAGATGGGCGCAGTTCAATCATGAGAGACTCCTGGTTAACCGCAGGCTGATCAAAAGTCTGCGATTCGGTGTTGGACTGTCTGACATTGTGATCAGGCCGGCCTGCCCACCGGTCTCGACGTTTCACCACAGCATTCAAATTGACTGAAAGATTCCATACACCGCATGTCACTGGCACATCTCGCCCTGGTCTTTAACGCCTTCATCTGGGGAGTCTCCTGGCTGCCCTATAAGTGGCTGGAGTCTCAAGGCCTGTCGATTCTCTGGGCCACAGCACTGGCCTACATGCTGGCCACCGGCGCGCTCGCAGTAGCCAGGCCTGGAGCCTTTGCAGGCGTCTTGGGCATTGCATCGACGGGCATCAGCCGTGGTTTGTCTCTGGGCCAAGGCCTCTGGGTCATGGGCCTGTTCTATGGCCTGACCAACACCTGTTTTAACTGGGCGCTCGCCCTGGGTGATGTGGTGCGGGTGGTGCTGCTCTTCTACCTAATGCCAGTCTGGTCAGCGATCTTTGCTCGCCTGATTCTGAAGGAGAAGCTCTCTGGCGAAGGACTGGCCAGGCTGGTTCTGGCGCTCGCAGGTGCAGGGGTGGTGCTCGGCTGGGATGGACTGCATACGCAGACAGCCAACTCGTTTGCCGGCCAGCAGCTGCTGGCCGATCTGCTCTCAATCGCCGGTGGCCTCTTCTTTGGCTTGGCCAACGTCTATTTGCGCAAGTTTGAATCCGCGACAGCCTACGAACGAACCCTGACCATGTACCTAGGGTCTGGTGTGGTGCCCCTGGGCCTGCTGGGTCTCATGGCCTTGATCAATCTGGCGGTCTTTCAGAACAGCATGCAGTTCCCCTCATTGTCATCGCCTCTGCAGGCCGCCCCGCAGGCCTGGCTTATCGTGCCCTTGCTAGCCCTTGGGCTGGGCCTGGCCAATTACAGCCTGCAATATGGCGGCTCTCGCCTGCCGACACAGGTCACCAGCCTGATCATGCTGAGCGAGATTGTCTTTGCAGCAGTCTCTGCCGCCTGGTTTGCAGGCAAGGTCCTCACCGTTGCCGAATGGGTCGGCGGTGGCATGATCGTAATGGCAGCCATCTGGGCCAGCCTGAGACCCCCATCTAACGCAAAGCCCGCATGATCGACCTCGGTATCCACGGATTCTGGCAGTTCCTAATCGGCACGATCATCATCGTGTTACTGCCGGGCCCCAACTCCCTGTATGTCATCACTGCGGCGGCCAGGCATGGTCATGCTGGCGGTTGGCTGGCTGCCTGGGGCATTTTCACGGGGGACACCCTTCTCATGGTTGCCACCGCCTCGGGCGCGGCCTCTCTGATGGTGCTCTTTCCGACTGCTTTCCTGGTCGTCAAAGCGATAGGCGCGGTCTATCTGGGTTGGATTGGGCTTCAGCTGATGCGCGAGGCCTTCTCGCGGTGGCGGGGATCAGTTGAGCTGGATGAGGACGAAGTCTTGGCCGAGACCGAGGGCGATGCCCATCAGACACTGGCCACCAGCCATCCAGTGATGGACGCTCCGCACCCGTACTGGCGGGCCCTGACCCTGTCGCTCACCAACCCAAAAGCCATCTTGTTTTTCTTGGCCTTTTTCACCCAGTTCGCCAGAAGCGACGCACCATCGGTGGCCCTGGCCTATTTCAGTCTTGGGGTTGTTGTGCAGATCTGCAGTCTGCTCTACCTGTGGATGCTTATCGTGGCGGGCATTGGACTGCGTCGGCAGTTTGAAGATCACCCGCGCTGGGCGGCTGCCGGCATGGGTGTCGTGGGTCTGTTCTTCTTGGGTTTTGCCGTGAAGATGCTGGTCGGCTAGAGCTTGATCTTGAGTCGGTGGGCGATCTCACCCACCACACCGCGCCGGAAGGCCAGCACGCAGACCACAAAGATCACACCCATGATGATGGTGCTCCACCCGCCAAAGTTGGCGAGGTAGTTATTCAGATTCACCACGATCGCAGCGCCAGCCACGGGGCCCCAGAGGGTTCCAATACCGCCAAGGATGGTCATGAGGACCACCTCGCCGGATGTATGCCAGTGGACGTCACTCAGCGAGGCCAACTGCAGCACCAGACACTTCAGCGAACCGGCCAAACCCGCCAGACCAGCTGACAGTGTGAAAGCAATCTGCTTATAACGATCGACGTCATATCCCAATGAAATCGCCCTGGGCTCGTTCTCACGAATCGATTTCAAGACCTGGCCAAATGGCGAGTTCACAATGCGCTTCACCAGGAAGAAGGCAATCGCAAAAACAGCCAGGCTGAAGTAGTACATGGGCGTTGAGTCGCTCAGATCAAACAGACCGAACAAAAAGCCGCGGGGCACCCCCTGAATACCGTCTTCACCATTGGTAAACGGGAACTGGTTGGCCAGAAAATCGATGACCTGGGCCAAAGCCAGGGTGATCATCGCGAAGTAAATGCCTTGACGTCGAATGGCCAGGGAGCCAAAGACATAGCCCAGCCCGGTTGCCACCGCCACGCCAAGGATCACGCTCAACTCCGTAGATAACTGCCACTCCTTGATGACGTGCGAAGTGATGTAGGCGGCTGACCCAAAAAAGGCTGCATGGCCAAACGACAGCAAACCGGTGAAGCCCAAGAGCAGGTTGAGCGACATGGCAAAAATGGCAAATGCAAAGACCTTCATCATGAACAGGTCGTAGACCATATCTTGGAAGGGCACCAACGCCAGAAGGCCAATGATTACGAGTGCCAGCTTGTCGACTTTAAATGCACGGTCCATATTTGCTCGCCTCTATCTATCGAACCTTGCCGAACAAACCTGCGGGCTTGAGCAACAAAACCAGAATCATGATCACAAAGATCGAGACCGAGGAGGCCTCGGGATAGAAGACCTTGGTCAGTCCTTCAATGACACCAAGACCAAGGCCGGTAATGATCGAGCCGGCGATGGAACCCATACCGCCAATTACCACCACCGCAAACACCACGATGATCAGGTTCGATCCCATGACTGCGGTGACCTGATAGATGGGCGCCGCCAGAACCCCTGCGAAGGCGGCCAAGGCGCATCCTGCACCATAAGTCAGGGTAATGATCAGCGGGACGTTCACCCCGAAGGACTGCAGCAGTTTGGGGTTCTCGGTACCAGCACGCAGCAGGGAGCCTAACTTCGTGCGCTCAATGAAGTACCAGGTTCCGAAACAGACCAACAAGGCCAGGGCAACGACCCACAGCCTGTAATAGGGAATATACAACCCAGAGGCACGAAGTCCGCCGTCCAGTATCTCGGGGACGGGATAAGAGTCCCCCAGTACGCCATACCAATGGCGGAAGACTCCTTCAATCACCAGAGCACAGCCGAAGGTCAGCAGCAGTCCGTACAGGTGATCCAAATGATAGAGGCGCTTGAGCATCGTCTTTTCCATCACGATGGATATCGCCCCCACCAGAAATGGGGAGAGGAACAGCATGACGAAGTAACTAATCTCCAGGCCGTCCTCAAGATCAAACCAGACACCCAATTGGGTGAGACCAATCCAGGCAAACATGGCGCCCAGCATGTACTGAGCACCATGGGTGAAGTTGATCACGTTGAGCAATCCGAAGATCACCGCCAGCCCCAGGCTGAGCAGCGCGTAGAAAGACCCATTGATCAGGCCAATCAACAACTGCGCCACCAGTGACTGTGGGGTGACCCCCAGAAGCTCAAACATAATCGATCCTCGTTCCTAGGCCCTGGACTGGATTACTTCTTGACCAGCTTGCACTTGGACTCCGACAAGGGCAGCGTGGCGTCCTTGGCGGCAATCACCTTCACCACCTTGGCCACATCGTTCTTGTTCTTGGATTCCTTGGGCGATTTCACCTGCAGCAGGTACATGTCGTGCTCGAACTTGCCATCGTCACGAATCTTGCCCTTGAACAGGCCGTCGTCGATGGTCACAGACTTCATCTGCTTCATGACCGCAGCCGCGTCATCAGTCTTAGTGGCTTCAATGGCTTTCAGGTATTGCATGGTGGCGGAGTAGACGCCAGCCTGAACCGAGGTGGGAGCCTTACCCTTGAATTCCTTCATGAAGCGCTGGGCAAACTTACGGTTGCTGTCGTTGTAGTCCCAGTACCAGCCCACGGTGAAGCTCATGCCGGCAGTCTGTTTTAGACCCAGAGCCTGAACGTCAGAGATGAACATCAGCAGGGGCACAACGGTCTGCTTGGAACCCATGATGCCCAGCTCGGCAGCCTGCTTGACCGAACCAATGGTGTCACCACCGGCATTGGCCAAGCCAATCACCTGAGCACCCGAAGCCTGGGCCTGGGCCATGAAGCTGGAGAAGTCTTGGGTCTTGATGGGGTGCTTCACACCACCCAACACCTTGCCGCCGTTGGCGTTGATCACCTCTGTGGTGTCACGCTCGAGCGTGTGGCCAAAGGCATAGTCAGCCGTCACGAAGAACCAGGTCTTCTTGCCGGTATCCACCACAGCCTTGCCGGTACCACGAGACAGGGCATAGGTGTCATAAACGTAGTGAATGTTGGTCGCGTGGCACTTCTCGTTGGTGATGGGCAGCGAGGCAGCACCCGTCACAATCGACATCTTTCCTTTCTGCTCGGCTACTTCCATGGCAGCTAGGGCAGCCGCAGTCGAGACGTTGCCGATGATCATGTCGGCCTTGTCTTTCTCGAACAACTCACGGGCCTTGGAGCCAGAGAGGTCTGCCTTGGACTGGGTGTCAGCGGAGGTGATGACAATCTTCTTGCCCAGAACCTTGCCACCGAAATCCTTGGCAGCCATCTTGGCGGCGACAACAGCACCGGGGCCCTCAATATCGGAGTAGATCGCCGACAGGTCGGTCAACACGCCAATGCGGACTTCGTCGTCCGACACACCAGCAGCCTGCGCAGTGCCAAGACCAGCCACCAAGCTTGCTGCCACCAGCTTTGCAATCATCGTCTTCTTCATGTTGTCTCCTCGCCAAATAGCGGTTGTTACTGCACCAAAGTCACTAAACGCCAAGCAGGCTCTTGAGCTCGTCTTGGCTGGCCTCAAGCTCATCCCTTGCGACCACCTTCACGACCTGCCCATGCTCGATCACGTAATTACGATCAGCGAGCTTGGAGGCAAACCGGAAATTCTGTTCCACCAGCACAATCGTGAATCCCCTCTCACGCAGGGCTGCTACTACCTGGCCCAGCTTCTGCACAATCACAGGGGCCAGGCCCTCGGTGATCTCATCGAGCAGCAGCAGGCTCGCACCGGTGCGCAGAATACGAGCGATGGCCAGCATTTGCTGCTCACCGCCAGAGAGTCGCCCGCCGGGGCTGTTGCGCCGCTCAAGCAGGTTGGGAAACATCTCGTAGATTTCGTCTAGGCTCAGTGCCGTGCCCTCACCCACCTTGGGAGGCAGCAGCAGGTTCTGCTCGCAGGTCAGGCTGGCAAAGACGCCGCGCTCTTCGGGGCAGTAGCCAATGCCCAGCTGTGCCACCTGGTGGGTGGGCATGCCAATAACCTCCTGGCCATTGACCTTGATCGATCCTGTGCGATTGCCTGTGAGACCCAAAACAGCCCTAAGCGTGGAGGTGCGACCCGCGCCGTTTCGTCCGAGCAGACAGACCACCTCGCCCTTGGCCACCGACAGGTCAATGCCATGGAGCACATGGGACTCACCGTACCAGGCGTTCAGGTTCGAGATTTCCAGGACTGGCTGTGACATGCGTTGGGAGTTTTCTTGTTTAAATTAATGACCAGCCAACTCCGCATCGGCCGAGCCCATATAGGCTTCCATGACCTGCGGGTTGTTTGAGACGGTGTCGTAGTTGCCCTCAGCGATCAGCTCACCGCGCTGAAGGACGCTGATGGTGTCGGCAATGTTGGCCACCACCTTCATGTTGTGTTCCACCATGATCACGGTGCGACCCTCAGAGACCTTCTTAATCAATTGGGTGACGCGGTCCACATCTTCATGGCCCATGCCCTGGGTAGGCTCGTCCAGCAGCATGACTTCAGGGTTCATGGCCACCGTGGTCGCAATTTCCAAGGCGCGCTTGCGGCCATAGGGCAGGTTCACGGCCAGCTCGTCCGCAAACTCGTCCAGACCTACGCGCTCCAAGGCGTCCATGGCCCGGTCGTTCAGGATGTTCAGGGTCTTGTCACTCTTCCAGAAATGGAACGAAGTACCCAGCCGACGCTGCAGGCCAATGCGCACGTTCTCCAGGGCCGTCATGTGTGGGAACACCGCCGAGATCTGGAAGGACCGCACCACACCCTCGCGGGCAATCTGTGAAGGGCTATGACCAGTGATGTCATTGCCGTTGAACAGAATCTGTCCACGCGTGGGCGCATGGAACTTGGTGATTAGGTTGAAGCAGGTGCTCTTACCGGCGCCGTTGGGGCCGATGATGGCGTGAATGGTGTGGCGCTTGACCTTTAGGTTGACATCGTTGACGGCCACAAAGCCCAGAAACTCCTTGGTCAGGCCTTTGGTCTCGATCACGAAGTCGGTCGCATGCGTCATGGCTGCTTTTATAACCCGAGAAGCTATTGTGATCGACCGCAAGCCCCTCAGGAAAAACCCGCGACTCTCAATCAAATTGTCCACGGACGTCACCAGCAGACGTCTGGCTAGTTGTTATCCCTTAAAGGACCAAATCCTCAGGTCGAACACCAAGTCTTCGATCACCTGATCAGTTGCTGCGCTGCGGTCAATCGACGCACAAGACGATGCACCGCGGGCCAGTCGAATGGCGTTGGCCGCCATCAAGGCGCTGTACTTCTGAGCACCCGACAGCTGCGGGGCCAGGTGAAGTTTTAAATGCGCGGCCGCCTCAGCGAGCAGTCGGTCCGCTGTGGAACGGTCTGACGAGACCCCCGCCGAGCCGTCCGCACCCGTCGTTGTGCTTGTCGTTGTGATCGTCGCCTTGGCCATCCTGGCGATGTCCTGACCTTTGTAATGCGACACCACCGGCTCGGCCAGGCTGGCCGACATACAACCGGTGATCACCAATTCCAGGGCCTCCACATCGCCCTGCACCGCCCGCTCACCCTGCTGAGCCGCAATGATCGCCCAGCGCAGGTGGGCATAGCGCTGCCAAAAGGCGAGCTCGTTTTGAAGTCGAGTCCGCAGGCCCTGGGCCTCAGTAACATCCATCGTTGAGGACAGCCCGCTGACCAAGTCATCCAATTCACCAAATCCTGCCACGGGCTTGGTACCGCCAAACCGCCAGCAGGGCGCTGTGAGCCAGCCGATGTCGGCCATGACATCGCCCCAGGCCGCGAACTCCCAGTCCAGCACCGCAGTGAGCCGACCTGACTCTGGATCCATCATCAGATTGCCCAGACGAAAATCGTTGTGACAGACGGAAGCAGCCGAGTCTGTTAACTGAGCGGCTAATTCACGGCCCTCTTGCAGCATCTGCTCGGTGGCATAGGTCAGGTAGGACGTCGGCTGCCTCACGCAGGCAAAACTCTTTCCCACCAGGACCATGGCTGCCTCGATGGAATGGGCTGGTCGTGGCCCCAGGGTCTTGGCTAGCGTCTGGGCCGCCAGCTCACTGGCTTTTACACTATGCAGACGACCCAGTTCTGCACCCAGTTGCCGCGTAAGAGCTTGCGCCGTCTGCGCGGACGCCTCATACCCAGCCCCCAACCACTGCAACAGCTTTCGGCCATCGGCCTGGCCTGAACGGAACTCAAAGAAACTGACCAAGCCATCGTCGGTCTGCACCAAGGCAATCGGCTTGGGCACCGTGAGGCCAAGGGCATGGGCAAATTCAAAGAGGGTGTATTCATCGGCACGGCCATGGGTACCCGGAATGCCGGCACTCTGGCCCCGACGCATGACCCAACGAATGGTTTGGGCCTGTTCGTCTTGTAATTCAATCAAGAAGTTCTGGTTGATCGCACCACCAGACAGGCGCGTGGCACCGAGCAGCTGCCAGTCCTGGCAACTCAACTGCGCCAAAGCAGCTGCAACAGCTGAACCAACCGAGGCGTCGATGTCTTTCAGGCTCATCGCTGCTCAGTCATTGCCCAGGCCCCAGGCAAAGAAATCCTGGCCCTTGGTCTGAGCACCCTGATAGGCCCGGCTGATCACCATCTGATGGACCTCGCTGGCCCCATCCACCAGACGAGCCTGACGGGCATAGCGATAGATCCACTCGAGCTTAGTGTCTTGGCTGTAGCCCAGAGCGCCGCAGAGCTGAATGGCTGTGTCTGCTGCCAGATGCAGGGTTTCGGCCACCTGAATTTTGGCCATCGAGATGTCGGGTCGAGCCTTTTGGCCCTGCTCCAGCCGCCAGGCCGCCCGCATGGTGAGCAGTCGTCCGGTGTCAATGGCCATGGCCACGCGACCCAGCTGCATCTGCACGCTCTCGCGATCAGCTAGCTTGATGCCAAAGCCCTCGCGCTTGGCCACGTAGGCATTGGCAATCTCCATGCACCGCTGCGCCAATCCCAGCCAACGCATGCAGTGGGTCAGTCGCGCCAAGCCCAGACGAATCTGGGTGAGCTTTAAGCCCTGGCCAACTTCCATCAACCGATTCTCATCGGGGATCTCCAGGCCGTCGAAGGTCAGTTCGCAATGGCCGCCGTGCTCCTCGGGCCCCATGATCGGAATGCGCCGAACAATCTGCCAGCCCGGATCATCTTTATGAAAGGCAAAGGCGGTTAGACCATCTCGCGAGCCCTCTCCGGTCTTGGCAATCAGAATGAAGTGGCTCGCCACGCCAGCGCCCGTGATGTACCACTTGTGGCCGTGAACCACCCAGCGGTCACCTTTCCTCTCGGCCCGCGTCTGGATCATGCCGGGATCTGAACCACCGCCCGGATGCGGCTCGGTCATGATGAAAGAGGAGCGCACCTGGCCATCGATAATCGGCTGCAGCCATCGGTCCTTCTGGGTTTCGGTGGCCACTTTGGAGAGCACCGACATGTTGCCGTCATCGGGTGCCGCGCAGTTAAAGCATACCGGCCCAAAGATGGACCGGTTCATCCGCTCGTAGAGCAGGGCCTGTCCAACGGGCCCAAGCCCCAGGCCACCACGCTCACGTGGCATCTGTGGCGAGAAAAGACCCATGGCCTTCACCTCGCCGCGCAGAACCTCCAGCAGATCCTCCCGAATGTTCTCGTGTTCATCGAAACTCGCGGGGTCTTGCTCCAGTGGTAGCAGTCGGTCGGCCACAAAGGCATCGACCTGGGCCATCAGCCCCTGGTGTTCAGCAGGTACATTGAAGTCCATGTCTTTCCTTTAAAGGCCTGCGCTCATGCCGCCATCCACCAACAAGACCGAGCCTGTCATGTAGCTGTTGGCTGGGTCCAGCAGGCAGCGCAAGGGGGCATCTAACTCGGTCAACTCCGCGAAGCGGCGCAACGGGGTCTTCTTTTTGAGGGCATCGCCCGCAGGTCCATCCAACAGCTCAGCATTCAGGTCGGTACGCACATAGCCCGGTGCGAGTGCATTCACGCGAATGCCATCTCGGGCCAGTTCAATCGCACTTGATCGGGTCATCTGAATGACAGCGGCCTTGGTCGCGGCATAGGTGGCCACATTCTTCAAAGGACGCAGGCCCAGCACCGAGGCCACATTCACCATCACAGCACCATCCTTGGACCCAGCCGCTGCGGCCCGCAGATAGGGCACCAGCGCCCGAGTCATGTTGGTCGTGCCCACCAGGTTGGTGGCCAAGACTCGGGCCTCATCCTCGGGCGTGGTCTCGTGCAAGGCGGCCGTGACCGCCACACCAGCATTGTTGATCAATCCATAGACAGCCTCACCCGCACCGGGCTCTCCGAGTGCGGCCTTGATCGCCTGAGCAACGGACTGGGCGTCAGTGACATCGGCCGTGATCGCCAGATCGATGTCTGGATTGGTACTGACATCCCGCCGGGCCAGTCCAATCACCCGGGCGCCCTGCGATTTCAAATGAGCACAGAAATGGGCACCAAGGCCACTGGAGGCGCCAGTGATCAGGATGGTTTTGCCCTGCAGAAAAGGATGCTGCGTCATCAATGGACCTTTTCGGGTTACCCACCGTGGAGCCAGACAACCCAGCGCCAGGGGATTTATATTATCCCTATGACTCAACTCACCCCACACCCCGAAGAGATCTTCCTGCAGGCCACGCCCTTTGAGGCCCGGGCTGTGCGCCTAATTCAAGGTGTGGTCCAAGAGATCGAGGTCGAGCGTACCCTGCAGCGTGGTGCGGTGGGCAACATCGTCATGGGCAAAGTCAGCCGGGTCCTGCCAGGCATGCAGGCCGCTTTTATCGATGCGGGCTTTGCGCGGACTGGCTTTCTGCACGTAGCCGATGTCTGGCAGGCCAAACTGCTCGACGGCGAGCGGCTCGAGACCCCTCGCCCCATCGAAAAGGTCCTCTACGACAGTCAGCAGTTCCTGGTCCAGGTGCTCAAAGACCCGGTGGGCAGTAAAGGTGCGCGGCTCTCCACACAGTTATCCATTGCCGGCCGCTACCTGGTCTACCTGCCCTACGACACCAAGCCCGACCCCACCAGCAACGAGCCGCGAGTTGGCATCAGTCAGCGCATCGAGGATCCCGAGGCACGTGAGGCCCTCAAAGCCCGGCTGTTGGCCCTGATCCCCAGTGACGAACACGGCAGCTTTATCGCCCGCACCCAGGCTGAAGACGCCAGCCAAGAGGCTCTGGCCAACGACATTCAGTATCTCAAGCAACGCTGGAATGAGATTCTGGCTGCGAGCAAATCGGCCACCCCGGGTACTGTTCTCTATCGAGAGCTGAACCTCGCCCAGCGAGTGCTGCGTGACTGGGTCGGCGATCGAACCACACGCGTGCTGGTCGACGACCCCTATCGGATTGATGGCCTGCGCAGCTTTGCCCAGCAGTACATGCCCAGTGTCATGCCTCGCATTGAGAACTTTGTCGGCGAGCGCCCCCTGTTCGAGCTGCACAACATCGAGCAAGAGATCACCTCGGCCTTGAAGCGCCGAGTGGACCTCAAGAGCGGTGGGTATCTGATCATCGACCACACCGAGGCCATGACCACCATTGACGTGAACACGGGGGGCTATGTCTCGGGGCGCAGCTTCTCGGACACCATCTTCAAGACCAACCTAGAGGCGGCCCAGGCCATCGCCCGGCAGCTTCGACTGCGCAACATCGGCGGCATCATCCTGGTCGACTTCATTGACATGCAGGACGAAGACCACCGAATTCAGGTGCACCAGGAACTCGCCCATGCCCTCGAAGACGACCGCACCAAGGTGCGCATCAGTGGCTTTACCTCATTGGGCCTGGTGGAACTCACCCGCAAGCGAACTCGGGATTCTTTGGCCCAGCAGCTCATGCAGACCTGCCCCACCTGTGATGGTCAGGGTCGGATCAAGACGGCGCAGACTACCTGCTACGAGATCCTTCGCGAGATCGCCCGCATGGCCCACCAGTTCAATCCAAAGGAGTTTCGGATTCTGGCGGGACCGGAGATCATCGAGCGCTTCCTGGAAGAAGAGGCCGCGTTCTTGAACGCCCTGATCGATGAGGTGGGCAAGCCCATCACCCTGTCGGTCGAGGGCGAGTACCCACCGGGTGGGTACGACATCGCGCTGCTGTAGAACATAAAAAACGCGTTAATTCGAGAAAATATGAGAGTTAAAGACACGATGTTCCGAAGTATTTGGATTGACGGTGAGTCTCTAAATATCATCGATCAAACACAGTTACCTCACGAATTTGTAGTCAAAGAACTTCGAAATTCCGAGGATGTTCGTCTCGCGATCAAGAATATGTTGGTGCGCGGAGCTGGGCTAATTGGTGTGACCGCTGCCTATGGGGTGTGGCTCGCAGCCAGAGAAGCTCCGAGAGGTAGTCTTGCGGATTTTGATACATACGTAAACAATCGAGCGCGACTAATCGCGGCGACCCGACCAACTGCAGTGAACCTTGTGTGGGCACTCAATAGACAGCTTGAAAAACTAACTCAGGCCCGGACCGTAGAAGAAAAAATCAGCCTAGCGAAGCTAGGGGCACTGGGGATAGCGGATGAAGATGCTGACTTTTGTAAGAAAATCGGTCAGCACGGGTCTTCGCTTATCGAAAGTCTTTATAAAAAAAAGCAGACGACCGTAAACGTTCTCACGCACTGCAACGCTGGTTGGCTCGCCTTCGTGGATTACGGCTCAGCTCTCTCCCCCGTATACGCTGCACACGACAACGGCGTTCCAGTCCATGTTTGGGTAGATGAGACTCGACCTCGTAATCAGGGGGCAAGCCTAACCGCATGGGAACTAGCCCAGCACGGAGTTCCGCATACCCTTATCGCCGATAATTCGGGTGGACATCTGATGCAAAAAGGTGAAGTAGATATCGTAATCACAGGCGCCGACAGGGTTACTAGACTCGGAGATGTGGCAAATAAGATTGGCACCTATCTCAAAGCTTTGGCTGCCGTAGACAATAAAGTGCCGTTTTATGTGGCTTTCCCGTCAAGTACTCTTGACATGAGTATTTCGGATGGCACTACAGAAATTGAAATTGAGGAACGATCTGAGGATGAGGTTCGGTTTGTGTACGGCAGAGATCCACGCGGAAACTATGTCTCAGTGCAAATTTGTCCAGATAAAACGAGGGCTGGAAACTGGGGGTTTGATGTCACGCCCGCTCGTCTGATAACTGGCCTAATAACTGAGCGTGGAGTCTTCCCAGCGAACAAGGTTGGAGTGTCAGATATTTTGGGAGACGCCGATGGGCGAAACTGATCAAGTCGAAGGCGTCATTAAGTTCTTATTGAAACATGCGACGTCACCCCCCCCTAAAGAAGATGTAATCCATCAGATGAATCTGGTGCGCACCAGATTATTCGATGACTCGCTGATCGGGCAATACCCCGACGGAGTTGGCTACGGGAACGTCTCGGTTAGACATAAAACAGGATTCGTTATCTCCGGAACTGGTACTGGCGGCGAGAGGGTACTTCAGGCTCTTCATTACTGCACAGTTGTTGAATTCAGTATCGAGTCTAACTACGTTCGTTCAGAGGGGGACATTAAACCTAGCAGTGAATCGCTAACTCACGCGGCACTATATCTCGCGGACAAAAATGTAAATTGCGTTTTACATATCCACAGCCTTTGTTTGTGGAAAGCCCTTATGACCACTGATCATCCTTCAACACCAGCAGATGCACCCTATGGATCTATTGAAATGGCTGACTCTGTGGCCAGAATCGTTTCCGACCAGGGGAACCCTTCCGGACTAATTGTTATGTCAGGCCATAAAGAGGGGCTCATAGCGTATGGACGGAGTCCCATGGATGCGATAGCACAAATTGAAATCCACCGCTCACAAACTAAATTGAAAGTCAATATATGAAAATTAAGGTGGGAGTTATTGGCGGTAGCGGCCTAGACAATCCGGATATCCTCAAAGCACCCGAGGATCTATGCGTCAAAACAAAATGGGGGGCAACGTCCTCACCTCTTCGAGTTGGGAAAATTGACGATACAGATGTCGTAATACTCAGTAGGCACGGTCGACAGCACACCATTCCCCCGTCGCAGGTAAATTACAGGGCCAATATTGCCGCGCTTCTGGACGTGGGGTGCACGCACATCCTAGCAACCACAGCTGTCGGATCTTTGAGAGCAGAAATTGAGCGTGGGGACATAGTGATACTGGATCAGTTCCTGGATTTCACAAAAATGAGATGCGCCACTTTCCACGAGACTTTCCAACCACACGAACCTGTTCACACGCCAATGGCAGATCCATTCAACGCGGATCTTCGGGAAATGCTATTGAATAAATGCGTTGCTGCAGGCGTGAAGGTCCATAGTCGCGGCACTGTGGTGACAATTGAGGGACCAAGATTCTCCACCCGCGCAGAATCTAACATGTACCGCCTGTTGGGTGCCGATGTAATTAATATGTCGATTGCGACAGAGGTGTGCCTCGCGAACGAGGCCAAGATACCCTACGCCGCAATTGCCATGAGCACAGACTATGACTGCTGGAAAGTCGACGAGCCACCAGTTAGTTGGGAGGAAATCGTGGGGGTTTTTCAAAAGAACTCAAACAAAGTCACTAGTGTTCTAAAAAACGTCATACCTGTCATACGATCCGCACAAAGTGTCTAACAGGCCAGCAGCCATATAACTTCACAAGAGATTTCAAAATGAATTTGCTTGATTACATTCCCATTGTCCAAGACTTTCCAAAGCCCGGTGTGGGCTTTCGGGATGTCTCCCCGCTGCTGGCCAACCCTGCTGCCTTTTCCGTGGCTCTCGACCTACTCAACGATCAGTTCGCGCAATCTGACTATGACGTCATCGCCGGTATTGATTCACGCGGGTTCATCTTCGGGACAGCCTTGGCCCGCCTGACAGGTAAGCCTTTTGTCATGATTCGCAAGGCCAACAAGCTGCCACCTGAGACCCTGCGGGTGAGCTACGAGTTGGAATACGGCAGCGACCACCTGGAAATCCGGAAGGGGCTTCTTCAGCCCACCGACCGGGTCTTGATCGTTGACGATGTACTGGCCACAGGCGGAACGCTGCTGGCTAGCAAACAACTCATTGAAATGGCCGGGGCCAGAGTCTGCGGTGCGCTTACTTTGCTGGAGATCGCATTTCTAGGGGGCTCAAAAAAGCTGGCCCAACAAAACCTACTCTTTAGAGCGGCGCTCTCGGTTTAGGCTGAATTTGATTTCTTTGCAGATTACATTAGGAGGCAAAGATGAAGCGGAAAACTCTTACAGAAAAGATGCACCCCAAAAGGGATGCAATCTATTCGATTAAAAATCTGAAAGGGCGCATAAAACCGCCCGTTGATCCGATCTCCGTGCAAAAGATGCGGGAGGTTGTCATCACCGGCGCAACCGAGGGACTCAAATCTTCCGGCCAATCGCCTCGTAAATGATTCCGTATTGAGCTGGCATCGCTGGGTCGTAAAGATTACGGCCATCAAAGATGCGCTTGGTCTTGAGTTTCTCGGCCAGTAGGTCAAAACTTGGGCTTCTGAATTCCTTCCACTCCGTGACAATCACCAGTGCGTCGGCCCCCTCAATGGCATCGACCGCCCGATTGGCATAGTCAATGCTCGCTCCCAAAACACGTTTGGCCTCGTCAATGGCCACTGGATCGTAAGCACAGACCGTCGCCCCGCGGGCCAGTAACGCATCGATAATGACGCGGCTGGGCGCTTCCCGCATGTCGTCTGTATTGGGCTTAAAGGCCAAGCCCCAAAGTGCAAACCGCTTGCCTTTGAGGTCCTTGCCAAAGGCCGTGGTGATCTTGTTCACCAGGACTGACTTCTGAGCCTCATTGGCATCCTCAACCGCTGTAAGTACCTGCAGTGTGTGGCCGTTTTCAGATGCCGTCTTGATGAGGGCCTTCACATCTTTGGGGAAGCATGACCCGCCATAGCCGCAACCGGCGTACAGAAACGAGTAGCCAATGCGCGAGTCTGAGCCAATGCCCATGCGCACCTGCTCGATGTCGGCCCCCAGGGTCTCAGCCAGATTGGCCAGTTCATTCATGAAAGAAATACGTGTGGCCAGCATGGCGTTGGCGGCGTATTTGGTGAGCTCGGCGGAGCGAACATCCATAACCATGAGTTTGTCGTGATTGCGCTGGAAGGGCGCATAGATCTGGCGCATAACGTCGATGGCTCTAGCAGAGTCCACACCCACCACGATGCGGTCTGGCCGCTGGAAGTCTTCAACCGCAGCACCCTCTTTCAGGAACTCTGGGTTAGACACAACGTGGAAGGGCAGATCAGATTTGCGTTGAGCCAGTTCGTCGGCAATAGCCGCTCGTACCTTGTCGGCCGTTCCCACAGGCACCGTGCTCTTGTCGACCACCACCTTCTCGCTGGTCATGTGGCGGCCAATGTTGCGAGCAGCGGCCAGCACGTACTTGAGGTCTGCGGAGCCGTCTTCATCGGGAGGTGTGCCAACAGCAATGAACTGGACGAGTCCAAAGGCCACGGATTCTTCTACACTGGTGGTAAAGCGCAGGCGGCCAGCAGCAACATTCTTGCGGACGATGTCGAGCAGGCCTGGTTCATGAATAGGGATGCCGCCGTCTTTTAGGATCTTGATCTTGGATTCATCCAGATCCAGGCAGAGCACGTCATTGCCCGCATCGGCCAGACAGGCGCCGGTAACCAGTCCAACGTAGCCCGTACCAACAACTGAGATCTTCATAACCGCAACAACCTATTTGAATAAAAGAGATAACCTCGATTCTAACGGGGGAATGTGACGGGGGCTTAGCCCTCGGTGTTGACGTTTATCGATAAACGATATAACTTCATCATATGATTCAGTCGTTTGCATGTGCGGAGACTCAGAAGCTATTCGAGACAGGCCGGTCTCGTCGGTTCTCGAACTTTGGGGATGTCGCTCAAAGAAAACTTTAGATGCTCGACAGTGCGGCAACTCTAGATTTTTTACGAAGCCCACCGGGGAATCGACTTGAGGCACTGCAAGGAGATCGATCTGGTCAGTACAGCATCCGAATTAACCAGCAATTTCGAATTTGTTTCACCTGGACCGAGTTAGGGCCAGAGAACGTAGAAATTGTCGACTATCACTGAGAGGATTGAGCGATGATTAAAAATGGAATGAGACCTGTACACCCCGGAGAAGTACTTCGCGAGGAGTATCTAGTTCCCCTTGAAATGACCCCTAATGCACTGGCGAAGGCCCTGCATGTCACGCCCGCCCGTATCAATGAAATTGTTAGAGAAAAGCGAGGCGTCACCCCAGACACCGCTTTACGTTTATCGCGTTACTTCGGGGGAGACCCCCGGTCCTGGTTAAACCTTCAGTTGGCGTATGACCTGAAGGTCGCCGAGACTGCCCTATCAGCGGAGATTAAAAAGGAAATCCGGCCCTTGCAGGCTGTGTTGACGTGATCAGCCTAAAATCTGGGCATGAACCCCGCTGAAGCCCAGATCCACTACCCAGTCCTTGACATCCCCCAGCCCGGCCAGCGCACGGCCATTGCGCCAGGCGTCTGGTGGCTGCGCATGCCGCTGCCCTTTGCCCTGGACCACATCAACCTCTGGCTGATCGAAGACCAGTTCGAAGGGGTCGACGGCTTCACCGTGATCGACACAGGCGTCTCCACCGCGCAGACCAAGGCGCTCTGGCGGCAGATCAAAGACCAGTTCTTCGACGGCAAGCCCATCGTTCGCGTGATCTGCACCCACATGCACCCCGACCACATGGGCCTGGCCTACTGGCTCACCGAGGGCATGTGGGAGGGTGAAAACACCCCAGCCGCCAATACCGGCCCCCACCCAGAAGGCGCCTGGGAGGCGCCCCTGTGGATGACCCTGGGCGAATACAGCACCGGTCGCATCTTCGCCTCCAAGGGCATGGCCAACGAGACCGAGGCCGCGCCCGATGGGCCGCGCGCCACCATGGCCGAGCACTTCAAGCGTCACGGCATGACCAGCGAAGAGGATTACCAAAAGACGCTTCAGCGCAAAGACTATTTCACGGGGCTGGTGCCTCGGGTACCGCAGCGATACAAGCGACTGCTCGGTGGCCAGTCCTTTCAGATGGGCGGGTGTGACTGGCGTGTGATCCCAGGCTACGGCCACTCTCCCGAGCATGCCTCGCTCTACTGCGCAGAGAAGAACCTGCTGATTTCGGGTGACATGCTGCTGCCACGCATCTCCACCAACATGTCGGTCTGGGCCCACGAGCCAGACGGTGACCCACTGGGCCACTACCTGTCCTCGATCAAACTCTTTCGGGACCTGCCCACCAAGACCTTGGTGCTGCCCAGCCACGGACGTCCCTTCGGTGGACCCAGCATGCCCAGCGACCTGGGTGGCATTTACACCCGTGTGCAACAACTCATCGACCACCACGACGCCCGCATGGCCGACGCGCTGCAGGCCTGCCAGGCGCCCAAGACCTGCGCCCAGGTGCTGCCCGTCTTGTTTCCTCGCGAGTTGGATTTTCACCAGTTCACCTTTGCCATGGGTGAGACCATTGCCCACATGAATTACCTCTGGCACGCGGGCCGCGTCAGCCGGTCACTGGTCAATGGCCAGTGGCAGTTCCAGGCACAATAAAAAAGTCATCAGGGAGAGACCATGTCCATCGACATCAACCGGCTGCGCGACTACTTCATGGGTCTGCAGGACCGGATCACCAGTGCCATCAGCCAGGAGGACGGCAAGCCTTTTGTAGAAGATGCCTGGACCAAAGAAGAGCACTCACCCCTGCGCGGCAACGGCCGCTCGCGCATCCTGGAAGAAGGCAACCTGATGGAGCGCGCCGGCGTGGGCTTCTCGCATGTCCGCGGTGATCGCCTGCCGCCGTCTGCTACAGCAGCCCGGCCCGAACTCTCTGGTCGCGGCTTTGAGGCCATTGGTGTCTCGCTGGTGTTTCACCCTCGCAATCCATACGTGCCCACCGTCCATGCAAACGTTCGTGTACTGGTGGCCAAGGCCACGAAGGCCGGTGAAGAGGACATCTGGTGGTTCGGCGGTGGCATGGATCTCACGCCCTACTACCCATTCGATGAAGATGCGGTGCATTTCCATCAGACCTGCCAGCAGGCGCTCGCCCCCTTCGGCGATGGGCTCTACCCACGCTTTAAGAAGTGGTGTGACGAGTACTTCTACCTGAAGCATCGGGGCGAGGCGCGCGGTATTGGCGGCGTCTTTTTTGATGACTTCGCAGAACTGGGCTTTGAGCAGAGCTTCGCCATGACCCAGGCCGTCGGTGACTCGGTGGTGAAGGCCTACCTGCCCATTGCCCAGCAGCGTCGCGACACGCCCTATGGTGAGCGTGAGCGTGACTTCCAGGCCTATCGACGTGGCCGCTACGTGGAATTCAATCTGGTCTATGACCGTGGCACGCACTTTGGTCTGCAGAGTGGTGGACGAGCCGAGAGCATCCTGATGAGCATGCCGCCCATCGTGAAGTGGCGCTACGACTGGCATCCCGAGCCAGGCAGCCCAGAGGCCCGGTTGTATCAGACCATTCAGCCCCAGGATTGGCTGAAATTAGGCGAGAGCGCTTACTCATGAAAAAATGTCTGGTCACTGGCGCGGCCGGCTTCATCGGCCACTTCGTCGGTGAACGACTCCTGGCCCGTGGCGATGCCGTCGTTGGCCTGGACAATCTCAACGACTATTACGACCCCAGCCTCAAAGAGGCTCGTCTACAGCGTCTTGCTGGCTGCCCAAACTTCCAGAACTTCACCTTTGTGAAGGCCAGCCTGGAAGACCAGTCGGCCATGCAAAAGCTTTTTGCTGACCACTCGTTTGACAGCGTGGTTCATCTCGCCGCTCAGGCCGGCGTGCGCTATTCGCTAACCAATCCCCATGCCTACATCGACAGCAACATCAATGGCTTTCTGAACATCCTAGAAGGCGTTCGGCATCAGCGCAGCGCTCGCGGCCTGACTGAGCGGGACAACGGCACGGGACCTCACCTGGTCTACGCGAGCTCCTCCAGCGTCTATGGTGGCAACAAGACCCTGCCGTTTTCAGAAGAGCAGTCCGTCGACCATCCGGTCTCCCTTTATGCCGCGACCAAAAAGGCCAATGAGCTCATGGGTCATACCTACAGCCACCTCTTCGGCATCCCCATGACCGGCCTGCGCTTCTTCACGGTGTATGGGCCCTGGGGTCGGCCCGACATGGCGGCCTTCAAATTCGTCAAAGCCATCCTGGCTGGCGAGACCATCGAGGTCTACAACCATGGTGACATGCAGCGCGATTTCACCTACATCGATGACATTGTGGAGGGCGTGATTCGTTCGCTCGACAACCCACCCACCACAACCGACTCGGCCGGCCAAGACTTCGCCTTCGAGAAGATGGCCGCCCACCAGGTGCTGAACATTGGCAACCACCGTCCCGAGCCACTGACTGAATTTATCGCGGCCATTGAGGACGCACTGGGCCTCAAGGCCAAACAGCAGCTCATGCCCATGCAGCCTGGCGACGTACCCGCCACCTATGCCAATACGGACGCACTGAAATCGTTAACGGGCTTTGCGCCCTACACACCTTTGCGGGAAGGCATTCAGAAGTTTGTGGACTGGTATCGGGGGTACTACAAGGTCTAAAGGACGCACGGCAAGACCAGACCTACCGGTGATACCCCGTCACCAGGTCGATTTCTTCTTTGGCGCCCAGGAACACCGCTACCCGCTCGTGCAACTTGGTGGGCTGAAGACTGAGGATCCGTTCATGACCGTTGGTAGACACCCCACCAGCCTGTTCCACCAGGAAGGACATGGGGTTGGCCTCATAGAGCAACCGGAGCTTGCCGGGCTTGGCAGGATCACGTTGATCGGCCGGATACAGAAAGACACCACCCCGGCACAGAATGCGATGGACATCGGCGACCATGCTGGCCACCCAACGCATGTTGAAATCCTTGCCACGGGGCCCGGTCTTGCCCGCCTGCAATTCTGAGATGTAGCGCTGCACTGGGGCATACCAGAACCGACTGTTCGACGCATTGATGGCGAACTCTTTGGCCGCTGGCGCAATGGTCATTTTCTCGACCGTCATCAGCCATCGGCCCTGGTTATCCAGGGTAAAAGCCTGAACACCCCGCCCCAGACTGAAGACCAGTTCGGTGCTGGGTCCATAGACGGCATAGCCGGCCGCGACCTGACGCTCACCAGGCTGCAGGAAATCCTCATCCCCGGGAGTCTTACCAGCAGGAGCGGGCAGCACCGAGAAGATGGTGCCAATCGAGACGTTCACATCAATATTGGAAGAACCATCCAGTGGGTCAAAGGCCACCAAATAGGGCGCTCCTCCCGGTACAACCACTGCGTGGTCCATCTCCTCAGAGCCCAAGGCTAAGGCCACCTTGGCAGACGACAGATGGTTTACCAACAGATCGTTGGCAATCAGATCAAGTTTCTTCTGATGCTCGCCCTGCACGTTGTCAGAGCCAGCTTCACCCAGCACGCCTGCTAGTGCGCCCAGGCGAACCTTGGCGCTGATCTCAGCACAGGTCTGGGCGAGCGCCAGAATCAGCTTTTGAAGATCAGCGGGTGCGCCGCTGGCGGACAGTACTTGATCAAGCGACTTCATGGCAGTTACGACTTGGCGGCGGGTTTCTTGGCTGCGGGCTTTTTAGCAGCCGCCTTCTTCGCCGCAGGTTTACCGGCGGCAGATCTCGCAGCAAGCGGTTTTTTCGCGGCAGGTTTGGCGCCCGCCTTCGATGCTGGTTTCGCCGCTGACTGGCTTGAAGACTTGCCGCCCGTCTTGCTGGCTACCTTCTTGGCCGCGGGCTTATCAGCAGAGGTGCTCGTCTTGCCGTTCGACTTACTCGCCGCCTTCTTCGCTGCAGGTTTCCTCTCAGCAGCCTCAGCATCCGCCACCTTTTTTGCCGCCACTTTCTTAGCCGGCCCCTTGCGCCGGAATCCCTTGATCACTTCTTCCATGGAGACAGGCTTCTCGCCCCAGATGTCTTCCAGCCGATAGTACTCGCGAATGGCTGGCTGCTGAATGTGGACCACGATGTCGCCGCAGTCCACTAGCACCCACTCGCCGGTCTCCTCACCTTCCATGCCATAGACCTGACCACCATTTTCCTTGACCTTGTCGTGCACGTTCTTGGCCAACGACCGGGTCTGCCGGTTCGAGGTGCCGCTCACCACGATCACGCGATCAAAGAGCGCAGTCAGTGGGGTGGAATCAAAGACAGCGATGTCCTGGGCTTTCATATCCTCCAGGGCATCCACAATCACGTATTGAAGTTTGGCGAGTTCCAGCTTGGTCTCCTTGATGTATGCAGGGGGCTATCGATACAGCCCATGTTCAGAAATATAGTCTGCCACCGACCTCGGCAGCATATTGGGTGGCAGCACACCCTTGGCAATCGACTGCCGAATATGGGTCGAGGACAAGGCGTCCAGTGGCATAAAGAATCGCTGCACCTGTGCACCGCGCTCGCGCAGCATGCGCTCATCCGGCGTCTCGTCACTGCCCGGTCGGGCGCAGACGGCCAGCGTCATATTCTGGATCAGCCACTCCCAGTGTTGCCAGCCGGTGAAGTGGGTGAACTGGTCTTCGCCCAGAATCCAGATCAAGGGGCGCTCGGGGTCATCGTGCAGAAAGCTTTCGATGGTCTTGTAGGTGGCATTGGTCTGGCCCAGGGCATCGGCGCGAATCTCTCGGTCATCCAGGCGCATGCGGGTATCACCCAGTTCTTCCAAGGCCAGGCCAGTCATCTTGAGCCGGTGCTCAGATGGGGCCGCAGCAGGCTTGTGAATGGGGCTGCCCGTCACAATCCAACGGATTTCTTCGAGCTGCAGCTGGTCAGCCGCGGCCTGCGCCATGGCGGCGTGGGCGCGATGAACGGGGTCGAACCGACCGCCAAACAGGCCCAGCGGCTTCGGAATGGAGAGAATCGTCACCGACCTACTTTACTGCAGGCCCAAGGCAATGGCCACCAGACCCATTGCAATGCTGGCCAGCATGGTTCGGATCATGCCCACTTTAAACAGCAGCATGAGCAGGATTGCCAGCACCGAGATGATCGCCGCGACGATGTCCAGGCTGCGAATGCTCATGGGGGCATAGCCGCTGGTGGGCCAGAGAATGTGCTGGGCAAAGATCAGGCCCAGGTCGACGATGACGGCCACCACTGCGGCACTGATTGCCGTGAGCGGCGCAATCAGACCCGGAATGCGGCGACTGGCCTCTACCCAAGGCGCCCCGGCCAGGATGAACACAAAAGATGGCAAAAAGGTAAAGAAGGTCACCACCGCCGCCCCCAACGCTCCTGCCGCCGGAATGCTCAGGTAGGTAAGCTCCAGATTCTCCGCTGCCGCCACAAAGCCAACAAAGGCATTGACCATGACCAGAGGTCCTGGCGTGGTCTCCCCCAAAGCCAGGCCATCCATCATCTGGGCAATGGTGAGCCAGCCCTCTTGCTCCACGACCACATCAAAGACATAGGGCAGCACCGCATAGGCGCCACCAAAGGTCACCAAGGCCACCTTGGTAAAAAAGGCGGCCAGATCGGTCATCAATATCGGGAAATAGCTCTTTAAGACGCCGTAGGCCACTGCCCAGATGGCCACACCCGTCAGAACCGCCGTGACCAGATGCCGCAGACCCGCCTTCGCATGAGAAGGCGAGGGCGTGTGGTCGTCAATCCGGTAGCCGGGCTGCTCAGGCTCGCGGGCAATTTCATCCTCTGCCTCGCCAGGACTCTGGACATAGGCCGTATTGGCCGGGCTGGCTGACCCCATGTTGTGGGGCAGCCCACGCAGCGGGGTCTTGGAAAACAGATGGGCCAGCCAGCCAACCAAGGCAGCTACACTGATCACCACCACAAAGCTGAACTTAAAAAACAGCAGCACAAAGGCGCCCGCTGCAATCGCCCACCAGAGCGGGCCATGTAAGACCTTCTGGCCAAGCCGCACAGACGCCGCCACCACAATGGCCAGTACGGCAGGCTTGAGCCCATAGAGCAGCGCCTGCACCTCCGGCATCTGGCCATAGAGCACATACAGAGAGCCCAGGGCAATCATGGTGAGCAAAGAGGGCAGCACAAAGAGCAGACCAGCCGCGATCCCGCCCAAGGGGCCATGGGTAAGCCAGCCCATGTAGGTGGCCAGCTGTTGGGCCTCTGGCCCCGGTAGCACCATGCAATAGTTCAGGGCATGCAGAAAACGATGGGGCGAGATCCAACGTCGCTTCTCAACGAGCTCCTCTTGCATCATGGCAATCTGAGCAGCCGGCCCACCAAAGGAGGCCCAGCCAATAAAGTGCCAGAGCTTGAGCGAAGCCCAGAGGGTCAGCGGTGCGGCCTGAACGCTCAATCTATTGGGCCTGCTTTAACAGCGTGCGGACATCGGCCTCTAGCTGGTCCATGGCCAGGTCATGCGGCACCACCAGTCGCAGCGCACCCGTGGGGTCGTAGACATAGGTAAAGGTGGTGTGATCGATGGTGTAGGCCATGGGATCTTTTTTGGAGGCCGAGGTCTCGACCTTTTTGGCATAGACGCGGAAGTCTTTGCTGATCGCATCGGTCTGCTCACGGCTGCCACGCAGACCGACAAAGCTGGGATCAAACGAAGCGAGAAATTTCTTCAGAGGCTCAGGCTTGTCACGCTCGGGGTCCACGGTGATGAAGACCACTTGAAGCTTGTCGGCATCTGGGCCCAGGCGTTTTTTCAGGTCCTGCATCTTGGTCAGGTGAGTGGGACAGGCATCGGGGCAATACAGAAAGCCAAAAAAGATCGCAGTGACCTTGCCCGGAAAGCTCTGGTTGGTCACTGTCTTGCCATCCAGGTCAGGCAGGGAGAAGGTCTGGCCCCAGGGGGCACCGGTGACATCCATGCTGCTAAAGGTGGCCGCCTTTTTCGAGTTGCTCTCTCCGCAGCCAGACAAGCCACCCATGAGGATCACCAGGGTGATGGTCGAGACCACAGCAAATAGAAGGCGAGACAGCAGCTCGAGCGGAGAGACGGCGGATATTTTGGTTTGGCGGGACATGCGCTAGTGTTCACCCAATGATGGAAGCAATCAAACCCCCATTTTGCCGGTCTTTTCAACGAATTGCGGTCATTGGCCTGGGAATGGCCGGGGCCTGCATGGTTCGAGCCCTGGCGATCAGGGGGCAGCAGGCCAAGGCTCAAGGCCGATCCACCCAAACCCCCGCGCCTCAGATCGTCGCCTTTGAGGCCGCGGACCAGCCTGCCACCGGCGCCTCGGGCAATCCGGTGGGCATTGTTCACCCCTTTGTCTCCAAGGACTGGAACCTGGCGAGCCAATTCATGCAGCAGGGTGTCCAGACGACCCTACGTTGGGTTCAAGAGTTGGGCGGTGAACACCACTCCCCCGACCCATGGGCTGGCCTTATCGGCGTGCTGCAGCTGGCGGAGGATCAGAGTGAGGCTCAGGCGTGGCAAGACCTCCCTGCCCGCTTGAGCGACAGCCAGAGTCTGTCATTCCACACGGCCGCCCTGGCCTGGCTGACACCAGCACAGATTCAGGAGCGACTCGGCCTGCCCGATGCTCCGATCGGCGGCCTTTGGTCTGAGCAAGGTGGCTGGATCAAGCCAGCCGAACTGATCCGCGCCTGCCTGAATGAAGCCAAGAGCCTGCTCGGTGATCACCTGACCGTTCATTTCAACCACCCCATCCAGCCTGAGGACCTGCCCCAGCTGCAGAAAGACTTCGACGCCGTGGTGATCTGCACCGCCCACGATGCACTGCTGCCATGGGCTGGTCTTCGCATCAACAAGATTGCAGGCCAAGTCTCTTGGATCCAACATCCATTGCTGGAAGAGTTGCCCTGGCCCAAGGCCGTGGTCTGTCGCTCGGGCTATCTGTCTCCAGTGATCGATGGCCAAGTGCTGGTGGGCGCCACGTTTGATCGAGACCCGAGCAACACCGACCCATCCAGTCTGAAGCCCACCACCCAGGCTCATGCAGAGAACCTGCAGCGGGTTGCCGAGATCTCGCCAAAGCTAGCCCAGACACTGGAGCCGCTGTGGCGAGCCCCAGAGAGCAGCGCGACACAGCAACCGAGCCCTGCAACACCAGCAGGCCTCTGTGGCCGAGTGGCCATTCGGCATGCCAGCCACGACCGTATGCCTCTCATCGGTCAGGTGATCAGCCAGCAGGCCCTGACCACAGGCCTGCCCCGCAGCGCTTCGCAGCTGCACCACCTGCCTCGAGAGGACAAGCTCTATGTCATGGGCGGACTGGGCTCTCGGGGGCTATCGATTGCACCGCTGGCGGCAGAACGCTTGGCCGCGCAGATCATCAGCGCCCCCTCACGCGACGCCCTGGCCCAACCCCTGCTCGATGCCGTGGACCCCGCACGGTTTGTGCTGCGCGCCCACCGCCGCGCGGGCTAAACTAGCCGCCATGAACCTGCAGCAGCTGCGCATCCTGCGCGAAACCGCCCGCCATGATTTCAATCTAACGGAAGTCTCCATGGTGCTGTGCACCTCTCAGTCCGGGGTGAGCAAAGCCATCAAGGAACTCGAGGATGAGCTGGGCACCGAGATCTTTGTTCGCAAGGGCAAGCGGCTGCTCGGCTTTACCGAACCAGGGCAGGCCATGCTGGCCCATGCCGAGCGCGCCCTGCAAGAAGTCGAGAACCTGCGTTCGGTCAGCCAGCAGTTTGCCGACAAAGACTCAGGACGACTGGTGTTGGCCACCACGCATACTCAGGCGCGCTACTCGCTGCCTGAGATCGTTCGGTCCTTTAGAGAGCGCTTCCCCAAGGTTCAACTGGTGCTGCGTCAGGCGAGCCCCTTAGAGATTGCCGACCTGCTGGAGTCTGGCGAAGCCGACATTGGCATTGCCACGGAATCACTCAAGGCCAATCCGCAGTTCGTCACCTTTCCGTTTTTCAAGTGGTTCCACGGCGTGGTGGTACCCAAGGATCACGCACTCGCCAAAGCGGCCGCTAAGGGCAAGGCGCTGACCCTGCAAGCCCTGGCCGAGCAGCCCATCATCACCTACCACGAGGGCTTTACCGGTCGCGGCATGATCGATGCGACGTTTGCAAAAGCAGGACTCACCCCCAATGTGGTGATGGAGGCCCTGGATGCGGACGTGATCAAGGCCTATGTGGCCCTGGGTATGGGGGTGGGCATCGTGGCCTCTGTCGCCTACGACGAAGACAGCGACACCAGTCTTGAACTGCTCGACGGCAGCGAACTCTTTAAAGAGAACACCACGGTGTTGGCCCTGCGTCGAGGCCGACTGCTACCCGGCTATGCGGCTCATTTCGCACGACTCTGTGTGCGGGGCCTGTCTGATGACAAACTTCGCAAGGCGGTGATGGAGACCGCAGAGTAATACCCCAAGCCCAAGGACCCCCGCCATGAGCGTTCACCCGCAAGCCGACCAGCCCTCATCCAATCGCAAGCCCGTTAGCCTGGCCACACTGCGCAAGGCCAAAGAGACCGGTGAAAAACTCACCATGCTCACCTGCTACGACTACTCGTTTGCCAAGGCCATGGATGCTGCCGGCGTGGACCTACTGCTCATCGGCGACTCACTTGGCATGGTGGTTCAGGGCCATGACTCCACCTTGCCCGTCACCTTGGAAGACATTTCCTATCACACCGCCTGCGTCGCCAGGGCCAAACCGGCTGCCATGGTGGTCGCTGATATGCCCTGGGGAAGTTATCAAGTCTCGCCGGAGCAGGCCTATGAGAGCGCGGCCCAGCTCATGGCGGTAGGCGCTCAGATGGTCAAGCTTGAAGGCGGTGCCTGGCTGGGCCCCACGGTTCGATTCCTGACCGAGCGCGGCATTCCAGTCTGCGCGCATTTGGGCCTGACGCCTCAGAGTGTTCACACCCTGGGGGGCTACAAGGTTCAGGGCCGTGGTGCTGCTGGTGATCAACTGATTGCCGATGCCAAGGCCTTGCAAGATGCTGGGGCTGCCATTGTGTTGGTTGAGTTGATTCCCACCCCCTTGGGCAAGCGTCTGGAAGAGGCTCTGCAAGTGCCCACCATTGGCATTGGGGCCGGTCCGCATACCACCGGTCAGGTGTTGGTGCTGCACGACATCCTAGATGTCACACCAGGCAAGAAAGCCCGATTTGTGAAGAACTACCTGGCCCAGGCCGGCAGTGTTCAGGCGGCTTTTGCCGCCTTTGTGCAAGAGGTGAAGTCAGGGGCCTATCCGCAGCCCGAGCATGGCTTCTCCGAGTAGATCACAGGCTCACCTCTTCTGTACCGTCGTCGACAACTACGGCGACGCTGGCGTCTGTCTAAGACTGGCCCGTCATTACGCTCGCAAGGGTGCCCAGACGACGCTGGTCATCGATGAGCCAGAGCTAATTGATCGCATGATGCCGAACTGGCGGCAAGAGCCGCGGCTGTCGGTGCAGACCGAGGCACCGAGTCTTGCAGGCTCACCACAGCCAATTGAGCTGACCGTGATCGAAGCCTTCCAATTCGATGCACCCCTGGACTACCGAGTCGCGCTGGAGCAATTGCACGCCTCCGGCACAACCGTTCAACGCATCGCCCTGGACTATTTGGCAACGGAGCCCTGGGCTGCCAGTCACCAGGGCCTTGCGTCACCCGATCTAGAGGTCAAACACGCCGCGATGGAAAAGGGACATTCGACCAACCCAGCCGGCCCAGCAGCCACCCGCCAGTGGTTCGCACCCAGTTTTTATGGGCAGGGTTTCCCGATGATCCATGACGACTTCATTGAGGCGAATAGCGAGCAGCGCCAACAGATGCGCGCTCGACTAGGCGCCACTCAGTCGGATGATTTTCTAGTCATGGCCTTTGGCTACCCAGATGCGCCTTGGGATGAACTCAAGGAGGCATTCCAGAGCCACGGTCTACCATCAGGGTTCAAGCAGGCGGTCTTCTGGCAGCCAAAGGGGCTAGAGCTGACACAAGATGAATTCGACATCGCCCTTCAAGCCTGTGATCTCAACTTTGTGCGCGGTGAAGATTCGTTTGTCCGAGCCCACTGGGCCGCAGCCAGTCGGTGGCAAGTCCCGTTTGTCTGGCAACCCTATCGGCAAGAAGGCAACGTCCATGCCGACAAGCTGAGTGGTTGGCTGAGCAAGGCAGGCGAATTCGAACCTCACTACAAGGCGTTCACCCTTGAATTCAATCGGTTGGGAGCAGGTGCCGGCCTATCAGAATCCTGGTCCGGCGTCTTGTCCGCCTGGGATCAAATAAGAGCGCAGCTCAGTCAATTCGGCTTTGTCTACAAGGGACGCGACCGCCCAACTTGACCAACAGGGTCTCGTGTGTGGAACACGAACTGGGTACACTCTCGCCATGATCCTTGTCACCGGTGCCGCCGGCTTTATCGGCTCTAACTTCGTTCTGGACTGGCTGGTCGGCTGCGACGAGCCTGTGGTCTCGCTCGATGCCCTGACCTATGCAGGCAATCTAGAGAACCTGGCCTCACTCCAAAACGACCCCAGACACACCTTTGCTCACGGCAGCATCGGCGACTACGACTTGGTCAGCCGTCTGCTCGCTGAACACCAGCCCCGGGCCATTCTGAACTTCGCCGCCGAGAGCCATGTGGATCGGTCCATCCACGGGCCGGGTGAGTTCATCCAGACCAATGTGGTGGGCACCTATCAGCTGCTAGAGGCTGCTCGGGCCTATTGGTCCAGCCTATCCGAGCCCGCCAAATCCGCCTTTCGGTTCCTGCATGTCTCAACCGATGAGGTCTATGGCAGTCTCTCGCCCACCGATCCTCCGTTTGCAGAGACCAATCGCTATGAGCCCAACAGTCCTTATTCTGCGAGCAAAGCTGCCAGTGATCATCTGGTGCGCGCCTGGCATCACACCTACGGCCTGCCAGTGCTCACCACCAACTGCTCGAACAACTACGGGCCCTATCACTTCCCCGAGAAGCTCATCCCGCTGTGCATCCTGAATGCCCTAGAGGGCAAGCCCCTGCCCATCTATGGCGATGGCCAGCAGGTGCGCGACTGGCTCTATGTGAAAGACCACTGCAGTGCAATTCGGGTCGTTCTAGGCAAGGGCCAACTGGGCGAGACCTACAACGTCGGTGGCTGGAACGAAAAGCCCAACCTAGAGGTGGTCCGCACCCTCTGCGCCATTCTGGACGAGCTCAGACCCAGAGCAGATGGCCGGTCCTACGCCACGCAGATCACTTACGTCACTGATCGGCCAGGCCATGACCGCCGCTACGCCATCGATGCACGCAAGCTGGAGCGTGAGTTGGGCTGGAAGCCAGCCGAGACCTTCGAGACGGGTATCCGCAAGACCGTGCAGTGGTACCTGGACAACCCAGGCTGGGTGGCCAACGTCAAGAACGGCAGCTACAAAGACTGGCTGACCAAGCAGTATCAGCAGTCGGCGGCATGACCGTCATCGATCCGGTCTACAGAGCGAAGCATTGGAGCGGCGTTTGAGAATCCTGCTCACAGGACAAAACGGGCAGGTTGGCTTTGAGTTGGCGAAGTCACTCAGGGGATGGCGTGCGAACTCACCTTTGAAATTGGTGGCCGTCGGTTCAGCGGAGTGCGATCTGGCCAAGCCGGCAGCCCTTCGAGAGCTGATTCAGAGGGTCCAGCCCCATGTCATCCTCAACCCGGCCGCCTACACGGCAGTAGACCGAGCCGAATCCGAACCAGACCTGGCCAAGGCCATCAACGCCCATGCGCCCGAGATCATGGCCAGCGAACTTCAGAAGACCGGCGGCCTGCTGATTCATTTTTCGACCGACTATGTCTTTGATGGCCAAAAACCGGCGCCCTACACCGAGCTCGACACCACCAAACCCCAGTCGGTCTATGGGCTCACCAAGCTGCAGGGGGAGCAGGCGATTGCGGAGAGCGGCGTTGACCACGTCATCCTGCGCACCAGCTGGGTCTTTGGGGTTCACGGCAGCAACTTCTTAAAGACCATGCTGCGCCTGGCCACCGAGCGCGAAGACCTGAAGGTGGTCAACGACCAGTTCGGAGCCCCCACCAGCGCCCGGTTTCTGGCCTCAACAGTCATGAGAATTCTGGAGCGCTTGGGATCTCTTGCGAAAAATGATCAGAAAGCAGTCGATCGCAAGGCCCTGTCTGGCCTTTATCACTGCAGCTGTGCCGGTCGCACCAGCTGGTTTGACTATGCCCAGTTCGGCATCGAGCTGGCCCGCCAGCAGGGCAAGGCACTCAAGCTCGCCCCCGAGAGACTGCGGCCCATTCCGTCTTCTGATTACCCCACGCCTGCGGTCCGCCCGGCCAACTCCGTGCTCGACAACACCAAGTTGGAAGAAGCCTTCGGCCTTCAGCGCCCGGATTGGCAGTCTGAGGTAGACCAGGTGGTCCAGGCGCTAGAATCCCAGCCATGACAAACCAAATTCAACGCAAGGGCATCATCCTGGCCGGTGGTGCCGGTACCCGGCTGCATCCGGCCACGCTGGCCGTGAGCAAACAGCTGCTGCCGGTCTATGACAAGCCCATGGTCTACCACCCCCTGACCACACTCATGCTCTCGGGCATTCGTCAGGTGCTGTTGATCTCCACACCTTCCGACACGCCGCGCTTCCAGCACCTACTGGGTGACGGCTCGCGGTGGGGCATGGAGATTCAATATGCGGTACAGCCCAGCCCCGATGGTCTGGCCCAGGCCTTTCTGATTGGGGAGTCGTTTGTTGGCCAGTCCCCCAGCACCCTGGTCTTGGGCGACAACATTTTTTACGGCCACGACCTGGTCAAACTGCTGGCCAGCGCCAACGAGCGCCAGTCTGGCGCCACGGTCTTTGCCTATCACGTGCACGATCCCGAGCGATACGGTGTGGCCGAGTTTGATGCCCACGGCCGTGTTCTGTCGATTGAAGAAAAGCCTGCCAAGCCCAAGAGCAGTTATGCGGTCACTGGCCTGTATTTTTACGATGAGCAGGTGGTGGGCCTGGCCAAGTCGCTCAAGCCCTCCCCCCGTGGCGAGCTCGAGATCACCGACCTCAACCGCCTCTACCTTGAACAAAACAGCCTGCATGTCGAGACCATGGGCCGTGGCTATGCCTGGCTGGACACTGGCACCCATGACAGCCTCTTGGAGGCGAGCCAATTCATCGCCACGCTGGAAAAGCGCCAAGGCCTAAAAGTCGCCAGCCCCGAGGAAGTCGCCTACCGGGCTGGTTGGATCACGGCTGCGCAGCTGGAGAAGTTGGCCGCCCCCTTGCTCAAGAACGGTTATGGCCAGTACCTGATGGGTCTGCTGCGAGAGACCGTTCGCTAGGCCCGCTATGGAATTTAAACGCCTGGCCATTGCCGATGTCTGGCTGATCAAGCCCAAGGTCTTTGGAGATGACCGAGGGTTTTTCTACGAGAGCTTCAACGCCAAGGCGTTTCAAGAAGCCACTGGTGTCTCGCTAGACTTCGTGCAGGACAACCACTCCAAAAGCGCACGAGGCGTGCTGCGCGGCCTGCATTACCAGCTGCCCCCGTACGCACAAGGCAAGCTGGTTCGCGTGACCCAAGGTGCAGTCTTCGATGTCGCAGTGGATATTCGCAGGTCTTCACCAACCTTCGGGCAATGGGTGGGCGAAGTGCTGTCGGCGGAGAACCATGCCCAACTCTGGATCCCACCCGGCTTTGCCCATGGCTTTGTGACCTTGAGCGAGACGGCCGAGTTTCTCTACAAGACCACCGACTTCTATGCACCGCAATCAGAGGTCGCGATTGTCTGGAATGACCCAGATCTGGCCATTGCCTGGCCCTTGTCTGACTTACAAGCCCACGGCATCCATCAGCCCCTTCTCTCGGGCAAGGATCAACAGGCCTCGTCGTTCAAGCAAGCCCCGCTGTTCGACTAGAGGTTTTTCAGCAGCAGCGCTCGGGTCTCAAAGAGCGGCAGTCCCATCACCCCACTGGGGCTGCCCCGCACCCACTCAATGACACTGGCCGCATGGCCCTGAATGGCATAGGCGCCCGCCTTGTCCATGGGCTCACCCGTGGCCACCACCCAGTCAATCCAGTCATCGGTCAACTCCCCAAACTTCACCTCTGAGCTGCTGACCACCGCCAGGTATTGGAATGCCGAGTCAACGGTGTCCGGCGATTGACCATGCGAGGGCACGGCCAGCCCCACGGCCGTGTGAACCTGATGCACCTGTCCCGACAGGCTGCGCAGCATGGCCTTGGCCTCACCAGCCGAGCCCGGTTTGCCCAGAATCTGCTGGCCCAGGGCCACGGTGGTGTCACTCACCAAAACGGGCAGCAGAGACAAAGACCGATCGCCTACCCAGCGGCACATGCGTTGCCATCCCGCCTGGGCCTTGCGTTGGGTCACCCTGGTGACATAGTCCAGGGGAGCTTCGCCTGGCTCCACCGTCTCCAGACTCTCGGCATCCTCATGGGGTTCGGGGGGCAAGACCTGCACCTGCAAGCCCATCTCGGCACCCAGTTGCTCCAGCAGTTTCCTGCGACGGGGCGACTGCGAGGCCAGCACCAGCTGGCCAAACCGCGGCCTGTTCAAAGCTTATTGGCCGGTGAAGGCTTCGGCCTGGCCCAAGGCCTGCTGGCCGGCGGTGACCGCCGCCAGCAGCCCCAGGTTCGGCAGCAGGACATGACTGCCATAGAAGCCCGCCGCAGCGAGCTTGGCGGCATAGAAGGGCTCGGCGCTGACCTTGCTTTGGGCCACCAGGGCGGCACGGCCCATCAGCCATCCACCAAAGACATAGCCTGCTAGCTGCACCAGGGGTACCGAACCCAGGTGGGCTGCAGCAGGATCGGTCTTGCCGTTGGCCAAGACCCAGTCAACCGCCTGGGCCAGCGACTCAATGCCCCGTGCCAACGCATCTCCCAATGCACTAGCAGACGACTGCTCAGACCCGTGCAGCAAGACCACCGTCTCGCGCATCTCCCCCATCAACCGGCGAATCTCAGCCCCGCCATCGCGCAGAATCTTGCGGCCCATGAAGTCGTTGGCCTGAATGGCCGTGGTGCCTTCGTAGATGGTGGTGATGCGGGCATCGCGCAGGTGCTGGGCGGCACCGGTCTCTTCCACATAGCCCATGCCCCCGTGCACCTGAATGCCCATGGAAGCAATGTCGATGCTCTGCTCGGTACACCAGGCCTTGACCACCGGAATGAGCAGGTCCACCCGCGCCTGGGCGCTGGCCGCTTGTGCGGCATCGCTGGACCGAGCAGCCAGATCCATCTGGGCGGCAGCCTCGTAGGCCAGGGCCCGCATCGCCTGGATGCGCGACTGCATGGAACCCAGCATGCGACGCACATCGGGATGAAAGGCAATCGGCAGCTTGTCTTCACCACGGCCCAGGACCCGACCCTGTACGCGATCATGGGCATACCAGTGGGCCTGTTGATAGGCGCGCTCGGCAATGGCCACACCCTGCAGACCAACGTTCAGACGAGCGTGGTTCATCATGGTGAACATATACTCCAGGCCACGGTTGGGCTCACCGATTAGATAGCCCACCGCCCCTTGTTGTTCACCGTAGCTCATGACCGCGGTTGGGCTGCCATGAATGCCCAGCTTGTGTTCCAGCGAGACGCACTTCAGGTCGTTGCGCTGACCCATCGATCCATCGTCGTTGACCAGAAGCTTTGGCACCAGGAACAAGGAGATGCCCTTCACACCAGCTGGTGCATCGGGCAGACGGGCCAACACCAGGTGAATGATGTTCTCGGCCAGGTCATGCTCGCCGTGGGTGATGTAGATCTTGGTGCCATGGACGCAGAAGGCTGGGTTGCTGTCGCTGGCATCGGCCCGACGCAGCGCATGATCGGCCGGCAGGGGCCAGGCCTTGGCGGCGACAGCTGCCAGGTCCGAGCCTGCCTGAGGCTCGGTCAGGTTCATGGTGCCGGTCCATTCACCACTGATGAGCTTGGCCAGGTATTTGTCTTTTTGGGCCTGCGAGCCATGGTGCTCAATGGCGTGAATCGCCCCTGCAGTCAGCATGGGGCACAGGGCAAAGCTCATGCTCGCCGCATGCCACATCTCATTGACACACGTCGCCAAGACCTCGGGCAGGCCCTGACCACCAAAGTCGGGATTGCCCGACAGGCTGTTCCAGCCCGACTCGACAAACTGGGCATAGGCCTGCGGGAAACCTGGCGAGGTCTTGACCGCATCGCCCTGCAGTTGGGCACCGTGCTGATCCGAGGGCCAGTTTAGGGGCGAGATCACGCCATTGGCGAACTTGCCGGCCTCCTCCAGAATGGCCTCGACGAGGTCTGACGAGAACTCCTCGCAGCCTGGCAGGGCCGAGACTCGGTCGAAGTGGGCGAGCTCCTCGATGACAAAGCGCATATCACGCGTGGGGGCGACGTATTCGACTGGCATCGGGAGCTCCTTTGTTCTTCTATCTTCTGTACTGTTTTGTTCGGCTGTTCACTCGTTGGCGTGTCCTCTCCACTCTCGCTTTGGCTGCGCAAAGCTCAAAGTTCATCGGACATCACCAACGTCGTGCCAGCCGACGATGTCATCAAGGTCATCAAAGCTTGCCGACAAGCTCGGGCACGGCCTCGAACAAGTCCGCCACCAGCCCGTAATCTGCAACCGAGAAGATGGGAGCATCGGGGTCTTTGTTGATCGCCACGATCACCTTGGAGTCCTTCATGCCAGCCAGGTGCTGAATGGCTCCGCTCATGCCAACGGCAATGTAGAGCTGGGGGGCGACGACTTTGCCGGTCTGCCCCACCTGGTAGTCATTGGGGGCATAGCCCGCATCGACCGCGGCTCGGGACGCGCCCATGGCTGCGCCCAGCTTGTCGGCCAGCGGCGAGAGGACCGACTGGTAGTTCTCAGCCGAACCCAGGCCACGGCCACCGGAGACCACCACCTTGGCGCTGGCCAGCTCAGGACGGTCACTCTTGCTAAGCTCTTGCGAAACAAACCGTGACTTGGCTGAGGCCGCCACACAGGCCATGGACTCAATGGGTGCAGACCCGCCATCGCCGGCCGCCTCGAAGCTGGTCGACCGAACCGTGATGACCTTGATGGCATCGGAGGATTGGACCGTGGCCATGACATTGCCCGCATAGATGGGCCGCTCAAAGGTGTCGGCCGAGACCACCTGGGTGATGTCCGAGATCTGAGCGACATCGAGCATGGCCGCCACGCGAGGGGCGACGTTCTTGCCGGTGGTGGTCGCTGGCAGCAAGACGGCTGCGTAGCTGCGGGCCACGGCCAGGATCTGATCGGCTAGCGACTCAGCCAGGGCCTGCTCATGGGCCGCCCCATCGGCCTGCAAGACTTTGGTCACACCAGCCAGACCAGCAGCTGCCTGGGCCACGCCAGCGGCGTTGTGACCGGCCACCAGAACATGCACCTCGGCATCGATGGCCTTGGCAGCAGTCACGGCACCGCGGGTGGCGGCATTGAGTTGTTGATTGTCGTGTTCAGCAAGGACAAGGACAGCCATGATCAGATCACCTTCGCTTCGTTTTTGAGTTTATCGACCAGGGCCGCTACCGAATCCACCTTGATGCCGGCTGAACGGGCTGGTGGATCACTCACTTTGAGCATCTTCAACCGGTGGGCTGTGTTCACCCCCAGGCTATCGACCGCAATGGTCTCGATCTCTTTTTTCTTGGCCTTCATGATGTTGGGCAGGGTGACGTAGCGCGGCTCATTTAAGCGCAGATCGGTGGTCACCACGGCAGGCAGCTGCACTCCGATGGTCTGCAGACCCCCATCCACCTCTCGGGTGACCAGGGCCTCAGAACCCTCGATCACCACCTTCGAGGCAAAGGTGGCTTGGGGCATGCCTGTGAGCGCGGCCAGCATCTGGCCAGTCTGGTTGCAGTCGTCGTCAATGGCCTGCTTGCCCATGATGATGAGTTGGGGCTGTTCTTTGTCGACCATGGCTTTGAGGACCTTGGCCACGGCCAGAGGCTCCAGGACCGTGGGGCAGTCCACCAAGATGCCTCGATCAGCGCCCATGGCAAAGGCGGTGCGCAGCACGTCTTGCGAGGCCGAACTGCCGCAGGTCACCACCACCACTTCAGTCGCCTTGCCGGCTTCTTTCAGACGCACGGCTTCTTCCACCGCAATCTCGTCAAAGGGGTTCATGCTCATCTTGACGTTCGCAATATCAACATCCGAGCCATCTGACTTCACCCGAACCTTGACGTTGTAGTCGACCACCCGTTTCACGGTGACCATTACCTTCATGGACAGACCCTTCCCTACAGTTTGTAATTTGGTTTGCGTTTTTCGATAAAGGCCTGCACGCCTTCCAAGGCATCAGGCGACATCATGTTGCAGGCCATGGTCTGGCCGGCCAGCTCATAGGCCTTGGCCATGCCGGTCTCGAGCTGCTCATAGAACAGGCGCTTGCCCATGCGCACCGCCACCTCGGGCTTGGCTGCAATCTTCAGGGCCAGGCTGTGGGTCTGATGGGCCAGCTCATCGACTGGTACCACCTGATTGACCAGGCCCTTGTCTTTGGCCTCTTGGGCGCTGATGAAGTCTCCGGTGAGCAGCATTTCCAAAGCTTGCTTACGCGACATGTTTCGCGACAGGCCCACACTGGGGGTGGCGCAAAAGAGCCCATAGTTGATGCCCGAGACTGCAAACCGCGCCTCCTCGTCGGCCACGGCCAGGTCGCACATGGCCACCAGCTGACAGCCGGCCGCCGTGGCAATGCCATGGACCTGAGCAATCACGGGCTGCGGCATGCGCTGGATGGCCATCATCATGCGAGAACATTGGGCAAAGAGCTGCTTGTAGTAGTCGGTGCTGGGCTCGGCTCGCATCTCTTTGAGGTCATGGCCTGCGCAGAAGGCCTTGCCTGCCCCCGCCAGAATGACCACGCGGGTGGCTGGGTTGGCGGCAATGGCATCGAGCTCCACCTGAAGCGTCGTCAGAAGGTCTTCACTCAGGGCATTGAAGGCCTGCGGTCGATTGAGCGTCAGGCGGACAATGCCACCGGGCAGCACCTGACGGGCGAGCACCTGCTCGGTCATCAGGGCCTCAGACATCGATGGCCTCCGCAGACCCCGTGCGCTTGCGCAGTTCGAACTTCTGAATTTTGCCCGTTGACGTCTTGGGCAACTCCCCAAAGACCACCGAGCGGGGAATCTTGAATCCAGCCAGACGCTGCTTGCAGAACTCGACAATCTCTTGGGCGGTGACCTGTGCTCCGGGTTTAGTCTCAATAAAGGCACAGGGTGTCTCACCCCACTTGGCATCGGGCTTGGCCACCACCGCCACCGCCATGACCGCTGGATGCCGGTAGAGGATGTCCTCGACCTCGATGGAGGAGATGTTCTCACCACCCGAAATAATGATGTCCTTGGATCGGTCTTTGATCTTCACGTAGCCATCGGGGTACATGACGGCCAGATCGCCTGAATGGAACCAGCCACCGGCAAAGGCGGCCTGGGTTGCCCTCTCGTTTTTCAGGTAACCCTTCATGGTGATGTTGCCGCGGAACATGATCTCGCCCATGGTCTCGCCATCGGCGGGCACGGGCTGCATGGTCTCGGGGTCCAGCACACTGACAGCCTGCTGCAGGTGATAGCGCACGCCCTGACGGGCGTTCAGGCGAGCCCGCTCTGAGATGTCCAGATCGTTCCACTCCTCGTGCTTCACGCAAACGGCTGCAGGACCGTAGACCTCGGTCAGGCCATAGACGTGGGTGATCTCAAAGCCCATCTGCTCCATGCCCTCGATCATGGCTGCTGGTGGGGCCGCACCCGCCACCATGGCTTTGACACCGCTGGGCAGGCCAACTTTCATCTCGGCCGGCGCATTGATCAGCAGGTTGTGGACGATAGGGGCTGCACAGTAATGGGTGACCCCGTGCTCGCGGATCAGATCGAAAATCATCTTGGCCTCGACCTTGCGCAGGCAGACATTGATGCCGGCTCGCGCGGCAATGGTCCAGGGAAAGCACCAGCCATTGCAATGGAACATGGGCAGGGTCCACAGGTAGACCGGGTGCTTGGGCATGTCCCACTCCAGAATGTTGGAGATGGCATTGGTCGCGGCCCCCCGATGGCTGTAGACCACGCCCTTAGGGTCCCCTGTGGTGCCAGAGGTGTAGTTCAGGCAGATGCTCTGCCACTCGTCAGCCGGCATCTGCACCATGAAGTTATGATCACCACCAGCCAGAAACCCGTCGTAGGTCTGGCTGCCCAGTTGCTCACCGGGCACATCAAACTCGGCATCCAGCGCATCGATGACCGTGGGCGTTCTGCCGTGGTCTCGCTTGAGAATGGCCAGGGCCTCTTTCATGACGGGTGAGAACTCGATGTCGGTGATGACGACCTTGGCCTCTCCGTGGTTGAGCATGAAGGCAATGGCTGGGGCATCCAGCCGGGTGTTCAGGCTATTGAGTACCGCTCCCGACATGGGAACGCCAAAGTGGGCCTCGACCATGGGCGGGGTGTTGGGCAGCATGACGGCCACGGTGTCGCCAAGACCAATGCCATGTCGATGCAAGGCACTGGCCAATTGCCGAGCCCTGGCATAGGTCTGGGCCCAGGTCTGACGAAGGCTGCCATGGATGACTGCCAGCTTGTTGGGATAGACCAGGGCCGCACGCTCGATAAAGCCGATGGGCGACATGGCCACACAGTTGGCTGGGTTGGCTCCGAGTCCTCTGACGTAGATATGGTCGGCGGGCAGATGACCATGCGAAGTGGCTGACACAGCGGTCTCCTGAAGTCTTGTATTTGTCACTTCACTTTACACCGCCAGGCCTCAGGCGGCATTCAGAAAATCCCCAGCAGGCTATGCGGGTGACGAAGGCTCGAAGACTGGCGTGCGCTTGCTGGCAGCCAAGCGTCGGTAAGCCCAGAGATAGGCTAGAACAAACGCCACAACCGCCAGCCCGTTGGCAATGTGCGAGCGCGGAAACATCATGGGCACCCAGACAAAGGCCAGCCACAGTGGCGCATAGACCAAGACCACGGTGGACTGTGTGTAGAGGCTGTTGGGCAGGTGGCGGCGCAGGAACTTGGTGTAGATCAGATGGTGAAGATGCCCATGGTCCGCCGAGGTAGCCGCCCTGCGGCCGGTTCGCAGTCGCCTGAGTGCCGAGAAGAGCACCTCAAAGGCCGGAAAGGCCAAGACCAACAGGACCGCAAAAGGACTAATCGACACGGGGTTGCGAGACGCCAGCAAGACCCCTGCACAGGCCAGCCAGAAGCCCAAGAGATAGGCCCCGCCATCGCCCAGAAAAAGCCGGCCAAATGGCCAGTTGAAAACCAGAAAACCCAGCAAGGCTGAGAAGGCCACCAGGCTCATGGCCAAGACCAGCTCGTCGCCAGTGCCCTGGGCCATAAAGGCAAAGATCCCGCAGACGGCCAGGCCTGTAAAGCCACAGAGCCCATTGAAGCCATCGATCAGGTTAAAGCCGTGGGCCACACTGGCCACAGCCAGGCTGGTAAATAGAAAGCCCAAGACCGGCCAGGCCAAAAACCAGTCCAGCAGGGCAATGGCCGTGTGATCGATGCGAACGCCAACAAAGGCCCAGGCCAGGGCTGCGCTGATCACGGTGGCCAGCAAGCGTATGTGAGGGGCTACCGACTTGGTGATGTCTTCTTGAAAGCCCGCCAGAAAGGCGGGCAGTGCACAGAGCACCAGGCTGTTGACAATACCCCCCATGAAGTCTCGATAGACCAGGGTGGTGGCCAGAATGCCAGCCGCCAGGCCCAGTCCCCCGATGCGGGGCACCGCCTCCAGGTGAACCTTGCGGCGTTCACCCCCAAAGTCGTGGCTGGCTCGATGGTGCCAGCGCTCAGTCAGCAGAATACCCAGGCAGACCGAGGCGCTCACCAGAAAGGCGATAATGGATGGGTCCAAGACTTATTTGTATAAGGTGTAGATGCAAAATCATACTCCTAGCGACCCGTTAGCTCCCACCATTGCCTGGTTTTCCTCGGTCACGGCTGGCTATTCCGACTCGGAAGATCGCATGTGGTTGAAATTGGTCAGCGCAGATCGGGAGGTCGTGGTCTGGGCGACGAGACGCCTGCTGACCGCACTGCTATCGCAGGCCGAGCAGTTCTTGAGAGGAGAAAACGCCGAGGAAGATTGGATTGCCAAACACGCTCAGGCAGTTGCCCCCTTTCTAGACCGTGGCGGCGACAAACCCCCGGCCAAGCCTGATTCAGTCAAAGACCGCGCCCAGCCCGTAGGCCTCGCCCATGAGATTCAACTCACTCGTAAGGGTGATCGATATATCTTCATTTTTAAAACTGGACAAGGGCCGTTCGGCGTTCCCTGCTCGGAGGCAGAGTCACACTGCCTTTTGGAGCTCATCTACCAGCGATCGCTAACGTCTGGCTGGGACCCTCGCATTCATTGGGTGCGACAGAACCCCACCGCCAAGGAGTCGCCGAACGATCTATAGGTCGAAGGGTGCAAATCCCTTCACCAAGCGGTCAACTGCGACCAACTGGTCTAACACCGCCCCGAGCTTCGAGAGAGGGATCGCGCTTGGTCCATCACAAAGGGCCTTGTCAGGGTCCGGATGAGCCTCAAGGAAAAGACCGGCGATGCCAGTGGCTACGCCGGCCCTGGCCAACTCCATGAATTGCTCCCGCCTTCCGCCGGATGCCTTCGCACTGGGGTCTCTTTGCTGTAGTGCGTGGGTTGCATCAAACACAATCGGGCAACCCGTCGCATTGCGCATTACACCGAAGCCAAGCATGTCGACGACGAGATTGTCATAGCCGAACATCGTGCCCCGATCACACACCCAGCACTTGCCATTCCCCGACGCCACAAACTTATCGACGATGTTCTTGATCTGAGACGGGCTGAGAAACTGAGGCTTCTTGATGTTGATCCATCGGTCCGTAGCCGCCAATGCCACGACCAAGTCTGTCTGGCGCGCAAGAAATGCAGGCAGTTGAAGAACGTCTGCCACCTGCGCTACGGGGGCAGCCTGGTGCGGCTCATGGACATCGGTCAGGATTGGAACATTAAATTCTTTTTTGACACGCGCCAGAATCTCTAACCCAACATCCAGGCCAGGGCCTCTGTAGGAATCAATCGAGGAACGGTTTGCTTTATCAAACGACGCCTTGAACACATACGGTACGTCGAGACGAGTCGTCTCACGAACAAAGACCTCGGCTGTTCTAAGAGCCAGATCTAAATCTTCGATGACATTCAATCCACCGATCAGAAAAAGTGGGGTGTCGTTCTTTAAGCTTGAAAAATCAATCATGTTGATGCCTAGGGTTTGATTAACGCAGACATTACGCGACTTTGAAGTCCAAAAGATCAAAGAACGACAACAGACCACAGGGTTGACCCATATCATCGAGACACACCAATCGACTGACGTGCTTGTCCTCGAATATGGAAATCGCCTCACTGGCTAAAGCAGAGGCTTGTATGGTCATTGGATTAACTGAAATAACATCTGATAGCGACAGCATGGACAGATTACCCAACTGGTCTGAGTTCTTTGCTAGTAGCCGTCGCAAATCACTATCGGTAAAAATTCCAGCAAGTTCCGCTCCATTTAGGGCTAAAACCGCACCGATCCGAGACGCCGCCATTTCTGACACAGCAGCAAGGATTTTTGTGTCGGGCGTCAGGTGGGGCACCTCCGAGAGCTTCTTCATCACATCAGAAACGCGCAAAAATAATTTGCGTCCCAGAGCGCCATTGGGGTGAGTCTTGGCAAAATCTTCCTGAGTGAAACCCTTAGCCGTGAGCGTCGCCATCGCTAGAGCATCCCCCAAAGCAAGCTGAGCGGAGGTGCTCGCCGTCGGGGCGATACCGAGTGGACAGGCCTCTTGCTCCACCGAGCAATCCAGGTGCAAGTCCGCAAGTTTTCCCAACGAGGACTCTGCAGATCCAGTCATAGCCACGACTGGAGTCCCAAACCGCTTCACAAATAGGGCCAGGTTCACGACCTCGTCAGACTCTCCACTATTCGAGATCACCACTAACAGGTCATCGGGAGTAATCATTCCCAAGTCGCCGTGTCCAGCCTCAGCCGCGTGAACAAAAAATGCAGGGGTGCCTGTTGAGGCAAAGGTCGCTGCAATCTTGCGGGCAATATGACCGCTCTTCCCAACCCCGCTTAAAACCAATCGTCCACGCAGCTTACAAATGCGCTCGACACTGTCTTCGAAAGCCGGGCCGATTCGGTCAGCCAGGGCCGCGATAGCTGCGGACTCTAACGCCAGCACCCGCTTGGCAACATCCAAAACTGCGCTGGTCATGATGGTTGGCTAGACGCCCATTCCCTGGTTGATCTTGTCGTGATAAGCGTGCCAGACATCGCTCATCTCACTGTCTTTATAGTCTTTGAAACAAGGGGTCCCCAGCGTGTAATGGAGCAAGTTGGCCTGGTAATTGTCTGGATACTCAGTGGTCAGCCAGTTCCATTCTTTTGGCAACTCTCCAACCTCGGTGTCGTCCAGCCAAGTAAAGCGATGTAGGAAAGCCCCCGTCTGCTTAGCAATGAACTCAGGCGTCAGAATCTTGTGCTTAGGATGAGCACAATTCCAAAGAATCACACTCGACCAATTCTTTCGGGGATAGTCCTCGTTTTTGTTGCCCAGATACTTGTCACGAGCCTTGGTCTTGTAGTCGTGCTTGACGACCATCACGGCCTTGGACTCGTCTCTGAGTTTCCAAAGCTCAGCGATATCCGACTTGCAGATCATGTCACCGTCAGCAAAGATCGCCCATCCATTGAAATTCATTAGCCAAGGGGTTAGGAAACGTGAGTAGATAAAAGCGTTGCTTCCGTCGTTGTGTGTCTCAACGTACTCTTTAACGTTATTCAGCGCCAGAGGGATAAAAGAAACTGGCTGAGAGGCATTTTCGATAATGCTCTGAACGAACGTGTGATAGGCCACCGCCTCGCGCTGGTCAAAACCGATTACTATAGGAATTAGAGTATTTTTCATGGGGCAATAAGGAGAGAAGCGAATAGGTATTTGGTTACCGCCGAATGTTCCATTTTACAGCCGACATCGGAGAAAAACATGCCAACAGCCGACCCTGACTCAGGTAGCTTCGGCGCAGGGGCTCTTCTAAATAAACTCGAGGCCAATTTCGGACAGCCCGACCAAGTCAATATTGTCGGTATTGAAACTTGTATCAGCAGCCAAGGTCGTTAGCTGCCCAATACTGAGCTGCCCAGTGTCCAGCATTGACTTAAATGGCGCAATATCAGTGGCCGTAGCTGAACTGCCAATCACATTCTCCCAGAGCAAATTACAGATATCAGTAGAGCTGGTGTTGCCGGTAACAGATACTGCAAGGGCCGCCAAATCGCTGTAACTCATCCCACCATCGAGTAGGTCCAGGCCGATACCAACATACTCTGCGTTGGCGACACTATCGGATCCGAATACTGCTCCAAGTATTTTGGCTACCTGCCCAGCATGACCATCCAAGTCAACCGCAAGCGACTTATCAGTAAATACAAACCTCTCCACATCTTGAAGTAAATAGGCAACGTTGGCATCACTTAACAAATGCCCGACCCAATCGCCCTCGTTAAAGAAGTCTTGCTCCAGAGTAAGCGCACTAGATGCAATTGCAAATGAAACGGTATCAATGCCATTGCCCGCCCGCACGTGGGCGCCCTGCTCCCCAACTGCAATGGTGTCATTGGTTGACGTTGCGGCTATGAGGGATTCAGAAACGGTAAGCCCACTGAAATCTATTCCCTCAGCGACGCTGGCAGCCGCAGCGAATTCCGCGTCCTGAGTCGTGAATGTAGTCCCGTCCGAACTGGTGGCGAGAGAGGTGAGATGTCCGAGCAGTGGTGAGGACTGCTGTCCCTCTACGGTGGTTTGAGTCTTATAGAACATTCCCCAAGATCCATCGGGCATTCGAAAGACAGAGGGATCAAAATAGGGGCCAGCAAACCGAGCACCCGACTCTACAACCCAAGTCTCTCCGCCATCACTCGAAACCTGACTGCCAAACCCACCGGCAGCCGCGTCTGCATAGACAATGCGGACGTTGCCATTGGCTAGCAGCTGAAAGTCGGGGGAAAAGGCCGGCAGGCTCACCCCATTTGCAGTGAAGTTAACGCCATCGGAACTGGTATACAGACCGGCACTCTGCGAGCTGGGGTTGGAAATGGCCAACAACCAAGATCCATCAGTCAGTTGAACGAGACTAGGATCAGTCACAGCGGGTAGTCCGAATGACGCCTGACTTGAAGGCTTATACAAAACCTGCGGGTTATAAAAATCGACACCGTTATAGGACCAGGCACTGTAGATGGTGGAGACCGGCTCGGGATTGGTCTGGGTGAATTGACCTCTCATGTAGGTCAATAGATAACGGCCGTCTTCTAGCTGGATAAGATTGGGGTCAACGGCGTTACCGTCGATTTGACCCTCAATCTTTATGGGTGCTCGGTCTGACCAGGTCCCAGTGTTGGAATTTCGGTCGCTGTAATAAATCGCATGCTCCAGACCAACATACTGAGGATCCTCCCCCTCATCAAAACCATTCACATAATAGACACGTAGCGTCATTTATTCCCCCGAGTTTTTTAGTCTTCTAAAAATTTAAGGGTTGGGATGGCATGAAATTGTGACTTTTCGTCGCATATGTCACAGAACTGTACTCGGATATTGGTGAAAATATTAGACTATTAACTATTAAACGGAGGCTATTAAATGGCAAGTTACTCGGAACTAGTTTCCCAAATTGAAGATTTAAAGAAGCAAGCCGAGCGCCAACGTAAGGAGGAATACTCCTCAGTGGTTCGAACCATAAAAAAACAAATTGCTGAGTATCACATTTCCGCCGAAGATCTGGGATTCGGGGATCAACTCGGTTCTCCTTCTGATAAAAGAAGGAAGGGAAGAAAGATTGAAAGTAAAAAGGTTTCTAGGACGGCCAAGAAGCCTTCGGGTAAGGTTCCCCCGAAGTACCAAGATGGATATGGAAACACATGGACTGGCCGCGGCAAGACCCCACGATGGGTTTCGGACGCTGTTGACAGAGGTGCGACTCTGGAGTCCCTTCGCATCAGTGAGATCAGTAACTGATCGGACTTACCCCTTTAGCAGTCTGGCTGTTGTACAATACCGATGCGTCAATAGTAGTTGCTAAGGTAGCTAAAGAACTGCCCTGTAGAAGTTCACATCGAACAAAAGCCATAAAGTACTCAAGTTGTGACTCGCGCAGTGTTGTGACCTGCTTCAAGAGGTTAACCCTTGCATCAAGCAAATCTGACAGCTTCTTAAGTCCGGCAGCCTTACCCCTCTCAATGCCGTCTATATTTTGTCGTTGACTATTAATAGAAATCTTTATGGCCTCAACCCTATTCGCGTGAGTGGTTAAAGCATGATGTGCCTTAAAGGAATCATATTTCACTTGGTCAATAGCATCATCTAACTGTAGGTCTGCCTGTGCTTTGATGGCCACCATTTCCCGAGCCCGAGCAGACATCGCCCCCCCGGAGTAGATCGGTATGTTCAATTGGACACCAACTAGAGCCCCTTTGGATTGACTATTTAAAAAATAGGCATTATCGCTTCTAGATTCGTAAATCTGGACAGACGAGGTCACCGTAGGAAAATGGTCCGTAGTTGCGTTTGAAACCTCCTTCTCAGCAATATCCGCTTCAAGCCTTAACTTCGCCAATTGGCTATTACCTGATAAGACCCTTTCCATAAACTGACCCAGAGCTGGAACCGGGAGATTATTAACGACATCCTCCGCGATATCCAGAGGTAATGCCAAATCCACGTCCCGCTCCTGCTTTATCTTTTGAAAGTACAGCAATTCGGCCGATTTAAGATCCATTATCGCACCCTCAAGATCGGCCCAAACCAAAGAAAGACGCGACTCGACGTCCGAAACTTCTATTTTTGTTGCCATACCGACAGCCAGCTCACTTCGTACACTATCCAATAAATTAGAAAGGTATGCCTTCTCTTCTGTCAAGGTTTGCACTCGGTGTCTAGAGCTAATGTAACTTGACACATTTTTCAGAAGACCTTCAAACTGGCTTTGTCGCTCCAATTCAAGCTTTATCTCGGCTAGCCCAATTTTCATCTCAGCAAGGGAGATCTCACCCGAAATCCTCCTGTTAAAAATCACTTGGGATACATTTAAAACACTATTATTAGAGGAATAATACCTCCTGTCTCCTATCGTATTCATATCGGCTGAATCAGACTGCTGCAATTGTTGTCGACTCATATTGCCCTGTATGGTTATAGAGGGTAGGTAGCGCCCGAACGCTTGATTGTGCCTTTCCCTCTCGACATTCACACCCTCTAGTGCAGCCTTCACTCTAGGGCTTAGTTCCATCGTCCTCAGTAAATCACTTTTTAACGAACCCGGCGACTTAGCGTAAGCCCCTGAATGGGCAACCAAACACAAAGTAAGAATGATCTCAGGAAGCTGGTTCTTCATAAAGTTTAAAATCTACTGTTCTACGAGTGCTGATTGAATACGTCTTAAGAACGGACTGAATATATATGCAGCCAGAGTACGTCGCTCGCTTATAATAACGACTTCTGCAGGCATCCCAGCATGCATGGTTCTGGTGCCTAGTTGTTTTTTGCCATCTTCAGTTAATTGGGCTCTCACTAAATAATAGGGCGGTGAATTTGGCGTCTCAACAGTGATATCGGAAGAGACCGAAATAACTTGTGCCTCGATGCTCAAAAGAGGACTGTGAGAGAATAACGAAAATTTTGCACTGACCAAATCCCCCACCTTTACTCTATCTATAAAAGTCGGAGAGATTTTTGCCTCTAGAACCAACTCCGGTTTTTGGGGTACAAGTTCCATCAGTACCTGACCACTTGTGACGACAGCTTTCTCCGCCTGGACTTTTAGATTAATGATCTGACCACTCAGAGGGGCAAGAATTATGCCTCTATCCTTTTCCTCTTTCGCCAATTTCATTAACTCCCTTGCGCTGTTTGCACTGTTTTTAAAATCACTAAGTTGATTCACCGCCCTGACAAACTCTGACTGACTAGTAGCGACCATCACCGAGAGTTCAGCCACTCTAGTCTGCTGATCGTTGTACTGGTCTACCGTCGCAAACCCATCAATCATCAGTGACTTAAGGCCAGATAAACGTTCCTCTGCTAATCGGAGTTGCGTTCTGCGCGAGGCCTGAATTGCCTTCATGTCAGTTATCAGTTTCTCTTGAGCATCAATCGATAACTCGATGTTCCGCAATGTGCTGTAGGCCTTCTCGTAATTCGCTACCGAAGCCTGCTCGTCAAACTCGATGAGTATCGAACCTGCCTCAACAAATTGCCCTTCTGTGACGTAGGCCTTCTTTATAATTCCCCCGGTAGGGTGTTGTATCGGTATTCTCTTGCTATCAACCACGGTAAGGGCGGGGGTAGGAACGCCCTCGTCCAAAGGAACAACCAGCGCAAGTGAAAGGAAAATTAAAGAACTAGTAACGACGTATATTTTTGTCAGGCGATAATAGTAGGCCGTGGAGGTAATCACCTCAGTGGGTTCCTCGGGCGATCGACTTTGGAATACTTTTTGAAATCGGCGGGCAAGCACTTTAACAGCATTCATAAGGCTATTCATTTTATCTCGGGATAAAGTTATGTAATATTATGTCCATCAAATGTTAGAACCTTAAATTCATCCCTAGCAATGTCGGGGGTGTGACTAACCATAATAACAACTTTTCCGTTTTTGGATATCCGTCCAAGACAGTCGAAGAGCCTGTTTTTAGACGCAACATCGAGGTGTGAGTCAGGCTCGTCAAGCAAATATATTGATCGGGAACTACTAAGATTCCGAGTCAATCTTAACAACTGGATTTGGCCACCAGATAATGAACCTTCCGCCGTATTGATAATAGTATCGTAACCCGACTTTAGTTTCAGAATCGTTGAGTGAATTCCGAGTTCTATGGCCATTTCATAGACTCGCTCTTTTGGAGTTTCCCCAAACCAAGTGAGATTCTCCAACACGCTTGCGGTAGGAAGTCTAGCGATCTGATCGAGAAACGATACCCGCCCCATTGTATCCCGAATACTCTTGTCATTTGGGTACGTGATATTAACAGTACCCAATGTCGGCCTTAGATTGCCTGCAATTAGATTTAAAAGGGTCGATTTACCAACGCCATTCGGCCCTTGGATCACATAGACGATCCCGGAATCAAAGACATACGAGACATTCTGAACCAAGGGAGTCAGGTCGCTGGGAAAACTGAATGATAAGTCACCCAGCTGAACCTTTGGGCTACCGAACAGGTCATCCGAACTTAAGTACCCGGTTAAATCATCGTCTAGCGGGCGGTGCTCGGACTCATTCTGCCCCGCCTCTAGTCTCTCCAAAAGGTCAAGATCCCTCTGGGCCGTCTTGAATGAGGTCCAACTCGAGATCAGCGTGTCAAATGGTGACGTAGCTCTTGCGACTAAAAAGCTTGCCGCGATCATACCTCCCATAGTTAAGGAATGGTCAATAACGAGTATGGCGCCCAATGCTAAAACGAGAGAGCCAGATAGAACTCGGAATTGCTTTCCGACTTCACCGTAACCCTCGTCACCTTTAAGAAAAGCATAGTTATTTGAGTCATGGGCGGATTGTATGTGCATGAACCTGTTAATCGTACCCTCAACCATGCCATTAACTCTGATTGCCTCACTGTGACGTAAGTTGAAAAAGTTAAACTCATTTATACTCTTCTGCTCTATTGACAGGTCGCTTGCTGCCAAGGCCTTTCTCCTCGCGTAGAGCCTAACAATCAGAAACAAAACTCCAGAGAGTAGGACGGCAGCCAAGAATATGTAGGGATGGAGAAGGTAGAGTGCCACATAAAATATGGGAATATAAGGCAACTCCAGAATCGGAACCAAGCCAACCGAACCAACCCAGTTTTTCAGATTTTGGATTGAGCTCTCTATTTCCACAGTGCTAATTCGATTGGGAAGATTATAAGAGTTCAGATAGTAGTGTAACGCCGGCCTTCTAAAGTGACTTTCGATGTATATTGAAAATCTAGATAAAATTCTAGCTTTGTATTTTTCAGCCAGATAATTGATGAAATAGAAATACAGCGTGATTATAGATATAAGCAGGAGGCTAAGGGCATTAAGGCTGACCATAATTCGATCGAACACTTGAAGCATATATAGCGTGGGCACAACACTCAGAAATGTAGAGAACCCAGTTAATAAAAATAGGTAGAATCTATCCGATCGAGATCTTGCCAATATTTTTCTTGAAAATCGTAAATACGCACCGATTTCATTATCAAAGAAACGGAGATTCATTGATGTCATTTATTTCTTGCCGTCTTCCTGGAGTTTCTGTATAACCGCCGGTGTTCTACCGTAGCCCAATATAGAGCCACCTTGAAGTACCATCAACCATTCCGAAATCCTTATAAAATCTGAACTGTGCGAAGCCACTAAAATCGTTGTTTCACCTTCTCGCATTAACTCAACAATCAGATCAATCAAGATCTTCTTATTTTGGGAATCTAAAGCAGAGTCCGGCTCATCAAGAATCAAATATCTCGGAGAGGTATACAAGGCCCGGGCTATGCAGAGCTTCTGCTGCTCTCCTATCGAGAGTATCGGCACCTCTGGAGACAACGCCGTGTGTATTCCGTTTTCTAATTTTCCAATTATCCGATCTAGATTGAGCTTTTTTACTAGGTAGCTGATCCTTGTATCGTTAACCTCGGAAAATCGAGCTATATTCTGTAGAACATTTCCGTCGAAAATCGTCGGGTTTTGGCTGACGTAACCGATGTAATGACAACTTTCATTCGGGTCCCATTTCGAAGCCCGAATAGAGCTTAGCTGGACTTCACCAGATGTCGGTGCTAGCAGTCCGGTTGCAAGCTTTAACAAAGTGGACTTCCCCGATCCTGGGGGACCTACTACAGTGAGCAACTGACCCTTCTTCACTGTTAAAGATATATTAGTCAGAATTCTTACGTTATTTCGAACTAAATTTACATTTTGAAAGGTTAACAGCCCGTCTGGTTTTGGCAATCCTTTCTGAAATTTTTGTTCGATCGAATATTCGTCAAACGTTCGTAGTCGCGAGATAGCCTCATATGTGTCATTCAGGCTCTTCCAGGAGCTTAGTAATTGGATTATTGGTCGAGATGCAAAGCCACCCAAAATTTTTGCGATAATAAGGTATGCCCCGAGCGCAGGGTGAAGGACGGAAGCAATCATCAAGGCAGCTCCAAGCCCCAACATCACCGAACCCTGAACAGTTGAGACAAATTTAACTAGGGTGATTCCGCTAGCCTGAACATCCGAGGCTCGCAACAGCAGACTTTGACTATTTGATTGATCTCTTTCACTTCTTGCTGCCAGCGTTTCAAAAGGTACATTCGGACGTATCTCTTTTGCGCAGTAATATAGATCGGACAGAAACTGGCCATTCTTTGACATATCGGCGTAGACCTGTTTCATCAAAGGGGCCACCTTACGCTCAGTTGTAAATGACACTAGTGCTGTCAAAACGACGCCCAGTAATGTGATCCATCCCATGAACGGATGAATAAAAAACACAATAACTATGAACAAAATGCTCATAGGTAAATCCAACAATGCCATCATCGGTTGCGAGGACAGAAATTTTTTGACTGCTTGAAAATCGTTTAGCGGGGTTGAAATCAACCTTCCCGTCTCAGATGCATACTGATACGACAACCTCAACACATCCGAGAGAACCGCCTGCTCTAGAATTACCGATGCGGCAAAAAGTGTTCTTCTTCGTAAGACACTGACTAAGCTCTGGCAAACGAGGGCAACTAGGAGAGCGAAAGTGGCATAGAAAAGGTTGTGAATGCTTTCTGCACTTATAATTGGGCCGTAAACATCACGCATGTATATAATTGGTGCAAGCGAAAATAGGCCCACAACTATAGTCTGTAAATATATTACACGGACGAGCGATTTATTAGAAACAAAAATCTTTTTTATTTTTTCAAAAATCATAGTTTTTTATAAAAAAATCAAGCACTCTTAATCAAAGAGATCCATCTCTGCGCCACCGAGGACATCGAATAAATTTCAGAAACCTCTCTCTGAGCCTCTTGCATGACATGCGACGGATAAGGGGCGCCTGCTAAAAATCTAGAAGCCGCCTCGGATCCGATTTCCAGAAAGAGCCTCTCAAATTCAATGTAGGAATCTAACATCGTCGCCACCACTGGGCGACCAAGCGCAAAGGCTGTAACCAGTCTGCCTGGGCTTGAACCATTTTTTCTAGGGTCTGCGGAGTCACTCGGTATAACGATGTAATTACACAGCTTAGAGGTATCTACCATTTTCTTGAGAGACCACTCAGACACCGATATATTGAAGTTCCCCGGAAGTGATTTCATCAGAGACTCGAAAGGTTCACGTTCAATATTATTTGTCAAAATATGCAAGTGCTTCGGCAGGGGCCTTGACTGTGGTGTTAGCAAATAATGGAAAAGATACTTCAAATTGGAGTTGTGACCAAACCAAAGTGCCGATGCCTTATTCGGGTCATACTGGGACGCCTCAGAAATAGGCTGATTCGATATCTCGAGGGGCTCCGGAATTAAATATATGGGAAATGTACCGAACGAACGGGCATTTTTCTCCATTAATCGTGATGGCACGATCATAACATCAATGTAATCCAATATTCCCCTGTAAAATTCACCCGCCAGAGAATTTGTAACAAAATGATGATCTGAATAGTCCACAACATTAATCCCGCCCAGGAGTCTATTCCTTTTAATCTTTTCTAACCAAATTTTTTGCCTTACGCCTCCGTCTTCAATGTATTTTCCACTGAAGCTGTCAAATACAAACTTTCCCACGAACAAAATGACAGGCTCAGTTGGACTGCCGTTTATCTGGTGTATATCAAACCCTGCACTCATAAATGCGCGCAGAGATACACCAGCCCTAAGTCTGGTGCTAGCTAGTTGAGTTGATAAAACCTCTTCTAACTTGTTTGACCGCAAGTTTGATATCAGCCAGCAAATCGGAAGCTTGGGCATCAAGGATTTACATCGACGACAGTACACTACCGATAGGGCTGTTTCCAATTGTCGAACATTGCACGGCCGCACCAATATTTGACATAACGAAAGCCTCTTCCGGAGGGATATCCAGCGTTACAGCCGCTACATAAGTTGAAAGCATCGCATCACCAGCACCGGCGACATCCACCGGGTTCTGATTAAACGCCCTCAATTCAACTGGGTATCTAACGTTTTCCCTTCGGAACATCAATGCACCATCCTTACCCAGTTTGAATACCAGAATCCGGCACTGAGTTTTTTCCATAAGGCGTGCTGCAACGCTCTGGATTCCAGACTTAAAATCATTCACTGCTAATCGAACCTCCCGCTCAGTTGCGAATATCAAATCCGCCCCCACGAATCGCGACACATCTCCGACCTGCGAAGATGACTGACTATCGGCAACAGTAAACTTCCCTACTGACTCACAAAAACTTATTATGTTTGAGACCAGATTTGTCGGTAGAATACCATAATTGAAATCGGAAAATACAACCGCATCAGATTTTTTTATGGAACTCCTTATCCGGGCGAGAACCTTCTCCTGTTGAATGTTATCAATATCATGGTTTGAAATATTGTTGACTCTTAGTAATGTCTTTCCGAGCGCTCTGTATCGAGTTTTTACTGTGCTATCCCTTGTGGGGTCGACCCAAGAAAAGAGATTTACGTCATTTTTGAGGTTAATTATCTCTTTCGTTTCCGTTTTGCTATAGTTATCACCGAGCACAGTAAAAAAATCTACTTCGAGCCCTAGACTCGCAAGATGCCTAGCAACTATACCTGCACCACCAACAAATGTTTTTACCTTATTGGGCTGGACGACGAGAGTGGGGTCCTCTTGCGACATCCCTAAAGGATGGCAATCAACATATCGATCTATTATTAGATCTCCAACAACCACAACACGTTTTTTTTTTGTATTACGCTTTTGGATTACTGCATTGAATTTTTTCGCCCGAGCTAACAGGTCTCTTTCGGAATACTTTCCAGAGGGATCTTTTAAATATACTTGTCCCCCGTAATCGGCTAAACTTTCACTTCGCGACCTTTGGTCCAATATCTCATTGGTAGAGTCAGTGAAGAATATAAGTGAGCCTCCGTATTTTTTAAGCACCGAGGCTTCAATATTCTCCCCCCCCTCGAATTCCTTTCCCTTTACCACGATGTCGGGCTTCAGAGCGGCAAGTAGATTTCCTATGCCGCCTGGAGCCAGCTCAACTATCGAATCGGCAAGCTTTAATGAATCTATTAGAAATTGTCTGTCGACGTAAGGTACATCTGCACCATCAGAACCGTCACTTGTTAGCCCAATAATTAATCTGTCACATTTCGCTCTTGCGAATTGCAACATTCGGACATGCCCCGAGTGAACCATGTTAAAATTTCCGCTCACGAAGGCTACGGTTTTTTTCATACTCTGTCACCCCAAATGAATTTCTTACTGCTCAGCGCTGGTCATGGATCCAGACTTCGTCCCATTACCAACACAACCCCCAAATGCCTCGTACCGGTCGGTGGAGTGCCCATCCTCGAGATTTGGATTGACAAAATATTCCGCCACTTCCCGGATTCCCAAGTTTTTGTTAACACTCATTACCTGTCGGAAAAAGTCCATACCGCCCTCTCCGCTCCAAAGTATGCATTCAAGCGAATCACAATTATCCACGAGCCGATTCTCCTTGGTACCGCTCAAACGATATTTCACGTGCTCGAAAGTGTCGCTGGGGATCTTTTTGTTGCACACGTAGATAACTACACGAATTTTGACCTACCGAATTTCGTCGATTTTTTTTATGGCCGTCCTTCTTGGTCTGACATCTCCCTGTTGACCTTCACCACCGCCCACTTCCAATCATGTGGAATTCTTGGCTTAGACCCCGAAAGTGGAAGAATTAGAGATTACTGGGAAAAATCCTCGACATTCAAAGGCGATCTGGCGAATGGGGCCGTTTTCATCATCTCCAAAACCATATCCAGTACCTTGCGGGGGTTGTGCTTAGATAAGAAAGATTTTTGCGCGGACTGTATTCCTGTGCTGCTGCAACGTATCTCTGTATGGTATCATGAAGGGTTTCATATTGACATCGGCTCCCCTGAAAAACTTGCGGAAGCTGAGCGGCTAGCTTCAACTGCTCGATAGTGGGGAAATGCAATTTTCTTGATAGGCCCGATACTTGAGGAAGTCTCTCTACCTTCATGGTGGAGGCCAGTCCAACAACGACATCAACCAAGGTATTACAAATGAAGATCCTTGTTACTGGAGCCTGTGGTTATAAGGGCTCTGTTCTTACCCCGAAACTCTTAGAGCGAGGCCATGAGGTTGTTGCATTCGATATCATGTGGTTCGGAAACCATCTCGCTCCTCATCCAAAACTAACGATTGTTAAGGGCGACGTTCGACAGCTCGATCAGGTTCCACTCGATGGGGTGGACGCAGTGGTTCACCTGAGCTCGGTCGCCAACGATCCATGTAGCGATCTCGACCCCAAGTTGACCTGGGAAGTCAGTTGTTTGGCGACCATGCAGCTTGCGGATGCTTGCGCTCGAAGAAAGATATCGCGATTCATTTATGCTTCTTCAGGCAGTGTCTATGGTGTGTCGGAGGAGCCAAAAGTTGTAGAAGATGCCCTGCTTACTCCGCTATCCGAGTACAACAAGACCAAGATGGTTGCGGAGAGGGTGCTCTTAAGCTACTCCGAAGTTATGAACATTCAAATTGTTCGCCCAGCAACCGTCTGCGGCCTGTCACAAAGGATGCGGCTTGATGTCGCCGTCAATCTACTAACCATGCAAGCCGCCAAAAATGGGGTTATGACTGTCTTGGGTGGCAAGCAGACAAGGCCAAACATCCATATCGATGACATTACTGACCTATATGTTTACTTATTAGATAACCCGAAATACGTTGGTGTCTTCAACGCTGGTTTCGAGAACATATCGATACTTGACATAGCCTCGTTAATTCAAAGCAGGACCGGAGCGGAAATAAAAATGATGCCCTCCAACGACCCTCGATCCTACAGACTTGACTCGACAAAACTCCTCAATACTGGCTTCAGACCCAAGAAAAATGTGGAGACAGCGATAGACGAGATGCTGGATGCAATCAAGACTGGAGCTCTTATTGATAGTGATCAATGGTACAACTTAAAATGGATGCAAAGGGGAGTCGAGAAGTGACCGAGAAAAATGCTCCAGCCGTCTATGTTTCAGAGCTAGTCAACACAATCAGGAATTTTGATTGGGATGAGCTGCAATCGGTCACAGACCGATTGTTAACCGCCTCATCTTCAGGGAGGCGCATCTTTCTAATAGGCAATGGCGGCAGCGCGGGAAATTCAGAGCATCTGGCTAATGATTTCACGTACGGTGCATTCAAATCCTTCGGGCGGGGTCTTAATGTCCATTCTCTTAGCTCAAATTCCTCGGTCATCACCTGTCTTGCCAACGACATTGGCTACGAGAATATTTATTCCCATCAAATCATGGCTTACGCCGCATCGGGTGACCTATTGGTTTGTTTTAGTGGTAGCGGAAATTCTCAAAATATAGTCAACGCAATTGAATCCTCGAAAAAAATCGGCCTCTATTCAATTGGAATTTTCGGTTATGACGGTGGAATAGCAGCAAAACATGTTGATTTTTTGGTACACATCAAAAGCTTCGATATGCAGGTTTGTGAAGACATGCAACTAATCATCGGGCATTACATTATGAAGTCAATTTATTCAAAAGTAGGAGCACATAGCTAAATGACTAATTTAAGTGAACGGATCTTGGCGTTCGAACGTAAATTGCAGGTGCACATGCACGAGGTTTTTTGTCCAACCCACCTGTCTATCGGTCAAGAGCATGTCGCTGAGGAAATGGCGGCAGAGATGATCAAGGAAGATTGGCTCTTTTCCACCCACAGGAACCACCATCACTACCTTGCGAAGGGGGGTGACGAGCAAAAGCTCTGGGATGAAATCATGGGCTTGGAGTCTGGGCTAAATGGGGGGTTTGCAGGATCTCAAGGTATCACTGATAGATCGATTAATTTTCATGCCAGTGCTATTGTTGGCGGGTTAATCGGAGTAGCGGCAGGTGCTGCGTTTTCTCTCAGAAATTCGAAGAGTAATGCAATTTCCATCTCTTGCATCGGTGACGCCGCATCTGAGCAAGGCGTATTTTGGGAAGTTTTGAACTTCGCAGTTCTGTACAATCTCCCACTTTGTATAATCATGGAAAACAATGGTAAGTCTGTTGATGCCCATATTTCTGAGCGCCAGGTTGGGGAAATTTCTCCGAAGGTGGCGGCCTTCGGAGTCAAGACATTCCAATCGATTGGTGAGGCAATAAGATTCACTCGGGATAACAGATTGCCTTCTTTTGTCGAGGTGAAGGTGAAGCTTAAATGTGCTCACTTGAACATGGCGACTATGCTGGATTTGTGCGATCAATCCGAACCTACATCCTAATGTGTCGCCCTTAATTCACGAGTGAGAATATGAAGACCTTTGCATCTGAAATTAATAGAGCTATAGATGAGTTGATCATGAATGACAAAGATGTCATTGTTGGAGGACAACTCGTTCGCTATGGAGTGGCCGGACTCACTACAGGCCTTTTTGATAAATACCCAAGTAATTTTATAACTTACCCCGTTGCAGAGTCTTTAATGAATTCTAGTGCCATGGGATTGGCCTTGACCGGTAAGCGGGTGATTATGATTCATGTTCGCATTGACTTTCTCGCGAGTGGAATGTGTGCCCTTGTAAACCACATTCCAATTTGGGCAAAAAAGGGTTTCAAGCTCCCTATCACTCTAATCTGCCAGGTTGGCCGAGGGATGGGTCAAGGAGCCCAACATAGCAAAGATCTATCGCATTGGTTCAAGAATTTTGAAGGCTGGAATGTTGTGGTACCTACAAATCCATCAGAGGCCCATGACTTTCTGGTCGATTCCGTAAACGGTGATAAGCCGACACTCTATGTAATCTACCGAGAACTCTTCGATAGTGATGAGCGTAAAGTGATTCCGCAGCCCACCAAGGTTACCCTGTGCGGTGCTAGCCGTAGACACGAGGCTGAATATTATGCCAAACGTGACGCCGGACTTCTTTAAGTAGGCCGTTACATTGAATTTAAATGTCTATTACGATACGCAGGAAGCTCCGGTAACGTTTGATTTTGCAACATATTTAGTTACCGCGAATTGCGCCCGTGTATTTGCGGGTTGCGAAGGCATGAATCTTCACATTCATGCTCATAAGTTTCGCAAGAAGACTATACGTGACCAGTCGACGCCCGAAGGGGAGATTCGCTGGAGGGTCAACCACATCCTCAAGGGGGTTCCAGCGCTTTTGCCAATGGTCCGGGACGTGCACATCTACTCCTCGCCCGTGATGAGCATAGATTTCCCAATGTTCCCACCTGGATACCCACAAAACAAGTCGAAGGATCTCGTGATCCCTTATCTTAGTGATACTCTCTTGAAGTTTAAGGACAAGGTCGATCCAGATTGTCTACGGCCTTACAGGCCTCCAGACGAAGCCGTTAACATCGTATCAAGACTGAGGTCCGTTGGTAAGTCGTCACAGAGAGGCTACTTTACAATCACGCTTCGAACGTCTAGAACTCAAACCGATCGAAATTCTAATCTTGACTCATGGTTTTCTGTCTATGAGCTACTAATCGCCCGGGGCTTCTCTGTTTATGTGGTTCCGGATTATGAAGATCTAACATCACATCGGAAATACTTGGACTATCCCTGGGAGACGTTCGAGATTGCAGCGTTTGACCACGGCATTCGGCTCGCGCTTTATGCCGGTGCAATTCAGAATCTTTGCGTACTAAATGGAGTGATGGTTCCTCTTTTCCACTCCCCTTATCCGTATATCGTATTTAAACCCATAGTCGAGTCGGTGCACCAGACAAGGCTGGACTGGTTTCAGCGTATTTTCGGCATAGATCAGGATGACAGCTTTTGGTGGTCATCTGGTGACTCCCAACGTATTGAGTGGGTCGAGGATACTGTAGAAAATGTCTCTAACTCATTAGGTGCCTATTTAACATGAACACTTTCGATATAAGCAGGGAGTCTCTTTCTCGTCTCTTTTGGATGAAGGTGGCCGAGGATCACCTCCGTGCCTTCAACATTGAATATCCTGACTACTTTAAAAAGCTTCATGAAATGCGCCGACTAATCGCGGATGCGGAATTCAAAACTGGTAGTGTGCTGACAGGCAGCGCGATTACACTTGCGATGGCTTCCGCCCACTTCTCACCAGCGTCTATCGCCGAGGTGGGAACCTTCATTGGACGGTCTACCTACAGCATGGCTTGTGGCTCCATGCTTTACAGCAGAATGGAGCAAGAGGTAAGCCTTGTAACCTGTGACTTTTCTAATGACATCCCTATTCCGATTGATATCGCTGGATTCAAGCTTAGCCAATACCCTAAAAAGTCCTCTACACAGATGTTCACAGACCTAGTGAGCAAGCAGGTAGTACTCGATTTTGTTTATATTGATGGTAGGTTAGACATCGCAGACTTAGACCTATTGTCGAAAATCACGAGCGATCGTACTGTCATAGCCTTGGATGACTATGAGGGAAACGAAAAAGGGGTGGATAATGCAGCACTCATTCAAAATCACACTATTTCTCAGAAGAGGCTATTAATTTATCCTGCTACAAGAGACGTACTGTACAGCCACTACGATTTGAGTGGTTACTCGACAACGGCTCTGTTCATACCTCAGTCGTTGCTCAGGCTCACCAGGCAGTAGTCCGGTTTTTAGAGAGGAGTACCTTGAGAATACGCTGAATCGGGGTGAGACGGCTCGGCCGGTGGTTTCTGACTACTTGGTCGACATAGCCATATCGCTGGAAGCTCTCGACTTGAGATATCGCTAGTTTTATCTTTCCAAAGTGTCCGCGTCTTCTATGGACTCTTCGGATACGTTGTGATTCTGGTATCACTAGTTGGATAATTTTAGAATACTTGAAAATTCTCTTTACTCGAGCCCGGTCCAATTTGTTCAAAAGTGAGCAGGCGCATACTACACCTCTCGTGGTGTAATCATTTTTCTCGAGGCTAGTAACAGTAGCACACACGCTTCGGACATATCTTGATCTCTCGCTCTGGCTTAGTCCTCGACCAAGTTTCATTTTCATTAGATCCCGAGCGCGGTGACAGTGATCACCGTCTAAATAATGCAGTTTTAAGAGCCTGGCTATTTCGGCAGCAATATATGACTTACCAACTCCTGACATGCCTGTTATAAAAATTAAATTTCTCATGTTTTTTCATGACCGCCAAATCTGTTTCTGGCTATACTGATTGGAAAATTCGTTATAATTCCGTTATCTTCAGCGCAGGCACTAATTGCGCTCCAAAAAATGGGAGGGATGTACCAAAAACAGCCTGGCTGAAGACAGGATAAAATACCAAATAATTCATCTTTGGCTCCATGGTAAAGCTCCCGGGAAGCATCGTCCGCATTATGACTTCTTGACATCAATTCGTTAATCGCACGCCAATAGTCACCTCGTATTACACTAAACCCGGAATAAACTTGGAATATTTCCTTTAGCTTTTGGGTACTGTTGTGACTTATGTGCCCCAAAATTTCAATAGCCTCATGTATAGAGTAGAGCCTAACGGCGTCTATAATTCGCAAAAATAGATCGCCCAATCCGACCTGGCTTTGAGCTCTTAGGGGCGTGACAGCCTCACAATAAGTTTTTCTCGGCGCGAATCGTCCATTCAAAGCACATGTTGGTAACCTAATGGGTATTCGATTGTCAAAACAATATTCGATGAGTGATCGTACTGAGCCATTCTCCGCAATATCGTGGCGCTTTTTTGAACCCAACCGATCACCGTAGTTCTCCTCTAGGTTCGCGAACATAATGTCGGCGAGGTAGGACCGATACCGTGGAGACATGAGTGAACGTATAAAATCGTGTGGCAACGATCCGATTGCAGCGGAAAGCCCCTCAAAGCAGGAGGACAACAAGGACAGTTCGATATACTCCAACGAATTATGAACGCTTTTGACTAGGTGGCCGTTTGGATTCGGTCCACAGTCAACTATTCGCCGAGGATCCCCTTTACAAAGTGCAAGGAAAATCTTCTCCACGCAGGGATCCTCTGTATATTGATCATGAAATATCGACGCGCCGTTTGCGTAAATAGACGTCCCACCCGAAATGCCAGCTCCGATGTATTCAATGCCTTTAAGAGACAGTTGCTTGGCCCGGCCTGAAGACTTCTGAAAGTGGGCATTCGAGAAATCGATGACAATAAATCTTTGACCATGAAATCGGTCTGCTGTAACCCCGATCTCCTGAACTAAACTGTCTGTTGCATTATCGGGCGCAAACAAACAAATATAAAGAGGGTTGTTCGGATTGGGTACTGATGAGGCTATTGCACTCGTAATCGACCTGAAATCAGCCAAGGGTGCAGCATTGTCAATTGAAATCGGGTTCATATCCCTCATTAACTCAACAGCTTGAGAACCCATTTTTCCAATTCCAACAATTAGAGGGCTATTCATAATCGATTCCTAGTAGACGGCCGGAGTATTGAGAAGTGGTCGCGCTGCCCACGGCTGTCGCTATGAGCATGCGACATCGAGGGATTCCGTCCACTCGGATATTAGAAAGGGTAACAGACGTAGCGTGTTGCACTGGTAGCTGATACCTCTTCGCGATAACTCCACTTGCTACGTCGAATGCAAAGACATCGCCATCGAAGAAGCTCGGAATAAGTATTGTGTCTCCAAGCCCACGGGCAATGCCGTCGGGTCCCTTAATTATCCCGTCAAGATCTATCTGACGTCTTAATGCTAAATGCCCAGGTTCCTTATCATATTCGTAGATGACATTCGTCCCACTATCGGACACAAATAGCCGACGGCCTCTAATTATGAGCCCGTTGCCAACAACCAGGAAATTTTTTAAAAGCTTCCTTATACGATTATTGCAAAACTCATACAGCGAACCCTTATTGCTTCGCTCTTCAACATCCATACTCGATATATAAAGCACCCCAGAGTGGAAAAGTGAATCATTAAATGATTCACCCTTATTTAAATCGGAACTCTCAATAAGACACTCGAATTTGCAAGACAGAAAGGAGTATGAGTATACTGAATTATTTGATGTGATTAGACATGTGCCGCTGGAGAGTGGATTAATAGAGGTTGGTGAAAACCTAACCGGAACAACATCGGTTTGTGATCCGAAAATTCGAATAATATTTCTCTCCACTTTGTCTACAAAGTAGATTTCACCCAAATTCCCGATGCGGACTGACTCTAGAAAACGACCCTTGTAACTCGACTGAAATACTATTTCAGGCTCTTCTATTTTCATGAAAAATGGCTGGAAGTGACTGGATCTCAACCGAAAAGTCATCCGCTGGAAAAATATTCAGGACTCTCTCAGTGATTTTCTTAATGACGGGTTTGTTTATGTTTGCAATTAGTATATATATACGGTGATTCCGATTTGATTCACAAATCTCAAAAAATTGCCCCAAGGTTACATTTCCATTAATCTCAGAAAAGTTATCGTCAATCACATAGATCTTCTCATTACCAATTTTCAAAAGATAACTTCTCAATACTTCACTTAGGGCACCAGAACAGTAGATTGCGATTGTTGGTAACGGTTCAATCAGAGTCGACTGCATCCGCCGAAGGGAACGGGACAATCTCCCCATTAGCGCAGACAGCGATAATAGGAGTGAAACTACCTGGCAAAGGCTCACCTTCGTTTTAAATAGTGTAAACATAAGCCGAGTCATTGTCTTGACGTTTCCGAGTCTATCTCTTGGATTGGTCGTCACAAATGCGGGGAGCCTTGATAGTGCTAACGTCTCCAAGTATTCAACTCGATCTTGGACATATCTCTTAATGTTTGTATCAGTCCGTAGATGGGTATCCAAATCCTGTAAGGCCTGCTTTACTCGAATCACGTCAATCACGGCACTAGCACTATTTATATTTTTAGTGGACTGGGGATGAAATTTATACCCATATCGAAATAGGTTTGTCAGGTTTAGATCTTCAAGTTTTGATAAAAGCTCGGTAGAGAACATTAAATCCTCTACTACTCTGGTATCAACAAACCGCATCCGAGCGACATTCAGCCACCGCCTATTTATAATCAGTCCAGTGCAGTGATTCAAACACGATTCAGTCGAAATTATTCGTCGAACATATTCCTCGACAGTGACCCGTTCACATCGGTTGGAATGTCTTCGCTCAAAAGAAGGTGTTGGATGGCTAAATTCACCCACCAGCAGTGAATGATCTTTAGTTCTCAGCAGGTCAAGGAGTTTGTACGCATCAACCCCAATATCGTCGTCATCGTCAACGAAGGTTACGTACCTTCCTGTCGAGACTTCCAGTCCAATATTTCTCGCAGCTCCAGGTCCTGCACCACCACGGACGCCCGAATATTCAATCTTTACGCCCTGCCCCAGTAGCGATGGATCTATTCGTGATGAAAAGTCGATCTTTCTACCATCGAAGATAATTACAATCTCGATTTGGTCCTCGAGACACTCGAAGTTACGGAGAATTTGACCCGCTATGCGCGCTGGATCTCTTACCGTGGGAACTACAAATGACAGCAGACTACTGTTCACGGACTATTGGTATCTTGATTACGTGCTTTGTCTGTACACCCGGAATCACCCTTGGTTGCATGTAATCTCTACCGAGACAATATGCACATGAGTCGAGGTGGGGTCGTCCGAAATACCATGACTTGAACGAAGACCGAAGCGAGGCTGAGTCTTGGAAATCTTCGAGATCAAGGTACTCTGCCTGTGAAACATCAAATGCATCTAGGTTTATCGCGTTTGCTGAAAAGGGGCAATGGTAGATACGACCGTGCAGAATTGTGAGAGCATCGTTCACGCAGCAAGCATCAAACATCTGTGACAGTTCGTTCGGATTTAGATTGTTCTTAACGATCCTCGCCGAATCGGTCCAGTTCTGGGGCTTGTGTGCGAAAAATTTTATTTTCTCAGCCTCCAATGTTTCACAGACACGCTTTAAATTCCGAGAATGCTCATCGTAGTCTGTAATCTCGACTACGATCTTAGGGTCCCGAAGGGCTTCAAGGACATCCTGTCGGGGTACTATCGTACCGTTTGTATATACAGTAACGTGGCCTACCTTTGGGTTTAAACCCAGATAATTTAATACACTAGCCAAATCGCGTACCAAAAAGGGCTCTCCGCCTATAACACGCGCGTCCGCGAGATGATCAATGGCGCCCACGAACGTGTCCAAGTTCTTCAGAAGTTGCCCAATATCTGAATCAACTGGCTTCTGGTAGTACTGCATCAAATTCGAACAGTCCACACATTTCATAGTGCACTTTTCTGTTACCTGAACGTCTAATGCGTTCACGTAAACTTCACCTTGAAAACCCTGTACCTGGAGTAGTTTGCTCTTGTGTGTATGCGATCTTCTCTGAACCTCCTCGAAAGACATTAGCCCCACGAACTCTTCCGGGTGAGCCTCCTCGAGAATACGGACCATAGAGCTTACAATTACACCTGGCTCATTTAGAACAGGGCCCTTCATGATAGTGCGAAAATAATTGCTTGTTATAATAACCAAAGTGCCAGAATCCACCATCGAGGTATCAGAACTTGAATATATCGGATATCCCTCGAAGGTCTTACCGGTTCGCGAATCGTCATCATCAAAAAAACCGTCAATCTTCAAGTCTTTAGCACTAAGCGTTGCTAGTGCTATCCTCGCGTAGCTACTAACCGCGTCACCCGCTCCGTAAAGATACAGTTTCGCACCATTCTTTCGGTGCTGCCTTATTTGTTCAATTGTGAGGGAGCTAATACTAATCATTTGGATAGTCGGCCTTGTATAAATTTGAGACGTCAAAGTGATAGGAAATCAGTTCTTTTAAGTCAATTATGGTTGTTCGCTTAGAGGACCGTCCAAATATACTTTCACACTTTTCTGAAATCCAAACAGGGGAGGCCCCGCGGACATATCCAAGCTGCAATTCCGCTAATTCAAAGCGGGGGAAAAAGGTATCAGACCGATCTGTGCTCTTCAAACTCCCAAAGTTTCCTCTCAGCGTAGAAAAGACAACCACAAAGTCGGAGTCGCGTATCTGATTGTCTAGATATTCAAATTCCGCCAAATTGAACTCCCTCATAACACGCGTTTTAAGGGAGGTACCTTTTTGCGCCTCCATTCGTAGGTAGCCCAGGCTTACCAAAACTCCCACTGCATTTATTAGAGAGCCGCTCCAATGATAGAAAAAATCTTGAAATATCACGACCGAATCAGTCATTAGACACGGGAAGAAGTTCTTTAGTATTGGTCGAAAGTCCTCGTAAGACTTCGGAGCATCGATATGTAATAAATGAATTGGCTGGTTGGGCGGTGTCGCGCTTCTCAGTAGAGTCTGGTGTAAGGATACCTGTGTTCCCGACAAGTAAAAATCCGTGATTTTCCTGAAGTCAACAAACTCTTCTTCGTGAACCAACAGTTCAGCTTTGTCGATATTTTTGACCATATCTAATAGGGGGTTAATGAACCAACCCCGCTTCGAAGCCTTGAATGCGTCATATCCAATAACCTCAATGGTTTCGTCTTGGTTTGCCGCATTCCTGTAACGCTCAACGGCCTTTGCCATTAAGAACGTGCTTAATCCAAAGAATACTCCCAGATCTACTATGCAGCCTTTAGAAACAGTTTGATGTTTGATATATGCGACACAGGCTTCGGTTACCAGTTGAATCCGCTCGGAGACCTCGAGCATTCCTGGAGGAGTGCCAGTTAAACTGACAATCTCCTTTACATCTTTGACCTCGAACAAGTTGATCTTATCTTGATTCAATGCAATTTTTCCGATCAAGTATAGTCATAAAGTATAAACTTACGAACAAATAATCATAGGGAACTACCTTTAAATTACTCGCAAGTTGCGCCCGGGTAAAAAACTCATAACACACCCCCTCTGACTGGACAATAGTCATATTAGAGTCGAAAGTAGCCCAATAGGCGGTTACTGTGTGTATCGATGGACTTATTATGTCGGTGTGTTCAGTTATCCGGGACAATAAGTTCATGTACCTTGGCTCTATTGACAGCTCCTCCCTCAGCTCCCGTCTTGCACACTCAATTTCCGATTCGTTCTCCTCTTGGTTTCCACCGGGTAGCCCCCAGTAACCAGGAAATAGGATGTTCGGATGAGGATCTCGCTTAATTAGGCAAATCCTACTTAGTTCGTCCGACAAAACAATCGAACTCGATTTTCTTCTATAACTGGTTTCATTTAACAGCAAATGCATGCCCTTCGAAAGTCACTACGGGCCATATTCCGTTTGCCTCAAGATAATCTCTCTCATCGTTATTTTCCGTACGTGCCCATCCTGGCATTGCCAGGATTCCAGACTTCACCTTAACAAATAGATCTGCGGCAAAGCGTGTGTGGGTCATCTTGTCTGCAGACCCTATGACAAAGCTCATATTTTTCTCGATGTCATCTTTGTTTGGAAACACTCCTGGCCCTTGCAATATATGGGTCACAAAGTCATCGTACAAGTCCTTCAAAACTCGTAACTTAAATATTATTTCTGAAAACCCACGGGGTGCGTATATAAAAGTACTATCTCTTTGAGACTGTTTTAAAAACAACCAAAAATAAAATGCAGAATAGGTTTGTGAGTTGTCTGCGAGCACGATATTTACACCGTCGGTTTTTATAAGCTTCGCATAGTTTTCAAACTGCGCCAGATAGGTTCGGTCTCGATAACTCATCTTGGTATTTGAGGCCAATAGTAACTGATGAACCGTCGATATTTGGGTGAGATGGTAATCCTTCACATCTAGGAGCAAAAAGGTTTCGTCAGCTATTGCGCCCTTGTGCTTCGGTAATAATTCCTTAACTTTGTTGTAGAGAGTCATGATGCTATCTTCTTAATAACCCGCTTGACGTAGGTTTCATCGTCCTCGGACTCAGTCTGTTTATAGGTCCAAGTGTCCTTGTATGCGATACTCGGCCCTTCTTCTAGGCCCCAAATGAACGGACCCATGTTACTTTTCAGTAAAACGTGGGTGGGTATTCCGGAGGCAGCGGCAAAATGTACAGCCGCCGTAGATACGCTCACGACATAGTCGCAGGTACATATAAGGGCGTGCCAACTATCGATGTCCTTTTTGAAATCAACACCAGAAGTAAACATAACGGGGAGCTTATTTTGGATGGCGTAATTTTTTTCTCTTGAAACATCTCCATATTGCAGTGAGAGCGCGACGGCTCCGGTCTGTGTTACAGCATTTGCAATTAATTCAAAAGAAAGTGACTTTGTACGCTTTTGACGATCCCAATATCCGCCTGTCCAAGAGATTCCGACTATTGTTTTCCTATTGAATTTCTCTCGGATTTTTTCTCCGTATCGATCAACCTTCGCCTCGTTCGGTCTCAAGTAGATTCGCCGTCCAGATTTAAAGTCTTCGTCACTTCGTCGAAAGGTCTTCATCAGAGACGCTATCGGAAGAACCCCATTAACCCTCTTGTTCATCGTGGAAAGCCCACGAGCCATTCCGTACGTTATTACATCGATTTCAGGGAATGAACGAGCAAATACTGGCTGGGTACGGTCCTCCGAAACTAGAACTAGCTTTTTGGGGTACTTTGCAATTACCTTATCCAAGGGACCAAGAAATAGTACTTGATCCCCAAGTCCTTGTTCACAGGCCAATAGCGTAAATTTATCTGGGTCTATATCATCAATGCTTGTTATCCGCTTGAAGTCCCTTAATTGCTGGGGAAGAGGCCGCCCCACTCGGCCGATCTGGGGCAGTAGACCATTCTCGTATAACTCCCAACCTTTGTCCCAATTTCTTAGCCTGAGTTCAGTGAAGGACCAGTTCCATGCCAGAGAAACCTTTTTTCCCTCCGAAAGGTCGGTCTTACTGGATAGCTCATTGAAGAGCTCGGAGGATCTTTTGGGGTCAATCTCGGAGTTTATGTCTGCGAGTGACCGTGTGAGAGTCTCGCTTGTCATACCCCCGTCAATTGCCTTCTGCAAAAGTTGTATCGCCTCCTTAGGCTTTAAATTTGCACGCAAGACGTTTGCAAGTGAAATGATGATCCTATCCGAGGGGCTCTTTGATTCCTCGTAATATTGCCTGATGATCGATTCTGCTTCCGCGATCTCATCTGCTTCGCTAAGGCACTGGGCATAGTTAAGTACAAAGGTCTCGTTGTGAGGCTGTGCCTTATAGCATGCCTCACATGGCTTTCGGGCTCTCCGGTAGTCTCCTTTAGCGAGATAAAGTGATGCTAGGTTTTGAACCGCGATCATCGAGTGTGGGTTTTTGGCGATCGCATTAGCAAAGTAGACCTCTGCCTCTGCGTGGTCGTTCTTCTTTAGCGCCAGCGCGCCTTTAACGCTGAGCACCACATCTTCTGGTGCCTTTAGTTTCGCTATGCATCTCTCAGCCTCTGCAAACATCTTTTTGTTTATGAGGCCTTCAATTTCCTTTAGCTTGGTCGCATCTTGCACAGTTTGTCGCCCGAAAAAAAAAGAGGTGGGGAAAATCCCCACCCCTCTTAGGTTACAGATCTAGGAGTCTAAGCTAACGCTTAAGCACCTAATACTTCGACTTATTCAAACTGGAACTTGTCCGCGAATGAAGAGGTGTAGGTCGAAATATTAACACCGTAAAGTATTGCTAGGTCATTGGTGTTCGCCGCAGAAATCAAACCCACAGCGGAGAACAGTGCCCCAACGCCAGCAGCCGTCGTGTTGACCAACGTTACATGTGTGTCACCATTTTGGTCGGCCCAGGCGACAATCACATCAAGGCCAGCCGTCACGGCTGTACCAACAGCCAGCGTCATAGGACCGGCACTACTGATAGCCGACAACATGTCCGTTACGCTGTCATAAGTCCCACTACGGAGAATCACGATCTGCGTTCCGCCCGAGAGAACTCCCGGCGTTGTGACGGATGCGTTATCCCCGCTTACGAGAACAACCCCCGTAGCCGCCCCGCCGTCCTGAAGCGCTGCAACAGCAGTAGCAGCACTAGCTAGGAGGCCAATATCAAATCCGGCAGTAGTGAACACCAGCTGATCGGTAGCGGATGCGAGGTCGAAGTTGTAGATAGACACAGTTTCTGTGGAGGTGGTCGTGAAGACAACCTTGTCAACGCCAGAACCACTCGCCATGTAAACCGTATCACCACCTTCACCGACATAGACCTTGTCAGTACCACTAGCGGCCAGGTTTACCGTTACGGCGGCCACTGCGGAGCTTAAGTCAATCGTTACAGAACCCCCGTGCCCAGTGGTGTCGACGTTTCCGACATTATTGGCACTACCAACGTCCACTGAAACTGCACCGGAGCCTGCGACAGTGACTGTCCCAACATCACCAGCCGTATTGGTAAAGACCGTACCGGAACCAGTGATATTGACATTTCCGATTCCTCCCGTCGTCGAGCTAACTGTAAGAGTCGCGGATCCGCCGGAGATATCGATGTTGCCCATACCAGACGTGGTATCGAGAAGGATGGTCTTAACGCCTGAACCGGTCAGGGTGATATCACCTACTATGCCAGCGGAACCGTCCGTAATGTAGGCACTACCTGCTGCCGCAGCGTCGATAGTAATGTCACCAATGACGTCGGCATCCAGCTTCCAAACCTTGAACAGGCCTGTTGTACCGACATTCACGGTTATATCAGACACCGATCCCGATGCACCCGCAGCGATAGAACTGATGTAAACCGATGCCGAAGCTCCGATAGTGGTCTCACTTAGCGTGAAAGTACCAGCGGATCCCGTGAAGTTCAAACCTTCATCGTTTGCACCGTAAGCGCCGTTGTCACCGACATTCAGATTCAAGGTGAAAGCGTTCATGCCGGATCCCTTGTCCTGCAGGAATGCACCACCCACAACGCTACCAGAACCGGTTACGTTGATATTTACAGTAGTTTCACCTGTAGCCAACTCAATGACATCGGCAGCAGAACCCAGTCGGAGAGCGGTTTCACCAAGGCCGGCGTTGGTCAACGTGAGGGTCGACAAGGCCGATCCGCCAGTTACCGCGCCACCGATGGAAGCCGTACCCGAGCCAGACTGGGTAACCGAGACAGTGGTAGCACCACCCAGATTAAACGCAGCAGCATTACCGAGAGTCAACGAGCCGCTAGCCAAAGAAATGTCGACGGTCCGTACATCGCTGTCCAGAGTAATCGCTGACATTGTCACGTCTCCGGATGCTGACTCAACAGACAGAGCCACCGAGACTGCATCGGTAATCGACAGGGAAGACACCAGCGAAATGTCACCACTTACACCATTAAATTGAACAACCGAGGCGGCACCCGAAGCATAATCCAACTGGACTTCGCCAAGGCTAGCATTTCCAGTGAACTTGACGGTGGTTCCGTCTGCGATGTTGTCACGGAGATTTAGATCCACCGAGGCGGTAGCGTCGGCGAACGTGATGGTTGAGAAGCTAGCCCCAGACATCGACATAGTCACTGAGTTTCCAGTGGCGTTAAAGACGGCGCTCTCAACATTGGCTATACCCGCGACCGAGACCGACCCGGCGATTGCCGCACGGAGGGTATCAGTGCCGTCCCCACCATCCACAGAATCGAGACCGTTAAACGTAGTTCCGAACCGCAGAACATCGTTACCCGCACCGGTGGACACATCTACGTTGGAAGCGGCAGAGAAGGTGATATCCAAATTACCATCGAACGCTGTGGCGTCAATTCCAGAAACCGCATCAACTTTCAAGACGCTGCTGCCGGCACCACTGATCGTGATATCCGTTCCAGATCCTTCAAGACGCAATGCGTTATCACCGCCGAGATCAAGCATTACAATACCGGCGCTTCCGGTGTTGATCGTCGAAATGTTGGTGGAGGTTTGGTAGTAGGTTCCGCTCGCCGCAGCATATGCGGTGGAACTTGCGTTCGACTCAAGATACGTAACATTGATTGTGCCGTATTTTTCGAGTTTAAACTCAGTGTCGAGGTCAGCGTTGGTGATGGTCAAAGTGTTGTTCGATGTCGAATCACCATTCACGACGACTTGGTTAGTACCTGACCAGCTGAGTGTGTCAAATGACTGGGCCGAGAGCAAACGGATCGATACGGTCTCAATCGAATCCAGTTGGACGGTTGCCGCAGCACCCTGAGCAGTGATCGTCAAACTATCGTTACCGAGCCCACCGTTGGCGATATCTCCGGAATCAAGAGTTTGTCCAGTGTTGCTTGTTGTGGCCGTAAATGCATCGTTACCGCCTGTACCCGTCTTTGTCTCACCTACGGTGGTTGAGAACTGAAGGGTGCTAGCGATAGCAGATGTTTCGTCGGCGGCCTGAAGCGTATTGATGTCGGTCGACGTGTTATCGGAGTTGGTCGAATAGGCTTCGGCCATGGCTATTGAAGAGTTAAATGCTTCTGCGGCCGAACCGAAAGTGGCGTCCCCGGTCAGGTTTGCCAATCCATTCATGGCATCTTTGATCACGACACCGCGGTTAGCAGCAGTCGTTGCGTTAAATTGGCTAGTCAGATAGTCAACGCCAGCAGTGTAGGCGGTACCCGTCAGGCCCAGATTGGTACAAACGGTAGCAGCCAGCTCGGCATTGGTCTGCGAGGAGTAGGCAGAGGCCAAGGCATTGACCGTCGCGTCAAGACCATTCACTGACTTGTATGACAGGAAGTTGGAGAGGTATGTGTAACCAGGAGCCGCGTCGTACAGGGCCTTGACTACACGGCAGATAACGGTGGTATCCGTTGCCAACAGTGCGATAGACATAGATATCTAACCTTTCTAGTGTGTTTAAACAAATACAAGGAACTACGTTTCTAATTCCTCGTACTCGGCCAAACGATCTGCGCAGATCTCGCTTGGCCGAGTACAAGGCACTCTCCCCCGGTTGAGGGGAAGATGAGCGAAGTATAGAGAATCTGGGGGGGCGCCTCCTGTGACAATTGTCACAAACCGGCTAACTAAATTCGGAGGCAGGCATAAAGCAGACAAACTCGCCGCGGAAGACCCCGCCACACGGACCCTAATCGAGCCAGAACTCAAGCCCCAGGCCGATTGTGGTGGATTCGTTGTCGAAGATATCGATGTTGCTTTTTTGCAACCGCTTCTCTGCCCGAACCACCCAACGTCTCTTGGCATCCGAGTCAATTGGGCCGCTAATCTGGCCACCCAACATGATCGTATTTACCTGCCGAGGACTCCCAAAGTCTAACAGATCAGAGTAGCCCTGGTCGTCCCGGGCCCGCTCAAGCCTACCGTAGGCCACCCAGGCATGGGCGGCCCCCACCTTCCCCCCAGACCCCTGGCCAGTAGCCCCGCCAGACTGAACGCTCAATCCCAGCCCCAGGCGAGTCGTGTCGCCGCCCAGCCGGATCTGGCTGGCCATGTCCTTGGCGGCAAAGACCTCCGCCTGGTAGCGATAGTCACCAGCGGCGCAACCGAATATGTAGTTAGCGCCCACTATATTTCCATCAGAACTCTTCTTCTCGTTGTAACGCCGGGCCTCTACCCACAATCCGGGCTGGCTCGCGCAAGAGAGCAAAACGCCCAACTCCCGGCTGTGACGGATGTTCCAGGTGGAGCCTGCCGACAGAGCGCTCATCAGGGAGGTGCCACCGTATCCGTACTGGCTCACCTGGGCCCACAGTCGCTGGGGAATGTCCTCATGGTCCGCGCCGAGGGCGCCCGGATAGACCCCCAAGTTGACCTCAGCTACCTGGGTGGCAAAGGCGTTGCCACCAACCAGGGGCGCTCGAGCCTGGGCCGAGACCCTCAGGTCCCCAACGGGTGTTAGGCCCCTGGCTAGCTGGCCGGTCCACTGGCCATAGGCAGACAAGACACCACCGGAGCGTGCGAGCTCCGAGCGATCCAGCTCAAATATGTAATCACCCGTCGGAAACGTCAGCGCGATGTCCGCGGAGGTAGGCCCGTTATTGAGGTTTGTCTCAAAGCCCGCCATCAGGCCAAAGACCGTTCGACCCGCCAGCAGCCTGAGCCCCGCACCAGATGGCTTATCCAGCCAGGTGACCACCTGGTCACGAAGGCTCGGCGGAAGGTCAGGACGGTCGACCAGCTGGACCAATATTCCGCGGGCGAGCTCGCCTTGGTCCGAGAGCCTTGCCACCCAAGCGTAGTCCATCAAAGCCGAGGGCGAATCGGGATCGAGCATCACACGCTTTTCGGCCCAGACCAGGGCGGAGGTGAGATCACCGAGCTTTAAGCTCACAAGCACTCGCTGCTCCAAGAAATTCACCTGATCCAAGCACGACTCGTCAGACGCCCGCATACGTGCATCCAAATCCCTGAGCTGAGACGCGTTCATCGCGTCAATGGCTTGGGTGCCAGCCGTCATTGCGCAGGCGCCTGATAAGCCCTGCTCTACACCCTGCGCATGGGCTGATGGATTAACTGCTGGATTGACGAGTGCCAGCGCGAGGCCAACGGCTAGGACGAAGGCCCGGCCCATAGCTCGGACCATAGCTCGGACCATAGCGCGGTCCAGCCGACCTCGATAAAGCAGGTGAGCACTCAGGGGGGCAAACACGGCCACCAAGCTTAAGAAGCGAGAACTAGAAGAAGTAAAACTCAACTGAACAATCCGCTAACTAGCGGCGCCAGTTGGTCGTACCCATCAAGATCGATCGAGCGGCAGGCTGCTCAAAGAGATAACCCGCCTCGGTGGCATTCGAGGTCATGGCACCAGCCACGCGCGCACCGGTTGAAGACTGGTCGGAGACAAAAATGCCCGGCGCCAGATTAGAGGTCGACAGCACACCAGAGGCCTGCAGATTGAAGGTGCCCACCTTTGGGTTGGTGCCAATTAGTTCGGTCGAGAAGCGCTTGCCACCGAAGTCCAGCGTCAGGCTACCGGAATCAACGGTGCCCGCGATTCGGGTGTCGAGCGCCCCGATCCAGTGGACCTGACCCGATTGCAACGCCAGGCGTGCGGATCCCTTGTCGGGGATCACAAAAGGTGACTCGGCGCTGCGATAAAGGCTCACGTAAGGATTGCCAACGGTGACACTGCGCCCACCGCCGCCCTCGCGAGCCTGCTGGTAGGTCACCGTCTTGTCAGCCGGCCAGGCAGCGCCGTACCAGCGCCCCCAGGCGAGCTTGCTGGCCGAGTCGCCCGCCGTTGGCAGGCTCACTTCGGCACCGGAGACAATAGCGCGCGAGGCGCCATCGAGGGCCTGCGAGTCAGCCACCACCGCGGCCTCACTCGACGAGGAAGAGGTTTCTACAGCAACCGGAGAGGCAGACAGGGAAGCGGAGGCTAGATTCGTGACGCCAGCGGTGCCCGTGTTACCGGCAAAGCGAACCGTGCCCTCGGGCAGGGCAAGGGGCTTTTCCGTGGCAACCGACACCAGTGCCGCACCGCCGCCGGTTGACCCGGCACGAACCTCAAGCGCACTCGGCCCTTGGCAAGGACCAGAGCCCACGCGCGAGCAGCCATCGCCAAACTGCGAGATCACCACCGCACCAGAGTTCACGCTCACGAGCGACTCGCTCATCGACGAGAAGACAGAAAAGTCCGTGCCACGCACACCAAGCGCAGCCACGGGGGTGTTCAAACGAAAGTTGTCTTTTGCAGCCTTGCCTGCGGCGCCGGTCACGGCACGCGCGGTGCCCTCTACCAGCTCAAACTTGACCTTGGAGGACTTGGGATTGTCCTTAACGAAGTTGTACTCGGTAACCTTGAGAGAGCTCGAAGGCCGCACGCTCACGAGCGCCCCATCCACAAACCGGATGTGAACGTGCCCGTTGTTGCTCGTCTGGACGGTGGCACCAACCTCAATCGCATCGCCTCGGCGAATGGCCTTGGCCACACCACCCTTGACCTGCTCGGCCTTGCCCACCAAGAAGGTCACCTGGCCTACGGTGTGCTCGGAGGCCTTGGCACTAGAGACCGTCAAGACGAACGCAACAGAACCAAGCGCCACCGACACGACTGAAGTGAGCGGCAGTAGCGAGGAGAAAAGCCCGGCTGTGAGCCGACGGCCAAGATATACTGACATTCGGAGATATCCCATTGATTAATCGAATACTAGATCTGTGATCGTCCCAGAAAGTGTGACCAATGTCACACCCAATCTTCGGCCTGACACCGTGGCGGGCAACGATGACCAGATCGTTGAGCAAAAAGACGCGCCGCAAGTGGTGGTTTGCGCCCAAGACGTCTATAAAAACTATAGTTTAACGCGCTCCCCAGCCCGCAGGCTCGCCGAAAACCTCTTCGGCCTTACCCCCCAGGCAATCAAACACGCCCTCAGGCCAGTCGATCTGACCTTGAGGGCTGGTCAGAGCGTGGGGCTGGTGGGCAAAAACGGTGCAGGCAAGAGCACCTTGCTTCAGCTCGCCGCTGGCGTCTTGGCCCCGACCGGCGGAGCCATCACGACGCACGGGCGCATCGCGGCCTTGCTGGAGCTGGGCGCGGGCCTATTGCCTGACCTAAGCGGGCGCGAAAACATCCGATTCGCAGGACCCCTGTGGGGGCTCTCGGGCGCGGAGATCGAGCGCGAGATGCAGGCCATTGTCGAGTTCTCAGAGCTTGGCGAGGCTATTGACGCACCGCTTCGCACGTACTCCAGCGGCATGGTGGTGAGGTTAGCCTTCTCGCTGGCCACGGCCGCAAGACCGGCACTTCTCATCATCGACGAGGCACTCTCGGTGGGTGATGGGCAGTTCGCCCAAAAATCCTTCGATCGGATCATGCAGCTCAAGCGCGAGGGCACGAGCCTGCTCTTTTGTTCGCACTCGCTCTACCAAGTTGAGATGCTGTGCACCGAGGCACTGTGGCTGCACGAGGGCGCAGTCCAAGAGGTGGGCAAGGCCAGCGATGTCTGCAGAAGCTACCGCAACTTTTTGGACGCGCAAAGCAGCCTGCCCTCGTCGCAAAGCCTAGATGCATCGACCAAGGCGGATCCGCCGGCACAGCCGGCTCAGCCCGATGAAACAAACCAACCGAGCATCCGGTCCATCACCCTGCTTCGCAACGGCACACCGACCGCACGCAAGACTGGCGAGATGGGCTCCACACCCTTCATCAGTCGACAAGACACGCTCGGAATTGCCGTCGCGCTTGGTCTGCCACGGGGCCTCTCAAAGCAAGACCTTCCACACATCGCCGTCCTGATCAAAGACGAGGCCAATCGCGTGATTAGCAGCCTGTCGACCCACAACGACGGCGTGAACATCCAGTCGGATACGCAGCAACAGAACGACGCTGATGCCATTGGCACGCCCGAACAAGTTGAGCTGACGGTGAGCTTTGAGCGCCTGGCGCTCTTAAAAGGTCACTACCGCGTCGATGTGGTGTTGATGTGCAGCCAGGCCATCCGGTTTATCGAGGCCTTGGCGGATGTACTGGCATTTGAGGTGGTGCAAACAGACCGGGAGATCGGCGTGGTGAGCCTTGCGCATACCTGGGCTCAGAGCGAGGCACAGACCAAGATACCAAGCGGGTCACACACCCCAACCTAATCGAATGTCCTCCGAACCAACCCAGTCGGCTGAGATGCAAACCACGAGGCGCTCGTACGACTTTTTCAAGCGCGCTAAAAGGCGACTGCTCCTGACCCGCCTGTTGTTTCCAAGACGGCTTCGCAGGCACGAGAAGTTACTGACCTGGGCCATTGCCCAGGGCCCGCTGCTTCGGGTGGAGCAGGCCCACGATCCAGAGGTCCTCGCAGCAATAGCAACGCTCGGGATGGTTGGAACTGGTGAGACTGGTGAGACTGGTGGGGGAGGCGCGCTAAATCCTGTTATCACCCCCCACGGCCTGCGCACCGACCAAATCACAGCCCTGCGCGCCCAAGCGACTACCATGGCACTTGCCACAGCCAGCCTCTACCCCACCATTCCAAACTCCACGACCCCAAGCCACACGATTGCAAGCACCACGGCCCCACGATCCAACCCCTGGTTCGAGCACTTCTTGCATATCGACCCAGACCAACAAGCCCAACTCAAGGCCATCGCCCAAGGCGGCGCCCTCGTGCTCACCGCCCACACTTTCTTCCACAACCTCCTCGGCGCATTCCTCGGCCAATCAGGCGCCCACGTCATCGGCGTGGCCGCCCCCATCGAGCCCACCGAGCCCCCGGTCGAGTGGACACAACTGCGTCCACTGACCAAACCCATCATCTCCGCCATCAATCACGGCTCCGAGCGTCTCTTTGGCGGCGGACGCTACGTCTACACCGACCGGCCACGAGAACTCGCCCACGCAATCGAAGACGCCAAACAACGAGGCCACTGCGTCATCGCCCTACTCGACCACGGCCACCGCTCAGCCGACACCCAAGTCAACATCGCAGGCTGGCGCTTTGGTCTTCAGGACTCGCTTCTCGCGCGCTGGGCCCGCTCAAACCACCCCGTCTACCTGGCTCTGCTATGGCCAAGCCTGCAGGCCAGTGCCGCAGACCAGTCGGCTCAGCTCGCCCCAAGATTTAGTCTCTCGCTGCAACTCATCAAGTCAGCCGACGACCAACAATCGGCCACACAAATTGCCAAAACCTACGCCTCGCTCCTATCAGAGTGGATCATCCAGCACCCCTGGGCCTGGCAAGGCCTGCGGTGGGCCAACGCCTTTGAGCGCGACACCTGATTAAATAACGCCATGATCCACATCGCGCCTCTAGCCCTGGCCAAGCTCCTTGCAAGGCTGCTACTGCGCGCCCTGGGCAAGCGCAGCCTGGCCCACGTCCGTCACCTACACGCCTCACACCGGGCCTACAAGCACGCCGAGCGCCACGAACAAAACCGCCTTCGGGACGAGGAAGTTATCCACTCGCTTGCCAAGCAGCAAAGGCCCGCGCGACTACACATCGGCGCCGGGTTTAACCAACTCGAGGGCTGGATCAACACAGACCTCGAGCCCGAGCACGCGGGCTGCCTCACCATGGACGCAGGTCGCCCGCTGCCCATCGAATCCGAGACCCTTGGCCACATCTTTTGCGAACACCTCATCGAGCACCTGCCTCGCGCCCAAGGCGTTCAGCTCATAGCCGAGTCCTTTCGATGCCTTGTGCCAGGCGGTCGGCTGCGCATCGCAACGCCCGACCTGAGCGTCTATCTGTCACTCTTCGATAGAGCTGCGTCGAGCAAGACGGGTATCGATGCGACAGACCAGCCTTCAGAGCAGTTTTTAAAACTCTACGGCCGACTGCTAGAAGACGAGCCGATGACCGCCAACAAGGCCATCAATCATGTGGTGCGCAACTGGGGCCACCAATTTATCTGGACCAAAGACGAACTCACGGGGGTCCTGCGTTCAGCAGGCTTTGTCGACATCTCAGAGCACGACATCGGTCAGTCCGAGGATCCTGCGCTGCGAGACCTCGAGCGCCACCAGCTGACAGTCGACGGACAGGTCAATCAGCTCGAGACCATGGTCCTCGAGGCATGTAAGCCCAAGAGCCTGGGCGAGAGATAGCCATAACACCAGGCCACCGCCAGCCAAGGGATGGTGCCCATCATCACCACGACAAAGCCGAGTGCCAAATCACTGGCCGGGCTTAAGGCCAATACGGTACTAATGAGCCCAATCGAGAGCCCCCACTCCACGACGTAAACCATGACCATCGGGCGGTACTCCCGTGCAATGACCATACCGAAGTTAGCCACAGAGATCGCACAGAACGCCATCATCCGAGACAGCACCGCCACGGCCACCCAAGGTCCCAGCCCCTGCGTCAAGACCAACCCCTCGAGCCATTGTGTGGCGAGCGCGACCCACACGAGACCCAAGGGCAGGCCCAGCGCACAGAGCCCCAACACACGAAGAGCCCCTCGCCGCAATCGCTCGACTTCCACAGCCGAGCGCTCCCCAGCCATCAAGATGGCATTCGGGCCCCAGGCCATCAAAAGCGCAAGTAAATAGAGGGAATTAAAGGGTTCGAGCACCCGCTGCGCACGCCCCCAGTCGCCCACAAAATCCTGAGGCGCAAACCACAACACACTCATATGGACCGTGGCGTCAGAGGCGTATTTGATTAAAAGACCCAGCATGATCGGCAACCCAAGGGTGACAGCCGGACCGATAAAGCCCCAACGGGCACGCAGCGGATTGCCCGGAGAGATGATCCACCAAAGGATGGCCAGCCGAACGCTCGCAACAATTGCCGAGCTGCCCATAATCAGCAACAAGCCTCCCACCCCAAGGTCCCTTAGCAAAAACAGCACCCCGGCGAAGATCGGCAACTGCACCACACTCATGGCCGTGAGCCACTGCAAACGTCTGCGTATGCGCAGGTCCGTCACCAGCAGCATCTGGGCATTGGTGAGCCCCATCGACAACGGCAACAGCAGCAAGACCTCCACCGAACCCCACGCCCCAAAGGTCGCGAGGATCCCCAAAATACCCGCTACCACCAGCCCGGCCCCAAACCCAGTCGCACTCAAGAAAACGACCCCCGCGCGCAACGACTGACGCTGCCTGGCCAGGCCCGCAAAATCCACTACCGCCTGCATGTAAGCGGTTTTCATGCCCAGCTGGCTGGCTGCTCCAACCACCGTCACGGCCGCAAGCAAAACCACCCACTCGCCAAAGGCCGTGGCGCTGAGCTCTTTGGAGACCATGCCCAGGCCAAGGAGTGACTCCAAGGCCCCGGGCAAGGCCGCCAGCGCAAAGTAGCCCCAATCCTTTAAGACATGGGCAAGTCCGTGAGAGGTGCGACGACGGGGCATGGGAACAAAAAATATATGCTTGGCAAATGAACGAATTAATCAGTGTCATTGTGCGCTTTACCCGCACGGATCTTCTGGACCGTGCCCTGCAAAGCCTAGCCGATCAGCGAAACAATCTGGGTAAGCCGGCAATCGAGCTCGTCTTGGTGGACGCTGCGGCCAGCGGCCAGCAACCAGAACTGCCAGCCCAACGCGCTGGTATTGCTTCAGTCCGTTGGGTCACCCAGGCCCAAAGGCTAGACCGCCCCAGCGCCCTGGCAGCCGGCATTGAGGCAGCTACTGGCGAGTTCTGCATCATCCTGGATGACGATGACTGGTTCGATGCAGGGCACCTGCAAAAACTCTACTTCGGCCTGCGGGCGGCAAGAGACAAAAACGATCGCATCGTGGCAGCGACCACCGGCGTTCGCCTGATTGATCAGGCCGGCCATATTCACCGCATCTGGGACGCACCGCTACGCCGTGAACGCATGCTGGTGGTCAACTGGCTACCGCCACAGGCCGTCTTGTTCCACACCCAAACCGCTCAAACCCAGTGCAGCGTGGATCGATCCCTGGATATCTTTGAGGACTGGGACCTGTGGCTTCAGCTGCTGCAACAAGGCGAGTTTATTCACCTGCCCGGTGTCTCGGCCAACTATTGGCTCAACCCCAAAGGCTCTGGTGTGCATGACCAGGCCAAGCAGGATGAATACACCCAAAGGCTGAGAGAAAAATGGCTGGGCATCTTCAGAGTGGAGCTTAGCGACCGGGTACGAATCGATCTGGAGCGAGCCGACCAGCTACAGACTACGCTCTCGCACATCGATGCCCTGGAACAAGAAGTCATTCAGGCCAAATCCCAACTAGGCGCCCTACTCGCGAGCAAGTCCTGGCGCATCACAGCGCCGCTTCGGGCCATGACCGTTCGACTGCACCAGGTCAAACGCCTGGTGCAGATGGGTCGTACCCTGTTGCACGAGGCCCGGCTTCGCGCCAGATCGCCAAGAGCACTGGCCGGATTTATCTGGCGATCCATCGTTCAATTGCGAAGGCTAGGACAGATGCGGCGCGCTGGACGCCTGGCCACTGCAGTCTATGCCGGTTGGCTAGAGCGCTATCGGGCTGTGCTGCAAAGGACTGACTCAGACTTTGATGAGCAACTCAGAGTCGCACCTGACGGCCTGCCCAAAATCTCCGTCATCACACCGGTCTACAAACCCAATCTGGCCTGGCTAGATGAGGCCATTGAGTCGGTTCGCCAGCAGACCTACCCCCACTGGGAGCTCTGTCTGGTTGACGACGGATCGGATGATCCCCTGCTCATCCAACACCTCAACGCCTGGGCCGCGAGGGACTCGAGGATTCGGGTTGGCATAAGCGCACAAAACGGCGGCATCAGTGCAGCCACGAACCAGGGGCTGCAGATGGCATCGGGCCAATTCATCGCCCTGATGGACCAAGATGACCTGCTGGCCCCTCAGGCGCTCTATTGGGTGGCAAGAGAAATCACCCTGTACCCTGCGGCCAAGGCCATCTACTCGGACGAGGACAAGATTGATGAGGAGGGACTTCGCAGCGAGCCCTACTTCAAGCCCGAGTTCGATCCGATTTTGTTGCTGCAGCAGAACTTCTTTTCGCACCTGGGGGTATTTGATAAATCCCTGGTTCAGTCCATCGGAGGGCTGCGAAGTGCATTCGATGGCTCGCAAGACCACGACCTGATTCTTCGCATCAGCCGGCTGGTCAAGCCTGAACAGATTCGGCACATCCCGCGGGTGCTCTACCACTGGCGGGTGCATGAACAGAGTACCGCGAGCGATATCTCTTCCAAGGGATTTGCCCACACGGCAGGCCTGTCAGCGGTGCAAGATCATCTGGACATCGCACGCCCTGGCTTTACGGTCAGCCTGCGTAAGTCCTCCCAGTTCTTTGAGATCAAACCGGCCGATCTCAACCCAGATGCGCTGATCAGCAAGCCTGTTACGGTGGAGATAGTTATCCCCACGCGAGACCGTGTGGATCTACTCAAGACCTGTGTTGAGTCTCTCAAGAAAACCAGAACCCTCGCTCAGGTCAGCCTGACCATTGTGGACAACGGCAGCAGCGAGGAGGAAGCCCTTGGCTACCTGACCACCCTGGAGAGCCGCCCCCTGGTCAAGGTCATTCGCGATGACCGGCCCTTTAACTACTCGGCCCTGAACAACGCCGCCATCGCCCAGAGCCAGGCTGACTACATCGTCTTGATGAACAACGACATCGAGGTGATCGATGGGGCTTGGCTGGATGCCATGCTGGGCTGGGCTCAACAAGATGACGTGGGCGCAGTCGGCGCCAAGCTGCTCTACCCCAGCCGCATCGTGCAGCACGGCGGCGTGGTGCTGGGGCTCAACGGGGTTGCGGGCCACGCCTTTGCGGGCTTGCCTGCTGATACCCAAGGCTACTTCGGTCATGCCATTCTGACGCGCCGCTCAACGGCCGTCACCGCAGCCACGCTCATGGTCTCGCGCCAGAAGTTTCTGCAGGCTGGGGGCTTGAACGAGTCAGACCTAACGGTCGCCTTTAATGACGTAGACCTATGCCTCAAGCTTCACCGCTTGGGCTACGAGAACCTGATCACACCGCGCGCAGCTCTGATTCATCATGAGTCAGCGTCAAGGGGCAGTGACCTAGTCGGACCGCGCCGAGAGATCTTTCTGCAAGAGATTGCCTACATGCAAGACCAGTGGGCTGATCTGCTGGCAGCTGATCCCGCCTATAACCCCAACTTGTCGTTGCGATTTGGCCATGCCTTGGCCGATCCACCGAGGATTTGATGTCGCAACCAGGCGCAGATCAGGCCTCTGATCATTTGGAATTCGCCGCCTGCATCATCACCCAGGCGGCTGATGCTGATGCGCTCAGACACCTGCTTCAAGTCATGTCTGACAGTGGTATCCAACACCGAGCAGTCTGGCTTAATGCTCCGGTCGATCCAAAGATGGAAGAAATCTTGCAGCAGTCGCAGGCCACGCAGTTGGGCGATGGTCATAATGTCGGAATCGGCCGAGCGCTCAATGGTTTTGCCCAGTGGGCGCAGTCTGTTGATGTGCAAGCAGCCGTGGCATTCGATCAAGACAGCCTGATCACCTGCCAAGACTTGAGGGCGCTCCTCGAGACTTTCAAGGTGCTTCGCCAGACCTCCGCCACACCTATAGCTGCAGTGGGGCCAAGGCTGGTAGACGCCCGATCAGGGCAGCCACTGGTTCACTTCAAGCCCTACGGGCTCTTCAGACAACCCATCCACTTCAAGCAAGGGGCCCATGGCGAGGCCCACAGCGCAGATCACCTCATCACATCCGCCATGGTCTTTGACCTGAGGGCGTATGAGGCCATTGGGGCCTTTTCAGAGGATTACTTCATTGACCTCATCGACATCGAATGGTGTCTACGAGCCAGACACCGGGGCTTTGAGCTTGTGGTGACCGCAAGGGCGGTGTTGCGCCAAAGCATCGGAAGGCAGACCAAGCGACTGCTCGGTCGGGCGGTCTTTGTTCACGCACCGGCAAGAAACTTCACGCTCATCAGAAACTCCATCTGGATGGCCAGGTTTGCGCCGATGTCATTCGGTCGCCGCGTCAATGAGTGGGGTCACCTGGTCATGCGCATTGCACACTTACTGTTGGCTGGTGACCAACGTCGAGACCGGGCTTGCCAGATCCTGCGAGGCATCAGGGCGGGGATGGGGAGCAAGCCCAGGCAGTAAATGCCATTCGACTTTTCTGAACCTGATGAATCGGCAAATTTTGCCTTCTTGGCTGCGTGCCCACCCCCGATTCCTACTGTAGGGGCTTAACATTCTGACGACTTGCGCCGTTTGTCCAATGGCATGGCATTTGCTCAGAGTGCCATACCGATTAATGCGCAGTTCCAACCAAGACCACAATGGCCGTTACCAATACTGAACTGATGACCCGCGTTGCACGGGTGTTTCTGGAAGACCAGCCATCGGAGAACACCATCTCTGCGTTTGCCGATCGAATCGACAACGGAGAAATCACGCGCTCGGAGGCCATTGTTGAGGTCTATGAGTCCGGTGGTCGGGTAACCGGCAATGCTGATGAGCTGGCCCGACTGTTTTTCATCATGTTTGGCCGAGCTCCCGATTACACAACGTTTACAGCCGGCATGGCCATGCTTGAGGATGGCTACAGCTTTGTCGATCTGGCCAATGTTGGACTGGGTATGGGCTTTGGCCGGCTCAGCAATGCCCTGAACCTGAGCAACACCGCCTTCGTCGACAACCTGGCCAACTACATGTTTACCTCGCCGGGTTCGGTGACCTGGCTGGCGAGCCTGAAGTCCAGTATCGTCGCCACCCTAGAAGCAGGGTTGATGACCCGCGGCCAACTCCTCGAAATCGCCGCGAACTACGATGGCACCAACCTCTCCTATCACCAGGATGTGGCTACCAGCCTGCTCTACATGGCTGCCCTGGGCCGACAAGCCAGCACGCAAGAACTCGCCTTGTCACGTGGTATCAGTCCAACGCCAGTGACCCGTGACGCTCTCGCTGATGCAAGCGAAGACCCCTTCGGCGAGAGACCGTACATTGAGCTCGATGATCAGGTCCTGACAGTCAAAGGAGACGTCGTCGGAGACCTGGTCATCAACTTCAACGCAAACGTCGTCACGATCGACGGCGTCGGTACCAGTAAGGTTGTCTACTCTCCAGACGGTGGAGAGTCCGAGTCCATCGTCTCGCTCAGCCGAGCCTCGATTGCCGGCGCCTCTACACTGGACATGCGCGAGATCTCGTCGAACCTAGACTCCGTGACTTTCACGACTGATACAAGTGACGATACAACGTTCTATGGTGCAGACACCGTCAATACCGTTACGGCAGGCTCTGGAGATGACGCACTGGTCGGTAACGCTAACATCGACACCTTCATCGCGGGTGCGGGTGATGACACGCTGGACGGAGCCGCAGGCGACGACGTATTAAGAGCCGGTGCAGGTGATGACAGCCTGACAGGTGGGCTTGGCGATGACAATTTCATCTTCGCCCCGGCATCCACCTACCGTAACAACACCAGCGACACCACAACCATCGAAGATTTTGGCAACGGCACTGATACGCTCGACTTCTCCGTGCTCTTCGGGAATAACACGCCAGCCGCCGCCACCATCATCAGCGGGAACGCGGATCGAGACAGCGCGGACTTCCTAGCAGACTTGGTAGACCTGGCCAACAACAATGTCGTGCTCGTGTCCAACACCGGCGTATGGCTAGATGAGACTGCAACAGATGTCGGAGACCTGGATGCCAGAAGTCGATCCCAGATCGCAGATCTGTTCAACAAGTATGTAGACGCGAATACCGCCATTACATTTGCCGAAGCTCCCACCTTTGCCCAGACCTATGTGGTCATTAGCCAAGACCCCGTGAACGATGCTGATGTCTGGATGATCTCCAACTTCACGAATCTCACAACCATCGAAGCCGCAGAAATTCAGCTGATTGGTCACATCACCAGCTACGCAGACACCGACCTCTGGACCACCCTGATCAATGCCGAGATCTTTGGCTAGCACCACCAACGCAACGGAGAAAAATCCATGAATCGCTCTTTCAGGCTCTTGGGTTCGCTAATAGGCGCCCTAATGCTATTGCAGGGTTGCACGATGTACCCTCCGATCACCGATATGAGCAAACAGCTGTCGGTTTCAATGGTTAAAGATGATGTCCTGGTGGTGTCTGGTTATTACGGAAACGCGGACGGACTCGTCCAAATGAACGCTGAGGCGCGCTTGCGAGCGGCTGAAATTGGCAGAAGTATGGGATACGAAGCCTTCCAAATTATTCATGAGGCCGGTGCCGAGTTCAGTAACGCGATCGTTGGTCGCACCACCATGAATCAATTCAGCTGCGAGCCCACCACCAGCATAAATTGTTCGACGACATCCCTCTACGGCCAGGGTGTCGACACCGGATACGGCTATTCTTCGGGTGGCTTCGGAAGTTACTTCGGTTACTACAACTGGGGACGATTTGTCGAAGACGCTCCCATTCATCACTCAAGCTGGGCATCCTCACCTCTATACGCAGAAGACGGCTACCGGTATCGCTTGGTTGTCCGTCTGCTTCGATACGACTCTGGAAAGATGCCTTCACGAACCTTCAATATCAACGAAATTCTTCAAGCGAGCCATCGTTACAAGCGATCCCACTTGCTGGACCCGTACTGGAATGCACTCGAGCGTCGTTAACAGACCTTGAAGGACACTCAGATATCTATATGAGGTCCGCAAATGAGTGTTGCAAGCGCTTAAACACCCATCGACCGACGAAGAAGAGTGAGGCGGTGAAGATCGCGCAAGCCACGAGGTTTAAGGGGCCGAGGCCAACATCAAAGACCAACTCATCAAAGACCGACACCCTGATTATCTCGATTGGAAGCGATATTGGATTGGCGGCCAGAATGTGGCTCAGTAAACCCTGGGCCTTACTCATGGGATAGAAGACAGGACTGGCGAACAACAACGCCGTGGTGAGGGGTGGGAGTATCTGCTGCAGATCCCTAAAGTATGTTGCGATTGCGGCTAGAAACAATCCAAACCCACTCGCCATCATGAACACGCCAAACAGTGACAAAGCCAATAGCGCTAAATTGGGCAATTGCCCAAAACCGATGAGCACTATGGCCATGGACACTGCCAAAGAAAAAAGTAGCCCAACAAAACTGGTCATCACCTGTCCATAGACCAGCGCCGCCACAGGAAACCTGAGCCTCTTAACCAGCGGGGCATGGTCTGTGATCACCCGGGTGCTTCGGACCAAGACATCTGCAAAAAACTGGAACACAGACAGGCCTACAAACACCCGCAGTCCGTACACCAACGCCTGCAGGGTATTCGAACCTGGGTCCTGCGGATTCGATGCCGGCCAGCGGGCCTCGAAGACTCCCCAGAAAACCAGGGTGTAGAGAGTGGCCATGACAAGTGGCAAGAGAATCAACCACCCCAAACCCAAAAGAGACTCTCGATATCGCGAGCGCAGTTCACGCCGAGCGAGTGTCACGCCGATCCGAAACCCCTCTGTCACGGCTGATCCAAGTCCTTCACACTCGGATCCGGGGACTCAATTCGAGGCTTCAGGTTGGTCGGAGGCCTGCGAAGTCGAATGACCAGTTGACGTGGTCCTTGAGAAGTGTCGGCCAAGACACCGTTTTTCTTCAACTGAGCCAAGGTACGGGCAACGGTCTCTCGGGCAAGATTGGCCATGACCGCCATTTGGTTCTGCGTAGGCAACTGGGCAATTTTGAATGAACCATCGGGTTGTGGTTCACCCAAGCTCTTAAGCACATGAAGTACCCTCTCCTGCGCCTTGCCACTGACCACCTGAGTGTGTCGAGCAGAGCTACCGCGAAGTTTTCCAGCCAGATGCCGAATAATCCGTTCGCTGCCAATGGGGTGATGAAAGAAATATTCAATGGCCATCGGCCTTGGCAAGATCGCCACGACGGAGGGAACCAAAGCCACCACAGAGGCTGACCGCGGTTTGCCGTCAATCACAGACAGCTCGCCGAGGAAATCTCCCTCCTTGACGATGGCAATGCCAACCTCCTTTCCATCCGCTGTGGTGTCAATCACCTGCAACTGGCCGCGAAGAAGAAAAATGAGGTCGCTCGAGACATCACCCTGCTGGACTACCAGGTCGAGCTTGCGTACAGACTTGGCAATCATACTGTGCGCAATCTTCTGGAGAGTTAAGTCATCCAATCCCTGAAAAAAGGGAATGGGACGCACATAATCGAGCGGGATCATGGAACTAGTTTAAACCCAGCCCACCAGGACAAAGGCGCACAGCGCCAGTCGATCGCGCAGCCTGCGACGACCCTGCCAGCCCAAGACCAGTCGGCGCCAGCGACTGCCCGACTCAAGACCACGGACCACCGGACCCTGGGGGTCGACCAGCTGCGCAACAGCCAGCACCTGAGACCGAAACCAGCCCTGTCGAACCTGCTGCAGCCTGGCCATGGAGGCCGACCAGCCCAGATGCGCACCCACCACATTGCGGCCATGCTGTCGGTAGTCCAAGACGACCCGAGGGTCGATCTGCCAGCCATACCCCTGGGTGCGAGCCCAGGCATAGATCAGCCAGTCATGCCGTCGCACCGTTGAGAGCCGATCATCGGGCTGCTCGACCAACCAAGCCTGCAGAGCCAGGGCCAGCCGACGGCTGATCACATAGGTGCAGCCGGGCCCCGCCGCCTCAAAGAAATGGTCATAGCGTCGTTGAGGCTGGGATTTGACAATGGTGTTGGCCAGCTCAGGCGAAACCGAGTCAGCGCCCGGTACTGGATGCGTGTGATAAGCCGACTGGTCTGGGTGCCCCCGAAAAGTCGAGACGTTGGCCGAGTAGCCCTGAGCCTCTGGCTGGGCGGTAAGAACCTGAATCGCCCGTTGCAACTTGTCGGGGTGCCACAGGTCGTCCTGATCACTCAAGGCCACCCAGTCGTAGCGTGAAAAATCCACCGAGCGAATCAGTCGAAAGAAGTTCTGGGCGGCGCATCCAATGGCCTCGTGATAGACCAATCGCACAGACGGCAGGGCCAGTCGCTGCCGAAGGGCCGTCTCATGGGCCGAGCCTTCTGTACCAGCCGTTGAAGTCTTGGAGGCCGGTCCGGTGTCATGCCCCACATAAAGCCGAACATCCACCCTTAGCTGCCCCAAGATGGTCTGCAGCTGCTGCTCGAGTTCCGGACCCGGCCAGTGCGCAGCCAGCAGGACAGCCACTCGCGGCTTAGGCATACCAGAGCCCCTGATCGACCAGGCCAACGAAATCAATGTTGGTTAAATTCAGCTCGTGGTTTGCACCACCGAGGATCAGTTCTTCTAGAGACAACTGGCCAGGCCCGCTCCCAATCTGTGAAGCAAAGCCATCGATCACGCCTGTACTCGCTGCAACACCCGTCACATTTTGAAAGACCACTGCAATCGCATCGCGATCATTGGCCACCGGCCGCCCAATCAAGGCACTGGCCATGGGGGTCGTTAAGCCCAGATCAATCAAGCTCTCAACCGAGCCGCCACCATCCAGGTAATCCAGGGCGATGCCTATGATGGTCTGGTCGGATACGAAATCAGCCCCCAGCACCGCTCCGACCAGCTTGGCTGCCAGTCCCGCCTGGCCGTCCTCGATATCCGCTGCCCACCGAGCGTCTTGCAAGACCACACGCTCCACCCCATCCAAGACCACCGAGGCAGACGGGCTGCCTTGAAAGACCAGTCGAGTCTGGCCGGCCGTGGTCTGCTGCCAGTCCACCTGATCGCGGTCAATAGCCCACTCCAAGACATCCAGGCCATCGCCGCCCGCAAAGTAGTGCGCACCGCCAGCCATCTGCAAGACATCATCACCGGCCCCCGCATCCCAATAGACGGCACCGGAGCTCACCACCAAGGACTCGTCGGTTTCTCCGCCCTGCACATCCCGCGCACCGGCACCAAGCGCCGTGTTGTTATCCGAGAGTTCAGTGATGAGCGCCTGACGATGCAAAGAGAGGTTGGACCAGACCCCTTCGGCCTCCCCCACCGCAGACTTGGTTCCCACCACGACCAACTGGTCATTGGCATCGGTATAGATCAGGGGGCCACCGCTGCTGCCGGCCCCCATTTGATAGGCATCGCGTGAGGTGGAGTAGATCACACCCCGCGAGCTGCTGTCGCGTGCACTCACGCTGCCCACCGTCAGGCCATTGAAGTCTGAGGGATAGCCATAACTCTGAGCGAGAAAAGCGCCCGGCGGATCCGCGTCGGCGATTTCGATCCAGCCCAAATCAAAGCCAACATCTCGGGTCAGCGCCAGAAGCGCCATATCATGCTGGGCTTCGGCATCGGTGACCGTGTCATTGGCACCCGTGACAAAAACCGAGGTGCCGTAGTGCAGAACATCGGGCCTGCGCACCAGCACGTCGGCTACCGACCCCAACAGGCGTCCGATGTCTGGATCTAATTCAGCGCCCAAGTAGACATGGACACTGGTGGCCAGGCCACCGCGCGATGGGTTGTAGAGCACGTGGGTGGAGGTCAAGAGATCGTTGCGACCCACCAGCAAACCCGACCCGGTTACCGTCACACCATTAGCAAAGGTAGCCTCGACATAGGCCACCAGCCGCCCCGTCTCGTCTGATGCAATCTGATCAGCCGGCAGAAGACTCGCCATGCCTTAGTCCTTGAGGGAGAACACGCCCACCGCGCCGAGTGCACCACCCAAGTCAAAGCGGCCAGCAAAGGCAAACGAGCGCCGAAGCCGGTCCTCTTCCAGGTCCGAGTGGGTCTGCTCACTGATCAGCACAGACTGGTTGAGCTCGCGGGTCAGGCCCTCCAGGTGGGCGGCCTGGTTCACCGGCTGACCAAAGACGGTATGGGTGAGGCGCTGGCCAGAACCAAAGACACCAGTGAGCACATCACCCGAATCAATGCCCATCTTGAGCTGTAGCGGTGCCATGCCGTCGGCGTCTTGCTTGTGGGCCCAGAGCCCCTGCAACTCAATGGCGGCCACCACGGCCCGCTGGGCATGCAGCTCACCCAGAAAAACTGCCATAAAACCATCGCCCAGGTATTTATCAATCGCGCCACCGTGGGCGCTGACCACCCAGTCTGCACTGCCGTAGAACTGATGAATCAGGCGGGCGACTGCATCTTCGGGATGCCTGGCATAAAAAGCGGTAAAGCCGCAGAGGTCGGCAAACAAGATGCTGGCCGAGACTGGCGTCACCCGCGGGTCAGGACGGTTCTGCAGATACTGGATCAGTGATCCGGCACTCAGGGCGGCCTGGGCATTGGCCTCTCCCCCCAGGTATTCAGCCAGGGCCCCACCACCCGCAAAGGCCTGCAGGTGCGCCATGGCCCGGTTGCGCTGACGATTGAGCTGCCACTGACGAACCGCCAGCAGGACCAGCGCAAGCAACAAGGGATAGACCAAAACGCTCAGATGAAAGGTCCACAGGCCAGCGCTCGCAAAGGCCCAGACCTGTAGGCCCAAGACCAGCAAGACCAGGGCCGGCGCCACCACTGTTGGCAAGAGACTGCGCCAGCCAGAGGCCACCCGCTGACCGCCACGCCAGGCCAGATAGATGCCCCCGGTCATCAAGACCACCACCAAGAGATCGATCCAGATCTGATGGGCGGGGCGATAGGCCACGCGCTGATCAAGAAAGCCAGAGATCATCTGAAGGTGAACCTCCATGCCCGTGGCCAGACCAGACAAGGGCACCGGCACCGAGTCAGAGACCCCAAAGGCGCTGGCGCCAATCAACACAATCGCCCCATCAAAACTCATAGCCCGACCAGCCAAGACCTCACTGGCCGACACCGCCGCATAGGCCGACCGTGAACGAGAAAACGGAATGCGGGTCAGGCCATCGGACTCCACAGGTAGCCTTAACCCAGGCAAGGCGGGGTTCTCAATCCAGTGGGCAGGGCCCAGCCAATCCGAGAGGCCCCGACGAGTACCCGATGCGCGGTCCAACAACCAGGCTGACTGGGCCTCTGAGAGCAAGGCGAGCCCTGCCAAGCTCAAAGCCGGATAGGTCTTGCCTTGGAAGCAGACCACCGCCGGAATCCGGCGAACAGTGCCGTCGGGATCCACCGCGGGGCTGATGTGGCCGGCATGGCGAACCCCCAGCGAGCGTTCATTGGCCAGATAACTGCCCGCACCAATCAAGTCGTCTGGGCAGCGTCCAGCCGGCAGACTCGCCGCGCCATAAGAGGACAAGACGCCAACATTGGCAAAGGCCAGCTGTTTGTCTGCCGAGGAAAAGATCTGCCCCATGACCACGGGCCGCCTAGCCAACACACTGGCCAGGTGTTCATCACCCGGACGCTTTTCTGGAAGGATCATGTCGACCAAGACCACCGCTGCACCGGCCTGGGCCGTCTGGTCAATCAAACGCGCAATCGTCTGACGGGACCATGGCCACGCGCCCTGGCTGCGCAGGCTTCTCTCGTCAATGTCTACCACCACGACGCGTCGCTCAGGCTCAGACGAGGCATAAACCTGCCAGACTGGGGCAAAAAGCCTATCTTCCAGAGACTGCCACCAGCTGTTGCGAGACAAGAGGGCCAGCAGCGCAACCAGCAAGAGGCTGAGCAATCCAAAATAAGCGCGAGGCGAGAGACGGTCCGTCAACATGCCTGGATTAAACCGCGTTTTGCATGATCGGGCGCGGGCCGACCGTACGCCAGGCACCAGGCCGCCAGGCCCGCCCAGACCAGCACCAGCAGGTGGCCCTCTTCGACATTCCAGAGCACCGAGTTAAACCCGGCATCCAGCAGCAACAGACCGAGCATGAGCAAGAGACCAAAACGAGTAAGGTGTGGCGAGCGGTGGAACTGCCTGAGGGGAATCGATGCGTTCACAGACGACCAGGCCAGGCGCAGCGCACTGACCCAGATCCACAGCCACAGGCCCAGGCCCACCAGACCAGCCTGCACCAGCAGGGCCATGTATTCAGAGTGGGGCTGCCCAGAGCCCTCTGGTGCGGGCTGACCACGCAGCGCTTGATAACCCTGGGCATAGCCCCCAACCCCCAGCCCGAAGACAAGGCGAGAGGCAGAGGCCGCGGTCATCTCGAGACCGGCCTGCCAAAAAGCCAGTCGAATGCCTTGGCTGGTGACCGGCGTGGTGGGCTGGGTCTGTACATACCCCTGTACCTCGGCTGCGGCCTGCTGACTGCGCCACTGCAGATGCGGACTGGTCTGAAGCCAGGTCAGCACAACCAGCAAGCCAGCAAGCCCTCGCATCGCCACCGCACCGGGACCGGTACCGGTACCAGCACCAGTACCAGTATCGGTGCCAACCTTGGCGCCACGGCCGCCACGCCAAAGCCGCCAGACACAAACCAGCCCCAGACCAAACCAGGCCACCGTGGACACCAGCAGCAAGACATAGCCTGTGCGGCCCTGCATCAGCAGCACCGGCGTGGCGGTAAACGCCGCTGCTGCAAGACCGGGCCAAGAGACTCTGGTCAGCATGAGCCAGGCATTGGCTGCGATGACCAAGAAGGCGCCGGTCGCAATGTGGGAGTGACCGAAGGCTGGGTTGCTGGCCGCCGGAAACGAGACGATCTTCTGACCGGCCCAAACCCAAGCACCAGCCTGGCCAGCGCCAGAACCAAACCAGGCGCCAGTCCAACCCCAATAGGCCAGCCAGGAGACCACTGCCGATAGGCTCGCTCCCAGGGCAAACCAAAAGAGCCAATCTCGACCAGACCCACCGGCTCGAAGCCCCAGCCAGAGCCCCCAGAGGGCAAAGGGCACATACAGCAGTCTGCGGTAGCGACTCCAAGACTCTTGTAAATCCGAGGTGGGTGCGATGGACCACCAGGCCGACAGACTCAGCCAGACAAACAGAATCAGGCAGCCCCAAACCAATGCGCGCAGGCTCGATGGGCTGGCCCGCCAGGCCTGCCACCAGTCTTGCCAGAGGTCTGGCGAGTGGGTCTTGGCGGACACCCATGACCAGGCAGACACCAGCACCGCCAGGCCGGAAAACAAGACCGCCGGCGCAGTTCCCAAGGGCAGACCAAAGGCTGCCAGACACCACAGCCCATGAGACCAACGATCAACCGCTCGAAGCTCAGCCCAAGACAACGGTGCGATCCACATGAATCAGTCGCTCAGGCGCATGGCTGATCAGCAAGACCGTGCGGCCCTTCATGAGATCCGCCAGACCCTGCAAGACGGCCTGCTCGCTCTCACGGTCCAACGCGCTGGTCGCCTCATCCAAGAGCAAGATGGGTGCATCCTTCAGAAAAGCCCGGGCCATGGCAATGCGCTGCCGCTGACCGCCCGACAGTCGATCGCCCAGGCTGCCAAGAGGTGTGGCGAGCCCCAAGGGCAGCTGCGAGATGAAGTCCCAGGCATGGGCGGCCTTGGCCGCCTGCTCCACCTGAGCGGCACTGGCCTGTGGCTTACCCATGCGAATGTTGTCTTCGATGGTCTGGTCAAAGAGCATGACCCGCTGGCTTACCCAGGCGATCTGGCGACGCAGTCGATCCACCGGCCAGTGGGCAATGTCCTGACCATCGATTTGAATGCGGCCTTGTTCCGGTTGATCAAAGCCACAGAGCAGATAGAGCAGCGTGGACTTGCCAGAGCCCGATGGCCCCACCAAGGCCACCACCTCACCAGCGCGCACCGAGAGGTCAAAGCCCCGAACGGCCCAGGACTGCTCAGGGGCAGGCAATTCGGGCTGACTGTCGGACTGACTGTCCGACTCGGTGGAAGGAACCTGATAACGATAGCCAACCTGCTCAAAATGAATCTCACCGCGTACACGATCAGAGGCCTTCAGAACCTCCGTTGCAGTCGGCATTGAGCTGGTCTCAGCCGGCGTGTCGAGCAAGGCAAAGACCGACTCAGCCGCCGCCAGGCCTCTTTGCAACACCGCATTGACATTGGTGAGCCGGCGCACCGGCTCAAAGACCATGCTCATGGCCGTGATAAAGGCGACAAACTCACCGGGGGTCATCAGGTCTTGCTCGTTGAGCCGACTGGCCACATAGATGACCAAGGCTACTGAGCAGGCCGCCAGCACCTGGACCAGCGGAACGTTTAAGGCCTGAACCCGGATGGCCCTCATCTGCTCGCGACGCAGCGACTGGTTCAAAGCGGCAAAGTCTGTGGCCTGTTTGTCCTGCACCCCAAAGATCTTGATGTCTTTGAGGCCTAACAAGGCCTCTTCAATCAGGCCAGTGAGCCGCCCCACCCAAGACTGCACCAGGCTACTGGAGCGGCGCAGCCGGTGGTTGGTGGCCCGGATCACCAACGCCAACACCGGGGCCATGATCAGAATCAACAAGGTCAGCTGCCAGGCGGTGTAGAACAAAAAGCCCAGCAGACCTATCAAGACCAGGGTGTCTTTGATGAGCGTGAGCCAAGCCGTGGAGACTGCTTCGCCCACCAGGTTGATGTCATAGGTGATGCGCGAGAGCATGCGGCCACCTGGCTCGGCCTGATGCACCGACAGCGGCAGCTGCAACTGATGACCAAACAAGACCTGACGCAGATCGGCCATGGTCTTTTGGGCCAGAGTCTGACTGGCCACATTGCCCACATAGTCAGCCAGACCCTTCACCAGAAAGGTCACCACAATCAGCAGTGGCACCTGCCAAAGGCTCGCCGCATCCTTGGCAATCAGGCTCTGGTCAATCAAGGGACGCATGAGCGCAGGCAGCACAGGCTCCAAGGCCGCACTGATGACCAGGGCCAGCACCGAGACCGCCGCGGCCGGCCAGTAAGGCCAGGCGTAGCCAAGCAGTCGTTTGTAGAGCGCAAAGTCTTTTGTCACGGCTCGACCCTATTCCCGACGCAAGACGCGGTCAACCAGCCAGTTTGAGAGGCCATGGGGCTTAAACCCATCCATCATGGCCTGGGCGTCGTAGTCGCGAACCAGCCACTGCTCCAGACTCTGGCCTCGGTCTGCCGTCGGTTGAAGCTTGGCGCCACTGGCTGACTCGAAGAAATGATCCAAGACCCCGGTCTTGGCCGCCCGAAAATGACCATAACGCCAGCCCAGCTCTGACTGGGCCTGCTCTAGGGGCTCCCCCAGACGAATGTGCCGGTAGAGCACACTGAAAAAGCCCGCGCGATCCGCGCCCGACTTGCAATGAACAATGGCGGGCAATTCGATCGTGCGAATCAGGTCAATGACCTTTTGTGTGCGAGCGGCATCCAGCAGGCCACGGGAATAGACCTCCAGGGTGTGCATCTGAAGGCCCAGCGCCCGAGAGGCCTCTTGCTCCAGCCGGTACCAGCCCAGCTGAGGGTTCTCGCCCCGAAGGTTGATCACCGTGCGAATCCCATACCGACGCACATAGCGCGCCAGTCGCAAGGGACTGGGCTGATTAACCCGATACAGGCCGCCGGCCAGTCGATACCGATTGTCATAAAGGGCCCGTAGCAGGCCATGGTCGACAAACCACATCTCCAGCCAGTCGTTCAGGCGATCCCAAGTCGTTCTCTGATGGGCCAGGAATCGCTTCAGGCGAATCTGCTCAGCGGCCATGCTGTAGCGAAGCAAGGCACCCCTGGCATTGAAATAAGCCAGCTGAACACCGCGCAGACCATCGAACAGCCCACCCCGCAGCACCAGACCCCGGACCAATGAAAATAAGGCCGAGGCCAGCCCCCGCCACCAGCCGCCGCGACCGCGGGCGGCCATCTGCTGGGCAGAAGCCCGGGCATAGCGCCACATCTTGTCATTGGCATCGTTCAGGCTTTCGACCGACTCGTGCATTAGCAGCGACTGCAGTCTGCCCGTGGCGCCTTTGACCAACAAACGCTCATGCACCAGGTCCTCGCTGAACTCAGCCTGGCCTCTACGAAAGAGGCGCACCGGTGCATCACCATGCCAATCCCCAAATCGGATGTAACGATCAACAAACTTGGATCGTCGAGGAATGGCATAGGCCACCGAACCTGAACCGCCATGCTGCACCACCGACTGAATCTCTTGAGCCAGTGCGCTACCGACCCACTCATCGGCATCCAGGCTTAGCACCCAGTCACCAGTGGCGTAGGACAGGGCCCTGTTTTTCTGGACCCCAAAGCCCTGCCAGTCTTGGTGTTGATAAACCGTGGCGCCACGGGAGCGGGCGAGTTCACAGGTGGCATCGGTGCTACCGCTGTCCACCACAATGCACTCATCGGCAAAGGCCACACTGGCCAGCGCCTGGTCCAGACGATGGGCCTCGTTCTTGGTGATCAGAATGACCGAGAGTCTCATTGCGGTCATGGGGCTCACTGGACTCACTGCGCTCAATGAACTCATTGTGTGGCAGTCCTGGTGTTCTCGAGTCGGACGGCATTGGCCTGCAACTGATCGCGACTGCGCTCGGCATGCCAGAGGTGATAGACATTGGTGGCAAACCGCCCCGACCGAACCCGCACGCCCTGTACCATCAGACGCAAGGCCAGGTCGGTGTCTTCCAAACCCCACCCAACAAAAGACTCATCAAAGCCCCCGACCCTTTCAAAGTCATGCCGCGACAAGCTCAGGTTGCAGGTGCGCACCAGGGACTCATCCCTGGGTCGGGCATCGCGTAAAGGTTGCCAGATAGAACTGGTGAGGCTGAGCATGGGCCAGAACCGATCGCAACGTTTGGTCAGCCAGAGCCAGTAGGGAGAATCGAAGACCTGCAGTCGTTCACGCCAGACCGACACGCTGTCGGCCGGGGTGCTGGTCTCTGAGTCTGTCAGTGCCTGGCGCTCCAGCTGCTCGGTGTAGGCGGGGCTCAGCAGTCCACGGCCACCAGCCACCATCAGGCCTGCCTGGTGCAGCCGCAGGTGATGGGCCACAAATACTTTGGGCGCGATGCAGTCGCCATCCAGAAAGATCAGCAGGTCAGGCTGGCCGTGGTTTACCGCCTGCTGGACACCCAGGTTCCGGGCGGCAGCCGCGCGAAAGCCCTGATCGGGCTGCCAGGCGTAGTGCAACTGGGTCTGAGGCAGATGGGCCTGGTAGTAGGACTGCCAAGCCTGCACGACCTGTTGAGTCTGGCTGCCAGACCCGTCGTCGGCCACCACCACCTGCTCTGGCGACACAGACTGCTGGGCCAGTGCAGCCAGCGTCCAGGCCAAGGCCGTGGGCCGGTTGTAGGTCGTGACCACCACCGCCACATGGGGCTTCTTGTGTGTGCGCAATCGACTAGGCTCCCCGAATCAGACTGAAATGCCGCCTGGAGAGGTCCCAGCCAAACCAGTTCTCCAGTCGCATCGCCAGCCGGTGACGCCGCTCACGTCGAGTGGGAACATGGCTCAGGTCAGGCTGAAAACTCTGATCGGCCTGCGTGGCCAGCCAGTCTGTCATTACCGCCGGGTGCGGACCCGTATAGGGTCGAAGGGCCTGTGGGTCGATCTGATAGCGTTTGAAATCCACTGGGGTCTTGTTCCAGTAGCGCTCCACCGAATGCTGCTTGGCATTCATGGCGGCAATCGGGCGGACATGGCCATAGTGATAGATGGTGGCACCCGTGTGAGCAGCCCGTGGCCAACGCATACGCTGGTTGTTGATCACCACATTCCAAAACAAGCCATCACAGGCCACGGTGCGAATGGTGTTGCGAATAATCCTAGGGGCTCGGCGATACCAGCCCGGTGAGACGGCCTGCCACTGGGGCGAGCCAAAGAAATGAACATAGTCAAAGACCAGGGCCTCGATGCGAGGATCATCCAGATGCTGCTGCATGGCCTGACGGATCCGATCCAAATCCTGCTCGTGCAAGACCTCATCGGCCTCCAGGTAAAAGGCCCAGTCACCGGTGCACTGACTCTGGGCCAGCATCTTCTGCTGGCCATAGACAAATCCCGCCACCCGCATGGCCTCGTTCCAGACCACGTCAACGATCCGAATCTTGGGCTCACCCAGCGCCTCGATGGCTTTGCGTGTGGCCTGGTCTTCTTCGGGGTCCGAGGGGCCCAGGGCAATCACAAACTCATCGGCCAAAGGCAAGGCCGACCGAATGCTCTGAACAAAGGGGTAGCCCAGCTTGGCGCCATTGCGCAAAAAGGTGAAGACCGAGACTTTCACGACCGCAATAGTCCCATAATCGCCGTCGCAGGCAGCCTGTCGAGGCAATCACTGTGGCTGTCGAACCGGTCCTGACAACCGGCCTTGCGACAAGGAACACACTGGCCTGGCCCCTGGACAATGGTGACCGAGCCAACGGTCTGCAGACGGATCGACTGGTCGCTTGAATCTGGCTCGCCCCGCAGCTGCCAGACGCTTTGCATCTGCTCGGCAACAGCAGTCTGCTGCGGCCAGGGCCCAAAGTTGGTCGGAGGGGTCGCGCCAAACAAGGCAATGGTTCGGGTGCTACAGGCCGCCGCCAAATGGGTGATCGAGGTGTCCACTCCCACATAAGCCCATGCGGCCTTGAGCAGGCTGGCCACCTGACCCAGCGAGAGCAGGCCAGCTGCGTTAAAGAGCTGGGCACTGACCTGCCCTATGGGTCCCACCCCCGACTGCTGAACCCGGTCGACGATCTCCTGGTTGAGGCTCTGATCCTGATGGCTGGCAGACCCTGTGAGCACCACCTTGTGGCCTTGGCTGAGCTGATCGCTCACCAGCGCGGCCCAGTGTGAGACCGGCCAGCGCTTAAAGCGCCACATGGGCGTGGCATGGACCACCACCAGCCTGCCCTGACCAACAAAGGGCTGCAGCTGCGCTGGCAAGGGCTCTGCGGCCGGCGGCGTCAGGCTGGCCTGCCTGGCAGGGGGCAGCAGCCTGAGTCGCTCCACCACCACATGCTGCTGCCAATAATCGAGCTCCACCCAATGCAGGCAGAGCCATTTCTTCCACCAGTTGTGGGCCTTGGCCTGCGGCACGATGCCCACCCGTTTGGGGGCAGCCAAGAGGCCATAGAGGTGGGCACGGTCACTGGGCTGGGTGACGATGGCCAGGTCATACCGACGAAACAGGCGTCGGATCAGTTGTCGATACTCGGCTGGCCCAGGGTGCTCGGACGATTCGATGACCTGGTTGATATCAGGATTGCCCGCCAGCATGCCCATGGTCTTGTCATAGCCCAGCACATCAATACAGGCCTCTGGCCAGAGCTCGCGGGCCCGACGCATGAGTGGTGTCGTGCAGAGGACATCACCGATCTGGCGCGTGGCGATGATCAGCACACGCTTGGGAGACTTGGGCAGTCTGCGCAGCCGATGGAAGTCCCTGAAAGAGGCCGATGACATCACGGCTACTCGTAGACCACAGCGACCGCTCGCTCACCGAAGATTTTCTGCAAGGCCAGCAAGGTCTGATCCGACGGGGGCAAGGCAAAGGCTGAGCCGAGCCGGACCTCACAGACCTGCTCGCCTTCTTGCACCTGAACCACCACCGGACAGGGCTTGATGGCCTGGCCGATGGCGGCCCCAGGGGCCGCGGATCGATGGTCTGGGATCATCTGTCGAATCTGGGCCAAAAAGGATGCGGCAGCTGTCTGAGAGCTGTCGGCTGGCAGGGTCATGCGAATGGCCCGTGCATGGCGGGACCGGGCTTCGCCCAGGGTCAGAATCTCCACGGCACTGGCACGAAGCCCGCCGGAGTAGTCGTCGTTGTCCACCTTGGCGCTCAGAATCAGAACATCGTCGACCTTGAGCACGTGCTTGCGGGCATCGTAGAGCTCGTTGAAGACCGTGGCCTCGATGCGGCCCGACCCATCGTCTAGCTCGATGACGCGCATCATGCCGCGCCGGGTCATCTGGGCCCGGCTGTTGGTCACCACGCCAGCCAACCAGATGGGATCCTTGGTGGGCATCACCCGAGCCAGAGGGGTGGCTGCAAACCGACGAACCTCTTGGGCCACGCTGTCAAACAAAGATCCCGAGAAGCAATACCCCAGGGCGAGTTTTTCTTCTAACAAGGCCTCCCGCGCCGAATAGGCGGCCGTAGCCGACAGCCCCGCGTGGGCCCGAAGATCGCCGGCTGACTGCGGTGCGGCGTCTTCCACAAACAAGCCAGCCTGATCGGCGTTGGCCGCGGCCTCCTCGGCCATGCGCACCGCCAGGTCAATGGCCACCACCAGCTGGGCGCGCGCCTGACGACCTTGCGGATGCGTCAGATCAAAGGCGCCGCTCTTGACCAAGGCCTCCATGGCCCGCTTGTTCACCAGGCGACGATCCACACGGGCACAGAAGTCAAAGAGGTCGGCAAATGCACCCGCCTCTCGGGCCTTCAGGATGCTCATCACCGCAGACTCGCCCACCCCACGAACGGCACCCAGTCCGTACCGAATGGCCCGCGCCCTGGTCTGAGGACCATCGTTGGCCGAAAGCCCCTGACCCTCTTCGTTCACACCCAAGACAGGCTCAAACCGATAGCCGCTGTGATTGATGCTGGGGGGTAAGACCCCCAGGCCATTGGCCCTGGCATCGGCCACCAAGAAGGCCACCTTGTCCGTGTCGTCCATGTCCGAGCTCATGGTGGCGGCCAGGAACTCCGCCGCGTAATGCGCCTTAAGCCAGGCGGTCTGATAGGTGATGACCGCATAGGCCGCGGTGTGGCTCTTGTTAAAGCCGTACTCCGCGAACTTCTCCATCAGATCAAAGAGCTCGGTGGCCAGTTTCTCGGAATGGCCTTTGGCCTTGGCCCCTTCCAAGAAGATAGACCGCTGCTGGGCCATTTCCTCAGGCTTTTTCTTGCCCATGGCTCGACGCAGCAGGTCTGCACCACCCAGGGTGTAGCCCGCCATGATCTGGGCGATCTGCATGACCTGTTCCTGATAGACGATCACTCCATAGGTGGGCGTGAGGCAGTCCTTGAGGTCGTCATGAAAATAATTGATGCGCTGCTGGCCCTGCTTTCTCAGGATGAAGTCATCGACCATGCCCGAGTTCAGAGGGCCCGGTCGATAGAGCGCCAGCATGGCGATGATGTCCTCAAAGCTGTCGGGCTGAAGCTTGAGCAGATAGCGTTTCATGCCCTGGCTCTCGACCTGGAAGATCGCGGTGGTGTTAGCCTGCTTGAGCACCTGATAGGCGGCCGGGTCATCAAAGCCATTGAGATCGTCAAGTCGAAGACAGCGGTCTGGATAGAGCCGGTTGATGGTGTCGACCGCCAGCTGAATGATGGTCAGGTTGCGCAGGCCCAGGAAGTCGAACTTGACCAGGCCCATGGCCTCGACATCGTCCTTGTCGTACATGCTGACCACGCCCTCTTCGCCGGCTGCGCCAGGCGCCTGGTAAAGCGGACAGAAATCGGTGATCTTGCCTGGGGCGATGAGCACACCACCGGCATGCATACCGACGTTGCGGGTGAGGTCTTCCAGGGGTTCGGCCAAGGCCAGCAGCTCACGCACCTCGTCTTCTTTTTTCTCGCGCTCGGCCAAGATGGGCTCTTTCTCGCGCGCCTCTTGCAGCGAGAGGGGCTTGTTCTGCACCACAGGAATCAGCTTGGAGAGCTGGTCGCAGAAGTTGTAGGGCAGCTCCAAAACCCGGCCTGCATCTCGAATCACAGCCCTCGAGGCCATGGTGCCAAAGGTCACAATCTGGCTGACCGCCTGACGGCCATAACGAGACCGCACATAGTCGATCACCAGCTGGCGCTTTTCTTGGCAGAAGTCGATGTCAAAGTCGGGCATGCTGACCCGCTCTGGATTGAGGAATCGCTCAAAGAGCAAGGCGTACGGCAACGGATCCAAGTCGGTGATGCCCAGGCTGTATGCCACCAAGGAGCCGGCTCCTGAGCCCCGGCCAGGACCCACGGGCACGCCATTGTTCTTGGCCCAGTTGATGAAGTCGGCCACGATCAAGAAGTAGCCCGGAAAGCCCATCTGAATAATGGTCTCGCACTCCAGGTCCAGTCGGGCTTGGTAGACGGATCTGCGCTCGTCTCGCAGGGCCTGATCGGGATAGAGCAGGGACAGGCGTCGCTCCAACCCTTCTTTGGACAGCGCGCGCAGAAAGTCTTCCAGGCTCTCGCCATGAGGCGTCGGAAAGTCGGGCAGTCGCGGCGTGCCCAGCTGCAGACTCAGGTTGCACTTGGCCGCAATGGCCAGGCTGTTGGCTAGGGCTTGAGGCACGTCGGCAAACCGCTCGGCCATCTCGGCCTGGCTCGCCAGGTATTGCTGCTGGGTGAAGTCGCGGCGGCGACGCGGATTGCCCAGGGTCTCCCCGCTGGCAATGCAGACCCTGGCCTCGTGGGACTGGAAGTCCTGTGGATCCAGGAACTGCACGGGGTGCGTGGCGACCACTGGCAGTTGTTGCTCTGCAGCCAGCCGCAGAGCCGCTCGGACATAGAGGTCCTCGCCCGGCAGACCGGCGCGCTGCAGTTCAATGAAAAAACCCTCGACAAAGATCTGTCTGAGCCGCTTTGCAGCAGCCAGTGCCTCTTGATAGGCCTGGTCGGTTTGTTTGAGCAGGGCCTGGCCCACTTCGCCCTGCTGGGCACCCGAGAGGCAGATCAGGCCCTGGGCGAGCGAAGGGTCTCCGGCGCCCTCTGAGGAGGCTGGGTCTGCGGCCGAAGCCATAAACCAGGCCAGGTCGATCTCGCCTCGATCGCGATAGGCGTTGGTCAGCCAGGCACGCGAGAGCAGCTCACACAGGTTGCGATAGCCCTGCTCGTTTTGAATGAGCAGCAGCAGCCGAAAGGGGCTGTCTCGATCGGCCGGGTTGGTGACAAAGACATCCGCCCCCAGAATCGGCTTGACCCCTTTGGCGCGCGCAGCCTTGTAAAACTTCACAAACCCAAAGGTATTGCCCAGGTCGGTCAGGCCCAGAGCCCGCTGGCCATCGGACTGGGCCTTGGCCACCGCATCGCCCAGTCGGGTGATGCCATCCACAATCGAGTATTCAGAGTGCAGCCGCAGGTGCACGAAAGAGGGGGCGCTGGCCATGGGGTCTATTTTCGCATCAATCCCCCGAGCTGCATCACAACCCATGGGCCCGCAGCTGGCTCGGCCTTATCATGGGGGCATCATGCCCACCAGGAGCCTTCCAGCCCATCCCGTCGTCTTGAGCCTGCTGGGCCTGGGTCTGCTGGTGGTCGTGGTGTTGCGGGTCTGGGCGGCAGCCATCTGGCCCGTACCCCTGTCGGTGGACGAGGCCCAGTACCTTGTCTGGTCTCGCGATCTGCAGATGGGCTACTACTCCAAGCCCCCGTTCATCGCCTGGGTGCTGTCTCTGGCGAGCTGGAGCTGCGGTGCGCCATCGCAGGCCACTGGACCGCTCAGCGGTGAAGGCTGTGTGCGCTGGCTGCAGCCACTGGCCATCGGTCTAGCAAGTCTTTTCGTCTACGCCACCGCCCAGCGACTCTTTGATCGTCCCCGGGTGGGGCTCTGGGCTGCCGTGCTCTTTGCCCTGGCCCCCTTGACCAGCTTTTACAGCCAGGCAGCCACCACCGATGCCTGGCTGCTGCTCTGGTGGTCAGCTGCCTTGTGGGCTTTTGTAGAAGGCCTGCATCACGATCAGCCCAGGCTCTACGGGGTTCAGACAACCTCCAATGAAGGGCTGCGATGGTGGGTCGCCTGCGGTCTGTTCGCAGGCCTGGGGCTCTTGACCAAATACTCGATGGCCGTCTTTGCCCTCTCGGCCCTCTGGGTGTTGGCGCAGCGCAGGCGCCTGCTGACCCCAGGCCCCTGGGTCTGTGCAGCGGTGGCCCTGCTGGTCTTCAGTCCCAATCTGATCTGGAATGCCCATTGGGACTGGCCGACCATGGCGCACCACGCCGACATCACCGTGGGCCAAGACCATGGGCTGCATCCCACCGGCCTGATGCGCTTTTTTGCTTCTCAGTGGGGCACGGTTGGTCCCCTGGTCTTTGGCATGTTTCTCTGGGGCTCCTTGCGTCGAATGGGCCGAGGCCTGGCCAATCGCAGCCCCTACGACCAGCAGACCAACGAGGCCATAGGCCTGCTGCTGCGGTTTGCCTGGCCCATGCTGCTGGTGGTGATGCTGCAGAGTCTGTTGTCCAGGGCACACGCCAATTGGGCCTCGCCAGCGCTGGTGGGCATCAGCCTGGTGGTGGCCGCCTGGTGGCTTATCGAGAGCGCCAGTCGGGGCCATCGACTGTCCCTGGGTACGCAGATTGGCCTTTGGCTGAGCCTGTTGATCAACGTGATTGTCTGCGGCCTGTTGATGGCCTCGCCCTGGCTAACCCAGGCCTGGGGATTGGCAGGCCAGCGGCAGACCGACCCGTTCGTGCGACTCACCGGCTACAAGGCCGTCGCACAGGCTGTCTCCAGCCTGCAGCCGCTGCCGATTCTGGCCTCCGACGATCGCAAGCTGCTGGCCAACCTCTCGGCCTACCTGCCTGGCGCCCGGGTCTATGCCTGGAACCCCAAAGGTGAAAAAGACAACCACTGGCAGCTTCAGCAGGACCTGCGGCAGCTGCCCGGCTCGCCTAGGGTCCTGCTCATTCAGACGCGCGTGTTGACAGGCACCGATGCATGGAAGTCCGGCGGGCCAGGACCGAGCGGTTCCGAAGCGCAGCCCCGGACTGAGCCACTGAGCGAGCCGCTGACCGAGCCCCTGGCCCAGACCCACCCCGATGTGGCCACCCTGCTCGAGGCCATTCGGCTGGAGGGGAAGCATGATCTGGGTGTGAACGCCCGCTGGTTCTCCCTGGCCCAAGACCCGGCCCAGTAGAATGCGGACATGACCACTGCCCACCCAGATGCACCCCTGCCAGAGCTCTCTGTCGTCATTCCGATCTACAACGAGGTCGACAGCCTGCCACGGCTGATCCAGGCCATTGACGAGGCCTTGAGTCCATCGGGCCTGCAATTCGAATTGATTCTGGTGGACGACGGCTCGCGTGACGGCTCTTATCGGGTCCTACAAAACTGGGCCGCTCGCACACCCTGGCTGCGCTGTCTGGCCCTGATCCGCAACTACGGGCAGTCCACAGCCCTGCAGGCGGGATTCGATGCCGCACGCGGTGGCTTCATCGTCACCCTGGACGGTGACCTGCAAAACGATCCGCGAGACATCCTGAGCCTCGTTCAGATTCTGAAAGACCGGCCAGACGTCGACATGGTCTCCGGCTGGCGCAAAGACCGACAAGACGCGACCTTGTCTCGCAAGATTCCGAGCCAGATCGCCAATGCCCTGATCAGCAAGGTCACCAAAGTCCGGCTGCATGACTACGGCTGCGCCCTGAAGGCCTATCGAGCCCGTGTGATCCATGACCTGAGGCTCTATGGTGAGCTGCACCGCTTCATCCCCGCGCTGGCGGCGGAGGTCGGGGCCAATATCGTTGAGGTGCCAGTTCGACACCACGCCCGAAGTGCTGGTGTCTCCAAGTACGGCATCGACCGAACCATCCGGGTCATGCTCGATCTGCTCTGGATTCGGTTCACCATGCGCTTTTTGCATCGGCCCATCCACGCCTTTGGTGGCATTGCCCTGGTCATGCTGACCCTGGGCTTGGGTGTGCTCGCCTGGCTGGGCTTTGACAAGCTGGTCATGGGCCAAGACATTGGAGGCCGACCGCTGCTGCTGCTCGGCGTCTTGCTGACCCTGGTGGGCACCCAGCTCTTGGCGGTGGGGCTCATTGGAGAGCTCTTGATCCGCATCTATCACGAGCCGGCTGGTCGTCAACAGTACATCCTGAAGTCAGGCGAAAGCCGGACCACGGACTAGCCTTGAAAAAACTGCTCAAGCCTGCACTGGGACTCGCCCTGCTCGCCGGGCTTCTGAGCAGCCTGGACCGCGGTCTACTGGGAGAGGTCTTGGGTGGGGCTCATCTGGGCTGGTTTGCCCTGGGCTGTCTGCTGGCTCTCATGGCGAATCTCATTTGTGTGACCCGCTGGCAACGCATTGCGCAGGGCCTTCATCTGCCACTGCAATGGCCCCAGGCCCTGAGTCTTTACGCACAGGCCATCACCGCCAACAGTGTGCTGCCAGGGGGCATTGTTGGGGGAGACCTCTGGCGTGTCATCGGCCTGTCTCGCCTGGCCAGTACCGGCCACAAGACCTCTGCGGCGGCCAGTGTGCTGGCTGATCGAGTCAGTGGCCTGTGGGGCCTGGCCTGGGTGAGCCTACTGGCCAGCGGCTACGCCTGGTTTAGCCTTGAAACAGGCTGGCTGCACTCTGAGCTGGGGGCGCTGTATCTGGCTGGTTTGATCAGCATCCTGGTGCTGCCCTATGCGGCTACTCGACTGGCCCGCGTGGGCCGGGCCCGGTTCGTGGAGTTATCGGTCGCCACGCCCATGCTCAGGCGCACGCTTGCGCTGTCGATCGCCGTTCAACTGCTGACGTCGCTGGCGTTTTGGTGCTGCATGCAGGCTGTCAACCTGCCAGTGCCACTGGCACTGATTGTGGCTCTGAGCGGCGGTATTTTTATTGTTGGCATTCTGCCGGCCACCATCGGAGGCTTTGGTGCACGAGAGCTTGGCGCGCTGGCCTTGATCACCCCATTTGGTTTTTCCAAAGAACTGGTCATGGCCAGCTCTATCTTGTTTGGGTTGACGGTGACGGTGCAGGGCCTGTTGGGTCTTTACTTCTGGCTCAGAGACCACAGCCGCATGACCTGATCGGGACCAGTGAACGCCGTGGACCCGCTCAGACCAAACCGAAGACTCGATGACCTGCTGTTTCTGGTCGCTGCCTGGCTGGTGGCTGGACTCATTTTGTTCACGGGACTGGGGCATGCCCCACTGACCGATCTGGATGAAGGCGCCTTCTCGGAGGCCAGTCGCGAGATGCTCGCTCGAGGTGACTGGGTCTCGCCCTGGCTGCTCGATGCGCCACGTTTCGACAAGCCCGTGTTGATTCACTGGCTGCAGATGTTGAGCTTTCAGGCCTTTGGCCTGAACTCCTTTGCGGCCAGGCTGCCCTCGGCCGTGATGGGCCTGGTCTGGGTCGGCGCCATGGCGGGCTGGGCCTATCTCATCGCCCAGCGGCTGCTGCCAGCGGTTCGACATCGCGTCTATGCCTGGGGGGTCCTCATCGGGGCCAGCAGCCTGGGCGTGGCAGCGATGTCTCGCGCGGCCACTGCAGATGCCACGCTCAATGCCTTTTTGGTCCTCACCCTGTTGCTGGTCTGGCGTGCACTGTGGCCCACCGAACGACGCAGCCCACTGCAGCCAGAAGAGTCTGGCCGACTCTGGATCCGTCTGGCCGCGGTCACGCTTGGGCTGGGGCTGCTGACCAAAGGCCCCATCGCACTGCTGGTGCCAGCGGCAGCCAGTCTGATCGCCGCGCTGACGGCGGGACGCTTTCGTCGCTGGCTGCGGCTTGTCTTTGATCCGGTGGCCTGGGCATTGGTCTTGGTGATGGCCGCCCCTTGGTATGTCCTGCAGTTTCAGGCCCAAGGCATGGCCTTTGTAGAGGGCTTTCTGGGGCTGCACAATCTGGGGCGCTTTACCAACACCATGCATGGGTTCTCCGCTGGCCCACTCTACTACCCGGGCTGGATGTTGGTGGCCACCCTGCCCTGGACAGTGATTCTGTTGGCATCGGTGCTCGCAGTCTTGGGGCGCGGCAATGGCGGGCAGTTGATCAGGCGGCGTGAGCTGCACATGTGCTGGTCTGTTCTGGTGTTTGTTTTGGTGTTCTTTTCTTTTTCGGCCACCAAGCTGCCGCACTATGGTTTTTATGGCCTGTCAGGTCTGGTAGTCATCATGAGCCTGGCCATGGGGGCTGGACTTGGCGTGTTTTGGCATCGCTGGTTCAAGGCGCTGACCCTGTTGTGGCCGCTGCTGATGCTGGGTCTGCTGTTGGGGGGGCTGGCGTATCTGATGGCCTCTGCTGACCTCTCCCAACAACTGCTGGGTCAGCTGCAGGATGTCTATTACCGAACCGTCCTGCAAGAGACCTGGGGCCGACTACAAGAGCAGTCATTGCTGCTGGCGGCTGCGTCCTGTGCCGCATTGGCCAGTGCCTTGGTGGGCCTGCGGTTTTACAAGACTGGTCTGACAGGCCTGGTGTTGCTCTTTGGTCTGAGCCTTCACGGTTGGCTGGTGCCACAGGTGATGCAGAGTCTGCGTGAGCCGATGGTGCAGATCGTTACCGAGATTCAACAACGACTGGTCGATCCGACCGCAGCCAAACCGACGCGCATCATCACCTGGCGGCTGACCGCCCCGAGCCTGTCTTTTGCCGCACAGCGGGTGATCATCGCCGCCACGCCACAGCCAGGTGATTGGGTGATCATGCCCAGTCACCTGATCGAAGCTTTGCAGTTGGAAACGGGGCTGTCCGGACGCATCATGTCCGAGCGAACTGGCATTGCGCTGATCGCAATCCCTTAACCCTGGGGGCTGGTGCCGGAGGCGGGACTCGAACCCGCACACCATCTCTGGCGCCGGATTTTGAGTCCGGTGCGTCTACCAATTCCACCACTCCGGCCGGTGCAGTGTGTCTTGCGAAGAAGGGCCGTAGTATACCGGCCATGGAGTTAAATGACATCTGGGCCCGAGTCGGCGACCGCGAGGTCTTTCAGGGGCTGAGCCTGCGCTCATCCGCACAACTGCTCGGTGTCATTGGCCCCAATGGGGCTGGCAAGAGCAGTCTGCTTCGACTGTTGCAAGGCCTGCTCAAAGCCCACCGAGGCCAACTGGAGATCGAGGGACCAGCTGGCCTGGTTTTTCAGAATCCAGATCACCAGCTGCTGTTTCCGACGGTGATGGAAGAGCTGACCTTTGGTCTAACCCAGCGGGGGTCATCGCTCGAGACTGCCCGCCAAGAGGCTCAGCGCCTGGCCCATCGCTATGGCGCCCAGAGAATTTTGACCATGGCCAGCCACGAGCTCTCGGCCGGCCAGAAAACCCTGGTCTGTCTTTTGGCTGTGCTCATGGACCAGCCCAAGATCATCTTGCTCGACGAATCCTTTGCCAACCTGGACCTGTTCACTGCAAGGCAGATGACCCATCTAATTCGATCGACCCAGCTCAAGGTGGTGTTCTCCACCCATCAATTACACCTGCTCCATGACTTCGAGGAGGTGATCTGGTTAGACCAAGGGCGGGTTCAGCTGCAGGGACCGCCCTCCAGAGTCCTGCCGGCCTATGAGGACTGGGCCAAAGGCCAGCTTGGCTCACCATGCTGAGCCTTTACCTCTCCGAGCCCAGCTGGCTGCATCGCGTTAGGCCAGGCACCAAGCTGCTGGTCCTAGCCGCAGCCTCCATGGCTCTGCTGCCCAGCACGAGCCTGGTGCTTTTGCTCACCGTGAGCTTGTTGGCGGTGTTGGGCTATCTGAGTCTGCTGGCACGCGGTCGTCGTCGCCTCGTGGTTCTACTCAAGACCGCAGGGCTGCTGGCTGGCTTGGTGGGTGTGTTTCAGTTTGGATTGGTCTACTCCAGCAGCGGGCTCGTCCTGGCCGGCGAGCTGGCACTGGTCTCGGCGCTGCGCCTGCTGGCTCTGGTGATGCTCGCTGACCTGGTGAGCGTGACTACGCCCATCACAGAGATGCTCGCGGTCTTTCGCAGAATCCTGGCGCCGCTCAATCGACTGGGGGTGTCGACCGACACCTTGACCCTTTTGGTAGGACTGCTGATCCGGGCCACAAGCCTGATTCAACAACGGCTGCAGACCATCCAAGATGCCTATCGGGTGCGCTGTGGTCGGTCAGCAGGGATTCGGGCGGTGGCACCCCTGGTACGCCAAACCTTTGAGGCCAACCACCGACTGGCCGAGGCGCTAGAAGCCAGAAGTCTTCGCGTTCAGCCGTCTTACCAGCAGGCCACTGGCCAAGCCTCCAGCAGCAGGGATTAGGGCCAGGCCGATCTCCCCGGGCCCGAGGTGATCAAACAGGTCACAGACCAATACAGCGCCACTGGCCCCAACCGGGTGCCCTCGGGTGAGCAAGCCCCCCCACGGGTTGACCCGCTGTGGATCGAGACCAAGGTCCTGAACGTTGGCCAAGACCTGGGCCACGAAGGACTCCATGAGTGAGACCACCATCTTTTTGCGGTCAAACTCAAAGCGTTGCTCACACTCACCTAACCAAGCAGCCAGCGCCTGACAGGATAGACCTGGCAAGGCTGGATCCGACCCCGCTTGGCCAAAGGACAGCACCTCTAGGGGCAGACAGAAGGGCTCTCCGTCATCAAGCGGGATTGAATGGGCCTGCGTCGAGAGAGCCACAAACGCTGCACCGTCAGCCAGCGGCGCCATCAGCAAAGGGTTGTATGGTCGGCGACCTGCGGCACGCCGAATCAGGGCTGGGCTGAGAGTCGGCGGTTGACGGTCCTCTTCCACGCCCAGGCATGGGGTGATCGAGCGGCTTGGCTGGCGGACGCGTTGAAGACTATTGTCCAGCCAATCCAGCATGTCCTTATGGCTCAGGCCACGAGAACGCTCAAGGTCTATGGCCGCATCAAGCATGCTGGGGTTACGGTCAGGCCAAGGGGTAAAAGGCGCCTCCTCGTAGGCTTGCTGAGTCAGTCGATCGATTCGAATCGGTGACAGGGAGGCACTCTCAGCCCCGCCGGCCAATATCAATCGCGGCTGGTTCAACGGCGAAGCCATCAGCCGCTCAAAGGCGAGGCCAATCGCATCGAGACCACTGCAGCACTGGGTGTCAATCGTCATCGCTGGCAAGCCAGCCGGCAGGCCAGCGGCCAATGCCATCAGCCGAGCAGGATTGCCACCTGCTCCGAGCGCATTGCCAGCGATCAGGGCCTGGAGCGCCTTTGTCTGGCTGGTCAAGGGTTGACGAACCCCATAAGCCTCAAGGTTTGGGCAGGCCGGCAGAAGAGCCTTGATCGCGCAAGCGGCTAAGTCAAAAAATGGGGCGGCCTTGAGCGCCCCATGCTTGGGGGAAATGGGCGTTCTTTTTGCGGAAATGATCAACACCCGTGTCATGTGCAAGTCTGTGAAGCAATGCCTTGCAGTGCCCGCCAGTTGGTTTTGCCAGACGACGTGAGCGGCCAATTGGCCTGGTCCAAGACTTCAACTCTGCGAATCAGTGGGAAGCCTGGCTGTTGCCCACGAATGAGGTCATTAATCCTCTGTGCTGTTGGCGCCCCAGAGCGTGGAACTGGGCCATCCACCAGAAGGCAACAGGGATGGCCATGCGAATCAGACACCAGCGCCAGTCTTTGTGTCTTGAGGCATTCTGATAAGAACTGCTCCATCTGTTCGACCGGGAATTTTTTCCCTTTGATCTGAAGTTGACGAACTGCCCGGCCCAACACCATGAAGGACTTTTGAGTGTCCAACCACTGGCCCAAATCCCCAGTGTTCACCCAGGCCTCGGGCGTGATGGTCATGGGGCTCTTGACCCAAATCAGCTGACCATCCCCCATTCTGATGTCAACGCCAGGAAACGCCTTGTAGGGCTCACCGAGTGCTGCATAGGCGATGAAACTGGTCTCGGCTGCGCCGTAAAAACTCCAACAAGTCGCCACTGGGAAAGCCTGCCGGAGCTCCTCAACCGACAGGCCAGGCGGTGGCGGTCCACCGCCTATCAAAACCCGGCGAAGCCGGGGCAGCGACGCATGGCTCCGAACCAACCGTCTGGCCAACACCATGACCAATTCGGGCAGGCCATACAACACAGTGATGTCTTCGTTGTGCAGGCAAGCCATCTCTGGGGCACCGATGGACTGAAGTCCAATGAAAACGCTACCCGCCTGCTGCGCTCGAAATGCCACATAGGCCCACAGAGAGTGAGCCGGACTGCCCAAGACCGCGTAGCGATCTGCCGGGCTGAGATCAAACACCGTGGACTCGATCTGGGCACTGGCCCGCCAAGTGTTGGCAGGCCTAGCGAGTGGCTTGGCGTCACCAGTACTGCCGCCAGTCATGACCTCCAGCAGTTCACTTGGATCGGCAGGGCCTGGAGGTTGGCTATCTGAGGCAGAAGCGAGTTTCACATGGGTTATTCTGCCAGTCGCCATGACCCGCTACAGCCTCTCCGACTTTGATTACCACCTGCCCCCGGAACTCATTGCCCAGAGCCCCTGCGCAGAGCGGTCGGCCAGTCGACTGCTGGTGGTGCCATCAGTCGACAACGACTTGGCAGGCGATGGCTTTGACGATCGCGCTTTTTTAGATCTGTCCCAGATCCTTCGGGCGGGCGATCTACTGATCTTCAATGATTCAAAGGTGATCCCAGCCCGGCTTCATGCCACCAAGCCAACCGGCGGTGCCGTCGAGATCCTGGTGGAGCGGCTGCTCAACGAGACCCAGGCCCAGGTCATGCTCAGAGCCAGCAAGAAGCCAAGCGCCGGCAGTGGGCTCATGCTTGGTCGACAAGGGCTCCCCGACTACCCTGTAACCGTCCTGGGCCGAGACCCCTCTCACGACGATCGGTTTGTGATCGACTTCGGTGAACCCGTCTTTACAGTCTTGGACCGCTATGGCGAACTGCCGCTGCCACCTTACATCGCTCACGACCCCACCGAGCAAGACAGCCAACGCTACCAGACCGTCTACGCCCAGCATCCTGGTTCGGTGGCTGCACCGACCGCAGGACTTCACTTTGACCAGGCGCTTTTAAATCGTCTGATGGAGATGGGCGTTCAAACCGCCCGCGTCACCCTGCATGTGGGCAGCGGCACCTTCTCGCCCGTGCGCAGCGAAGACTTAAGCCAACACCGCATGCACAGCGAATGGTGCTCTCTCAGCACGGACACATCTGCGGCCATCAGCCAGGCCCGTCGAGAAGGCCGACGCATCATCGCGGTGGGCACCACCAGCCTGCGCACACTCGAGTCAGCGGCGAAGCGATTCGCCTCGGTCGGTGGCCCAAACCACGCGGGCGGGTCTTTGGCCCTGCCCCTTGAGGTAGACCTGGCGGGTCAATGGGAGACCGATTTGTTCATCACACCGGGTTACGCATTCCAGCTGGTTGACGCTTTGATCACCAACTTCCACCTACCAAAGTCGACCCTGCTGATGCTGGTCAGTGCCTTTGCGGGCTATGACCGAATTCGTCAGGCCTATGCCCACGCGATCGACCAGGGCTACCGCTTCTTTAGCTATGGCGATGCGATGTTTTTAGAACGGGCGGCTCGCTAAGTACGGCAGGCTTGGTAAGGAGGGGGCTCTACGAGGCTGGCATGCCGCGGAGGGCTAAACGCCGGAGGCCCGCTTGGCCGCAAAGTCACGACGCCAAGATGAGAACTCACCTGCCTGAATGGCGGCTCGCATCTGACGCATGAGGTTCAGGTAGAAAGAGAGGTTGTGAATGGTGGCCAGGCTGGCCCCCAGCATTTCATCGATGCGCTGCAGGTGATGCAGATAAGCCCGGGTGAAGTGCGGTCGGTCCTCGCCATGGGCCTGAGGCTGGCAGACCGGGCAGCCGCAGGCCGGGTCAATGGGCAGCAGGTCGTCTTTGAATCGGGCATTGCGTATCTTGAGGTCCCCCTGACTGGTGAACAGCCAGCCATTGCGACCATTGCGACTTGGCATGACGCAGTCGAACATGTCGATGCCGTTGGCCACCCCATCGACCAGATCCTCGGGGGTGCCCACGCCCATCAGATAACGTGGCTTGTCGACTGGCAACTGGGGCGCCGTATGGGCCAAGACCCTGAGCATGTCGTCTTTGGGCTCACCCACGGAGAGCCCACCAATCGCATAGCCCTCAAAGCCAATCTGCGTGAGCGCCCGCAGGGACTCAGTTCGCAGGTCTTCAAACATGCCGCCCTGAACAATGCCAAAGAGCGCATTGGCCATGGGGGCCTCCGGGTGTAGGGCATAGGGGGGATAGGAGGGCTGGGCCGACAAATCATCGAAAGCCCGGCGCGAGCGCGCCGCCCAACGCATCGAGAGCTGCATGCTGGCAGCCGCCTGCTCACGCGTGGCCGGATAGGGGGTGCACTCATCAAAGGCCATGGCAATGTCGGAATTCAGGACATGCTGAATGCGCATCGAGTCTTCGGGTGCCATGAAGAGCTTGTCGCCATTGACCGGTGACTGAAAGGCCACCCCCTCTTCTGAAATCTTCCGAAGATCGCCCAAAGACCAGACCTGAAAGCCACCCGAGTCGGTCAGCATCGGCTTGTCCCAGTTCACAAACCGGTGAAGACCCTGGTGCTTTTGAATAATCTCCAGGCCGGGTCGCAGCCAGAGGTGAAACGTATTACCCAGGATGATCTGGGCGCCAATCTGCGCCTGCAAGGTCTGGGGTGTCACCCCCTTCACCGCGCCATAGGTGCCCACGGGCATGAAGATGGGTGTCTGGACCAGCCCATGGTTGAGGGCCAATACCCCTGCACGAGCCTTGCCATCAGTGGCCTGAACGGAAAAAGATTTCATGGGGGCTACTTTATACTTAGTAGGTGTTGCCCCACGCCCAGGGTGCTGTTCGACAGAGGCCTGGGGCGTGAGAGCTCTCTAACCCCTTTTCTGGAGTGTGTCTGTGCTGATTTCCAACGCCTACGCCCAATCCGCCCCTGCCGGCGGTGGTGACCCGTTTATGCAGTTCCTGCCCCTGATCCTGATGTTCGTAGTGCTGTACTTCCTGATGATTCGTCCTCAGATGAAGCGCGCCAAAGAGCACAAGGCTCTGGTGGAAGGACTTCAAAAAGGCGACGAGATTGTTACCGTGAGCGGCATTGTGGGCCGGGTCACCAAGGTTGATACGGTCTACATCACAGTGGAGATATCGGGTGGCGAAAAGCCTGTTGAGATCGTGATGCAGCGTCAGGCGATTCAGACCCTGCTGCCCAAGGGCACCTTCAAAGATCTGCTGTAGCGCTCTGAAATGAACAAGCTAGCCTGGTGGCGACTGGTGCTCATGGCCGTGGCGCTGGCCTTTGGCCTGCTCTACAGCCTGCCCAATCTATTTGGTGAGTCTCCGGCTGTCCAGGTCTCAACGGCCAAGGCCACCCTGAAGGTTCAGCCCGATCTGGTCAACCAGATCGAGGGCCTGCTGGCGACCAACCAACTGCCCCATACCGGGGTCAGCTGGGAGGCCACCAACACCGGCAACACCGTGCGCGCTCGATTTGCCTCGACCGATCTTCAGCTTAAGGCCAAGGACCTCATCGAGAAGTCTTTGAACGCAGGGGCCAAGCCAGAGGATGCTCGGTATGTGGTGGCCCCCAACCTGGTCTCGGCTTCACCGGCTTGGCTCTCGGCCATCAGGGCGCTGCCCATGTACCTGGGCCTGGATCTGCGCGGTGGCGTTCACTTTCTGCTGCAGGTAGATCTAAAAACCGCCCTGACCAAACGGCTTGATGCCCTTCAGGGTGAGGCACGGACTTTCCTGCGGGACAAGCGCATTCGACACAGTGGCATTGACCGTCAGGCCGATGCAGTGGTGGTGAACTTCCGCGAAGAGGCCATTCGGCAGGCGGCTCTTCCGTTGCTCACCGAGCAGTTTGCGGAGCTGGAGTGGCAGCCCGGTGGGGCCGCCAGCAGCCTGACGCTTAGCGGTCGCGTCACGCCAGTGGCAGCCAAGCGGGTGCAAGACCTCGCCCTCAAACAAAATATCAGCACCCTGGCCAACCGAATCAATGAACTGGGCGTGGCTGAGCCCATCGTGCAGCAGCAAGGTTCTGACCGAATCGTGGTGCAGCTGCCAGGCGTGCAAGACACCGCCAAGGCCAAAGACATCCTGGGTCGTACCGCCACCCTGGAAGTCCGCATGGTGGATGACAGCCCTGAGGCGCAGTCTGCCCTGGCGGCTGGGCGCAGCCTGCCCGGACTTGATCTGTACCAGGAGCGCGGTGGTCAGGCCCTGCTGCTCAAAAAAGAAGTGGTACTCACAGGTGAGAACCTGACCGATGCCCAGGCCGGTTTTGACTCCCAGAACCCGGGCGAGCCAGCTGTCCACCTGACCCTGGACGGCAAGGGCGCGCGCATCTTCCGGGATGTAACCCGAGACAACATCGGCAAGCGCATGGCCATCTTGTTGGTGGAAAAAGGCCGCGGTGAGGTGGTGACCGCACCGGTGATTCGTTCGGAGATTCCCGGCGGCCGGGTACAGATTTCTGGTCGAATGACCACCCTAGAGGCTGCTGACACGGCACTGCTGCTGCGCGCGGGCTCGCTGGCCGCGCCCATGGACATCATCGAAGAGCGCTTGATTGGTCCCAGCCTTGGGGCTGAGAACATTGCTAAGGGGTTTAACTCAACACTCTATGGCTTCGTGGTGATTGCCATTTTCATGGCGGCTTACTACAGTCTGTTCGGGGTGGTCTCGGTCTTGGCCCTGACACTCAATCTGCTCTTGCTGTTTGCCCTGCTGTCTCTGCTGCAGGCCACCCTCACCCTGCCAGGGATCGCGGCGATGGCCCTAACACTGGGCATGGCGGTCGACGCCAACGTGCTGATCAACGAACGGGTGCGAGAAGAGATTCGCGATGGGGCCACGCCACAGGCGGCCATTGCCACTGGCTATGACAAGGCCTGGGCCACCATCCTGGACTCCAACATCACCACCTTGATCGCGGGCGTGGCCTTGCTGATCTTTGGCTCGGGGCCGGTTCGTGGCTTTGCAGTGGTCCACGTGTTGGGCATTCTGACCAGCATGTTCTCGGCCGTCTTCTTTAGCCGCGGCCTGGTGAACCTTTGGTATGGCGGTCGCCGGGTCAAGGCCCTGGCGGTCGGTTAACCGGCCAAGAAAAGAGCATCGTCATGGAATTTTTTAGAATCAAAAACGACATCCCCTTCATGCGGCATGCCAAGCTGCTCAACGTCATCTCCGTGGTGACGTTCGTCGCAGCCATTGTCTTCATTGCCGTGCGTGGTCTGGCCTTTAGCATTGAGTTCACCGGTGGCACGGTCATGGAGGTGAACTATGCTCAGGCGGCCCCGGTTGAGAAGGTCCGAACAGCGGTTGTGGCCATGGGCTATTCAGACGCCCAGGTTCAAAACTTTGGCAGCTCTCGAGATGTCCTGATTCGTCTACCGCTCAAGGGTGAAGAGAGCAATGCCCAGGCGCAGAAGGTCTTTGCCGGTCTGGTGAGCCTGACCCCAGACAACAAGGCCGAGCTGCGGCGCGTGGAGTTTGTGGGGCCCCAGGTGGGTGCCGAGCTGGCCACCGACGGCCTGATTGCCCTGCTCTTCGTGATCGTGGGCATCATGATCTACCTGGCCCTGCGCTTTGAGTGGAAGTTTGCGGTGGCGGCCATTGTAGCCAACCTGCACGACGTGGTGATCATCCTGGGCTTTTTTGCGGCCTTTCAGTGGGAGTTCTCCCTCTCGGTGCTGGCGGCGATCTTGGCAGTGCTGGGCTACTCGGTGAACGAGTCCGTGGTGGTCGCCGACCGGATTCGGGAGAACTTCCGTCGCATGCGAAAGGCTAGCGTCACCCAGGTCATTGACAACGCCATCACCCGAACCATGAGCCGGACCATCATCACCCACGGCACCACCGAGACCATGGTGCTGGGCATGCTGATCTTTGGCGGACCGGTGCTGTTTCACTTTGCCCTGGCGCTGACCATTGGCATTGTCTTTGGCATCTATTCCTCGATCTTTGTGATGGCGCCGATCACGGTCTGGCTCGGAATCAAACGTGAGGACCTGGTCAAGCCCGTCAAGACCAAGGACGAGGAAGTCCTCTCACCCTAAGCGCCGTTGATCATCCTCGGGCCATAGTTCCCGTCTGTCCGGTCTACCCCATCTGCCAATTATTACGACGGCGACTCTGGAGCATCCCAACGTTCATCTCTGGGCCCAACTCCGAGGCATAGAATTTTTCGATCATGGCCACCGAAGTGCGTGCGTTTTTGGCCAAGGTCAGCAGGTCAATGCCTTGGCCATAGCGCAGTCGGTAGGTAATAGCGGTGTGACGAAGGCTATAGAGCGACCGGCTCTGTCCGCGTTTACCAACCCGCAAACCCGCCTGATCCAAAAGCCGTCGAAACTGGACCGTCATGACCATCATGGCAGCCTCGCGGTCCTCACACTCGGGGTAGAAAAGGTAGTCGTTCGGGCGATCATGCCCAGTGACGGCCGCCGTCTTGAGAATGCGCTCATAGATGCGAACAGCCGGCCGCAGGCTCACCATGACCTCTGAATGTCGCTTGCTCTCGGGTAAGTCGAGGCGCAGGTAGGTGTGACCATTGCGCACCACCGTGACATGTCGATGGCGAATGTTCTTCAAATCCGTCGGCCGAATGAAGGTGTTCAGCATGAACATAATCAGCCACGGGAAGTAGGCGGGTAGCGGCGTCTCGGCTGTGGGCCGGGTGTAGACGCCAGCGCGTCGACAACGATGATCCTGCTGGGGCAAAGCCGGTAATGCAGCGATTGAGTTTGTCGAACCGTTTGCTGGATCAATGCCGCCAGAGGGTTGGGCTGAGAGCCGTCTGGCCGTTCGCCAGAGGACCAAGAGTTCAGGCGGGCTGAAGCCGCCACGCGGTTCACTTCGGGTTCGGATCACCGGCAGCAGGGGCACACGGCCCACCAATCCCCGCTCCAGGGCCCAAACCAGCACCTTACGGGCCACCTGGAGGACCTGACGCACAGTCGGCGTAGAGAGCCCCTGGTCAAGCAGGTGCGTGGCCAGCTTAGCGAAGTCCTCATAGCAGATCTCGTCAATGAGGCGATCTGAGAAAAACGGGTTGATGTAGTTCTGGAGACGGGATGAGAAGACCTGGGCGGTCTTGATTCGAATTAGGCCAGCTGCAGCCCTTTGGTGTTCTGAGGCAGCGGCCCGATGGGCAATGGTTTGCCAATAGGTATCAGATTTATAGAAATCTAATTTGCTGAAATGTTTTTGGTTGGAAAGAGGGCCTTTGCGTTTGATGGGAAGAGATTCTTCCCTAGGCAAAGGCCCTCGAGGTATCAACCATTTGGCTGATAGACAAGCTAGCTAAAAATTACTACGACCCAGCCGCAGGCCGGGCGGCAGAAGATTTAGAACTTGTGAACAACGCCCAAGATCAGCTGCTTGGTCTCAACGTCGGCACTGGAAGTGCTGCTCTGGTAAGCGGCATAAACGGTGGAACGCTTGCTCAGAGCCTTGGTGACACCCACGGCCCACTTGTCGGCGTCGTTTGCACCGGTCTCGGTGTAGGTACCGATCAGGGCGTGAGCCTTCAGGCCATTACCAATGGGCATGGAAGCCGACACGATGGTGTTGGTCTTGTCAGCGCCGGAATGGTTGTCGAGGTCACCGTAATAAACGCCAACCGTAGCGGGACCAACG